>JAKITV010000053.1 GCA_021647885.1 Flavobacteriaceae bacterium | reverse complement strand
AATATGAAACATTTATTTTTATTTTTATTATTATTTCCAACAATAGTTTTAGGTCAAAAAATCATTGAAATGGAAGAACGAAATGGAATATTTTTAATTCCCTGTAAAGTAAATGGTATTCCAATGAAATTTATTTTTGACACAGGTGCTTCCGATGTTAGTATATCTATAACAGAGGCTGTTTTTTTAATAAAACAAGGGTTAATTACTGAAAATGATATTGTTGGAGAAACTCAATTTACTATTGCAAATGGTAATGTAGAAAAAGGAATGCTTATAAACCTTCAGAGTATTGAAATAGATGGAATTATTATAAAAAATATTGTTGCAACTGTTATTGATAATGATAATGCACCATTACTTTTAGGACAAAGTGTTATACAAAAACTCGGAAGAATCTCTTTTAACGGTAATCAACTAATTTTAAATGATCATATTGATAATTCAAATTGTACATTCTATAATTTATTCCCATTTGAAATTGGAGATACCAAATTTGACATATCAAACACTCTAAATTCAATAACAACAATAAAAGAACCTTCAAATGAATTATTTAAAGACCTAGATGATTATGAAATTGGTGACAAACATATAATTAATTTGGATTATTACAATAACCTATGTATATATAGTAAAGACAATCATATTCAACTATCTTTAGTTGATGACCATTTGTATATGGCTACAATATCTATTCGGTTTGAAAAAAACGAATATGATTTAATGCGAAAACAAGTTGATGAAATTATAAATTATGTTCCTGAAGAATACAAATATATTAGCAATTTTAAAATTACAGATAGAGATACAAAAGAAAAAATTGGAGAAGGCATTAATTTTTACACAGAATCATTCGAAGAAAGAAGTAAAGTTAAAATTCACAAAATAAGTATTGGTTATCAGGCTAAATATAATAATTCCTATAATTCTGATTTAGAATTAGTAAAAAAAACAAATAAAATTATAAAATATGTAATTTATATTGATATTGTCGATTAAAGAAACACAAAATTAACAAATGAAGGTTACTAAATTCTAATAACGAATTTGAAAAACTAAATAAACTATTGAACACATAGAGTTAATAAAAAATTGCTAAACGGAAAACACTACAGGCAACACCGTTTCTAGTTCATTGACTTGGTCGTTTTGTACTTGGAAAAGCCGCGAGGATTTTCTATTCGGTTTGTATTTGCTAAATTAGTTGCTTAAACAACGCAACTAATCTTATAAAAACACGTTAAACACCAAAATTTACATCAACTCTTTAATATTAGCATAAGAGTTTTCCATCGCTTTAGTAATTTGTTTTGGGTTTAGCCATTTTACTTTAGTAATCCCTTCATTTTCTTGTGGAGAAAGTAAACCATCATAATTGGTTTTCATTTCAAACCAATAGGTTATTTTAATTCTATATTTTCCATTGCGTTTAAAAATATGATAGGTCATTTCTAATGGCTTTGTGATTTCTAAACCTTTTACACCAGTTTCTTCTTCTACTTCTCGTATGGCAGTTTTATCTATGGTTTCTTTACTTTCGGCTTTCCCTTTTGGTAAATCCCATTTATTATTTCGATAAATAAATAATACCTCTCCTTTTTTGTTATAAACCTTTCCTCCTCCAGCAATAACATTGGGTAAGAGTTTTAAAAATCGCTTAAGGAGTTTGTCTTTATTTTTGCCAATCAACCTAATGGATTGTATATCTTTTTGCTGTAATTTTTTAATTGCTTTTTCAATATTAACAGTCTTTAATTTATAGTTCTTAAAATTGGTTTCTAGTTCAACCTTATTTGTTAAGATTATTGGTTTATCGTTTATAAAAACTTTATACATTTGCAACTATGATAATTAATACCGAAACAGCAAAAAAAACTGCTGAATTATTACTGCAAATTAAGGCAATAAAATTGAATCCACAAGACCCTTTTAATTGGGCTTCTGGATGGAAATCTCCTATTTATTGCGATAACAGGATTATATTGTCTTTTCCGCTAATTCGTAATTATGTTCGAGAAGAAATGGCAAGATTTATTGAAGACGAATATGGCAAACCAGATGTTATTGCTGGAGTGGCAACAGGTGCTATCGGAATAGGGATTTTGGTTGCACAACTTTTAGATTTACCATTTGTTTATGTAAGACCTGAAGCAAAAAAGCATGGTCGCCAAAACCAAATTGAAGGATTTATACAAAAAGGACAAAATGTTGTTGTGGTTGAAGACCTTATTAGTACTGGAAAAAGCAGTTTAAACGCTGTAAGAGCTTTAAAAGAGGCTAATGTAAATGTAAAAGGCATGGTTGCTATTTTCTCTTATGGTTTTAAAATAGCTTCAGATAATTTTAAGAATGAAAATGTTAATTTACATACATTAAGTAATTACAACGCTTTACTTGAACAAGCTTTAGGAACCAACTATATTTCTAAAAAAGATGTAGAAACTTTGTCACTATGGAATGCCAATCCGAGCGAATGGAATGCTAATTGATGTAATAATGTAAAGTTGTTGAGTTGTATGTTGTTAAGCTGAAACAATTATATATAATTACAACAAACGACCTTACAACAAACACCATAACAACTAAACAACAATGAATTTAGAATCTCCAAAAGTAACAATTAAAAAATCTGCTCAAGAAGTATTCGATTTTTTATCTGATGTAAAGAATTTTGAAGCTTTAATGCCAGAAAATATTAGCAAATTTGAAATGCTGGAAGACGATAAATTTTTATTTGCTTTAAAAGGAATGCCAGAAATTGTGTTAAAAAAGAAAGAAGCAATAGCACCAAATAAAATTATTTTAGGTGCTGCTGGTGGAAAGCTTGATTTTTCATTAACAGGAAATATAACTGAAATTGGAGCAGGTAAAAGTGAAGTTCAACTTACCTTTAGTGGCGATTTTAATCCTATGATGGCAATGATGATAAAAGGGCCTATTGGTAAGTTTATAGAAACTTTAGCAACCAAAATCCCCAACTCACTTTAGTATAAAAGCTGGACTTCTTTTAAATCAAATTCTTTTAAAATCTCATCTTCAAGAGTAACTTGAAGCTTTCCGGAATTTGAAATCCCATTTATAAATCCAGAAAACATTACTCCTGTAGCATCTTTAAATGTTGAAGGTTTATCTTTTCTAAAAAGAAGGTTTTCATATTCATTTTTTAAAACATTCAAAATCCCTTTTTCTAAAATCGTAAAATAGTATTTCAAGTTTTTTATTAAAAGCTGTAAAAGTTCATCTGTATTAAAAACAGTTCCAGTAATAACCCTCAAAGATGATGCATTTGGCAAATGCTTAAATTCGGTTTGGTTAACATTTAAGCCAATACCAATAATTGATGCTTCAGGCTTATTGTTTTTTATGACATTCTCAATCAAAATTCCACATATTTTTTTATTTTCTGACAAAATGTCGTTAGGCCATTTTACACTTAGTTTAGGGGTTGAAAAGCTTTGTAAAGTCTTTACAATTGCTAAAGAAGTAACCATACTAATATAGAATTGATTCTTTATGGAAACTTTAGAGCAATCTTTAAATATACTGCACATCAGGTTTTTAGCCTTTTCCGAATCCCAAATTGTTCCCATTTGCCCTCTGCCATGGGTTTGGTAATTTGCAGTAACTGTAGTATAATCATCCATCGCTTCTTTACTACTTATTTTCTTTAAATAAGTGTTTGTAGAGTCGATGGCATTAAGTTTGATTATATGCATAAAGAATAAGAATTTTTAAATTATAATTTTCTTAAGATTTTTAAGGGTGTAATAAGCTAAAAAAATAATAACTTTGCGCTAAATTAAAACAATTTAATGACGAAAGAAAATAGTAACGCAGACCAACTAATAGTAGTAATATTAGATGGTATTGAAAATGTAAAAGGGCAAAACACAAATATTTTAGATTTAAGAGAATTAGAAAACACCGTTTGCGATTATTTTATAATTTGCGAAGGTACCTCAAATACACAAGTAAACGCCATTGTAAATTCCATTCAAAAAAAGGTTAGTAAAACACTTAAAGACAAACCTTGGCATATAGAAGGCAGTAATAATGCCGAATGGGTTTTAATGGATTATGTAAATGTAGTCGTTCATGTGTTCCAAAAGCATATCAGAGAGTATTACGATATTGAAAGCCTTTGGGGAGATGCAAAAACTATAGAAATAAAAACCGCTTACTAAAACATATTTAATGGCAGACGATAAAAAAGTAAATAATAAAAAACCAAAGTTTAGTCCGTATTGGGTTTATGGAATAGTCATAGTTATATTTTTAGCTATTAACGTATTTTCGGGAGGCATGAGTTCTTCTACAGGAAGTGTGACAACACCAGCTCAATTTTTCGAATATTTAAAAAATGGAGATGTAGATAAAGTTGAAATAGTTAATAGACGTGAAGCCAAAGTATATTTAACCAATGAAGCCTTAAATAAAGAAGTTCATAAGAAATCTGTAAAACAGCAACTATTCCCTATCGCTGGAAAAACGCCAAACTATCAATTTGAGTTTGGTGACCTTCAAAATTTTGAAAATCAGCTAGGCAAAGCCGTTGCCGATAATGACTTAACTACTGTAGTAAATTATAAAACTGAACAAAATGTTTGGGGAGATTTTTTATTAACGCTACTTCCGTTCGTATTAATTATTGGTGTATGGATTTTTATTATGCGACGCATGTCTGGTGGAGCTGGTGGTGGAGCCGGACAGATTTTCAATATTGGGAAATCTAAAGCAAAACTTTTCGACCAAAATACAGAAGTTAAAACCTCATTTAAAGATATAGCTGGATTAGAAGGTGCAAAAGAAGAAGTAGAAGAAATTGTTGATTTTCTTAAAAATCCTGAAAAATACACTTCATTAGGTGGTAAAATCCCTAAAGGAGCAATATTAATTGGAGCTCCAGGAACAGGAAAAACCTTATTAGCTAAAGCTGTAGCTGGTGAA
The DNA here is from genome assembly GCA_021647885.1 of Flavobacteriaceae bacterium. GTDB lineage: Bacteria > Bacteroidota > Bacteroidia > Flavobacteriales > Flavobacteriaceae > PRS1. The sequence goes on along the minus strand of JAKITV010000053.1, from coordinate 9,662 downwards.
GCTAAAGTTCCTTTTTTCTCGCTTTCTGGATCAGATTTTGTGGAGATGTTTGTTGGTGTTGGTGCATCGAGAGTTAGAGATTTATTTAAACAGGCAAAAGAAAAATCACCTTCAATTATTTTTATTGATGAAATAGATGCCATTGGTAGAGCAAGAGGTCGAAATGCAATGTCAGGAAGTAATGATGAACGAGAAAATACATTAAACCAACTGCTGACCGAAATGGATGGCTTTGGAACAAATACCAATGTTATTGTGCTTGCAGCTACTAATAGGGTAGATATTTTAGATAAAGCCCTTATGAGAGCTGGGCGTTTTGATAGGCAAATTTTTGTTGATTTGCCAGATGTTAGAGAGCGTAAAGAAATATTTGAAGTCCACTTAAGACCTCTTAAAAAAGCTAAAGGTTTAGATATTGATTTTTTATCTAAACAAACACCAGGATTTTCTGGAGCAGATATCGCTAATGTATGTAATGAAGCCGCTTTAATAGCTGCACGAAAAGGAAAAAAATCTGTTGGTAAACAAGATTTTTTAGATGCTGTAGATAGAATTATTGGAGGTTTGGAGAAAAAGAATAAAATAATTACTCCAGATGAGAAAAGAGCTGTTGCCTATCATGAAGCTGGTCACGCTACTGTAAGCTGGATGCTAGAGCATGCTGCTCCTTTAGTTAAAGTAACTATTGTGCCTAGAGGTAGATCGTTAGGAGCTGCTTGGTATTTGCCTGAAGAGCGTTTAATTGTTCATCCAGAACAAATGCTCGACGAAATGTGTGCTGCTTTAGGTGGTCGTGCAGCTGAAAAAGTAATTTTCAATAAAATATCTACAGGAGCACTTAGCGACCTAGAAAAAATAACAAAACAAGCCAGAGCAATGGTTACTGTTTATGGTTTAAGCGATAAAATAGGAAACCTAACTTATTATGATTCTTCTGGACAAAATGAATATGGTTTCACAAAACCTTATAGCGAGAAAACAGCAGAATTAATTGATAAAGAAATTTCAGATATTATTGAAAAACAATATCAACGTGCTTTAAAAATATTAGAAGCAAATAAAGATAAACTTACAGAGCTTGCTGAAGTATTGCTTGACAAAGAGGTTATTTTTAAAGACAATTTAGAGAAAATCTTTGGCAAAAGACCTTTCGATAAAAAAGAAGAGGATACAACAGAAGAGGAGTAAAACAAATACAATAGCTTAAATATAAGCCATAGTTAATTTAAGTTTTTATATATTTGACAAAAATTACGACTAAAAACTTGTTAATAGCAAACCCTAAATGAGTCTATTTCGTAAAATTTTCGGCCCAAAATCTGACGACTCTCAAGAACATATCCAGAATGAGCAGCGTAGCAAATATATGCCCGAAATTAAAATCCCCATTGATGAGCGTTTTACAATTAATTTTAAAGCCAATGGCGGAAAATTTTTGTATTGTGAAGATATAGACGAAGTTAACCAAAACCTTAATTCCATTCTACAAGAAAACGATTGGAAACAAAAAAAAGTATTACTATTAGATAAGCAGCTGGCTGAAAAATTTAAAACTTTTGATTTTGAAATTAGCAAAAATATAAGTGACTGTGCATACTTTTTTACAACTTGCGAGTTTTTAATTTCAAATGATGGGTCTTTATTAATTTCTTCTAATCAAATTGCAGAAAAAAGACTAAAAGAGTTACCTCAAAACTTTATTATTTTTGCTACAACCAGTCAATTTGTCGAAACAATAAGTGAAGGTTTAAAAGGTATTAAAAATAAAAACAGAGAAAAATTGCCAACTAACATCACTACAATTAAACATTTTAAAGCTTGTGATGATAAAGATTTTCTTAGTTATGGAAGTAGTTCAAAAAACTTATATTTGCTCTTATTAGAAGATTTATAAATGAAGGAACTAGTTGTTAGGGCAATATCTGGTATATTATATATATCCTTATTTTTACTTGCGTTAAATTCTCAACATGCTTTAATTGGTTTATTTTTTGTTTTTGGATTAATTTGCCTTGCAGAGTTTAATAAACTTATACAGCTAAAAGGGATTGTCTCATATCTCATCTTTATTGTTTTATACATGTCTTTTGCTTATTGGCAATTGGTTTTAATTTCTAACGATGGTTTTCATGAGGCAATACAAATATTACATGTGCTTACAATTTTTGTGCAATTGTTTTTAATAAGAGACTTGTTTTCAGAAAAAGCACTTCCGCTTTTTATTACAAAACGGTATATTAATACAACTCTTTATTTATCGAGCGCTTTTATTTTTATTATTCTAATAGCAAATTATTATGATACGTTTAATCCAAACATATTATTAGGTGCTTTTATTTTAGTTTGGGTAAATGATTCCTTTGCTTTTTTTATAGGGAAAAGTGTTGGTAAACAGAAGCTTTTTCCTAGAGTTTCACCAAAAAAAACGGTTGAGGGCTTTTTAGGAGGCTTGTTCTTTTCGTGTATAGCAAGTTATTTTATTGCTAAATATACCAATACTTTAGATGCAACAAATTGGCTTATATTGGGTATTATTGTTAGCGTTTTTGGCACATTAGGAGACTTAATAGAATCTAAATTCAAACGACAAGCTAAAGTTAAAGATAGTGGTGTGATTATGCCAGGTCATGGAGGTCTTTTAGATCGTTTAGATAGTATTATTTTTGCTGCTCCTTTTATTTATTTGTTTTTAAGAATTATTAAATATGTTTCATAAAGAGGGTCATAAAATCATTTTATTTGCTTTAGTGTTTGTAGTTGTTTCTATTTTGTCTATAGATAAATTCATAGAAATTTACTGGCTTCAAAAGTTATTGGATATACTTTTATTAGTATTCTTAATTTTAATTCTTCAATTTTTTAGAAACCCAAAACGGCATACCAAGTTAAATAATAATCATGCACTAGCTCCAGTAGATGGTAAAGTTGTAGTAATAGAAGAAGTTTTTGAAAACGAATATTTTAACGACAAGCGCATACAAGTAAGTGTATTTATGTCTCCTTTAAATGTACATGTTACACGTTATCCAATTGGAGGTAATATTGTACTTAGCAAATATCATCCAGGAAAATATTTAGTTGCTTGGCATCCTAAAGCAAGTGAAGAGAATGAGCGTACAACTGTTGTTGTAGAAAATAAAACTTTCGGTAAAGTATTGTATCGTCAAATTGCAGGAGCTTTAGCAAGACGCATTGTAAACTATGCAAAACAAAACCATAAAACTACTCAAGGTGAAGATTCAGGTTTTATTAAATTTGGTTCGAGAGTAGATTTATTTTTACCTTTAGACACAACCATTAAAGTTAAACTCAATCAAAAAGTTCGTGGAGGCGAAACTGTTATTGCAGAACTGTATAATGAATAACGAGAAATTAGAAATAGAATTTCAAGAAGCGGTAAAGCGTGTTAATGCGCATACAGATCCTTTTCCTGCCGATTATTTATTACGTTTATACGCATATTACAAAAAAGCAACTAACGACTATGGCAGACCTAGTAGTAGAACACCTATCATAAATGCGTTTAAAACTAATGCGCTATTTCAAGCCAAAGATATTACTGAAGATGAAGCAAAACGAGCTTACATAGATTTGGCAAATAATTATTTTTTAGATAAAAAGTAAAGTAGTGTTACAGTAATTGCCCTTGACTTTGAGGCAGCTGAAACCCTCATTTTTATTTATAAAAAAAATCTACGTACAAATTCTATTAGATTGTATTAGTTATTACTGTTAAATTCTATTATTATTAGAACTAAAACCTAAATTTTCAGTATCTTAAGCTATCTTTTTAAACCATCTATTGTAATGAAAAATGAAATCTTAAATAAAACCATGAGGTTCTTTATTTCTTCATTGGCTTTAATACTATTATTTGGATATATTAATGTTGCTCATGCCACTAATTTATTGCAAGACAATATTCTACAGGACACACAGTCTTACACAGAGTTTAAAGGTATCGTATTTGACAGTAAAACAAAAGAACCTTTAATTTTCGCAGATATAACCGTGAATAGTACAAATATTAGAACCGTAACCAATAAAGAAGGTAAGTTTTTATTAAAGGTGACTAACAACCTATTAGATAAAATGATAACGGTTTCTTTTTTAGGGTATGAAACGCGAAAAATTTCGCTTTCAGATTTAAATAATAAAAATAATAAAATAGCTCTTAATGTTTCAATTACTGAATTATCACAAGTTAAAATTAACATTCCTAAAGATGCAGAAACTCTGGTGAGAATGACTTTAAACACAAAAGGTGAAAACTATTATAATGAAGCAGCCATAATGACTGCATTTTATAGAGAAACCATAAAAAAGCGTAAAAAAAATGCGTCTTTGTCGGAAGCAGTTGTAGAAATATATAAACAGCCTTACGCTTCAAATAAAAATGACGCTATTAAGCTTATTAAATCCCGTAAAAACACTAATTACTCTAGACTTGATACGCTTGCATTAAAACTGCAAGGTGGTCCATTTAGTACTTTATATGCAGATATTGTAAAATATCCTAAATATATTTTTACTGAAGACACGTTTCCTTATTATGAATTTAGTTTTGAACCATCTACACAAATTAATAATCGCCAAGTATATGTTGTAAAATTTAAACAACTTCCAAATGTAGTTTCACCATTTTACTATGGCAAATTATTTATAGATTCTGAAACTTTTGCACTAACAAGTGCTGTATATAATCTTAATGTTGAAAACAGAGAACAAGCCAGTAAATTGTTTCTTCGTAAAAAACCTAGAAAAGTTACTGTTTATCCTACCCAAGCAGCTTATAGAGTAGATTATAAAACAACTAATGGAAAATGGTATTATGGTTATAGTAATATACAATTAGCCTTTAAAGTAAAGTGGAAAAACAAGCTTTTTAGCAGCAATTATACCTTAAATATTGAAATGGCCATCACAGACTGGGAGAAAAATACAACAGGAAAAATTAAACCTAAAAATAGTTTAAAACCAACTGTTATTTTAAGTGATGAAGCCTCTGGGTTTTCAGACCCTGAATTTTGGGGAAAATACAACATTATCGAACCAGAAAAATCTATTGAATCTGCAATTAGAAAAATAGCCAAACAACTTAAACGTGTTCAAAGTTAATTGACTTCGCCATAAAGGTCGAAGTCGGCTGCTTTTGTGATTTTTACGGTCGCAAATTCTCCAGTTTTTAAATACGTTTTTGTAGCATTAATAAGAACTTCATTATCAACATCTGGAGAATCATATTCGGTACGACCCACAAAATAATCGCCTTCTTTTCTATCTATAACAACTTTAAAGGTTTTACCAATTTTTTCTTGGTTGAGTTCCCACGAGATTTGAGATTGTAATTCCATAATGGTATTAGCACGTTCTTGTTTCACAGCTTCTGGTACGTCATCCACTAAATTGTAAGCATGTGTATTTTCTTCATGCGAATAGGTAAAACAACCCAATCGTTCGAAACGCATTGCTGCAACCCATTTTTTAAGTTCTTTAAAATGCGCTTCGGTTTCACCTGGATAACCAACAATAAGTGTAGTTCTTATTGTCATATCTGGAACTGCTTCACGAAACTCTTTAATGAGCTTCGTGGTTTTATCTTTAGTAGTGCCACGACGCATACTTTTTAAAAGTTCATCAGAAATATGTTGTAACGGAATATCGATATAATTACAAATTTTTGGTTCATTTTTCATGACCTCCAACACATCCATAGGAAATCCTGTTGGGAAGGCATAATGCAAACGAATCCATTCTACTCCTTCAACTTTTATAAGTGCTTGAAGTAATTCGGCTAGGTTTCGCTTTTTATAAATATCAAGACCATAATAGGTTAAATCTTGAGCAATTAAAATCAATTCTTTAACACCTTTGGCAGCCAATTTTTCTGCTTCAATAACAATCTCTTCAATTGGAGTAGAACGATGTTTGCCTCGCATAATCGGAATTGCACAAAAACTGCAAGGTCTGTCGCAACCTTCGGCAATTTTTAAATAGGCATAATTTTTTGGTGTCGTTGTTAAGCGTTCTCCTATAAGTTCATGCTTGTAATCTGCTCCTAAAACTTTAAGTAAATTTGGAAGTTCGGTTGTGCCAAAATATTGATCGACATCTGGAATTTCTTTTTGTAAATCTGGTTTATAACGTTCGCTTAAACAACCTGTAACAAATACTTTATCGACTTCACCTTCTTGCTTCTTCTTAACGTATTCTAAAATTGTATTGACGCTTTCTTCTTTAGCATTATTAATAAAACCGCAGGTATTTATAACTACTATATTGCCTTCTTCTTCATGTACAACCTCTTTACCATTTGCCTTAAGTTGTCCCATTAAAACTTCACTATCGTAAACGTTTTTACTACAGCCAAGGGTTACTACGTTGATTTTATTCTTTTTGAGTGACTTTGTTCGCATTTTTCAAAATTGGTTTGCAAAGATACAACCAAAATTTACGTTTTAAACCTCTTAATTATAATCTTTAGGAGCTTGTCTCATTTTTGATGCCTGCTCATAAGCATAAGCCCATTTCAACAACAAATTTTCTTGTAACGATTTAGCTATAAAAGTCAACCCCTTTGGCGCACCATCTTCAGAATAACCCATTGGAACTGTTAATGCAGGATATTCAGCAACTGCAGCTTCATTAGCATTATAATTGTTGATAGAAATAATGGCGTCAAGATTATGTGTTTTTAGATGTACATCAAAAAAATATTTCCCATTTATATGCAAAGAGTCTTTTATTTGTTGAAGCTGTGCTTTTGTTGTTTTATCATTTACAATCCCATAAAATAACTTTTGCCCATAAGGCATTCTATTTAAAGAATCTTTTTTATTGAAACTAATAACATCTGCTACCGAAGAGATTACAATATTTTTAGAACCATAATTATTTAAGTAGTTAGGCAAATCATTTTTCATATCAATATTTAATAAGGTTAAAAAACCATTAATTTCAACTTGGTCTTCTTCAATTTCAATGATTGATGCTCCTTCATTTCTCAAAATTTGAATCGCATTTGCAAATAGAGAATCTTTTAAATACTCCTTGAATACGCCAAACCGTTTTCTGCTCAAAGCATCAGATTTAGTATTTATAAGATTTTCATAATAATCTTCATCTCTATCAAACTCAATACTAGCAGTATCTGTATTATCAAAACCAAACATCGCATCCAACATTATGGCATTATCCACTACATTCTTTGTTATTGGTCCAGGAGTATCTAGAGTTGATGAAATTGGTACTATCCCACTTCTGCTCAATAATCCAACGGTTGGTTTAAAGCCCACAACCGAATTTTGACTTGCTGGTGATAATATTGAACCTGAAGTTTCACTACCTACTGCTGCAACGCAAAAGTTAGCTGAAACTGCAACTCCACTACCAGAACTAGAACCTCCAGTATCAATAATTCTACGACCATAAGGATTTAAGGTTTGTCCACCTATAGCACTATAACCACTTGGACAATCACCACAAAAGAAATAAGCCCATTCGCTTAAATTAGCTTTTCCCAATATTAATGCACCATGTAATCTTAATTGCTTTACAATAAATGCATCTTCTGCTAAATTATTTAGTAATGCTACTGCTCCAGCAGTTGTTGGCATTCCTGAAGCATTAATATTATCCTTTAACAATATTGGCATTCCAAAAATAGGATGTTTTAATCGCTTATTTAGCAATTCTTTATCTTTTTGTTTCGCTTGTGTTATAACATTAGGATTTAATGCAATCACAGCATTTAATGATAACGGATTTTCTCTATCAAATTTTCTAATACGATAGAGATAGAATTTTGTAAGATTTTCATAAGACAATTTTTCATCAGAAATGTACTCTTGAATTGTAGGAATATCTTGTTCTAAAATAAGTGGCTTTAAGCTATTATATGCTTCTTCAGTAAAATCTTCTAAATCTTTGTTAAATGGACTCCAAAGCTCATCATTGTTAAGATACTTAGAATCTAAAACTTTAAATTCCCGAAAATCTTTAGTGGAAATTGCACTTGTATCTGCTGTGGATTTTTTAGTGGCTTCTTTATTAGAGTCCGTTTTTTTACATGAAAAAGTAATAAAAACAATTAAAATTAAAAGGTAAGACTTCATGATTAGTATTTTTTATAAAAATACTAAATAGATTTTTATAAGCCTATTTAAAGAAACTATCTACAAATTCATATTTATTAAAAACTTGTAAATCTTCAATACCTTCGCCAACTCCAATATATTTTACAGGAATTTGAAACTGATCACTAATGCCAATTACGACACCACCTTTTGCAGTTCCGTCTAGTTTTGTGACAGCAAGTGACGTTACTTCAGTTGCAGCAGTAAATTGTTTGGCTTGTTCAAAGGCATTTTGTCCTGTAGAGCCATCTAAAATTAAAAGCACATCGTGAGGCGCATCGTCAACAACTTTTTGCATGACACGTTTTACTTTGGTTAGCTCGTTCATTAAATTAACTTTATTATGAAGTCTTCCTGCTGTATCAATAATTACAACATCAGCATTTTGAGTTACTGCACTTTGCAAGGTGTCAAACGCTACTGAAGCTGGATCACTTCCCATCTCTTGCTTTATCATTGGTACATCCACACGATCTGCCCAAACTTGTAATTGATCTATCGCAGCTGCACGAAAAGTGTCTGCTGCACCAAGTATAACCTTTAAACCTTGCTTTTTAAATTGATAGGCTAACTTACCAATAGTTGTTGTTTTACCAACACCATTAACACCAACCACCATAATAACATGTGGTTTTACACCTTTGGGGATTGTAAATTCTGTGGCTTCTCCCGAATTGGTTTCAGATAGCAAAGCAGCAATTTCTTCCCGAAGTATTTGATTAAGTTCTTCGGTTCCTAAATATTTATTTTTTGAAACTCTTGCTTCAATACGCTCAATTACTTTAAGCGTTGTATTTACACCAACATCACTTGTTACTAAAACTTCTTCAAGATTATCTAAAACCTCATCATCTACTTTAGATTTTCCTGCTACAGCTTTACCTAACTTGTTTAAGAAACTGGTTTTAGATTTTTCCAGACCTTTATCTAATGTTTCTTTTTTTTCTGAAGAAAATATTTTTTTTAAAAAACTCATTCTTTTAATTTATTTGCACCATATAGATAAACAATAGTCTTGCCTTTTTGTGGCTTCGGAAAAATTGTCATAAAATTCAGGCATAAAGAAAAACAATATTTTTCAAATATATTTGCTGGTTCAATAAAAAGATTTCCCCCTTTACTCATTTATTCGCTATTTTAATTATTGTATTTGAAAATCTTCGATTTCGCGAGAATGACAAATTTTGTAACCTTGATTAAAATCAAGGAATCTAAATTCTATATAAAACAAAAGCAGCTCTCAAATGAAAGCTGCTTTAAAATATCTTAAACTATAAATAGTTATTTTTTATTCAAAAAATCATTTACATGTTCGGGAGACATAATTGATTCAACAAACATATAAGCTCCACTTTTTGGAGACTTAACCATTTTTATGGCTTTTGTTAATCTTTTAGATCCTGTTTGTAATGATGCTACTGCTTTCTTTGCCATGAGTCAATACTTTGTGTTATTTGAAATTTTCCTTTCGTAAAATCTCTAATTTGTGTTATTTGAAATTTTCCTTTCGCAAAATTTCTAATTATT
>JAKITV010000052.1 GCA_021647885.1 Flavobacteriaceae bacterium | reverse complement strand
ACTCAGGTTTTTGAACTGGCGAGGTATATTAATCGTAATGGTGAAATGATTCCTGATAACATAATTACCAAAGCTCCCTCGGCAGAATTGAGGCCTGACCAAAAAGATTCTGACTCATTACCTGAATATGATATTCTGGATAAAATTCTTTATGAATACATTGAAGAAAGAATGGGCCCTAAAGAAATTATTTCAATGGGCTTCAATGAAGCATTGGTGAACAGAATACTTAAACTTGTAAACACCAACGAATACAAAAGATACCAAACTCCACCTATTCTGCGTATTTCAACAAAGGCATTTGGAATGGGAAGAAGAATGCCAATTGTGGCAAAATATTTAACTTGATTTTGTTGTAAATAAATTCTAGCAAATTAACAATCATAAATATATAAATCGTGAAAAGAAATATCTTAACTCTAGTTATTGCAGGACTATTACTAATGTCTTGTTCACAAAAATCAGTTGAAATGGAAAATCCATTATTAAGAACATTTGATACTCCTTTTGGAGTTCCTCCTTTCCAGGAAATAAAAGTTGAACATTATATTCCGGCCTATGAAGAAGCAATGAAGATGCATAAACTGGAAATTGATGAAATTGTAAATAATAATGAAGCTCCTACCTTCAGCAATACCATTGAGAAACTGGAAAATAGTGGAGAGATTTTGTCTCAGGTATCAAGTGTCTTCAATAATTTAAATGCATCAGTCACAAGTGATGAGATGCAGGAAACTGCTCAAATTATTGCTCCATTAACATCCAAGCATTATGATGATATTTCACTTAATGCAGAATTGTTTAAACGAGTAAAAGTAGTTTACGATAACAGAGAAAATATTGATTTAAGTCCTGAACAACAGAGGTTACTTGAAGTTACCTTTAAGAATTTTGAACGTGGAGGAGCCAACCTAAGTCTTGATAACCAGATGAAATTAAGAAAAATAAACGGCGAACTTGCCTTGTTAAAATTACAGTTCGATGATAATGCTTTAGCTGAGACCAATAACTTTAAACTGATAATTGACAATGAGGATGATTTAGCAGGACTACAACAAACTGTTATTCAAGCGGCATCAAAAACTGCCAGAGAAAACGGCCTGGAAAACAAATGGGTATTTACTACTCACAAGCCAAGCATGTTACCTTTTCTTACATATGCAGATAAGCGCGAATTGAGAAAAAAACTTCATACTGCATATATCATGCGTGGCGACAATAATAATGAATATGATAATAAGAAGATACTTACACAGATTGCACTATTATGGACTAAAAAAAGTAAACTATTTGGCTTTAATAATAATGCTGAATATGTATTAGATGTGTCCATGGCAAAAACCCCCGAAAAGGTATTTGAGTTCACAAATAAAGTTTGGGATGCTGCTTTACCAATAGCGAAAGCAGAAGCAGAAGAACTTCAAAAATTGATTGATAGCGAAGGTGGTAATTTTAAACTGGAACACTACGACTGGTGGTATTATTCTGAGAAACTTAGGAGTCAGAAGTTTAATCTTGATGAAGAAATGTTAAGACCCTATTTTGAACTAAATCAGGTTAGGGATGGCTCATTTATGATTGCCAACAAATTATTCGGTCTTAAATTTGTTGAACGTTTTGACATTCCGGTTTATCATCCCGATGTAGAGGTTTTTGAAGTTTTAAATGCTGACGACTCTCATTTGGGGATACTTTATATGGATTGGTTTCCGCGCTCCAGCAAGGGTGGAGGTGCATGGATGGATGCTTTTCGTAAACAAGAAGAAGGCGTAAGTCCTGTAATTACAACTAACTTTTCTCTAGGAATAGAAACGTCTATGTTTTTTAGGTTGTGTACTCTGGCTCCCTGAACCTCAATATAATCTTTAAAATTGGTCATAAAATGGCAAAGTTGCAAAAGTACAATTTTTGGAGAAGAAAATGATGTCGAGTTGGTTTAGTGTTTTGTTAAAATGAAGTCTTCAGTTAGCAGATTATTTTAGGCTATCCAATAATTCAAGTGGTGACTCATAGTTTTCAGATCCTTTTATGTTTTCAAATTTAAGCTGAATAATAGTATCAAAGCTTCTTCTCTTTATTTGAAGATTTAATGAATTCTTTTCTTTTAGCAGAGTATCTCCTAACTGAATGAATTCATAAATATCGAATTTTTCATAAATAAAATCAATCTCTTCTTTAAAAGAACTATCATTTAAAACAATTTTTTTACGTGCTCCACTAATAAACTTTTTTATAACAACACCTTCATATGATCTTGCAAACGATTTATTAACTGCATTGGGATAAAAATCATTTGGAGATTCATAATTATTTATAAAAAAGATTATGGTGGTTATAATTCCTAATGATAATATAATGAAGAATAATATTTTAATTTTCGCTTTCATAATTAATTATTCCGTCCCTTTCACTTCTCCCATTTCCAGTCCAAAGAATAATAGTCTGTGAAACGTTGGGAGTTGTGCGCCACTTTCAGTTATAACCCAATCGCTCCAAGAAGCTTCAACACCTTGCAACGGTAATATGGATGTCCACATTTTAAAACTTTTGGGCTTGCCATTTTCATCAAGTATCCATAAGTAAGAATCGCCTGGAGTAGAGCCTCCAGAGGTATAAGTTACAAGTAGTGCTTCATTACCATTTTCGAGGGTTACGAGTCGTCTTTCGGTACCTTTATCGAAAACTTTATAAGGTGCAATTAACCAAAATGAATCATTATTAAAATAGCTAATTGCTTTTTCAAGTAGCTCTTTTTCCATATCTCCTTGTATATTAAAATTATGAACATAAACCTTACTGTTTTCAATATCATTTAAATGTAAAACCACTTTATATTCTTTCCAATATACTGCGCATACATTTTTGTCTTTTTCCCATTTATAATGGTGTTTGTTTCTAAACGTCCATTCTATATAATTGGTTTTCTTAAAGGCTTCATAATTTAAGGCATCCAACATTTTAACTGCTAAAATTTCGGCTTCTACACCTTGTTTTCCATAAGGTAAATCTTCATCGTACTTAAAGTATAAAAAACCAAAAAACACCAAACTTGGAAGTGTGAAGAACACTATCACTCCTGTAATTATTTTTAATGTTTTTTTTATGCGCATTATAGAGTATTAAACTTATCATTAATGGCACTTGCTAGTATTTTAGCAGCTTGAGGGAAATATCTAAACCACAATTCAGGTTCGATTAGCTCTAATTCTGAAAGCGCTATTTGCTTGTCATTATCTGTAAATATATCAACTCTTGCGTAAATAGGCAACTCTCGACAAGCCTTTACGGTATTTTCGGCAAATATTATCTCTTCAGCAGTTGGAGCATACACTTTAACACTTCCACCAAAATCATCCTGAACTCTAAAGTCTCCCTGCTTTGTTTTTTTTAAAACAGCATGTGTAAATTCCCCATTAAATACCATCATGGAAATTTCTCCTTTTTCAACGATATTATATTGAAAAGGTTGTAGCATCATAGCTTCTTTAGCAATTAACTTTTTAAAGATAGCTTCGTATTCTTCAAGATTGTTTTCATTTAACTTGTATGTATGTCTAGCAGTACCGGAAATACAAGGTTTTAAAACGGTTTCTTTCCAACCAAGAGAGTGATGAAGCTCTTTTAAAGTTGAATTTGTACCAGTTTCAATAAAATGAGTTTTGGTAATATGAACACCTTGTTTTTGTAAGTCCAATAAGTAGTGTTTATCAATATTCCAACGAATAATTTCTTCAGAATTTAATAAAATGGTTTGTTTTGTAACCTTGCTTAACCATTTTGAAAACTCTTTGAATCTATTGAAATAATCCCAAGTACTTCTAAACAAAATATATTTGGTTGAAGACCAATCGAAAAATGCATCGTCCCAAGACAGACGAAGCGTTTTTAAACCAAGTTTATTTAACGCGCCTTGTACAAATTGGTCTTCTTTGTAAACATTGTTTGTGTAATTATCGGAAGTATTATTGTTTATATATCTACGCTCTGTTAAGATTACGATGTCTATTGATTTAAGATTTTTCATTTAATAACCAGAATTAATTTGATATAGATTCCCGACTTTTAGGGAGTAACAGATTAAAAACCTACAGCAGTATCATCGCCACGTCTATCTGCTCCACCTTCCAGTTTACCGTTTTCTAAAACGAGAATGCCATCTACTTTGCCGATTACTGGCGAACGTTCTTCATTAGTAGAATAGCCTAAACGTTGCAATTGTTCAATAATTTCTTTTGGAAATGAATTGGGCTCAAACAAAACAACGTCTGGTAACCATTGATGATGAAAACGTGGTGCATCTACAGCTTGTTGCATCGTCATATTATATTCATGTACATTTAAAATAGTTTGAAGCACAGATGTAATTATTGTTGAACCTCCTGGAGTACCAACACTCATTAATAATTTTCCATCTTTTTCAACAATTGTTGGTGTCATAGAACTTAACATGCGTTTTTCGGGAGCAATACTATTTGCTTCTGCACCAATTAGTCCAAACATATTTGGGACTCCTGGTTTACTGCTAAAGTCGTCCATTTCATTGTTTAAAAAGAAACCTAAATCGGAACAATATAGTTTGGAACCATAAGCACCATTAATGGTTGTCGTCACCGAAACAGAATTGCCAAATTGATCTATAATAGAGTAATGCGTGGTTTCATTACTTTCTATTACTTGTACATTGCCATGAGATACATCAGAAGAAAGTGTCGCTTTTTCAAAAGAAAATGAAGCCATTCTATCTTCTAAATATTCATTACTAATTAGAGTTTTGCCGGGAATAGTAACAAAATCGGGATCGCCTAAATAAAAACTTCTATCAGCATAAGCACGTCGTTCAGCTTCTGTAATCACTTGAATTGATTTTAGCGAATTATGACCGAATTTATCCAAATCGTAAGGCTCAATCATTTCCATAATCTGTGCTAAACAAATGCCACCACTTGAAGGTGGTGACATGGAAATAATTTTTAAATCATCATATTCAAAAGTTACAGGATTACGCCATTTTACTTCGTATTTTGCCAAATCCTCTTCGGTTATAATTCCACCATTGTCTTGTATAAACTTCACTAATCGTTTTGCAGTTTCACCTTTATAAAATTCGTCTCTACCATTCTTCATAATTCGGGTTAAAGTTTCAGCAAAAGCAGGATATTTAATGGTATCGTTTTCCTTCCATATTTTATCAAAAACAATAGAATCTTTATTTGCTTTAGAAAATAATGGCTGATATTTTTTAATCCTTTCTTCTTGCTTTTTGGTAACCACAACACCTCTAATCGCCAAATCAATAACAGGTTTTATAATATCTTCAATGGTTAGGCTTCCCAATTTTTCATGAACAGCAAACACACCAGCAACCGAACCTGGAATACCAACTGCCATGGCTCCTAAAGTGCTTTTATCAGGAATGACATTACCAAGAGAATCTAGATACATGTTTTTTGTAGCTGCCAAAGGCGCTTTCTCTCTGTAATCGAGCGCGCCAATCTCGCCATTTGCTTTTCTATACACCATAAATCCACCACCTCCAATATTTCCTGCATAAGGATAAGCTACAGCTAAAGCTAATTGCGTTGCAGCCATAGCATCAAAAGCATTGCCTCCTTTTTTTAAAATATCTGCTCCAATTTTTGAAGCTTCTGCACGAGCAGAAACTACCATTGCGTTTTCTACAACAAGACCTCTTTTGGATTTATCAACTAAATTGTTATTGCACGAAACAAATGCAACAAAGATTGATAAGGTTAGAATAATTCGTTTCATTTAAGTAGTTATTATTTATTGTGAATTTAATTCATTTAGTTTCTGTTCAGCAAAAGCTTTAAGTTCTTTAAAGAATGAGGTGAATTCGTTTTCAAACTCATCATAAAATTCTTCTAATTCATTTACTGCAAGATTCATTTTAGAACGATTTTGAGTTCTACGATTCATACCTTCTAATACTTTAGCAATGCCTTTAATTGAGGCATAACTCAACAGCCAATTATTAGCAATCATGTAAGGCATGATTTTTAGAGTTCTTAGTGGCAATACATCTTTATAATCATCTAAAGTTTTATAAAAATCTTCGGTATAGTCAATTAAGGAAATATTACAATACTGGCTCCAGTTCTTTGCTAAAAAATGGTCATATAAAATATCTACAATCACACCGGAATAATGACTATAATTTTTGTGGAGCCGCTTTTTACTTTGTTTAACAATTTTATGTTTATCTGTAAACGTGTCGATATGTCTATGTAAAAGAATACCTATTTGTATGTCTTCAGGAAATTTTTTATAGTCTTTACCTCGAATGCCATCTGCAATAAAATTACCAATTGCAATGGCTTTATTGTCCCCGGAAAGATAGATGTGAGCGAGAAAATTCATTGGTGTAATTTACAAATTAAGATTTAAGATTTCTGATTTTGTAATTGTATATTTGCTTAAATATATATTAAGAATGACACTCATAAAATCTATTTCCGGAATTAGAGGAACCATTGGAGGACAAGTAGGTAATAACCTTACACCAATAGATGTAGTTAAGTTTGCATCTGCTTACGGTATTTGGGTAAAACAACAACGCAATAAAGAAAATTATAGAGTTGTTGTTGGTCGTGATGCAAGAATTTCGGGAGAAATGGTGCAGAATTTAGTCATGCAAACTTTAGTTGGTTTGGGTATTCATGTCATAGATTTAGGATTATCTACCACACCTACTGTAGAAGTTGCTGTACCAATGGAACATGCTGATGGAGGTATTATCTTAACAGCGAGTCATAATCCAAAACAATGGAATGCCTTAAAATTATTAAACGCAAAAGGTGAATTTTTAAATGCAGCTGAAGGTGCTAAAATTTTAGAAATTGCCGAATCTGATACTATGCAATTTGCAGATGTTGACAGTCTAGGCAAGATAACTAAAAATGAAGCTTATATAGATTTGCATATTGATGAGGTATTGGAATTGCCTTTGGTTGATAAAGAAGCCATTGAAAAAGCGAATTTTAAAGTGGTAGTAGATGGTGTAAATTCTACAGGTGGCATTGCCATTCCGTTATTATTGGAACGTTTAGGAGTACATACAATAAAATTGTATTGTGAGCCTAATGGAGAGTTTCCTCATAATCCGGAACCTTTAAAAGAGCATCTTACTGATTTGTCAAATTTAGTTGTAAAAGAACATGCCGATTTGGGTATTGTGGTGGATCCAGATGTAGATCGTTTGGCTTTTGTGTGCGAAGATGGCGAGATGTTTGGAGAAGAATATACTTTGGTTGCTTGTGCAGATTATGTGTTGAGTAGAACTCTAGGAAATACGGTTAGTAATATGAGTTCGTCAAGAGCCTTAAGAGATGTTACTGAAAGACATGGGCAAACCTATGAAGCCAGTGCTGTAGGTGAAGTTAATGTTGTAGAGCTTATGAAAGAAAACAACGCCATTATTGGAGGAGAAGGTAATGGCGGCATTATTTATCCAGAATTACATTATGGTAGAGATTCTTTGGTTGGAGTCGCACTTTTTTTAAGTCTTTTGGCCGAAAAGAAAATGAAAGTAAGCAAACTTCGAAATAGCTATCCGAATTATTTTATGAGCAAAAAGAAAATTCAGTTGACTCCAGATTTAGATGTTGATGCTATTTTGATAGCAATGGAAGCTAAATATAGTAATGAAAATATTACAACAATTGATGGTGTAAAGATTGATTTTACTGAAAGTTGGGTACACTTACGAAAAAGCAACACAGAACCTATTATTAGAATTTATACAGAAGCAAAATCACAAGTTGAAGCTGATACATTGGCTGATAAGATTATAGCTGAAATAAAAGAAATCGCTAATATTTAGTATTTTTGAAATAAGTCACTTTAAATGATTACAGCTAAAAGTCAAAATACAAAAGATTCCAAATTAGAAGAATATTTCAAGCAATTTAGAGATAATATTGTTGGGATTGACCTTGAATTTGAATCACCTTTTGGTACCAAAAAAATGGTATATACCGATTGGACAGCTTCAGGAAGGCTGTATCGTCCTATTGAAGAAAAGATTCTTAACGAGTTTGGGCCTTATGTAGCCAATACACATACCGAAACTACAGAGTCTGGAACAGCAATGACAATGGCTTACCATAAAGCCAAAGCTATTATAAAAGCACATGTAAACAGCAATGAAGATGATGTTTTAATTGTTTCAGGTAGTGGAATGACAAGTGTGGTGAACAAATTTCAACGTATTTTAGGATTAAAAATGCCAGAAAACTTGCAGCAATATGCAAAAATTCCTGATGAGATTAAACCTATAGTATTCATAACTCATATGGAGCACCATTCTAACCAAACCTCTTGGTTAGAAACCATAGCAAAAGTTGTTGTGATTCCGCCAGATAAAGATGGATTGTTCAGTTTAAATAATCTCAAAGAATTATTAGACGAACATAAAGATCACACACTTAAAATAGCTTCTATTACAGGAGGCTCTAATGTTACAGGAATCCAAGTTCCGTGCCACGATATAGCAAAATTAATGCATAAGTACGATGGTGTTTGTTTTGTAGATTATGCCTGTGCAGCACCTTATATAGATATAGACATGCATCCAGAAGACGATGAATCATATTTTGATGCTATTTTCTTTTCACCACATAAATTTCTTGGAGGCCCAGGAACTTCAGGTGTATTGGTGTTCAACAAAAAACTATATCATAATATGATTCCCGATTGTCCAGGAGGAGGAACTGTAAGTTGGACAAATCCTTGGGGAGAACATAAATATATAGACGACATTGAAGATCGAGAAGATGGTGGGACGCCAGGATTTTTACAGGCTATTAAAACTGCTTTGGCAATTAAGCTTAAGGAGCAAATGGGAGTAAAGCAAATGCTGGATAGAGAACATGAAATTTTACAAACCATATTTAGTGAACTCGAAAATATTGACAATATTAATATTCTTGCTCCAAAGCATCAAGATAGGCTAGGAGTTATTTCATTTTATATTGATGATTTGCATTTTAATTTAGGTGTTAAATTATTGAATGATCGTTTCGGCATACAAACACGAGGTGGTTGCAGTTGTGCAGGTACTTACGGTCACTTTCTATTGCATGTGGATCATGAAATGTCTAATGCATTGACCAAAGAAATATCTCTTGGAGAATTAATACGGAAACCGGGTTGGATTCGTATGTCTATTCATCCTACAACTACAAATAAAGAAGTTGATTTTGTTTGTAAAAGCATTAAATCTCTAGCTCAAAACCATAAGGAATGGGCTGAAGATTATGAGTATGATAAATCTACTAATGAGTTTACACATAAATCATTTAGTACAGCATCAAGAAAGAAAACTATTGATAATTGGTTTAAGCTTTAGATGAATCATTATGATTAAACGACTATATTACCTATTTGTAATTTTCTTGATTGTAGTTTCTTGCAAAAAGTCTAATACTGAAAATAATTTTACTGAATCTGTAAAAAATGACTCTAATTTTTGGATGTATGAAAAAGCAAAGGAGCATTACCAAAACAGAAATGATTCTTTAAAGTGGGACAATGAACTTTTTTTAACCGATTTAGAGTATATTGATGAAACGTCTAAAAACCCAATGGAGTTTGGTGTTTTTCCAATTCTAAAGTATAATCTTTTAGGTGAAAATAGTTTTAAAGGTTTAGGTGTTTCTGGAAACAGAGCAATTATAAAAAATAAAAATGTTGTCTATAAAAGTTTTTGGGTAAAGCAAAGTGAACTAAATAAACATAGACTATCTGATAAAAATAGTGAGGTGTTTTTCAATATTGTAGTTTTAACAGATACTCTGGATTTAAAAAATAAACCATTGAGTTCGGTTGAGGTGATTTCGCGTAATCATCCTAATTATATTGGTCAAGGAATGGTTAAAACCAAAAACTCAAAAATTGAATTCATTGCTTTTACTACTGTTGATAATAATTCTTATGCAATAGTCAACATGCGCTTATTTAATTTGAAATTTGGAAAAACAATTTTAATTGCTCCACAAGTTGATAAATCATTTAGATCAATGCAAGTAGAAATGCCAATGATTGAATTTGAAGAATTGGAAAACTATATGACCAATTTATTGAAAGAAAAGAGGATAATTGATTTTCTCACTAAAAAGGGTAATATCTAAATACTTTCTAATTAAAATCTTCAGGGACTTTGTCACTTCGCTCTTTTGGTTGTTAAACCTTCAGATTCCAATTTTTATAGAAACAATATGGCTTTGTAGCACAAGCTATTCCTTTGGCTAAAGGAAGGAGCTAATTAATTGTTGTGTTGTGGAGTGTTTTTTGGAATTTGTTTTTTTAATTTGGAATTTAGAATTCCAACTAAAACATGAAATTATTTAGAAGTATCAAATTCAAACTTCAATTAACAAGATTCCTTTTTTCAAAGGAATTCAGCTGGAGCTTTATTTCTATGTTTCCAACGTTTATGTGTCCACAAATAGTACTCAGGAGCTTCGTTTATTTGTGCTTCAACTAATTTTAGAAATATATCTGTGATTTCGTAATCTTTGTATTCATTTGGGTTTAAGGTAATGGTTTCAAAAGTGGTTTCATAAAAACCACGTTTTAGTTTTTTTACCCTAAAAAACACAACTGCCATATCCAGTTTTTTTGCCAACATTTCTGCTCCAGTATGCACAGGAACTTTTATTCCCATAAATTCATTCCAATGAAAAGCTTTATTAACTTTTGGTGATTGATCTGATATAAAACCATTTATAGATAAAACACCTTGTTTTTTTAGTTCAGTAAGTATTGGAATAGTTTCTTTTGTAGTTATAAGGTAGCTATTGTATTTAGCTCTAATTCGTTTTATCAATCTGTCGAAATATTTATTTGCTAAGCGTTTGTAAACAGCATTTCCTCTTGATTTCACATAGGTTTGAAGTATAAAAACCCATTCCCAACTTGCATAATGTGCACACATTAAAACAATGCTTTTGTTTGCTTTTTCTATTTTGTGAATTTCTTCGATATTTGTAAAAGTAAATCGCTTTTTCATTTCAGCTTCAGAAATCGTTAAAGACTTGATAGACTCTACCATCATATCACATAAATGATGATAAAATGTTTTTGTGATTCTATTAATTTCTTCTTTGGATTTATTAGGAAACACAAGATTCAAATTCTCTTTCACTATTTTTTTTCGATATCCAAAGACTTTATAAATCCACACATATAAAACATCGGAAAAAGCATACAATAATCTAAATGGAAGTATTGAGATTAACCACAAAAACGGATAAATTAGAATGTAAGCTAGAAATTGCATTAATTAATTTTAGATTTGCAAGAACAAATATACTGAATGCTTTCAGTATATATAATATTTAAAATTAACGTTTACACTTTATGAGCAATTTAAGTTTAATTACAATAATTATTATAGCAGCTAATGTAATATTCTCTTTAAAAGGGTTTAAGGACTTTTCATTTTTTGAAAAGTATAAGTTTAATATTGGTGGTATAAAAAGAGGCGAACGTGTACGAATGATTAGTTCAGGTTTTTTGCATGTTGATATGCAGCATTTGTTGTTTAACATGATAACTTTGTATTTTTTTGCATACGTAGTTATTAATAGTCTAGGACAATTTAATTTTGCTATTATATATTTTGGAAGTTTAATTGTTGGAAATTTACTGTCCTACTATTTCCATAAAAACGAATATCATTATAGCGCAGTTGGAGCAAGTGGAGCAGTTACAGGAGTTTTATATTCTGCAATTTTATTACATCCAAATATGAGTTTATATATGTTTTTTATTCCTATTCCAATACCTGCTTATTTATTCGGAATAGCTTATTTGTTATACTCAATTTATGGAATGAAAAACAGAATAGGCAACATTGGTCACGACGCACATTTTGGTGGAGCAATTGGAGGTTATGTTATTACTTTGGTTTTGGCTCCTTGGTTGTTTGAAAAAGATTTGCTTATGGTTGGTCTTCTTGCTGTACCAATAATACTTTTATATGTGATGCGAAAAACTGGTAAAATATAATGAGACTTTTTAGACAATTAGTCTAACATACTTGCAATTTGATCTTCAAGTGCTTGTCCTCTTAATCTTTTAGCTACAATTTTACCATCTTCATCCAATATAAAAGATGCAGGAATAGAATTGATGTTATACAATTTAGCAACAGGATCGTTAAAATATTTTAAACTGGACACTTGGTGCCAAGTTAGTTTGTCGTCTTCTATAGCCTTTAACCAAATTGCTTTTGGGTCTTTTTGTCTTCCAGTTCCATCAAGAGAAACACCTATAATTTCCAGACCTTTTTCGTGGTATTTATTATATACTTTAACGATATTGGGATTCTCTCTTCTGCAAGGACCACACCAAGCTGCCCAAAATTCTACAATGGTAACTTTCCCTTTAATATCATTTAAGGAGAGTGCTTCTCCATTTGGAGTAGTTGACGTGAAATTAGGTGCAATTTTTCCGATTTCTAGGTTTTTTTGCGATTCTAATTTATAAATAAAAGCTTCAACTTTTTTACCAATAGTTTTGTTTGCTTCATTTCTATTAATAACATTTGCTAAAGCGACCATACTATTTGTGAATTTCTCTATATCTTGATTTCTACCATTAATCATTTTTTCTAATAATATGAGAGAAAAATCGGAGTTTGGATGTTCTTCAATAAATTGGTGAACAAAAAAACCAGACTCTTTGTTCATTTCAACATTTTTCGCCATTAATTCAGAATACAAATCATTATCTCCTGATGTTCTTGCAGCATTAATTTGCTGTCTTATTTCATTTAGTGATATTGCTTGTTTTCTTTGTTCTTTTTTATATAAATTAAAGACATCATTGTTTTTTGACCCTTTAACTTTAGAATTGTAAATGCTATCTTTGTAGATTTCAATATTAATTTTACCGGGTTCTAAAATAAAAGGCACATTTCCATTTATACTATTGATTGTCAATACACGCATTGATGCGTTATTTACTTTTCCTTTAAATGAAAAGGCTTCATTCATTACTATGGCTGTATCTATGATAACTTCTTTTCTGTTGTCATTAAAAAGTTTAATATATGCTCTCATTCCATTATGAACACCTTTGGCAGTCACAGTTATTTCATAAGTATTTGGAGCTAGAGGTTCTTGTTTTTCACACGAGTAAATGAGTGCAATAATTGACAACAGTAGGATCGTTTTTTTCATTTTCAGTCTATTTTGCTGCAAATATAGCAGTAATTCTATATTTATAAAATGAATTTTTGTTAATACATATTTAAAATGTATTAAGTATATGTTGTCGTTATTCAATTTCATTACTTTTGCTAAAATTTTACTTTAATGATTAATGAGGATAACATTATTGCATTAGCTACACCTTCAGGAGTTGGAGCGATTGCCATTATTAGAATTTCTGGAAAAGATGCAATAACAATTTGTGAATCCTTTTTTAAATCGGTTAGTGGTAAAGGCTTATCTAGTCAGAAAACACATACCATTCATTTAGGTCATATCGTTGATAGTGATAGAGTTATTGATGAAGTTCTAGTTTCAATATTTAAAGATCCTCACTCTTATACAGGAGAGAATGTTGTTGAAATATCTTGTCATGGAAGTGTCTATATTCAGCAGGAAATCATACAGTTGTTTTTGCGTAATGGTTGCCGAATTGCTAATCCAGGTGAGTTTACATTACGTGCTTTTTTAAATGGAAAATTAGATTTAAGTCAAGCTGAAGCTGTGGCAGATTTAATTTCTAGCGAAAATGAAGCATCTCACCAAGTCGCAATACAACAAATGAGAGGTGGATTTAGTAACAAAATTAAAGCTTTGAGAGAAGAGCTCCTCAACTTTGCATCTTTAATAGAGTTGGAATTGGATTTTGCCGAAGAAGATGTTGAGTTTGCTAATCGTGACCAGTTTAAAGAATTAATTAATCGCATTATAAAAGTCTTAAAGCATCTTATCGATTCTTTTGCCATTGGTAATGTTATAAAAAACGGAATTCCTGTTGCCATTATAGGCGAACCTAATGTTGGTAAATCCACTTTATTAAATGCCTTATTAAATGAAGAAAAAGCCATTGTAAGTGAGATTGCTGGAACAACACGAGATGCCATTGAAGACGAATTAATTATAGGAGGCATAAGTTTTAGGTTTATAGATACAGCAGGAATACGAGAAACAGAAGATATAATTGAAACCATTGGAATTAAGAAAACCTTTGAAAAAATAGAACAATCTCAAGTTGTTATGTATTTGTTTGACGCTTCAGAAAAACAGAGTTATATAGAAGAGATTAATAAAATTCAGAAGAAGTTTCCAGAAAAATCTTTGTTGATTATTGCCAATAAAGTTGATAAACTCCAAGAGCAAGAAACTTCAAATCTAAAATTACAAATCCCAAATCTTTTAGTGCTTTCAGCAAAAACAGGTGAAGGTGTTGAAGCATTAAAAACGAAATTATTAGAGTTTGTAAATACTGGAGCATTGCGAAATAATGACACTATTATAACAAACTCCAGACATTATGATGCCTTATTAAAAGCATTTGACGAAATACAAAAAGTACAACAAGGAATAGATTCTGGTTTATCGGGAGATTTATTAGCAATAGATATTCGACAAGCATTATATCACTTTGGTGAGATCACAGGCGAAATCACAACCGACGATTTATTGGGTAACATCTTTGCAAACTTTTGTATCGGGAAGTAACTAGCACAAACTATATCAAACTATATCAATATAATAAGCTGAAAATCAATTATATAATAATATTTGTTGAAATTTAGTTTTTGCTTATTTGTATATTTTTGACTATATTTGTCCCGTATTTGTGCCTTTTTTTATTGGCGGCACAAAACGGCACAAAACTTTAGATATGAATATAGCTATTAGAAAACGGAAGCGAAAGAATGGTCAAGAAAGTTTGATT
>JAKITV010000051.1 GCA_021647885.1 Flavobacteriaceae bacterium | reverse complement strand
GATTATGACGATACTTCAACATGAATTTATAACCAAAAGCTAAAATGGCAACTGTATAAAGTGTGCCATAAACAAACCATTGACTTGCAGCTCTTCCACTTAATAAATAACTTAAAGGGTCGAATAAAGACACTAAACCAGTATTTGAAGCTCCATTAACACCAAGTCCTAACAAGTGAGGGTAAAAATATAAGACTACATAAAATAAGGTTAATACAATTCCAGTAATCCAACCTAAAGTGCCACGCGATGATATAGATTTAAACCATACACCATCGTTTTTAATGCCTTCTAATTTTGTTAGGTAAGCATCATTTGCAAAGAGTATTGTTCCAACAGAAATTAATATTAAAGAAGTAGTTAAAATTATTCCTTTGTTGGGAAAATTAGTATTAAAAAGAGCCAAGACTAAAATAAAAAGTCCAATAACTCCAAAGGCAACAGCAATTTTTTGTTTGGTAGAAAGATCATTAGCATCAGGTTTTGCTAAAGACATACTATGATTTGTTTTGTTGCTCATTTTGTTTTTTGTTTTCTCCTGCAAGGTTTAGACCTACAAGGTTGGAAAAACCTTGTAGGTCGTCCTTGTAGGTTTAATATTTATTACAGATTTAAATTTCATTATACTGTTTGTAATTGATTGTTGTAAGCTGAAAGAATTTCAACCTCAAAAGTTTTATAAAATTCAGGATCGAAATTAGCATCTGCTAAATGATTCATTACATAATCTACACCACGTTTTTCAGTAAGCCATTTATCAAACGTTTCATGACGCATTCTAATTCCGAATGTATTAATTCCTAAAAACTCATTGGTTTCAGTATTATATTCTACTGTAATACATTTAGTGTCACCTTCATGTTTCCAATGAAAATGTGCATTATTTTCTTTCGGATTTGCAAAAACCCAACCATAGGTTTGGTATTCGATGTCTAAAAATTTTGCAGAGTTAAACCAATGTCTTGGTTTGTATTCAATTCTGTTATCACAAATAGTTTGTGCGACGGTTTCACCCATCATTCGTCCTGTGTACCAAACAGCTTCAATTGGTCTTCGTTGTCCAATAGCTTCATGTTGTTCGGCACAATCGCCAATAGCGTAAACATCTTTTATATTAGTTTCTAAAAAACGGTTGACTTTTACACCTCGTCCTGTTTCAATATCAGAATCTTTAATAAAATTTATATTTGGTGAAACTCCAGCAGTTAATCCAACCACATCACAATCAATTACTTCTCCTGTTTCGGCTATAACTACTCCTTTTGCTCTACCATTTTTATCTGAAAGGATTTCTTTTAAATTAACACCCAAACGCAAATCGATATGATGTTTTTTAATATGCCTGTTAATCATTTGACTTTCACCTTCAGGTAAAACCATATTCCAAAAGCTATCTTCTCGAACCAAAAATGTTACTGGAATATTTCGAGAATTGAGCATTTCGGCTAATTCAATTCCAATTAAACCACCTCCAACAATTACAGCTCGTTTACAAACCTTATTATTAGGTGCATATTTTTCAAGATTATCTAAATCTTGCTTGTGGTACATTCCCATAACACCATCAAGGTCTTGTCCAGGCCAACCAAATTTATTGGGTTTGCTTCCTGTGGCAATAATTAATTTATCGTATTGAAGTATATCGCCATCAGCAAAATGCAAGGTTTTAGATTTTGATTCAATCGTTTTAACAAAGCCTTTTTTAAGGTTGATTTTATTCTTTTCCCAAAACCAATTTTCGTAAGGTTGTGTGTGTTCAAATTTCATATGTCCCATATACACATACATCAAAGCAGTTCTTGAGAAAAAGTAATCTGTTTCGGCAGAAACTATAGTAATTTTTTTATCGGAAAGTTTGCGAATATGCCTAGCAGCAGTAACTCCAGAGATTCCGTTGCCTATAATAACAATATGTTCCATTAATTTTTATCAGTTATAGGATAATTTGTCGTGACTAAAGGTAACAACTTAATAAATAGCAAAGAAAATATTAAAAAAACATATTTATTGTAAGCTATCTAACATTATATTCGACAAAAGCACCATTGCTTTGCATAATAAAAATAAAATAAAAATGAAAAAATTAATAGCACTATTAGTATTTACAAGTATAAGCTTTTCAGGGTTTTCACAGGAAGATACTGAAGGTCAAAGAAGTGTTATTCAAGAATACACACCTTCAAAACTATTAAAGAAAGGGCAATGGGACATTAAGTTTTTTAATAGCCTTTACACACAAACAAAAATCACAGACGCTGGAAGTAATTCTGTTTCAATACCAAGAGAAACATTTTTCACTAATACAACAGAGATTTATACAGGAATTAGCAAAAATTCTCGTGTAAATATTGGATTTATTTTTCAAGTCCGTTCTAATACCTTTGGAGGAGCAGATGCCATTAATGTATTTAAGTTTGAAGATAACGGAAGTGCAAGAAGTGGTTTAACAACTATTGCACCTTCAATTAGAGTACAGCCTTTTGCTAATACTCCTAATTTTTCGTTTACTAGTTCGGTGTATTTGCCTGTTTTTAGAGACAAAGCCAATGCTCCTTATTTGGATAAGCGTAGTGTGTTTTGGGAAACTAAATTCTTTTACGATAAGACTTTTGGAGATGATAAATGGCAAGTATTTACCGAAGTGGATTTAGGATTTAATTTTGGTGAGAAGAGTACTGATGCAAACGCAAATTCTAATGTAGCAGAACGTTTTGCAAACAACAGTTTGTTTATGCCATTTGGTATCTTTTTAAGTTATTTCCCATCTGCAAAGACTACTGTTTTTGTTAATACAAAACAAGTCTTTTTAATTGATTTAGGAAACGATTTTTCACAAAATTACACTTCTTTAGGTTTTGGTGGAAAGCACCAATTAACACGTGTATTAAATATAGAAGTATCTTTTGATAAATTTGTTAGAGGACATAGTTTTCAAGGACTAGGACAAACATTTAGTTTAGGTTTAAGAGCTTTATTTTAGCATTATTAGTAAATTAGGAGTGTAATTGTTATACAAATGAAAACATATAAACTCCTAATTATTTTTTTATTTCTAATTATTCAATTTGGTTTTGGACAAACCGAAAAAATTAATGGCGTGAGTTTTGTAGCTTCAAGAGAGCCAATTAATGAGAAGCATGTAAATCCTGTTATTAATGTAAATGCCAATTATGCTGCAATAATGCCCTTTGGATTTATAAGAAATATCAAACATCCAGAAATTACTTTTAATACTGAACGCCAATGGTTTGGTGAGACTAAAGCAGGAGCAAAGCAATATGCTGAAGCACTTCAAGAAAAGGGAATAAAAATTATGATTAAACCTCAAATTTGGGTTTGGCGTGGTGAATATACTGGTTTTATTGAAATGACAAATGAAGAAAACTGGAAACTATTAGAAGACTCATATTCCAAGTTTATTATAGAATTTGCTGAATTAGCTCAAGAAATAAATGCAGAAATTTATTGTATTGGAACAGAACTTGAAAAATTTATAGAGAACAGGCCAGAATATTGGACTAATTTAATACTTGAAATAAAGAAAATTTACAAAGGGAAATTGACCTATGCAGCAAACTGGAACGAGTTTAAACGCACTCCTTTTTGGAACAAATTAGATTATATTGGAGTAGATGCATATTTTCCGGTAAGTAAAGAAAAAACACCAACAGTCGTACAATGCTTGGAAGCTTGGAAACAACACAAAAATGAAATTAAAGCTGTGACAGATAAATATAACAAGCAAATTATTTTTACCGAATTTGGTTATAGAAGTGTGGATTATACTGCCAAAGAACCATGGGAAAGTGATAGAAGTATGACTTCTGTAAATCTTGAAGCTCAAACAAATGCTACCCAAGCATTATTTCAGGAATTTTGGAAAGAAGATTGGTTTGCAGGTGGATTTGTGTGGAAATGGTATCATAATCACGAAAGTTCTGGAGGTGAAAAAAATACGCGATTTACACCACAAAACAAACCTGTTGAAGCAGTTATTAAATCATACTATTCACACAAATGAGACTAGTAGTATATTTTGTTTTCTTTTGTTTTCAAATTCAAGGATTAGCACAAAACAATATAGTCGCCGATTTAAAAGTACAAGGCAATAAAAGATTAAAAACGTCTTTTGTAAAAAAAATTTCTAAAGCAAAAGCTGGAGTAATTTTAGATTCATTGCAAATTGAGGAAGATATTAAACGCATAAAACACTTGCCATCTGTAGCTCACGCTTATTATCAGGTGTTCTATTCGCATGATAATAAATATAATGTGTTTTACAATATTGAAGAGAATTTCACCACAATTCCTTCAGTAAATGTTTATACTACCAATGATGATGAATTTGCGTACAGAATTGGTTTGTATGAGTTCAATTTATTTGGACAAAATATTGTATTTGGAGGGTTTTATCAAAAAGATATATACAGTTCATACGCTATTAATTTTAGAGCTCCAAATTTGTTTAGTCGGCGATTAGGCTTGGCAATTAATCATCAAGATTTGACAACTCAAGAACCTGTTTTTTTTGATAATACAACAGCCAATTACAAATATAACAATACATCAATAGAGGTTTTGGGATTGTATGAGATTAATTTCAAAAATAAAATTGAACTAGGTATTAATTATTTTGTTGAAGATTATAAGTATAAAACTGGAGCAACAAATCCTGATGTACCACAAAAACTGAATGTTCATAAATTGCTATACAAAGGAATATATGAGTTTAATAATTTGGATTATTATTATCAATATGTATCTGGTTTTAGAAGCATGTTTAATTTCCAATATGTAACTTCAACAAGCGAGATGTTGCCAAGTTTTTTAATTGGTTGGAATGATTTTTATTATTTCAAAAGATTAGGCGAAAAAGGTAATTGGGCAAGTAGATTGCGGTTAGGTTTATCGAGTAATGACGAAACGCCTTTTGCGCCATTTTCGGTAGATAATAACTTAAATATAAGAGGTGTAGGTAATACTATTGATAGAGGTACAGGAGCTATAGTTTTAAACACAGAATACCGATATACTTTGTACGAAAAAGGCTGGTTTGTTTTACAAGGTAATGCGTTTATAGATGTGGGAAGCTGGCGAAATCCAGGAGGCGATTTTGGCGATTTTAGCGAATCTGAAAATATAAGGATATATCCAGGTTTTGGATTACGTTTTATTCATAAAAAAATATACAATGCTATTTTTAGAATTGATTATGGAATAGGAGTTACACAAAACTCTACAAAAGGATTAGTATTTGGTATTGGGCAGTATTTTTAAATTACATTCTTTTTATAATAACGATATATTTCTTCAGATGAAGCTCCAAACCATCGTTTTACATAAATTGCCCAAAAGTGATATTGCAATTTCCAAACGCCATTTCTTTTGTAAGATCTTGCTGAAGTTTTAATTTTATGTTGAATAACAACAAACTCATTTCTTGAGTAAAGCTCGTTTATAAGAATATTGTCTTCATAAATAACATAATTTTCATCAAAGCCACCAATTTCATTAAAAAGTTCTTTTGTTATAAACTGACTTTGATCTCCACCTCTGCAAGTGCGCCATCTAAATTGTGTGAGCCAACTTGCTAAACGTAACCACCAATGATTATGGTCAAATTGCATTCTGAAGCATCCTGCAAGATTAGTTTTCTCAATTTCATTAATTATTAATTGGTCAAAAGCCTTTGGCGGAAATGAATCGGCATGCAAAAAATACAGAATGTTTCCTGTTGCATTTTCTGCGCCAAGATTCATTTGTTTTGCTCTACCTCGTTTTGAGTTTAGGAGTTTTATGTTAGAGATCACAGGTTTTAAAAACCTGTGATATTTCTGATTTTGTTGTGTAAAATTGATTACAATATTTTGTGAGCCATCTGTACTCCCTCCATCAACCACAATAATTTCTGTAATATTATCTTTTGAAGAATTATCAAGTAAATGTTGAAGCAAATTACCTATTGTTTCTACTTCATTTAGTATCGGAATTATGATAGAGAGTTTATGTTTCTTCATCTATTGTCATTCTTGCGAAGGCAGGAATCCATTTTTGCTTTTTAGATATGAAGTAAAAGATTCCCTCTTTTGAGGGAATAGAATTTATTCATTCAAATTCCAGTCATAATCTTTATAACTCTTACTTGCTTTCTTTGAAATGGTAATTTCTGAATATTTATTTAAAAAGTCAATTAAAGAACCTTTCTGTTTAAAATCTGAAGAAAACCATTTAAAAAGTTTAGAAATTTTAATTTTATTTTGCGAGAGATTATTTTTTGTAGAATCTGCTAAAAAATCTTTTGTGGCATTAGCTAATTGGGCTTCAATTGTTGAAGATTCAAAGGCAATATTCTGTAATTTAGGACAAGATACAGAAGCGCAAACAATAGCAAAATGAATACGAGGTTCGTTCATTTTACGAAGTATTCCGTGTTCAATATGGTTGAGCGATAACAATTTACCACCAATTGAAATAAATTTTTTATCCCATGGTTTGTCAATATCCTTTATGCTTTTAACGGGATAATTGTCTATTATGAGTTTTACTGTAAAAGCATTATATGCGTTAATCCAATAGGCTAATTTTTCGGCTTTGGTCCATTGCTCTGTTGGGTTGGTTTTTTCAAATTGACGTAAATAAGTGCTTAAATCTGCGTCATTTTCTTTTAATGCCTTATAGTTTACATTGCCATTTCTATTTACATAAGATTCCAAAATTTCATTCCATATAGAATTATCGAAATTTTGTGCAGTTACACCAAAAGCGATACTAGTAAAAACTATTACAATTGAATTTCTTAATTTCATCATTTTATTCTAAAAATTAGCAGCAACCTCCACCATCGTAATGATATGTAGATTCTGAAAAATAAATATCATCTATGTTTAATTTTTTTAATTGATCAGCAGTTTTATCGCAAATGGCTATTGGTTGATTTTTCAATAAAATATGCCCTGCTTTGTCATCAAAATAATCGTCTTTGCCATAATAAATGGCAGCTTTGCCTGTAAAAACACATGGTCCATCGCTTGGCATTGGGTCTTTAATGGCAGCTATTTCTATAGATTCGATATAGATTAATTCGTTTGTTGGATAATTTTTAGGATCCAAAATCCTGTAAGGTTTTCTGGCTCTAATTTCAATTGTTCCAAAACCAGCATCAGTTAGCATTTTCACATATTCGGCAATTGGTAAACTTCCACTTAAACACAAAGCACGTAATCTATCGTCGTTACGTAGCTCTTCATTCATAGGTTGTTCACAAGTTGGGTCGCTCATTACTAATCTTCCGTGAGGTTTAAGCACACGATACATTTCGGTAATGGCTTTCTTTAAATCTTCAGCTTTAAAAATATTGAATAAGCAGTTTTGAGCAGCTACATCAATGCTATTATCATCAATAGGAAGATGCATTGCATCACCTTTTTTAAGTTCAACAAATTCACTTTTAAACCAAGGGTTTTGTGCTTCGGCTTCTATAAAGTTTTTTCGAGATGCTTCCAGCATTTCATCAACCACATCTATACCTACAACACCTGCTTTTTCACGATTAAAATAGGCGAATTGCAACAATTCCATTCCGCCACCAACGCCAACATATAACATTTTAGGATTGTTGGTTAAATCGCGCGCATGAACTGTACTTCCACAGCCATAGTTCATTTCTTGCATAATGCGTGGAATTTTTAATCCTGGCAATTCCCAAATGGGATTTGTGGTACAGCATAATCCAACATCTGGATTTAGTGCTGCTTCTTTGTATAATTCGTTAGTTGCATTTAAATAACTCATGTTTTTGTTTTTTTTTTTGAGACCTCACAGGTTTTTAAAACCTGTGAGGTCTGCTTTGCGTGTATTCAGTCCATAGTTGTGTTAAATTTAACTGCCAACTGTGGACTAGAATACTGCTTACTTTTTTATATTTCTTTTATTAATTCTTTAAATAATGTTATCATATTAGGCTCTGCTTTGTTTGCTATTGCAATAATTTCAGCAATATCAACAGGCTTTAGATTATCTGGGTCGCATTCGTCTGTTAAAACTGACACTGCTGCTGCTTTTAAATTTAAATGGTTGGCAACAATAATTTCAGGAACTGTACTCATGCCTACAGCATCTGCACCAATGATTTTTAGCATTCTATATTCAGCTCGTGTTTCTAGTTGTGGACCTACGACACTTACGTAAACACCTTGATGGAGTTTTATGGTATTGGTTTTAGCAATAGTTATTAGTGTGTCGTTTATTTCTTTATTGTAGGGTTGACTCATATCTGTAAAGCGTTCGCCTAATTTTTCTACACCTTTAAATGCTAATGGTGAACTGCCTTGTAAATTAATATGGTCTTCAATTAGCATTAATTCCCCTTTTTTAAAGTTGAGATTAATTGCTCCTGCTGCGTTGGAAACTAAAAGTGTTTTAACCCCAAGTTTTTCCATTACACGAACAGGATAGGTAACATCTTGCATTGTATAACCTTCATATAAATGAAAACGCCCTTGCATAACTATAACTTTCGTATTTTCTAAAAGTCCATAGATAAGTTTGCCTTTATGAAACTCGACGGTAGCAGTTGGAAAATTTGGGATATGGTTGTAGCTTACTTCTTTTATAATTTCAATTTCTTCGACGAGTTTTCCTAAACCTGTGCCAAGAATAATTCCTACTTCTGGATTGTCGAATCCTTTTTCTTGTAAGTAGTCTACAGTTTCGTTGATGTATTTTATCATTGTTTGATGAAGTTTTTTAAGGTTGAATTATCTTTCATATCATCATATGTATCAATATCATTTAATTCTTCGAGCAAAAATACGCTTTCGTTTTGTAAATCTTGCATTGTGTTTTTTCTAACGGTTTCTGTTCCCCAAACTTTGTTTTTAAAAACTTGAGTATATAGTTTTTTCATACCTAATAAATAATAACCTCCATCTTTTGCTGGACCAATTACGACATTATGATTGTCTAAATTTCTGAAAGTTTCTTCAATGTGTTTGGATTGTAAATCGAATAAATCGCTGCCAACAATCACTACTTTTTGATAGTTGTTTTTGAAAGCATTATCGAAAGCATTTAGCATTCGTAAACCTAAATCATCTCCTTTTTGAAGGTGTTTTTGATATATGGTTTCATCCCAAATATCATTATGTTTCACATCTGAAGTGTAATAAATCGCTTTATCGCAATCAATATTTCTAATTGTTTTTTCTGTGTAATTTAATAAGAATTTGTAGATGTTTAAAGCAGATTCATTACCAATGGTTTTGGCGAGACGTGTTTTTACTTTGCCAAGTTCCGGGTTTCTGGTGAATATTATTATGAGGTTTTTTCCTTTTGCCACGAATGCACTTTTGTTAATTCAGAATTCTGAATTATTAATTCTGAATTTCCTTTTCATAAATCTTAATTCCATTTGTGAACCATTTACTCCATTCTAAAGAAAAAGTATGTACGTTTTCAGTTTCATTTTCTTCAGAATCATAAATAGTGAAGTTATTGTTTTTCCACTCAAAAATGCCACCATATAGATTTAAAACGTTTTTGTAGCCTGCTTTTTTGAGTTTTTCTGCAATGTCTTCAGAGCGAATTCCAAGTGAACAATACACTACAATTTGAGAATCTTTATTTGGGAGTTTTTGTTGGACAGAATCAATTTCAAAAAAATCGTATCCAACATAAATAGCATCTTTTATATGACTTACATTATACTCTTTTTTTTCTCTTGCATCTAAAATAATAGCTTTGGTTTTTGGCATTGCCAATTCTTGTACAGAAATGTATGGAACACTTCGTTCGTTATACATTTTTAGTAATTCTGAAAGTGTTTCTGGTTCTTGTTTTTGAGCTATAGTGAATTGAGTTACAAATAAAATGAGTATTATGCTTAAAATTTTGTTTTTTAATAAAAGGAACGCAGATGACACTGATTTTTTATGATTAAAAATGATTTTATCTGCGAATATCTGCTTAACCTGTGTCATCTGCGTTCTATTATTATTTTCTTAAATCACACTTCCTTGGCAACTACTTCCAGCGCCAGCAGTACAACCATAACAATGTTGAGAGGTTATTATGTTTCTGTTTTGAAGCAATTCTTCATTGTAATCTTTAATATGTTTTACTTTACTGGCTACTTTTAATCCTAACATTTGGTTAAAGTCGCAATCGTAAAGCCAACCATCCCAACTCACAGAAATAGTATTTGTACACATTACATTTGTTACTGCTGAAGGGTTATAAGCTTCAACTAACGAGTACATATAATCTTCATAATTTTCGGATGCAATTAAGTAGTCTAAAAATCGACTTATTGGCAAATTGGTTATCGCAAATAGATTATGAAACTGAATGCCATAATCTTCCTTTAATGCTTTTTTAAATTCTTTTTCTAAAGACATCTGGTCTCCAGGTAAAAATGCTCCAGTTGGATTAAAAACCAAATCTAATTTTAAATTACTATTTGGCATTCCGTAACCTATTGCATTTAATTCTTGTAATGCTTTAATAGATTTATCAAAAACACCATCTCCACGTTGCCTATCAGTTTTTCCACGTGTCCAGTGAGGCATTGAAGATACTACATGTACGTTATGTTTTTTAAAAAACTCTGGTAAATCGTGATATTTTTTATTAGCTCTTATTATCGTTAGGTTAGAGCGAACAATGAAATCTTTAATTCCAACTTTAGTAGCTTCTTCTACAAACCAACGAAAATTGGGATTCATTTCTGGCGCTCCACCTGTTAAGTCTAGTGTATGAGCTTCTGTTTTTTTGATGACATCCAAACATTGCTGCATTGTTTCTATTGTCATGATTTCGGTTCGATCTGGACCAGCATCTACATGGCAATGTGAGCAAACCTGATTACACATATAACCAACATTAACTTGAAATATTTCAAGCTTGTTAGGTTTTAAAGGAAACTGATTTGTTTCGGCTATTTTAGCTTCAAATTTTGGCAATCCACCATTTAAAAAAATCCCATTTGATAAAATCTCCAATTGTCTTTTAGCATTTGCTAATTCACTTTCGCGTTTATGAAGCGATTGTATTTTAAGTTTTGTCATATTTATTTTCCACGAAAGTGGAAATCTTTTTCACTTCAAGCTTCAGTCTCCCGACTTCCAGCATTTTTATCCATCTAATTTGTTTACTTTATTCATCATTTGCACTGCATGAACAAGTGTTGCGCCACTTTCAATGGCAGCTCCTGCATGTACTGCTTCCATCATTTCTTCTTTAGTAAGACCTCTTTGCAATCCATCTTTAGTGTATGCATCTATACAATACGGACATTTAACTACGTGTGATACAGCTAAAGCAATTAAAGATTTTTCACGAGCAGTAAGCGCACCTTCTTCAAAAACTTTATTGTAATACTCAAAAAACTTTATACCTAGTTCTTCACTCCATTCTGTAATATTTCCAAACTTTCTTAAGTCGGCAGGATCGTAATAAGTTTTAGACATGATTTTTGGATTATAATGTTTTATAGACGGAAAAATATATAAAAGTTTACGAATTAATGTTAGAAAATATATAAAAAACTAATTCAAGGAAAAATATTACTTTTAAAAAATATATAGTTTATGCTAAACTGGATTGAATTATTAAGCGATTTTAAGAAGAAAAGAGAGCCAATTGCTTTGGTTACAGTTACTAAATGTTTAGGTTCAACACCATGCGTTGTGTCTTCTAGAATGATTGTTACTAAAGAGAAAGAATTATTTGGTACAATAGGTGGCGGAAAGCTAGAATTTTTAGCTATTGATGAAGCAATTAAAGCTATTGAAGAAAACAGAATTATAGAAACCTCATATACTTTAGGGCCAGAATTTGAACAGTGTTGTGGCGGGAAAGTGGAATTAATTATAGAACCTATGAATCAATCTCCTGAACTTTTTTTATTTGGAGCAGGACATATTGGAGTTGAAATATGTCAACTATTAAAAGATACACCTTTTCAAGTTAATTTAATTGATTCCCGAAAAGATTGGCTTTCTAATTTGGATTTTGATAAAAGTGTTACTTCTTGTACTGTAGATACAACCGATTTTAAAAGCTTTAAAGACGTAGTACATTGGGGAAATAATTGTTATGTACTTATTATGACACACGATCATAAAATCGATTTCGATATCGTAGCTATGGCTTTGCAAAACGAAACTAAATTTTTAGGACTTATTGGAAGCAAAACCAAACGTGCTCGATTTAATAATATGCTTATAAATGAACTGTCTATAAAAGAAGGAATGACCAATGTTGTTTGCCCAATAGGATTAGAAATTGGAGGGAACTCGCCAAAAGAAATAGCGATTAGTGTGGTTGCGCAACTTCTTCAGGAACATTATAAAAGTAGTTAGAACGCAGATGACACAGATTTTTTATGATTTAAAACTGATTTCATCTGCGCATATCTGCTAAATTAGCGTCATCAGTGTTCTATTCTGGTTTACTTCAAATTAGCTCGTCTATCCTTCAAAATTTTAGCAAACGATCGTGTTCTAATTTCATCTAAAGTTAAGCCAGTTGCTAATACTTCTTCAATAGTTATAGCTCCACTATTTAATGCCTTCAAAAAGTAGTTTAAAAGTCCTTGTCCTGTTGCAGCATCATCAAAAGTATTACCAATTAAAGTGGCTTGAGCGGCTTTTTCTATAAATGTTTTTAATCTTAAAACAGCATCGTCATAACTTTCTAAAAAGAAAGCATAAACTGCTGTATAACGCATTGGTAATTGCGCAGGATTTAAATCCCAACCTTGATATAATCCTTTATATAATGAATGCCGAATGTGTTGATATCCTTTAAGCCAAGCGCGATGTACTACCTCTTTGTTTTCTTGCTCTTGAGCTTTGGTTAAATCGCCACGATGCGGTCCAATTGGCATTGTATTAGTTGCTCCATCAGATAGCCAAACTCCTGTATGATTCAGTGCCACTTTTGTCATATAATGTGCAAAATCACAAACATCATGATCCATTTCCTGGTATGTTGCTGTAATGTTGTTTGAAGCTGTATAATCGTAAGTGCCAAAGTGCGTTGCAATGCAACGTCCTTTACTTGCTAAAATAAAACGATATAACGGATTTGTCCCAGAATGATCCATAATAGATTGTGTGGTTTCAACCATTATTTCCATTTTTAAAATTCCAGGTTCTAAATTGAATTGTTCTTCTATGATTTCGAAAAATGATACTAATGCAATAATTTGTTCTGGAATGGTTACTTTTGGGAGCATAACCACAAAATTATTTGGTAATTTTCCGTTGGAAGCAGTAAGCAAAGTTGTTAAGAAAATGTCGAGTGTTCGCAAGCCACGTTCTTTTAATTCTTCGGTAAAGGGTTTAATGCGAATGCCAATAAAAGGCGATAATGTACCATCTTCCATACCTTTTGCAACTTGTGTTGCAGCAGTTACAGCAGTTTCATCTTCTTCTTTGTCTGAACGATTTCCAAAACCATCTTCAAAATCTATTCTAAAATCTTCAACACCTTCTCGCTTTAGTTTTGCAATTACCTTTTTATAAATACGATATGGAAATCCTGCATAATGAGCTTTTAATTCATCTTCTGAAAGATTTTCAAGTTCATTAATTAAAGCTTTTTGTGCTTCAGCTTCTAATGGAAAGTTTTCATAACCATTTAATTGGAATGCTTTTCCGAATTCTATAAAATCGGGCGCATAGTGTAATAAGGATTTTAAGGCAATAGTGCCTAAAACCCGTGTAGTGTTTGATTTAAAAAGATTAGCACCACCATATACTGTATGTATTGGTTGTCTGTCTTCTCTATCGCCACGATAAATTTTATTAAATGTCGTATTGGCAACTTTTAAATCGCCAAAAATGCTTGATTTTTTATCTTGTGATATGCTTAAGTTCATTGTTTGTTTTTTTATTATAGAACGCTGATGACACCGATTAAGCAGATTTTCGCTGATAAATTTATTATAAAATCTGTGTAAATCATAAACAATCTGCGTTATCTGCGTTCCATTTTTTAACTTCCTCTATAAGTCGTATAACCAAACGGATTTATTAATAATGGGATATGGTAATGACTGTTATCTGAGACTTCAAACTGAATAGAGACTTCAGGGTAAAAGCCTTTTTGATTATGACTTTCGTAATAATTTGCTGTGTTAAATGTCATCATATAATTACCTGGAATTAATAGTCTTCCTGGAGGAAGCACATCACTAATGCGACCATCAGTATTAGTAATGCCAACACTCATAGGTTTCCATTGTTTACCACGCAAACCCTTTAAAGTAATAAGCATATTGTTTGCAGGTGTTCCAGATGAGGTGTCTAAAGCGTGAGTTGTAATCTGACTGGTTATTTCAGCCGTTACTAATAGTCCTTCAATTAATTTATCTAAACGAATTACAGTAATTTTATGCTGTTCATTCATTGCAACATAGATTTCATCTTCTTTGTCATGATGTAATCTTTCGTTAATGATAGCTAACATTTCTTCAGCAGATTTTCCGCTTGCACTTACAATAAAAATATAACCAAACTTGTCTTTGTAAGTTTTATTAGCTTTTGCCAATGCTTCAATGGTTAGAGCATTTGCTTCAGCAACTTTGGCTTGTTCATTATTTGCCCATTCTTTAGTATTGGCGAATTTTTCTCTTAAGCTATCTACATCACCTATTTTTGGATGTCCCGTAAATGCTTGTTTAAAATCGTCAAGTGAGCAATCGTTATACCAAATAGATGCTGCTTTCTTGAGGACATCTTCTTCCGAAGAAAACGGTCTGCTTTCCACCATTTTTAAAATCCAAGTTTTAGATACACAGCATTTTTCAAAATGTGTATAAGCTTCTTTTTCAGAAAGTGAATTGAGTATATTTAGTGTTATCATATTTATTTATTTTGGTGCACCTTGATTTATCCAACAATTAATTATATCGCGTTCTTCTTGGGTCATTCCAGTTTGGTTATTGTTAAATGGCATATTTTTAACCACAACAACACGCTGAAAAATTTTGTCCCT
>JAKITV010000050.1 GCA_021647885.1 Flavobacteriaceae bacterium | reverse complement strand
ATTGATTTCGATTATATTATTACAGTTTGCGATCATGCCAAAGAACATTGTCCATACATACCAAGCAAAAACGCTATACGACTACATCACAATTTTTTCGATCCTTCAAAAGTAAAAGGCACTAAAATGGAAAAACATTTGGCTTTTGAAAAAGCGAGGAATGAAATAAAATATTTTTGTAAAGGTTTTGTAGAAGCAAATATTAGATAAAAAATATTTACCTATCATGATTCTCCATAAATTTACGTTCCAATTCTGCTTGAAACTCTT
Organism: Flavobacteriaceae bacterium; assembly: GCA_021647885.1. Lineage (GTDB taxonomy): Bacteria > Bacteroidota > Bacteroidia > Flavobacteriales > Flavobacteriaceae > PRS1. The sequence goes on along the minus strand of JAKITV010000050.1, from coordinate 15,051 downwards.
CCATAACAGGACGTACTGTACTTTCTGGTAAATCGGCAATTTTAATATACATTAAGCCATCTACAGCATTGTTAAATAATGGGTCAACGTTAAAGCCTATAAGTCTTGCATTTTGTTTAATGTATTTTTTTAGCAGTACAGGCATTCTAAGACTTCCGGGTTCTAACTCATCAATAATTCTATCAAATTTATTCAAATCGGCTTCAGTTGCATCAAACACAAAATCTTTGTCAGCATCTTTTAGTTTTACTTTAAATTCCTTTTTTGGATGTACATATTGTGCGATGTATGGATCGTAATAATGCGATTTCATAAACTCAATCATCAACGATTTTGAAAAGTTAGAGAATTGGTTGCTAATGCTAACACCTCCAATTAAAAACTTATGTTCAGGAAAGCGTAAGGTAGTGTGCACTATACCTTTCCAAAGTAAAAAAAGAGGCATTGGTTTTTGTTGAAACTCTTTGATAATAAAAGCTCGTCCTAATTCGATAGAACGACTCATCATCTTAAAAAGTTCAGGCTCAAACCGAAATAAATCTTGAAGATAAAAACCATCGATACCATATTTTTCGAAAATTTTTGAACCTAATCCCATTCTATAAGCTCCAGCTATTTGTTGCGTATTGGTGTCCCAAAGAAACATATGGTGGTAATAGGTGTCAAACCTATCTAAATCTATAGCTTCATTTGTGCCTTCACCAACTTCTCTAAATGTTATTTCTCGTAATCTTCCGATTTCTCGTAAAATGTTTGGGAGTTTACTGGCTGGAGCTAAATAAACTTCATAATTTTTGCTTTTTAACAGCCTGTAATCACTTTCTTTAAGCTCTTCAATTTCTTTAATCATAACATCTGTTTTTACAGGAGTTACAATCTTTTTTGGTGGCTTTGGAACTTTTAAAGGCGATGAAAAATTATTTAATATTTTAGGTTTGTCTTCAAAAGTATTAGATAACATATAGGTTTTACGTCTTATAAACTCTGAAAAATCGTGAAGCTCGTCATGTTCTTGTTGGTCTTTAACAGAAATAGGTTTACCAATCCTAACTTTTATGATACGACGTTTTTGAGTGAGTACTTCCGAAGGTAATTTAGCTGTTCTAAACGTGTCGCTTATTTTTGATAATTTGTAAAACAGCTTACTATTTTTTGCATGAAAATATATTGGTACTACAGGAACTTCTGCTTTCTTTACAAGTTTCATAGCAGCATCTTCCCATGGTTTATCTACAACCAATTTACCATCTCTATATGTTGAAACTTCACCAGCAGGAAAAATCCCCAATGGCTTACCTTCTCTTAAATGTAGGATAGAGTTTTTAAAACCTGTTATACTATTTTTAGCATCCTTTCTATCTTCAAAAGGATTAACAGGCATTATGTAAGGTTTTAAAGGTTCAATACGATGTAATAGAAAATTAGCAATGATTTTAAAATCACTGCGTTGCTCTAACATTAATTTTAACAGCAAAATACCATCTATGCCACCAAGAGGATGATTGGAAATTGTAATATAAGCACCACTTTTTGGTAAGCGCTTTAAATCTTCATCAGGAATTTCGAATTTAATTTGAAACTCATCTAAAAGAGCATTTAAAAATTCAAGGCCACTTAAATGTTTGTTTCGATTATAAACATTATTTATTGTAGAAATCTTTAAAACTTTCAAAAGTAACCAACCCACAAAAGTTCCTATAAAACCATATCTGTCTGCCTTAATAGCCTTTGAGACTTCTTTTGCAGTTACTAATGCCATAAATTATTTTTTGAACGAAATGTTTACATTCACGAACACAATATTATAATAATAAACCGTGAGTAAATACAAATATACTTAATAATAAAATTTAAAGGCTATTTAGTTACTATTTGAACGGTTTCTTGATACAATTGTTTTAATAAAACGGTTTTGTTTTTTTCTAAATTCTGAATTGATTTTTGGTCGTAATGGCGAATGGTATAAAGCGAAACGTTTTCGTGATGAGTTACTTTAAATTTGGCTTTTAAATGTAAGAGTAATTTTTCCAGATTGTTGTAGTTGTTATCAACACAAACCGAAAAACTAATTGCAGAATTTTGTATCATATCAACCTTCATTTTATATAAATGTAATAAATTGAAAATTTCGCTAATATTTTCTTCAACTATAAATGAAAAATCTAACGAAGACAATGAAATTAATACTTGGTTTTTCCTTACAATAAAACAAGGTGTTTTAGGTTCTAAATCTATTCCCTTACCAATACTAGTGCCATTGTTTTTCGGATTTAAAAAAGATTTTACAAACAATGGAATCTCTTTACGTTGTAGAGGTTGTAAAGTTTTTGGATGTATAACCGAAGCACCATAAAAAGCCAACTCTATAGTCTCACGATAGGAGATTTGGTTAAGGAGTTGCGCATTTTCAAAATATCTAGGATCTGCATTAAGAACACCTGGAACATCTTTCCAAATGGTAACACTTTGAGCATTTAAGCAATAGGCAAAAATTGCTGCTGTATAATCACTGCCTTCTCTTCCTAAAGTTGTTGTAAAATTATTAGCATCGCTACCTAAAAATCCTTGAGTAATATTTAGGATATTTTTCTTTACTTTTTTTGAAATAATACTTTGGGTTTTATCCCAATTTACTTTTGCGTTTCTATAATAATTATCGGTTTTAATTAGATTGCGAACGTCTAGCCAATTATTGTTTATTCCAACCTCATTTAGGTATGTACTTATTATTGTTGTCGAAACTAATTCTCCAAATCCGACAACTTGATCGTAAACAAAGTTGTAATCGGGAGATTTGTTTCTATCAAAAAAGATACTTAACTCATTAAAAAACTCTGAAATTTTATCAAATACTGAATGCTGTTCGTCCCGATCCCGATAGCTATCGGGATTATCGGGATCAAAAAGATCTAATAAAATTTCATTGTGGTATTTTTTTACTTCTTGAATAGAACTCTGAAGCTCTTTTTTATTATTAAAATAGTTCCCGATAACTTTTTCTAAAGCATTGGTTGTTTTTCCCATTGCAGAAACCACAATTAATGTGTTGTCATAACCAACAGCTTTCAGAACTTTAATCAGGTTTTTTACACCTTCTGCATCTTTAACTGATGCGCCTCCAAACTTAAATATTTGCATTAATCAATTTTTGATATATAATTTTTTATTCCTTGTTCATCGAGTTGTACAACGTCCCAATCTCTTAACACTTTTGCTCCTTTTTTTTCATATAGCGTAATGGCTTCTTCGTTCCAATCCAATACTTCCCAACTTATTCGTTTTACGCCTAAACTATAGCCATATTTAACAACTTGGTCTAATAAGGCAGTTCCTAAACCTAAACCTCTCATTTTGGGATTTACTACTAAATCTTCTAAATGTAAAACAACTCCTTTCCAGGTAGAGTAACGTTTATAAACTAAAGCAATGCCTTCAATAGTATTATTAATTTCGGCAACAAAGCATTTAAATGCTGGACGATCGCCAAAACCATCTTTTTGTAAATCGCTTATTGTTATCTCAACTGCATTGGGTTCTTTTTCAAAAAGTGCTAATTCTTTAATTAAGTTTAGTACTTGAAGCATATCTTTTTCAGTAGCTGCTCTAATTATAAAATCCATATTTTTGAAAATAAGGTCAAATATAGTTTAAAGTTGATTGTTTTGCTCTATTAATCTTTTACGAAATGAGTTCTAGTATTAAGATTAATATTTTCCGAAAATGTTCGTTAACAAATTACATCTGACAATAAAAACAATAAAAACCATCAGACGAAAACGTTGTAGTTGATTAAAAAATACGATATTTGCGATAAATAATCACACTTTTAAAAATGTCTCGAAAAAACCAAACTCTGGGTGAATTTATTATAGAAAATCAAACATCGTTTAAATATACTTCAGGTGAGCTGTCACGCTTAATTAACTCTATTAGGTTAGCTGCCAAAGTTGTGAATCATGAAGTTAATAAAGCTGGATTAGTAGATATACTTGGTGCTTTTGGAGACACAAACATACAAGGAGAAGACCAACAAAAATTAGATGTTTATGCTAACGAAAAATTTATACAAACACTAACTAATAGAAATATTGTTTGTGGTATTGCCAGCGAAGAGGAAGACCATTTTATCACTATAAATAGTCAGGATGAGAATAATCAAAATAAGTATATTGTTTTAATCGACCCTTTAGATGGTTCTTCTAATATAGATGTTAACGTATCGGTTGGCACTATTTTTTCGGTGTATAGACGTGTAACACCATTAGGGACTCCAGTAATTCTTGAAGACTTTTTACAAAAAGGAAATCAACAAGTTGCTGCTGGTTATATTATTTATGGCACTTCAACAATGTTGGTTTATACAACTGGAGTAGGAGTAAACGGATTTACTTTAAATCCTGCTATTGGTGCCTTTTATTTATCTCATCCTAATATGAAATTTCCTGAGGATGGTAATATATATTCTGTAAACGAAGGGAATTATGTTCACTTTCCTCAAGGCGTAAAAGATTATATAAAATATTGCCAAATGGAAGAAGGAAACAGACCTTATACCTCAAGATATATTGGGTCTTTGGTTTCCGATTTCCACAGAAATATGATTAAAGGAGGCATATATATTTATCCAAATACATCTAAAAACCCAACAGGAAAATTACGTTTATTATACGAATGTAATCCAATGGCATTTATTGCCGAACAAGCTAATGGAAAAGCAAGTGATGGGTTTACCAGAATTTTAGATATTCAGCCTACAGAATTACATCAACGTGTACCTTTCTTTTGTGGAAGCGAAAATATGGTTGGTGAGGCTGAAGAGTTTATGCAAAAAGCAACTATTTAGTGCCTTATATTTAGAGTTATTTAAAGCAAACTAATAGTTTTAACTAAAATGAATAAACACCATTTTTAGTATTAAATAGATGTTTGTCAGTTAATTAAAAAAAGTCTTGATCCTTGTTTCTTACAGTGACTTGTGCTGAACTTGTTTCAGTAAGCGTTTTTTTTTCTTAAAACTATTTGTTCATCATTTTAATTGCTAGAATAAACTCTTCTAGATTGGCTCCTGAACGCACTAATTTTAAGGCTTTATCTACAATATAATTAACATTCACAGCCGAAAAGCCTAAACCAACTGCAATTTTATGTAAAAGTTTCACTTCATTTTCATCTTTAATGTGGTCTGCATAAACCATTCGTGACAAATCGAATAAACGTTCTAAACGCTTATTGTACGACAAAGGAGGATTAATAGGATGAGAGTCATAATCTTTTAAAATTTGTTTGTAATCAAACTCGCTTATGTCTAATTTTTTAGCTAAACGATCTAAAAAGGCTTTCTCTTCATCTGTTATTTTGCCATCATCCATTGCTATTCTTACTATTGCTGCAAAATGATCTTCATTGCGTTTTCTAAATCCACTATCGAATAAATCTGAAATTGACATAAATTATTTTTGTTTTATTGTACTGCAAAGATAACATTAATTAGAGCTTTTAAAAGTTTAATATTTAAAATTCTAATCAACTATTATTATATATTTGCATCTTAATCCGTAAAAACTCTTTGTACAACGAAGCTAAAAAGTAAAGTTGTATTATTAAAGATGTACAAACTCTTTTTAAGTGAGTAAAGCATTAATCTCGAAAACTTATTTACAGTCTTTGCAAACGCAAAAACTGCAAAATACTATTGCCAAATCTCAACCCTTCGACTCCGCTCAGGACAAGAGTAGAACACATTTAAAAGGACTTGTTGGCTCTTCATTTTCTTTTGTTATTTCAAATCTTTTTAAAGAAGCCGAAAAGCCTTTTTTATTGATTTTTAACGACAAAGAAGAAGCGGCATTTTATCTTAACGATTTAGAACAACTTTTAAACGATAAGGATGTATTGTTCTATCCAGGAAGTTATCGCAGGCCATACCAAATTGAAGAAACCGATAATGCAAATGTTTTATTGCGTGCCGAAGTTTTAAACCGAATAAACTCTCAAAAAAAACCAGCAATAATTATTACCTATCCAGATGCGCTTTTCGAAAAAGTAGTAACTAGAAAAGAGCTGGAACGCAATACCTTAAAAATTGCCATAAACGATAATTTATCTATAGATTTTGTAAACGAAGTTTTGTTTGAGTACCAGTTTAAGCGTGTAGATTTTGTCACCGAGCCTGGAGAATTTTCTGTTCGTGGTGGTATTGTAGATGTGTTTTCTTTTTCTCACAACGAACCTTACCGAATTGAATTTTTTGGAGATGAAATAGATAGCTTAAGGACTTTTGATGTAGAAACACAACTCTCAACCGAACAGATCAAGAAGATTAGCATTATACCTAATGTTGCTAATAAATTTTTGGAAGAAAAAAGGCAAAGTTTTCTAAAATATATTGCACAGAAAACAGTGGTTTTTACTAAAAACACCGAATTGTTATTTACCAGAACTGACTCGTTGTTTAAAAAAGCTTCTGAAACTTTTGAAGCCCTTTCAACAGAAATAAAACACAGCGAACCAAACGACCTCTTTTGCAACTCTGAATTACTTAAAAATCAGCTATTGGATTTTACTTTGGTTGAGTTTGGAAGTGACTCTTTTTTCAAGTGTCATCCTGAACTTGTTTCAGGATCTCATCTAATAAACGAGATTACCTTTAACACAACACCTCAACCTTCATTTAACAAACAATTCGATTTGCTAATTGAAAATCTTAATGCAAATCACAATAAGGGTTTTACCAATTATTTAGCATGTGTAAGCGAACAACAAGCCAAACGGTTTCATGATATTTTTGAAGATGTTGAGCAGGACGTTCATTATAAAACCATTGTATTGTCATTATATCAAGGGTTTGTAGATCATGACAATAAGATAGTTTGTTATACAGACCATCAAATTTTTGAGCGTTATCATAAATTTCATCTTAAAAATGGTTATGCCAAAAAGCAAGCAATTACCTTAAAAGAACTAACCAAACTCGATGTTGGAGATTATGTAACTCATATAGATCATGGTATTGGTAGGTTTGGAGGTCTTCAAAAAATTGATGTAGAAGGTAAAAAACAAGAAGCCATAAAATTGGTATATGGCGAACGGGATATATTGTATTTAAGCATTCATTCGCTTCACAAAATCACCAAGTTTAATGGTAAAGACGGAAAGCCTCCAAAAATATATAAGCTTGGTAGTAAAGCATGGAAAGCCCTCAAACAGAAAACAAAATCGAGAGTCAAAGAAATTGCGTTTAACCTAATTAAACTCTATGCTAAACGTAAAATGAGAAAAGGTTATCGATACCTTCCAGATAGTTATATGCAACACGAACTGGAAGCGTCTTTTGTTTACGAAGATACTCCAGACCAAATTACAGCAACTGCAGATATTAAAGTAGATATGGAAAGTGAGCGACCAATGGATCGTTTGGTTTGCGGAGATGTAGGTTTTGGAAAAACCGAAGTCGCTATTCGTGCAGCTTTTAAAGCTGTAGACAATGGGAAGCAAGTTGCTGTTTTAGTACCAACTACTATTTTAGCGTTTCAGCATTTTAGGACCTTTAGTGAGCGTTTAAAAGATTTTCCTGTAACTGTAAATTATATCAATCGTTTTAGAACTACTAAACAAAGACGAGACACTCTAGAAGGTTTAGAAAAAGGTCATGTAGATATTTTAATAGGCACACATCAACTGGCTAATAGTAAAGTGAAATTTAAAGATTTAGGCTTACTTATTGTTGATGAAGAACAAAAGTTTGGTGTTGCAGTAAAAGAAAAATTAAAAACCATAAAAGAAAATGTTGATGTATTGACTTTAACAGCAACTCCAATTCCACGAACACTTCAGTTTAGTTTAATGGCAGCACGTGATTTATCGGTTATTACAACGCCACCACCAAATCGTTATCCTATTGAAAGTAGCGTCATTCGGTTTAGCGAAGAAATTATTAGAGATGCCATTAGTTATGAAATACAACGTGGAGGTCAAATCTTTTTTGTGCATAACAGGATAGAAAACATCAAGGAAGTTGCAGGTATGATACAGCGTTTGGTGCCAGACGCTAAAATTGGAATTGGTCATGGACAATTAGACGGTAGAAAACTCGAACAGCTCATGTTGGCTTTTATGAATGGTGAATTTGATGTTTTGGTAAGCACAACAATTATTGAAAGCGGTCTTGATGTACCAAATGCGAATACTATTTTCATCCATAATGCAAATAATTTTGGCTTGAGTGATTTACACCAAATGCGTGGACGTGTTGGTCGTAGCAACAAAAAAGCATTCTGTTATTTTATAACGCCAGAATATTCTGCAATGACAGCTGATGCCAGAAAACGCATCACAGCTTTAGAACAATTTACAGCACTTGGCAGCGGTTTTAATATTGCAATGAAAGATCTCGAAATACGTGGAGCAGGAGATTTGCTTGGTGGTGAGCAAAGTGGTTTTATTAATGAAATTGGGTTTGACACCTATCAAAAAATACTAAATGAAGCCATTGACGAATTAAAAGAAAATGAGTTTGCAGCCTTGTATAAAGAAGATAAGAGTAAACCAAAAGATTATGTAAAAGATATTACTATCGACACTGATTTTGAACTGTTATTTCCAGACGATTATGTGAACAGTATAACAGAAAGACTCAATCTCTATACACAGCTTAACAATCTAAAAACGGAAGAAGAGTTACAAAAATTTGAATCAGAAATTATTGATCGTTTTGGAGAATTGCCAACACAAGTTGAAGATTTGTTAAATAGTGTAAGAATAAAATGGATTGCAATAAAAATTGGATTAGAGAAAGTAATAATGAAACAAGGTAAATTAATAGGTTATTTTATAAGCGATCAGCAAAGTGGTTTTTATCAAAGTGAAATGTTTACCAAAGTTTTACAGTTTGTACAATTGCATCCAAATATTTGTAAAATGAAAGAGAAACAAACTAGGAAAGGATTACGATTATTGCTTACTTTTGAACACATAAATACAATTGAAAAATCACTAAAAGTACTTCAACCTATTTTGGCTTGATTATTGAAAAATAAAATGAAAAATAAAAGTGTCATTTTAAAATTTATGGGTCTTATTAATAAAGTTATTTTGTTTAATAAAATGTGGTTTGTAATCATGTTTCTGCCAACGCTTGTAGTTGCGCAACACACAATTAAAGGTCATTTCTCTCCTGCAAAAGATTACGAATGGGTCATTTTATACGAAGTCACACCAATAAGCTCACTTTTTATAGCAAATACAGAAATAAATGAAGAAGGATATTTCGAGTTTCAGTTAGATTCAACTATAACTCAAGGCATGTACAAGTTAGTGTATGCAATTCCTCAAGAAGAAAACAATTTCGATATTATTTATAATGCAAAAGAAGATGTAGAATTTACTTTTAATAATGAAACAGGAATAGAATATAAATCCTCGATCGAAAACCAGTTAGTTAGTTCTTATACAAACAGCATGTCTTTGGTAAGCCAAAGTATTGGTAATTTTTTTCAGCAACAAAGTACAGATACTTTAGCATTAGCTTCAATTTTTAAAACACAGCTCGAAACCCAAACTAACTTTGAAGAAGTAGCAAAAGGAACAATCGCTTCGCATTTTATTATAGCGAATAGACCTTATATCCCAGAAAACTTTGAAGACATAAAAACCTACATTAATAACTTAAAAATTCATTTTTTCGACCATGTTGATTTTAATAACGAAACCCTTCAAAGTTCAAGTTTTTTAATTGAGCGTATCCTTAACTATGTATTCGGAATGGCTTTAGAAGCCGAAGATGAAACAATAATTTACGAAAAGAATATAGACGATGTTTTTTTGGCTATGAAAGATGCTGAACCTTTTATTAAAAAAAACTTATTGGAAGTTTTATGGCAGCAAATGGTAGATGCTAATTTTGAAGAAGTGGCTAATTATATTTCAGATAATTATTTAATTAGTCTTGCTGAAGCATTAGACGATAAAGAACTTGTAGATGGATTAACACTTTATAAAAGTATATCTATTGGCAATGCAGCTCCAGATTTTTCTTGGGAAGTCGAAGAAGAAACATCGACAATAAAAAAATTAAGCGAACTCAATACTGCCGAAAATTATATTATTGTGTTTTGGAGTAGTACATGTGGACATTGTTTAAAAGAAATCCCTCAACTTCAAACGTATGTAAATTCTTTAGAAGAAGGTAAACTCCAAGTCATTGCTATTGGATTAGAAGATGAGCCTTTTAGATGGGAGAACGAAACTCTCAAATATCCTGAGTTTATTCACGTTTTAGGACTTGGCAAATGGAAAAACGAAATTGGAAACAGTTACAATGTAACTTCCACACCAACCTATTTTGTGCTTGATAAGGACAAAAAAATTATTGCAAAGCCTTACGATTTTGAAGTTTTAAAGAAGTTTTTGGGGGATTAAAATTATTTGTTGCTTCGAGTCTTTTTCTGAAAGAAAATTGTATCGAGAAGTATTTTTATTGAAGAGGGCTTAAATTAATGAGATTCTGAAACAAGTTCAGAATGACAAGTTAAAAGTGATAAAAAGCATCTTCCAAATGCTCAATATTGAAACCCTTACCTTGTTTAACAATTGCAATAATATCAAAACGGACTTCTACATCCAACTTATTTACAGTCACATATTCATCAACAGCTTTTACAAGGCGTTGAATTTGTTTTGGTTTTACAAAATCTTGAGGATTTCCAAAATCTATAGTAGAACGTGTTTTAACCTCTACAATAGCAAGTGTATCTTTTAATTGAGCAATAATATCGACTTCCGCTTTTTGAAAACGATAGTTGCGCTTCATAATAGTATATCCTTTTTTAATAAGAAAATCTATTGCAATCTGTTCTCCTTTTTTGCCTAATTCGTTGTGTTTTGCCATGTTCACTTCCCACGAAAGCGGGAACCTTTTTAATTAAAACTAAATCTTTAAAAAGGTAGGAATCTCATCCTACTTTCTGTATTATTATTGTTTTGTTATTCTGAACCTTTCGGCTGCGCTCAAGACAGGCTCACGAAAGAATCTGTATTAAAAATTTTCTCAATTTCATCACTTAAATGAAATTCATTTTCGTACTCAATGTTAAAAGTAGAGCATCCAGAAACTGTGGTCGAATGTTTAGCATTTTTTCTTTTGATGTAAATTATAGGTTTTTGTTTTGCAAAGGCATAACCAACTTCAACGCCAACTCCAATGGCTTTTTTTGTAAGTTCTACAATAAGAAAACTGGAATTATCAATTTCCTTAAAAGCAATTTTCATCATTTCTTTTTCTTGGTTTGGTTTAAAGTTATATGTATCAACAAAAACCAAAAGTTCTATAATGTTTTGAAAGGCATTTTTTAAGTTGAAGAATTTCTTTATCAAAAAGTGGTCTGTTCGATTTGCTAATTCCAAAATAGGCTGTTTTCATATTTATTTCCCGTGAAAACGGGAATCTTTTAATTTTAACTAAATCTTTTTTGCCACAATCCCGATAACTATCGGGACACGAATAAAACATCTCTACAAGTTCATCATTGATTGATAAATCTAACTTCAGAAACATCTTTTCCAACACTTAACTCAACCCTTCTCCCCAAAATCAAAGCACGATTATCATCTTCGTGTCCAGCAGGGAAATTAAACAACACAGGAAAATCGTATTCTGCAACAGCATCGAGAATAATTTCTTCAATAGTGCGTCCAAACTCAGTTGTATTCTTTCTCACTTTAGAAATATCTCCAACAATAATGCCTTTACAGTTTTCAAAATATCCAGCACGCTTTAGGCTTTGTAGCATTCGGTCTATATGGTAAGCATATTCACCAATCTCTTCAAAGAATAAAATTTTTCCGTTAGTGTTTATACTTGTTTTAGAACCTAACATGGTATGTAAAAGTGTAAGATTACCACCAACTAATTGTCCTGAAGCATATCCCGATTTATTATATTCCGAACCATCAATAGTATAAGCCAACTGTTTTCCAAAAATAGCATCTTTAAAGGTTGAAATAGTTTGTTCTAAACCTTCCAAATCATCGGTTAAACTGGTAGCCATTAAAGCATGTATAGATTCGCTACCTAGGTTATTTAGTTGGTTGTGAAGTGCAGTAATATCGGAATAGCCAATAACCCATTTTGGGTGTTCTTTAAATTTGGTGTAATTCAAACTATCTAAAATTCTTACTGTGCCATAACCACCACGAGCAGCCCAAATGGCTTTTATGTTTTGGTTGTCCAGTGCCTTTTGAAAATCGGCAGTGCGTTCCTTATCTGTTCCGGCAAAATGTCCATTTTGGTTAAATAGATGCTCACCAATAACAACATTTAAATTCCAACTTTTAAGAAGTTCTACAGCTTGATTTACTTCTTTTTCTCTATTAAGCAAAATTCCTGAAGGTGCAACAATAGCAACAGTATCTCCAGTTTTTAAGTAAGGAGGTTGAATTAATTTTTTTTTTGTTAGTGTGTCTAAAATAATGGGACTTGAAGATTGTGCCAATAAATTACTTTGGTTAGCTAAAGCAATAAAAATGGCACAAAAAATTATTCGTTTTAAAAACATAAAATAGGCTTTTTGTAAATGTACATTTTTTTTCAATAAAGCTGTATAAATGTGTACTTTTGTGGCTTGTTAGTTTTACTTCAATCAGATAAAAACTAAACTGATTTGTCTCCTCGAGCGCAGTCGAGAGGTTTAATTAGGTCTCGACTGCGCTCGACCTAGATATTGGTTTTCAAAAAAAATGAGCACACCAAAACGATATACAATTACCGCAGCATTACCTTACACCAATGGCCCAATTCATATTGGTCATTTAGCAGGTGTTTATGTGCCAGCCGATATATATTCTCGCTATTTAAGATTGCAAGGTCATGATGTTGCTTTTATTTGTGGAAGTGACGAACATGGTGTGCCAATTACCATAAAAGCAAAAAAGGAAGGTGTCTCGCCTCAAGATATTGTAGATAAATATCACGCAATTATTAAGCAATCGTTTATAGATTTCGGAATTACTTTCGATAATTATTCACGTACAACTGCAAAGATTCATCATGAAACTGCTTCAGAGTTTTTTACAACCTTATATAATAAAGGTGAATTTATTGAAGAAGTCACAGAACAATTGTATGATGCTGAAGCCAATCAGTTTTTAGCCGATCGTTTTGTTGTTGGAATCTGTCCAAAATGTGGAAATGAAGAAAGTTATGGCGACCAATGTGAGAAATGCGGAACAAGTCATAATGCTACCGATTTAATTAATCCTAAATCTGTAATAACAGGAGCAACTCCGACTTTAAAAAAGACAAAACATTGGTTTTTACCTTTAAATAAACACGAAGCCTTTTTAAAAGAATGGATTTTAAAAGAACATAAAAAGGATTGGAAACCCAATGTATATGGACAATGCAAATCTTGGCTTGACGATGGTTTACGACCAAGAGCGGTAACTCGCGATTTAGATTGGGGAATTCCTGTTCCTGTAGAAGGTGGCAAAGGCAAAGTGTTGTATGTGTGGTTTGATGCACCAATAGGTTACATCTCTTCAACCAAAGAATGGGCAGAACGAGAAGGCAAAGATTGGGAACCTTATTGGAAAGATAAAGACACCAAATTGGTTCATTTTATTGGGAAGGACAATATCGTATTCCATTGTATTATTTTTCCAGCAATGCTAAAAGCTGAAGGCAGTTATATTTTGCCAGATAACGTACCAGCAAACGAGTTTTTAAATTTAGAAGGTAATAAATTATCCACTTCAAAAAATTGGGCAGTTTGGCTGCATGAGTATTTACGGGAGTTTCCAAATCAACAAGATGCGTTGCGTTATGCTTTAACAGCAAATGCACCAGAAACAAAGGATAACGATTTTACTTGGAAAGATTTTCAGGCAAGAAATAATAACGAATTGGTTGCTATTTTTGGAAATTTTATAAATCGTGTTGTGGTTTTAACACATAAATATTATGATGGGATTGTACCAACTCCAAATAATTTTTCTGCAATCGATAAAGATGTTTTATCAAAACTAAAAGCATTTCCAAATGTTATTTCCAGCTCTATCGAGCGTTATCGTTTTAGAGAAGCCTCTCAAGAATTAATGAATCTTGCACGACTAGGAAACAAATATTTAGCCGACGAAGAACCTTGGAAAGTGATTAAAGAAGATGAAGAAAGAGTAAAAACCATTATGTATGTCGCATTGCAAATTGCTTCAGCATTAGCAACTTTAAGCGAACCGTTCTTGCCTTTTACTTCTAATAAGTTGAAAAACATCTTAAATGTCACGTTGAGCGGAGTCGAAACGTCTTGGAACGACATTACAACAAAAGACGTTTTATTGTCTTCAGGTCACCAAATTGCAAAAGCAGAATTGCTATTCTCTAAAATTGAAGACAAAGACATTCAATTACAATTAGATAAATTGGAAGCTACTAAAAAGGTTAACGAAGCTGAAAACAAAACAATCGAACCTCAAAAAGACACGATTGCTTTTGACGATTTTACAAAATTAGATATTCGTGTAGGCACTATTTTGGAAGCTGAAAAAATGCCAAAAACCAAAAAGCTTTTGGTGTTAAAAGTAGATACAGGAATTGATGTAAGGACTATTGTATCTGGAATTGCAGAAAGCTTTACTCCCGAAGAAGTGGTTGGTAAAAAAGTAACCGTTTTAGTAAACCTAGCTCCAAGAACATTACGAGGCGTAGAAAGTGAAGGTATGATTTTAATGACCGAAACTCCCCAAGGTGATTTGGTGTTTGTGAATCCTACTGAAAGTGATAAAATTGTTAATGGTTTGTCTATAAGTTAAATTGCATAATAATAATAAATAATCTCTAAAATGAAATCCTTTATTTATTCAATTATTTTTTTTGTTTTAATCAGCTTTAGCCTAGAAAGTCAAGAGGTGATTCTTTCATTTAAAAACGAGGGAGTTTCTAAACGAATAAAAAAAGATTCTTATGTACTTTCTAATAAAATAAATAATGAATTAGCAATAATTTTAGTAGAGCGAAAAGATGTTTTTACTTATTTATATGATTCCGATTTCAATAAAATA
>JAKITV010000049.1 GCA_021647885.1 Flavobacteriaceae bacterium | reverse complement strand
CTGTATCACAAATAAATAAATCATTAGGAACTTCAGTAACTATTTCCGGCAACACATCTATACAAACTTCTTCAGTATATTCACAACCAAAATCATCCATAGCTCTGTACGTATAACAATGTGTTCCTGTAGTTGCTGGTTGAACAGTAATTGTTGTACCTGTAGTATTAATTATTGAAGGGTCTGCATCCCATGCTTCAGCAGTAATTACTGGAGTAAAAGACAATTCTGGTGGTTGAATAGCTGGATCAAAATCAATTGACCATTCAAAAATATAACCGTTATCCAGCGCAATATTATCTATGACTCTTATCGTCCAATCTCCATTTAACGGCGAACCTAACAAACCTGTTAAAGGGTTTACAGAGCTATAATTTCCAGCTGGCACAAAAGTATCAATATAAGTTCCAGGTCCATTTCCATTAGGGAAAGTACCATTAGTTTGAATTCCATTTACTAAAGTAGGGAAAGCATTTCCAGGCACAAAACAATATCCAAAACCAGTTCCAGGCGTTGTATTAGCACTATTGCCATCTACAGGTGCAGTAGCCCAAGGAATTCCTAAATTAGCAGTAGCACCTCCTTGATCATGCATACGCACAGTTTGACCAGAAGGTGAAATAATCTCTATATCTAAATCTCCTAGATAAGAATGCTCCATAGTTAAACAAATACTTACTAATTGATTTATATCATCAAGTGTTTGACTAGATTCAAAACAATCAACTGTCACAGAAGTTTCATATCTCACTCCACTACCATCAGGTAAAAATGTAGTACCACTTACAGGTGGTGTACAATCATTTATAAACTCTACAGCATTAACAACACCATCTATTGTAGTTGTATCTCCAAAACAGATTGTGGATTGTGCAGCAGCAGTTCCAGTAAAATCAGGATTTGCAGATACTTGGATGACTTGGTTTATTAAATTTGTATTAGCACATCCAAGAGGATCTACTGAAGTATTCGCATCTCTAATGTTTAAATTAACTATGTAAACTCCAGGGTTAGGATATGAAAATGTTGCTGTTTGTCCTGCTATTGTATTGCCATCTCCCAAATCCCATTCGTAGGTAGCTCCTGCTCCATCAACAGAAAAATTTCCATTTCCTGTTAATGTTATGTCTTCATTTTGGCAAACTCTAATATATCCATCCCCATTTGGCGTAGGAGATGCAGTATCTATTTGTGATGTAATTGTTTGACAAGGGGTTAAACATGACATATCTGCAGCCCATCCTGTAATAACACCTGCGTTATCACTAACATATTCTATTGTTAAGCATCCTGTTGGATTTCCTGGTGTTGCAGTAACAAGTCCAGGACTAGTTGCGCCTGAAAAAGTTCCAAAAGCTGGAGAAGCAGTGCTATCACCATCATATATGGTCATAATATCTACATTTAATTGGGTACTAAATACAGTAAAGTTTAATTGCATAAATTGACCTGCATTTTCTGGACAAATAGTAAGCACAAAACTCTCATTGCTAGAGTAATTACCACTATCACCTCCTGAATCATAAAAAACGCCAGAGCAACGGTTAAATGTTCCGTTTTGCATGGAAATGTCTTGAGCAAATGTAGATATAGAGAATATAAGGAAAAATATGAGTGCAACTTTATTCATAGTCTTGATTTGATATTATTGTAAATGCTGTGATTTGATAATTATAAAATAATTTGTATTATCAACTCTATACATATAAGATCCCGTAGAATAAAATTCGAAATTATATTTTAAAGGATTAAAATTTTGAGGATTAAATGATATGTCCCTAACCAAACTTTTGACATAATAATTAAACAAAGGAACTTCAGATAATAAAGGGCATCGCTTTTGATCTTTTATGTTTGAAATCATTTTTATTTCTACACGGTTTCTTAAAATGTTCTTTATATCCTTTAATCTTTGTGGTCTATTTAAAACATATTGTTGCAATTTGTCTCCATAAACCTCTTTAAGTTGGTTTCTTTCCTTTATGGTTAAAGGTGCATTAACATTGTCATTATAGTTGACCACAGTTAAAGCCTGCTTATAGCTTTTAGATTGTGCATCTACATTTAAAGCAAAACAGCAGAAGAGGATAGTTATAGCTAGTAGTAGTCTTATTTTCATTATCTTTAAATGTTTTTTCAGCTTCGGAAAATAAGAAAATTTTGTTAAACTTTGGTTTATATTCGACGAAATCAATACTTTATCAATTCAATAGTAATGATATTCTGAAATGCTTATCTTTGCAAACTGAAAACATGATATATTTGATAGATGAAACGAGCATGTTAAGGTTTTTATTACCGAAGGAAAATGATTAATTGCGAACAGTCCCGATAGCTATCGGGATGACAGTTAAAAACAATAGATATAAACACATGAAACTTAACAACAACATAGAAAAATTTGAATCTTTAGGAAACAACCATATTGGGACATCTAAAGACACACCAATGCGTAATGATGCATTTAAGCTTTCTAAAGAAGAAAAAATAGACATTATTAAAGACGATGTTCGTCATATTTTGGAAACATTAGGTTTAGATTTAACCGATGACAGTCTAAACGGAACACCTCTTCGTGTGGCTAAAATGTTTGTAAAAGAAATTTTTGACGGCTTAGATCCCGATAAAAAGCCTGAAGCTTCAACCTTCGAAAACAAATACAAATATGGCGAGATGCTTGTAGAAAAAAACATAACTGTATATTCTACTTGCGAACATCACCTTTTACCAATTGTTGGTAAAGCTCATGTCGCCTATATCTCTAACGGAACTGTAGTTGGACTCTCAAAAATAAATCGCATTGTCGATTATTTTGCTAAACGTCCACAAGTTCAGGAGCGTTTAACCATTCAAATAGTTGAAGAACTTAAAAAAGTATTGAATACCGAAGATGTAGCTTGTATTATCGATGCTAAACATTTGTGTGTTAATTCAAGAGGTATTAGAGATATAGAAAGCAGTACAGTAACAAGTGAATTTGGCGGAAAATTTAAAGAGAAAGGAACTCGAAGAGAGTTCTTGGATTATATAAAACTAGAAACCAAATTTTAATATCTTCATTATCTAAACAAAGAACAACATTACTTATAATGCAGCTTTACCAAAATCAGGAATTAAAAATATACAACTCTTTAACTGGAAAAAAAGACATTTTCAACCCGATTAACGAAGGTCATATTGGCATGTATGTTTGTGGCCCAACGGTTTACAGCAATGTACATCTAGGCAATGTAAGAACATTCATGTCTTTTGATATGATTTTCCGTTACTTTAAACATTTGGGTTATAAAGTACGTTATGTAAGAAATATTACAGACGCTGGTCATCTTGAAAATGATGCTGATGAAGGTGAAGATCGCATTGCCAAAAAAGCAAGGTTAGAACAAATAGAACCTATGGAAGTTGTGCAAATGTATACTGTCGATTTTCATAATACCTTAAATGCATTTAACTTTCTTCCGCCAAGTATTGAACCTACAGCAACAGGACATATTATTGAGCAGATAGAAATTATTAAAACCATTTTAGATAAAGGTTTTGCCTACGAAATAAATGGCTCTGTATATTTCGATGTTCTAAAATATAATGAAACCCATAACTATGGAAAATTAAGTGGCAGAAATATTGAAGATTTAATACATAACACCAGAGCTTTGGATGGACAAAGTGATAAAAAGAATCCTCAAGATTTTGCACTTTGGAAAAAAGCCGAACCTCAACACATTATGCGTTGGCCTTCGCCATGGAGCGACGGATTTCCTGGTTGGCATTTGGAGTGTACAGCAATGAGCACCAAATATCTTGGCGAACAATTTGATATTCATGGTGGCGGAATGGATTTAAAATTTCCGCATCACGAATGCGAAATAGCACAAGCTGAAGTAAGCAATGGGAAAAGCCCAGTTAATGTTTGGATGCACGCCAATATGCTGACGCTTAATGGACAAAAAATGGCGAAATCTACTGGGAATTATATTCTCCCAAACGACTTTTTTACTGGAGATAGTAAGCATTTAAGCAAACCGTTTTCGGCAAGTGTAGTTCGGTTTTTTATGCTTCAAGCACATTACAGAAGCATTTTAGACTTTTCTAACGATGCGCTTTTAGCATCAGAAAAAGGCTCCAATAAACTTATGGAAGCCATCAATTATTTAGAAAAACTTCCTGTTGGCAATACTACAGATTTTGATATTGAAGATTGGAAAAATAATTGCTACAATGCAATGAATGACGACTTTAACACACCTATTTTAATTGCAGAATTGTTCAGTGCTGTTAAATTTATTAATCAAGTTAAGGATAATAAAGCATCTGTAACTAAAGAAGATTTAGAGGATTTATCTGCTACAGTACATGCTTTTGTTTTCGATGTGTTAGGTTTACAAAACATCGAACCTTGCAATGAAAGTCCCGATAAATTATCAGATACTGTAGAAGTACTTATAAAACTTCGTGCCGAAGCCAGGGCAAATAAAGACTTTGCCTTATCCGATAAAATTAGAGATGAGTTATTAGCTGTTGGTATTCAGTTAAAAGATGGTAAAGATGGCACTTCTTTTTCGACTAACTAGTCATGAAAAAAATACTCATTGCTCCTTTTATTTTCATAGTAAAAGTATATCAAATCTTAATTTCTCCACTTATACCAGCAACTTGTAGGTTTCAACCAACCTGCTCACATTACACTGTTGAAGCTTTACAAAAACACGGTTTACTTCGTGGAGGACGATTGGCTTTAAAACGAATATTTAGTTGTCATCCTTGGGGAAAATCTGGTTACGATCCAGTACCTAAAAAGGATGACAACTAAATGCCCTGCGCCAGCTCGCCTGTTCGTTAAAAATGTACACTGTACATTTTCTTTACACTCCAGCGCCTTGGGGAAAATCTGGCTACGACCCTGTTCCAGAAAAGGAAGAAAAAAAAATAAAACATCATTAACACGCTCTTATTATCTATTCCATTTCAATTCTATATATTTACATAACTAAAAATTAAACTATGTACTCTTTGCAAATCGTTTGGGATCCTACTTCTGAAGGAATTAATATCTTCGACATTTTTACTGTTCATTATTATAGTATGATGTGGATGGTAGCCTTTATTTTAGGCTGGTTTATCATGAAGAAAATATACAAAAACGAAAATCAATCTGATGAAAAATTAGACTCTCTTTTTATATATTCGGTTTTAGGTATTATGATTGGTGCACGATTAGGTCATGTTATTTTTTACCAACCTGAACTTTTTAATGGTCATTTACTTGAAATTTTCTTACCAATAAGTGAAGCACCAAATGAAAAGTTATTTGGTTTTATTGAAGGCTATAAATTTACAGGCTTTCGTGGTTTAGCAAGTCATGGCGCTGCTATTGGAATGATTATTTCCATGTACTTGTATAATAAAAAAATATTGCAAAAATCTGTGCTTTGGATTTTAGATCGTGTTGTAATTCCTGCAGCATTAGGCGCAGTTTTTATTAGATTAGGAAACTTTTTTAATTCGGAAATGGTAGGGAAATCTGTTGAAGACTCTTTGCCTTGGGCAGTAATCTTTAAAGATTTTGACAATGTTGCTCGTCACCCTGGACAATTGTATGAAGCTTTTGGCTATGTATTTGTATTTATAATATTATGGTTTATCTATTGGAAAACAAAGAAAAGCCAACAAACCGGTTTTCTGTTTGGATTGTTTTTAGTTCTTTTAATGACAGTACGACTATTTGTTGAAAACTTTAAAATTGAGCAAGTCACAGGGAGAGAAGATTGGATATTTAGTTTAAATACAGGACAAGTTTTAAGCATACCGTTTATTTTAATTGGCTTGTATTTTATGTTTTTCTACAAACCTAAATCGGCTTAATACTTAATGATGAAACGCATCGTTTTCACATTGTTTGTAGGTTCAATTCTGTTTAGTTTTACATCGTGCAAAGAAGACAAGAAAATCATTAAACCTATTAAAATAGAGTTTAAAAAAGAAGGAGTATTGACTTTTTTCAAATCTAAATCAGATTCAATTATTACTACTTTTGATATTGAAATTGCTGATACCGATTACGAAACACAAACAGGATTAATGCATCGCCATTCTATGCTGGATAATAGAGGAATGCTATTTGTGTTTCCAGAAATGAATTTGCGTTCATTTTATATGAAAAACACATATATTCCTTTAGATATTATTTATCTGGATAAAGATAAGTTTATCGTTAGTATACAAGAAAACCTTAAACCTCTTGATGAAACTTCTTTACCATCTCAAGTACCTGCACAATACGTTTTTGAGATTAATGCAGGTTTAACTCAACAATGGTCTTTAAA
Organism: Flavobacteriaceae bacterium; assembly: GCA_021647885.1. GTDB lineage: Bacteria > Bacteroidota > Bacteroidia > Flavobacteriales > Flavobacteriaceae > PRS1. Next base: position 9,492 of record JAKITV010000049.1, on the reverse strand, counting down.
AATTGGAGATAGAATGGAGTTTATAAAAGTTAACTAGTTTCCTAATTACTGTTGTCCGACTAAAGACATAAGACCGCTCTGATAGAAACAAGAAAATAAGACTTGTTTTTAGATAATTGACTATCAAATAAATACTAATTGCAAAAACGAAAAAACGTTATAAATTGTATTAATGCATGATGCTGAAAAGCAACCTCTCTAAAGTAAAAACTCTTGTAGTAACTGATTTTAATAATATAAACGAAGTTTCGAAATTTTTAATCGGACACTATTGTTTCTTAATACCCAATAAAAAAAACCTTTCTGCAAAAAATGCAGAAAGGTCTAGTTTTCTTATAATAAAATAGATCTTACTTCTTCTTTCTCTCTTCTAACCTATTAATGGTATCACGCATAATTGGTGTTGCAATAAACACCGAAGAATATGTGCCTACAAGCACACCTACAATTAAAGCAAATAATAAGTCTCTTAACGAATCGGCTCCAAAAGTAAACATTGATAATAACACTACTAATGTTGTTAACGATGTATTTAATGTTCTACTTAAAGTACTATTTAAAGCCTTGTTTACCGTTCTATCAAATTCCCAACTTGTGTGTTCGTTAAGGAACTCTCTAATCCTATCAAATACCACAACTGTATCATTTAACGAGTAACCAATTACTGTTAATATTGCTGCAATAAATGCTTGGTCAATCTCCATACTAAAAGGCATAAATCGCCAAGTAATAGAATATATACCTAATACAATTAATACATCATGGAATACAGCAGCTACTGCACCAAGTGAGAATTGCCATCTTTTAAATCGTAATAAGATGTATAAGAATACTACAAGTAAGGATCCTAAAACTGCCCAAACCGATGATTTTTTAATATCATCTGCAATTGTTGGACTCACTTTACCAGAATACATTTTGCCAATCTTTTTATTGCCAGAACCATCAATAAACTCAGCATAAGTAATACCATCTGGTAAGAATGGTTTTAAAGATTCGAACAACTTACTTTGTACGTCTTCATCTGCTTCAGCAGAATTATCGTCAACTCTATATTTTGTAGAAATCTTTAATTGATTTGCACCTCCTATAGTTTTAACTTCAGCACTTTCAAAAACGGCATGCACAGCGTCTTTAACTTCTTCAGTATTTACATCTTGTGCAAAACGCACTTGGTATGTTCTACCTCCAACAAAATCTATACCTTCGTCTAGCCCTGTTGTAAATAATGATGTTAATCCTCCTAAAATAATAAGACCAGAAATAACATAAGCAAACTTACGTTTTCTTAAGAAATCTATATTAATATTTCTAAACAAGCCTTTAGTTAATGCTGTAGAAAAATCCAATTTTCCGTATTTGTTTACGTACCAATCTATAAGTAAACGAGAAATAAATATTGCTGTAAATAATGATGTTAAAATACCTATTAATAATGTTGTTGCAAATCCTTTAATTGGACCAGTTCCAAAAACAAATAAAATCAATGCTGTTAAACCTGTTGTTATATTCGCATCTAAAATTGAAGACAAGGCGTTACTAAACCCATCGCTAACCGCTTCTTTTTGACCTTTACCTTTAGAAAGTTCTTCTCTAATACGTTCATAAATAAGAACATTGGCATCAACAGCAATACCAATGGTAAGAACGATACCAGCAATTCCAGGAAGTGTTAATACAGCTCCTAAACCTGCCAATATGCCAAAGATCAACGTGATATTAAGCATTAACGCTATATTAGAGAAAATACCTGCTTTACCATAATAAAACAACATCCAGATTAATACTAAAGATAATGCAATTAAAAACGATTTCATTCCGCTATCAATAGCTTCCTGACCTAATGATGGTCCGACCTCATCTGCCTGAACAATATCTGCAGATGCAGGTAATTTACCAGCTCTTAAAACATTTGCTAAATCTACAGCTTCATTTAAAGTAAATGATCCTGAAATTTCTGAATTACCACCAGCAATAGGTCCTGTAGTAACTCCTGGAGCAGAATACACAATATCATCTAAAACAATAGCAATCTGGCTACCTTGATTAAAAGCCTTCCCAGTCATTTCTTCCCAAATTTTAGCACCTTTACTATTCATTTGCATAGATACAGTTGGTTGTCCATTTGGCGCATAAGCCTGACGAGCATCTGTAATAACTGCTCCACTAAGCTGTGGTTTATTATCTCTGTTTCCTATTAATGCATATAATTCTACAACTTCACTATCCTTATCTTGAATTCCCCAAACAAATTTAACATAACGCTGTTCGGGACTTAATAAGCTTCTTACTTCTGGTTTATTTAAGTAATCTGTAACCGTTTGCTTATCTTTTGCTTCAAAAAGCGCAACAACAGGACCTCCTTGATAACCTTGACCTCTCATTAAATCTAATAGCGGATTTACAGCTACTACTATTGAATCTGTTGTTGTTTCTCCTAAAAGTGCTTCAATTTGGCTATCTTCTTCTGAATCTTGAGATTCTACTTCTTCAACATTTGTATCAACCTCAACAATGTCTTTTAAAACTTCATTAGCTTGAACTAAAAATGGTAAAAACTCCTCTCCTTTATATGCATCCCAAAATTCTAATTGTGCTGTACTTTGTAATAAGCCTTTAACACGTCCTATATCTTTTGCTCCTGGTAATTCTACTAAAATACGCCCTGAATTTCCGAGACGTTGTATGTTGGGTTGTGTTACTCCAAACTTATCGATACGCTTGCGCAATACCTCGAATGCAGAAACAATAGATTCATCAATCTTTCTTTTTAAGATAGGTTTTACTTCATTATCTGTCATATTAAAAGTAATCTCCTCACTTAATGTTCTATTCGCGAAAATATCTGGAGAAGCCAATTTAGTGTCTCCCTTTATAGCCTCGAAAGCCACAAAGAAATCTTCTAAATATGTGTTTTGACTATCTTTTTGAAGCTCTTCAGCATCATCCAATGCTTTTCTAAAAACAGGGTCTTTGCTATCGTTAGCTAATCCTTTTAAGATATCTTTTACAGATATTTGAAGAATTACATTAATACCACCTTTAAGGTCAAGACCAAGATTCATGGCTTTGTCTTTTACCTCTTTATAAGTAAAATCGGCAATACCAATATCGAATACTTTTTGATTGGATAAAGAATCTAAATATCTAGTTTCTTCCAGACTTCTTTTTACATCATAATCTGGTATTGAATCGGCAATTCTACTAATAGCAATTTCTTTTGCAGTGTTTTCAATTTGATTTGCTTTAAATGTAAATGATAATTGATAAATACTTACCAAACCAAATAACAACGCAAATAATTTTACTAATCCTTTATTTTGCATTATATAATAATTTAATCTATTCTGATTTTTTAAAACGTGCAAATATAAGGTTTACACAAAGAAAAGGCAATAGAATTGATAGTTTTATAATAAAAAAGGGCAACATTAATGTTGCCCTTTTTTATGTGTTGAGATTCTTCACAGCTTTGCTGCTACCTTCGATACAAAATATATTTTGTATCTCGGTAATGTTCAGATATGACAAAACCTGTTACAGCTCTAATAAACCATTGGTTTTTTTAACACCTTCGGCACTTTCTTGCATGTGTGCTTTTTCGGCATCGCTCAATTCGATTTTTACAATGCTTTCAATTCCGTTTTTCCCTAATATTACAGGAACTCCAATACATAAATCGCTTAATCCATATTCGCCTTCTAATAAAGTTGAACACGGAAACATTTTCTTTTGGTCGCAAGCAATAGCTTGAGCTAATCCACTAACTGCAGCTCCTGGCGCATACCAAGCAGATGTGCCCAATAATTTAGTAAGTGTTGCTCCACCAACTTTAGTGTCTTCTTTAACTTGGTTTAGGCGTTCTTCTGATATGAACTCTGAAACTTTTATGCTATTTCTAGTTGCATGACTTGTTAATGGCACCATACCTTTATCGCTATGTCCACCAATTACCATTCCGTCAACATCGCTAATTGGTGCGCCTAAAGCTTCAGCTAATCTATATTTAAAACGTGCTGAATCTAAAGCGCCTCCCATTCCGATAATTCTATTTTTTGGAAGCCCTGTAGTTTTGTGTACTAAATAGGTCATTGTATCCATTGGGTTGCTAACCACAATAAGAATAGTATTTGGAGAATGCTCTATTAAACAAGATGAAACTGTTTTTACAATTCCTGCATTAATACCAATTAATTCTTCACGAGTCATTCCAGGTTTACGAGGAATACCCGACGTAATTATACAAATATCGCTGTTTGCTGTTTTAGAATAATCGCTTGTTGTTCCAATAATTTTTGTATCGAAACCATTTAACGAAGCGCATTGCATTAAATCCATTGCTTTACCTTCGGCATAGCCTTCTTTAATGTCTAATAAAACGACTTCTGATGCAAAATTTTTAATGGCAATATATTCTGCACAACTTGCACCTACAGCTCCTGCTCCTACTACTGTTATTTTCATTCTTTATTTATTTAAATTGTGAAGATTTTTAAGACTACAAAATTACAAATAATTAATGGTTTTAATAAGAAAAGCTCGTGATTTAATCACGAGCTTTTCTTGTCTATTTCTTTTTCAATTTTATCTGAAACTAAACGCAATTCCTGCAGAAGCTGTATTATATTCTTGTAGTGTATAATCGGCAAATATTTTAAAAAACCCAATATTTATACGAGTTCCTAAAGTAGCTCTAACACCATTGGCATCAAAATTTAAATTAATAGGATTACTAATCATTTCAGTAAATGTATCAATTACTATTCCATTTCCATCTTCAATGTCATAAGTTAATTCATAGTCTCCTTTCATTTTTATGGTTGATTTTCCGTTATTATAACCTAAACTACCGTAAAATGTAATAATTTTAAAATCTAAAGAAGCAATAGCTTGTACTGTCCAAGTATTCATTTTAAATTCTGCCTTACCATTAGTTACAGCAACATTGTCCGTAGCATTTTCATCTTCAATATTATAACTAACATTCATGCTCGTAAATGCTGCTAAAACGGAAACACTTAAAGGCAATTTCTCTAAAGGCCCCAAATATTGCAGCACATTATGCTGTAGCCCTAGTCCAAAAAGACTGGCTTCAACACTATCTTCAAAATTAAGGTTTGGAACTAGTCTTAATTTTATATCTGTTTTAAAAGGTAATCCAAAACCTATTTGCACCATTGGTGTAGGTATGGCATTTATAGGTAAGTCGTTTGTAATTCCTCCTGGCATATCGAAACTAGCGACTTTAAATGTACCATCTCCAACCGGAATACTTATATCAACAGCAGTTTCGGTATCGTTTTCGCTCATTACTGTTGGCAAAGACGTTTCTCCATTGGGAAGCTCTAAAAATGAATAATCGTTTTGTATAAATGCAAACATTTGATCTGCATTTGGAACAAATGAAGCATTAGCATTTATGGTAATATCAAAACCGAATTTTTTGTGAGTTTTAGCAGTAGTGTACCAGCCTCCATTCATACTGTACATTAATCCTTTCATTACAGGATTGATATAATTTTGAGTTAGTTTGCTTGCATCTTCTGCTGCAATTAAAATGCTCTCTAATTCTTGTGCATTTGAAACTATAGTAGTAACAAATAATGACAACAATACTATTATTTTTTTCATTTTATTATAGATTTGGTTCTAACAAAAATAGAAAAATATTTTAAAAAACTACCATTAATCGATAAAAATTTACGTTTAATCGATAAAATATAAAATTTAAGATAAAAAAAACAGCAGTAATAATTAAAAATAATACTGCTGTTTTATAACAATTTTAAAAGCTGTTTTATTTGCTAATCATAGAATGAGATACTGAACCAAGTTCAGCATGACAAACAACACATATATTACGCATCAATATTAGCATAAACGGCATTCTTTTCAATAAATGCTCTACGTGGTGGTACTTCGTCTCCCATTAACATTGAAAAAATACGGTCAGCTTCTGCGCCATTATCTATTACAACCTGACGTAAAGTTCTAAACTCAGGATTCATTGTGGTATCCCAAAGTTGAGAAGCATTCATTTCCCCAAGACCTTTATAACGTTGTATCTTCGAGCCATCGCCAAAACTAGATACTATTTCATCACGTTCTTTATCACTCCATGCGTATTGCTTTTTAGCACCTCTTCTAACTAAATATAAAGGTGGAGTTGCAATGTAAATATGCCCATTTTCAATAAGCTCTTTCATATATCTAAAGAAGAACGTTAATATTAGGGTTTCAATGTGGCTACCATCAATATCGGCATCACACATAATCACCACTTTATGGTAACGTAGTTTTGAAATATTTAATGCTTTACTATCTTCTTCGGTTCCAATAGTAACACCAAGAGCTGTAAAAATATTTCGTATTTCTTCATTTTCAAACACTTTATGCTGCATTGCTTTTTCAACGTTAAGAATCTTTCCTCTTAAAGGCAAAATGGCTTGAAACAGTCTGTCCCGACCTTGTTTTGCAGTTCCACCTGCAGAATCTCCCTCGACTAAAAATACTTCACATTTTGCAGGATCTTGTTCGGAACAATCAGATAATTTTCCTGGCAAACCACCAATACTCATTACTGTTTTTCGCTGTACCATTTCACGCGCTTTTTGTGCTGCATGACGTGCTTGTGCTGCAAGAATTACTTTTTGAACGATAATTTTTGCATCGTCTGGATGCTCTTCCAAATAATCGGATAACATTTCTGAAACGGCTTGACTTACTGATGCTGAAACTTCTCTGTTTCCTAATTTGGTTTTTGTTTGTCCCTCAAATTGGGGCTCTGCAACTTTTACCGAAATAATAGCTGTTAATCCTTCTCTAAAATCGTCTCCAGCAATATCAAACTTTAGCTTATCTAACATTCCAGAATTATCTGCATACTTCTTTAACGTATGTGTTAATCCACGTCTGAAACCTGATAAATGTGTTCCACCTTCGTGCGTATTGATATTGTTTACATACGAATGTAAATTTTCATTATAAGATGTATTATAAATCATAGCAACTTCAACAGGAACGCCATTTTTTTCGCCTTCAAAAGCAATAACATCTTTCATTAAAGGGTCACGAGTTGCATCTAAATACCTAATGAATTCGCTTAATCCTTCATCAGAATAATAAGTTTCATTTTCAAATTCACCTTTATCATTTTTATGTCGCTTATCTGTTAAAGTAATTGTAATTCCTTTATTGAGATATGATAGTTCACGCAAACGACTTGCTAAAGTATCATAACTATACTCCAAAGTGTGTATAAAAACTGAAGGGTCTGGTTTAAAAGTAACTACTGTTCCTCTTTTATCTGATTCTCCAACTGCTTTAACAGGATACATTACTTTACCTTTTTCGTATTCTTGCTCCCAGATTTTACCGTCTCTATATACTGTTGCTTTTAAATGATTGGACAAAGCATTAACAACACTTACACCAACACCATGCAATCCACCAGAAACCTTATAAGAATCTTTGTCAAATTTCCCTCCTGCTCCAATCTTGGTCATTACTACTTCTAATGCCGAAACACCTTCTTTTTTATGCAAATCTACCGGAATACCTCGACCATTATCTTCGGTAGTAATTGAGTTGTCTTCGTTAATGATAACATCTATCCTATCACAATGTCCTGCCATTGCCTCATCTATAGAATTATCTACAACTTCGTACACCAAATGATGGAGTCCTCTTGTGCCTACATCTCCAATATACATTGATGGACGCTTGCGTACATGCTCCATACCTTCTAATGCCTGAATGCTATCCGCTCCGTAACTTCCTTTTTTTGCTTCTTCGCTCATATTTTTATTTGTTTTTTGTTAAGCTGATTAATTATTATGAATTATTTTCAAAAAAAATAATGATGCCATACATCATTATTAAACACTTACAAATATACTGTTTTTGCAGCTTTTTTAAAAGCTTTTTTATAGCTGCACGCTATAATTATCAACATTTGTTAATTATTCAAAAATCGCTTAAAACACCTCTAAATAGCCTTAAAATAGATTTTGATAATTTTTTAAACTATTCCAAACGCGAGAAAAGCAAACTATTGTTAGAAGCCATGATTCAACTTACTAACTCATGAGGATTTCGCTCAAAAAAAGTATTAACCTAGGGAAAACCCTAAGTTTTAAAAATCAGGAAAACACCTGATGTTTGGTATTACCATATTGTAGAGTTTAGCAAAAATAATTCTTCCCAAGTTTATTAATGGCAAATTAAAATAATAACTGCTTGTATTTCGCAAATTGATACATAGCTAACAGATATTAATACATATAAACATTAACACTTAAAACAAACATTATGAAAAAATTGATTTTACTTACCGCAATTGCACTATTTGCTTTTTCTTATCAAGTTGAAGCGCAAGAAGAATTTGAATGTCCTCCAGGAGCTTGGTGTCATCCTAATGGCTCAGGGCTTGGTGGTGGCCCTTGGGAATATGGAATGGCTTTAATAGACGGTATGACCAGAGCAGGAGATGCAGTTGGAAAGAACCTAAATAAAAAAGTGAAAGATTCAGGTTCTGATAAAGGAATTTGGGGTGCATTTGTAAATTGGGTTAACTGTAGTTTTGGTGAAAATACACCTCAGTATACTAACTGTCAAGAAACATCAACCCAAAGTCTTACTGAAAAAGAACGTAGAACTTTAAGTACAGTTAAAAGTGGAAATGTTGCTTTAAAAACAAATTCTAGACCTATTTACTTTGACAGTAAAAATGGCAGAAATACTTTAAAAATATCTCTTAATAAAATAAAAAGAGGTCAAGTAATTAAAAAATGGAAACGAGGAAACACTTTAATATTTGGCTATAAATATTACACCTCAAAGGACAAGAAGAATTATGGGGTTATGTATTATTTGAAAAACAAAAAAGGAAAAGTTATAGCAAATTTTATGCTTCTTACTAAAAATAATAGAACCTATTTATTTGATATGGGCACATAAAAAATGATTTTAAATTAAGCTAAATCATTATTAAGCATCAAATTAAAACAAAGTAAAACCATAAAAATAAGGCTGTCTAAAAAGTCTTTATTTTGTCATTTTGAGCGCAGTCGAAAAATCTCATTTATAGGATAATAAACGGTTCGTCATTTTTAGAGATTCTTCATTTCATTCAAAATGACACTTTTTAGACAGCCTCATACATTAAACTATTAATTATGAAAAAACTGATTACAATACTATGTTGTTTATTTTTAACGACTATACTATCCTTTAGCCAAAATACATCCAAAAAATTCGCTAAAAAAGGAAGAGAATGGTATGTTAGTAAGAACACAGGATCTGGGCAATTAGGCACCAAAGAACGTCCTGCCAAAGACTTAGGAAATATTATTCATAAACTACAACCCAATGATGTTATTTATATAGCAGAAGGTGTATATCTAAGCAAAGGAAAAAGAGGTGCAGACGAAATTAATGTTCCTGTTAAAATTTATGGAGGTTATGACACTACATTTACCATAAGAGATCCTT
>JAKITV010000048.1 GCA_021647885.1 Flavobacteriaceae bacterium | reverse complement strand
ATATAAAACCGATGATCTGATATCATTACCACAAATTGCGGTTGATTCCAATTCATTAAGTTTTTTAAAAATCTTTGGTTTCGTTTTCATTTTTAATTCTCTAAATTCTTCTATATGATTTATTTATGTGTTCGATTTTTATAGCAACAAACGGTTCAAAAAAATATTAGTACTGACTCTCATTTAGTCAGATATACTAAGTCAAACTAAACTACTTTCCTTGCTCTATCAATCATAGCTATAGCTTTATCTATTGTATCTGGTTATGTTTTAAATGATAAAATGGCAATTCGAATAACGAATTTACCATTAATAATTGTAGAACTTAAAAACACTTCACCATCATTATGTATTACTTGCATGAGCTTTTCGTTAAACTATTCTCGATACAGTTTTCCTGCATTTCAATAGTATTCAATGTGACAGAAGAACCAATCGAATTAATACTTTTTAATTATAATTCTTTATGTAAAATTACACAAATTGAATTGTTTTTTTGTATCTTTAAAAGAGAACTTAAATCAATTCAATTATGGAAACAGATTATACAAAAATATACACAGGAAGTTTTATTATTGCTCAACTTATTCAAAACCGTCTTAAAGATATTGGTATAGAACCCATTTTAAAAGATGATTTTAAAACTGGTTTGCGTGCAGTTTTAGTAACAGAATATCCCAGATTGATTGAGATTTTTGTTCATAATGACGAATTGGACAAAGCTATTCCTGTAGTTGAAAGTGTTAAAGCGGAATTGCAGACATAAATACTATGCAATAACTGCATACATTTTATCGCGTAAGGCTTTTATTTTTGGGTCTTGCATATACTCATCAAAAGTTGTGTAACGATCTATAATTCCATTGGGAGTCAACTCAATAACTCTGTTTGCTACAGTTTGTGCAAACTCATGATCGTGAGTAGTAAACAATACTGTGCCTTTAAAATTTTTAAGCGAATTGTTAAAAGCAGTAATACTTTCGAGATCTAAATGGTTTGTTGGTTCGTCTAATAATAATACATTAGCACGAATCATCATCATTCTTGAGAGCATACAACGCACTTTCTCACCTCCTGATAATACATTAGAAGTTTTTAATGCTTCTTCTCCACTAAATATCATTTTACCTAAAAAGCCTCGAACATAAACCTCTTCTCGTTCTTCTTCGGTTGTTGCCCATTGACGTAACCAATCGACTAAAGTTAATTTATTATTAAAAAAGCCACTATTATCTAATGGTAAATACGATTGTGTTGTAGTAATTCCCCAAGCAAATTTTCCAGCTTCGGCTTTTTCATTACCAGTTAATATTTGATAAAAAGCTGTTGTTGCTCTAGAGTCTTTAGAATATACAACCACTTTATCTCCTTTAGCTAGGTTGATATCAATTTTTTTAAACAATATCTCTCCATCTATTGAAGCAGTTAAATTTTCGGTATTTAAAATTTGGTCTCCTGCTACTCTATTACTTTCAAAAATAATAGCTGGATAACGACGACTTGATGGCTTTATATCAGATATATTAAGCTTCTCAATCATTTTCTTTCTACTTGTTGCTTGTTTAGATTTAGCAACATTTGCAGAAAACCGTCTAATAAATTCTTCCAGTTCTTTTTTCTTGTCTTCAGCTTTTTTGTTTTGTTGTGAACGTTGTCTTGCAGCCAACTGCGAAGACTCATACCAAAACGAATAGTTGCCTGAATAATGATTTATTTTAGAAAAATCTATATCAGAAATATGAGTACAAACTGCATCTAAAAAGTGTCTGTCGTGAGATACCACAATCACACAGTTTTCATAATTAGCCAGAAAATTTTCCAGCCAAGAGATAGTTTCATAATCTAGGTCATTAGTAGGCTCATCCATTATTAACACATCTGGATTACCAAATAATGCTTGTGCCAATAATACTCTTACTTTTTGTTTACCATCGAGATCTTTCATTAAGGTATAATGAAACACTTCTTTAATTCCTAAATTAGATAATAATGCTGCAGCATCACTATCTGCGTTCCAACCATTCATTTCTTCAAACTCTACCTGAAGCTCTCCTATTTTCTCAGCATTTTCATCTGTATAATCTGCATACAATGCATCAATTTCAGACTTAATCTTAAATAAGGGCTTGTTACCCATTATTACTGTTTCTAAAACAGGATGTTCATCATACAAATTATGATTTTGTTCAAGTACAGACATACGCTTTCCTGTTTCTAAATGTACGTGTCCAGAAGTTGCATCATGATTTCCGGCTAAAATCTTTAAAAAGGTTGATTTCCCTGAACCATTAGCACCAATAATTCCGTAGCAATTACCATTGTGGAATGTAGTATTTACCTCATCAAAAAGGATACGTTTACCAAATTGAACAGATAAGTTAGAAACTGATAGCATTATTTTTTTGTTTAAATTTATTCAGATGGTTATTATTCAATAAATAGGTCTTCGTGAACTCACAAATTGATAGATTTTACTCCTTGACATAAAACCTTTTGTAAGTTTGCCGCAAAAGTAGAAAAATCAATCGATTAAGCAAATTAAAAGCCATTCTTAAATAAGATTTAACAACGCATTAACAACGCCTTTACTATGCAAAGTATATTTTTGTACGAAATTAGAAAATGTAAAATGTTTTTCAGATAAGTTTTAATATGAAACATTTAATAATATTTATTTTATTTTTAGTAACACTTCTAGGTTGCAAGACTGAAGATAACAGTTGTGGGCAAGCTTATTTTGGTGGTGAAATAATTAATCCGAATAATGATTATCTAGTACTCTATGATAATGCTGCTCCAATAGACACATTATATTTAGACGAAAATAACAGGTTTTCTATAAACATAGAAAGCCTCAACTCTGGCTTACATTCGTTTGTTCATGGAGGAGAATACCAAATATTAATTTTAGAGCCTAATGACAGTATCATGTTAAGACTTAATACAGTAGATTTTGATGAGTCTCTTGTGTTTACTGGCAGAGGGTCTAAAAAAAACAACTACCTTATAGATTTATACTTGTCACTTGATTCTGAAGACAAGATGATGTACAAATTTAGCAAGTTAGCTCCAGAACAATTTCAAAACAAAATAGATTCTTTAAGGCAAAATAAATATAACAATCTTGAAGTTTATGACGAAAATTATCCTAACACGGAGTTATTTAATAAAGTTGCAAAAGCAAGTATTGACTTTAGTTATTATGCTCAAAAAGAACTTTATCCTTTTAGATATTACGGTAATTATAAGCTAATTGAACATAATTCCTTACCAAAAGATTTTTATGCATTTAGAGAAACCATTAATTATAACGACGAAGAATTAAAAGACTTTTATCCATATTATAATTTCTTATTTCCTCATTTTAACAATTTAGCATTAGACAAGTATTTTGAAACGACGAATGATACTATTTTTGATAGAAATTCCATACATTATAATTTAAACAAAATACACTTAATTGATAGTCTTGTAAACAATAAAGCTATTAAGAATAATCTTTTAAAATATGCAACTCGTAACTTTTTGTCGTATTGCAAAACTGTAGAAGATTCAGATGTTTTGTATAGCTCTTACATAGAAAAGAGTACAGATAGCGAACATACTAATCAAATTACTAATTTATATAATACATTAAAAAAATTAAGACCTGGAAATAAATTCCCTGATGTTGAAATTGTTAATAATAAAAATGAGACTTATAATATTAACACAATTTTTAACAAACCAACAGTAGTTTATTTTTGGACTAAAGCCAGTAAAAATCATTTTAAGAATAGCCACAAAAAGGTATTAGGGCTTAAAGAAGCATATCCAAACCTAAACTTTATTTCGATTAATATCAATTCTGATGGTTCTTCAGTTTGGAAACGATTATTAAAAGAGAATAATTTTGCTATGGATAATGAGTATAGGTTTAGAAATCCAGTAGCAGCAAAAAAGATTTTAGCTATCAATTATATCTATAAAGTTATGATAGTTAATAAAGACAAACACATTGTTGCATCTAATGCCAATATGTTTAGTAAAGATTTTATTAAGATATTAAATAAACTGAAATAATAAAAACCACAAATTTGTGGCTTTTATTATATTCTTATTTTAGAGCATAACTTTTCTAATTTCCTTTGTTATAATCTGCTAAAAAGTTAGCTAACCCAATATCTGTAAGTGGATGTTTTAGTAAGCCTTCAATTGAGCTTAAAGGTCCTGTCATTACATCGGCACCAACTTTGGCGCAATCAACAATATGCATAGTATGGCGTACGGAAGCTGCTAAAATTTGTGTTTCAAAACCATAGTTGTCATAAATGTGTCTAATTTCAGCAATAAGATTAACCCCATCAGTTGAAATATCGTCCAAACGTCCAATAAAAGGCGATACATAGGTTGCTCCTGCTTTAGCTGCAAGAAGCGCTTGTCCTGCTGAAAACACTAAAGTCACATTTGTTTTTGTGCCTTTATCACTAAAATATTTTGCTGCTTTTATACCATCTTTAATCATTGGTAGTTTTACAACTATTTGTTCATGCAATTCGGCTAAAGCCTCTCCTTCACTTATCATGCCTTCAAAATCAGTTGCAATCACTTCAGCACTTACATCTCCATCTACAATATTGCAGATATCCAGATAGTGTTTTAAAATATTGTCATGTCCTGTAATGCCTTCTTTTGCCATTAACGAAGGATTGGTTGTTACACCATCAAGAACTCCAAGATCTTGGGCTTCTTTTATTTGATTTAAATTAGCTGTATCAATAAAAAATTTCATCTAATAATAATTTTTTGTCATTCCCTCGAATCCCGATAGCTATCGGGAGGGAATCTTTAGTTATGTTTTAGTTGTGTGATAATTTGTTGCGAATTTACAATTTATTCTGAATCCGTTTCTGAATCTTATCAACTTATTTTATAAGAAATATTAAAGCACAATTCTTTATAATTTATAATGATTAAGTAATAGCTTTTCATAAACTTTATCTGGAAGAATACATTTTAATACAATCGAAAATTTTTGCATAAAAGCGCCAGCTTTGTAATGTATTTTTGGGTTTTTAGTTGCAATTACTTTATAAACCATCTCTGCTACAACAATAGGATTATTTCCTTTATTTACATCTTCATCAATTGCTTTTAAAACGCTTCCGTATTTTTCTTTATAAGGCGAGGCTTCTTTTACTGGAGCATGAAAACGTCCAGCAGCAATATTGGTTGCAAAATCGCCAGGAGCAATATTGGTCATTTGAATATTAAAATCTTTTATTTCCATTCTAAAAGCTTCGGTAATAAGCTCCAATGCGCCTTTACTTGCACTATAAACACCTCTATAAGGTAAACCCATATAACCAGCAATTGAAGTTATATTAATAATCAATCCCGAGTTTTGTTTTCGCATTTGCGGTAAAACTGCCTTAATAACATTTATAGGTCCAAAAAAATTAGTTTCAAAATTTCGCTTAATCTCTTCTTCTGGGATTTCTTCTACAGGTCCTGTTATTCCTGCTCCTGCATTATTAATAACAACATCTAAACGTCCTTCAGCATCTAATACAGTTTGAATACAACTTGAAATAGTATCAGAATTAGTCACATCTAAAGCAATGATAGGAAATTTACTATGAGGATAATTTTGCGGATTTCTGCTTGTACCAAAAACAATCATCCCTTTTTGGATAAGATATTCACCAACAGATTTTCCTATTCCAGAAGATCCACCAGTTATTAAAACTATTTTAGACATAAATATTTGAAAAATTAATATTCAAAAATACAACAAAAAATATGTAGTACTATAATGAAAAGTGAAGTGGAAAATTAATTTTAATCTAAAAAGAATAAGATTCCTCCCCATAGCTATCGGGATTCGTGGGAATACAAAAACTAAAAAATCTTGATTCGCAAAAGCTTTCAAGATTTAAGTTTATTGTACAAAAAAAGGCAAGCTACCTACATCACACTGCTACAACCATTTACCTTTGCTGCGTTCCCGCCCTGGAGGATTCAACAGGAGCTAGTTGTGTAGGACTTGCCAACTGCAAAGATACAACCTTTTAATAGTTGAACAATATTTTTTAATACCATTTTAAATAAATAACTTGCTCAATAAATTAACAGAGCCATGCGTGTTTTTAAATTTCTATCAATCATTCTTTTAAGTGCGATTGTACTTTCCTGTGGAAGTAATTCCAATCAGAAAAAAAATGCTTTTTCTATCGTTACTAATGTAAAAGGAAAAACAATTGCCAATAATGAAACATTAAACCTTTCAATTAAGAACAATAAAAATCATGTTATAGATTCTGTTCTTTATACACTAAATGAAAAACAGATAAGCAATAATCAAAATTTAGACGATTTTAAACTTGGCAAACAAATTATTAGTGCAAAGATTTACTTTGAAGGAAAAACTCAAAACATTTCGTCTTCAATTACTATTTTAAATAGTGAACCTCCAAAAGTTTACACCTACAAAATTTTAAACGAATATCCGCACGATATCACTTCTTATACACAAGGATTGGAGTTTTTTAACGGAGAACTGTATGAAAGTACTGGACAGCGTGGAGAATCCAAACTTCGAAAAGTGAATTATAAAACTGGTGAGGTTTTAAGAAATATTGATTTGGCAAAGGAATATTTCGGCGAAGGACTTACCATTTTAAATAACAATATTTACCAACTTACTTGGCAAAGTGGTGTTGGCTTTGTTTACGATTTAGAAACATTCGATAAAAAAAGCAGTTTCAATTATGGTAAAAGCAAAGAAGGTTGGGGACTTTGTAATGATGGAAAAAATATATACAAAAGTGATGGAACAGATAAAATCTGGACGCTTAATCCTGATACTTTAGTAGAACAAGAATACATACAAACCTATACCAACAAAGGAAAAATAGTTGGTATGAACGAACTGGAATGGATTGAAGGAAAAATATATGCTAATAGATATCAACTGGATGGCGTTGCAATAATAAATCCAAAAAATGGTGCTGTTGAAGGCGTTATAGATTTTAGGTCTTTAAAAAAGAAAGTAACACAACACAAAGGTTTGGATGTATTAAACGGAATTGCTTATAATCCTGAAACAAAAACACTTTTTGTAACAGGAAAACGTTGGGATAAATTATTTGAAATAGAAATTATTGAACAATAATTAAATGCAAATTTTCGAAAAACTTATAACCGTGACCAAAGATGATTTAGACGAACTAAATCATGTTAATAATGTGCGTTATGTTAAGTGGGTAAATGATGTTGCAAAAGAACATTGGCTACAAAATGCATCTGAAGATATTTGTAAAGAATATTTCTGGGTGCTTTTAAAGCATAATATTGAGTATAAGAATTCGGCACTATTAAACGATATAATTAAGATTAAAACCTATATTTTAAAAACCGAAGGTGCAAAAAGCACAAGAGTTGTTGAAATGTGTCATGACAAAACAGATAAATTAATTGCAAAATCGGAAACAATTTGGTGTTTAATGAATTCTAAAACACTACATCCGACAAGGATTCCAGAAGACATTTCTCAATTATTCAGCTAAATAAAATTGAACACATAATAAATCATAATCTCAAAAGTTATATTTTTACCAAAACCGAATAAATCCTTAATGAAGCGCTACTTATATTTTATCCTTTGTATTATAGTATTAATTTTTTGGAGTTCATGTCGAAAGGATTTTGATTTTAGTCCAAGTACAGGAAGTCTTCAGTTTTCAAAAGATACTGTCTATCTCGATACGGTTTTTACTAATATTGGCTCGAGTACTTATAACCTTAAAGTCTATAATAAGAGTAATACAGATATTGTAATTCCGACCTTGCGTTTAAGTCAAGGGCAAAACTCAATGTATCGTTTAAATGTGGACGGAATGACTGGTTCAGGCTCAACTTTAGGCAAAGAGTTTGAAAATGTTGAGATTTTAGCAAAAGACAGTATGTTTATTTTTATAGAAACTACTATCGACATTCAGGATTTAGCAGCCTCACAAACGCAATTTTTATATACTGATGCTATTGAATTCGATGCTGGAGATAATCTTCAAAAAGTTGAATTGGTAACACTTGTAAAAGATGCTGTTTTTATTTTTCCACAACGCTCAGCAGAAGGTATTATTGAAACCTTAACTTTTGATGTTGATGGAGATGGTAATGATGATGAAACCACAATACAAGGGCGTTTTTTAACAGATCCTGAACTTAATTTTACAAACGAAAAACCTTATGTAATTTACGGTTATGCTGCTGTAGATGATGGTAAAACCTTAACTATTGATGCTGGTGCAAGAGTTCATTTTCATGCTAATTCCGGGTTACTAATTACTGATGGTGGATCGCTTAAAGTTAATGGTTTACCGAGTAACGACATCGACCTTATGGAAGGCGAGGTTATTTTTTCTGGAAACAGATTAGAACCTGGTTTTGAAGACGTTCCTGGGCAATGGCAAACCATTTGGTTGTTTAATGGTAGTACAGATAACGATATTAATCATGCAACTATTAAGAACAGTACTGTTGGAATTTTAAGTGACGGAAACCAAGATGACAACACAAAATTAACCCTAACAAATACTCAAATTTACAACTCCAGTAATTTTGGGATTTTAGGTAGAGGCACCTCAATTAATGGAGAAAATGTGGTAATAAATAATAGTGGACAATCTTCTTTTGCAGGCACTTATGGTGGCAGTTACAACTTTGCACATTCAACCTTTGCAAACTATTGGAACAATAGCTTTAGACAATTTCCTTCTGTTTTATTAAACAATTTTATTGTTGATGAAGAAAATACTACGTTTACAAATCCTTTAGATGAAGCCAACTTTACCAATTGCATTATTTATGGAAATGATAATCCAGAACTTATTTTAGACAAAGATGATTCTGAAACATTTAATTTTAAATTAACGAATTGTCTGATTCGTTTTGACAATAGCAGCGGCAATTTTACAGGAGATGTTTACGATTTTGATAACGCAGCATTATATGAAAATGTGATTTTTAATGAAGATCCAGAATTTTTTGATCCAAACAATAATATGCTACAAATCCCGAATGGTTCTCCAGCTGATGGCTTTGGAATTATTTTTGGAAACCTAACATCAGATATTCTTAACACAACTCGAAGCGCAACGCCAGATCTTGGAGCTTATGAAAGTGTGGAGTTTGAGGATTAATAAAAGAAATAAACGCAATACGTTTATACAGTAGTTGTGCAACATTTGAAAAAATATGGGATTTAGCAAGAAAATTATAGAAGATGCATTAATATCTTCAGGAAGACATTGTTGTTTATGCCATAAGTTTTGTGGAACAAAAATAGAACTCCATCATATTGAACAAAGAAAGAATGGAGGAGAAGATTCCTTTGATAATTGCCTCCCTCTATGTTTTGATTGTCACGCAGATGTTATGCAATATAATCCAGACCATCCAAAAGGAAAAAAATATTCAATATCGGAATTAAAAAAACATAGAGATAACTGGTTTAAAAAAGTTGAAGAAAGCGCAGGTTCAATCGTTACGAACTCAAATTACCCTGAATTAGATAAAAAAACATTTAAGCGACTAAATGAACTTTTGAAAAGTGATGGTTTAATGCTTTTCATAAAGCACAACGGATTTGTTGGCGGACCTTTTGAAGACAAAATATTTATGGAAATAAACGCCTTCATACGCGAAAGTGAGTTGCCAGAATTTGAGTTTATAGATGCAGATTTAGAGGGACTTAAATCGGAACTTGTAAATCTCATGGAACAACTGGATGAACTAATTTTAAATCATACTTTTGGAGCATCACATGGCAGACAAGCTATTCCTAGTGAATGGGAATATGAACAATTTGACCGAATGCAAAAAGCGATTTCCGATTTCAAAGAATTAACACCTAAAGTATCAAACAAATACGAGGAAATTATAAAATTAGGACGAAGGAAACTTTATGCAAACTAAAACGTTGCACAACACTAACAATAATCCATCTTGGTTCTATTGCAAACAAAAATATTATCTATTAAATAAACAAAGGCAAGCCTTCCATCATAGCATTCACTCTTTCAGCAACAGCTTCTAACACAGATTCATTTTCGTAGTTAGTAATTACCTCATCAACCAATGCAACAATAGCTTCCATATCATTTTCTTTAAGCCCTCTAGTTGTAATAGCTGGAGTTCCAACACGAATACCTGAAGTTACAAAAGGCGATTTATCATCAAAAGGCACCATGTTTTTGTTTACAGTAATATCTGCTTTTACTAAGGCTTGTTCGGCATCTTTACCAGTAATATTTTTGTTTCTCAAATCGATAAGCATCATATGGTTATCTGTTCCTCCAGAAATTAGATTATAATTTCTTTTTACAAATGCTTTCGCCATGGCTTCCGCATTTTTCTTTACTTGTAATGTGTAATGTAAAAATTCATCAGTCAACGCTTCGTTAAATGCAATTGCTTTTGCTGCGATAATATGTTCTAATGGTCCTCCTTGATTACCTGGAAACACAGCAGAATCCAACAAAGAAGACATTTTACGAAGATTGCCATTCTTTAATTTTATTCCAAATGGATTATCAAAATCTTCTCCCATTAAAATCATTCCTCCTCTTGGTCCTCGCAATGTTTTATGTGTTGTAGTAGTCACCACATGGCAATGCGGAATAGGATCGTTTAAAATACCTTTGGCAATCAAACCAGCAGGATGGGAAATATCTGCCAAAAGTATTGCACCAACGCTATCTGCAATTCCGCGAAAACGCTTAAAATCCATATCGCGAGAATATGCCGAAGCTCCTGCTATTATTAGTTTAGGTCTTTCTTTTTTGGCAACGGCTTCAACATGATCATAATCAATTATCCCTGTTTCTTTCTTTACACCATAAAAAACTGGATTGTATAATTTACCTGAAAAATTTACTGGAGAACCATGTGTTAAATGTCCTCCATGAGACAAATCGAAGCCTAAAATTTTATCTCCTGGATTTAAACAAGCAGCAAAGACAGCAGTATTTGCCTGACTTCCTGAATGTGGTTGTACATTTGCCCAAACTGCTCCAAATAATGTTTTCGCCCTATCGATTGCTATTTGCTCAACTTCATCTACAATTTCACAACCTCCATAATACCGCTTTCCTGGTAAGCCTTCAGCGTATTTATTTGTTAATACCGAACCTGCGGCTTCCATAACCTGATCGCTTACAAAGTTTTCTGAAGCAATTAGTTCTAATCCATTTAATTGTCTGCTTTTTTCAGCTCGTATTAATTCGAAAATTTGTTCGTCGCGTTGCATAAATTATTTTTATCGTTAAATTAGGGTCAAAAATAGTAAATACATTAGTTTAATACTTCAAAAAACATATATTTACTATTAAGTTTTAAACCGTTTTATTAACGGTTAAAATGAACTTACTTTTTAATTGTTTTTTTCTGTTAGAATGAAAAAAATGTGTAGGTTTGAAGTAAATTTATTAAAAACAAAACAACATTATATATATGTCATTATCTGCCAATAATCCTGATAGAACCTCGTGGCTTCACGTTGATAAAAATTCCGATTTCCCAATTCAAAATATCCCTTTTGGTGTATTTTTAACACGAGACGATATTATAACCATTGGGACTCGAATTGGTGATACTGCAATCGATTTAGGTGCTCTACATCAATTAGGTTACTTTGACGGAATTCCTTTAACAGATGATATATTTCTTCAGGATACTTTAAATGATTTTATTGCTGACGGAAGAAAAACATGGCGTTTAGTACGTAACAGAATTGCTAAAATCTTTGATAGTAACAACGATACATTAAAGAATAACAAAAAAAACAAGGAAACTGTATTATTCCGTTTAGACGAGATTGAAATGCAATTACCTGTACAAATTGGAGATTATACCGATTTTTATTCCAGTAAAGAACATGCTACTAATGTTGGTACAATGTTTAGAGATCCCGATAATGCGTTATTACCAAACTGGTTACACATACCTGTTGGATATCATGGTCGTAGTTCATCTATTATTCCGTCTGGAATTCCTGTGCACAGACCACAAGGGCAAACCATACCAAATGATGCAACTGAGCCTGTTTTTGGACCTTCAAAATTAGTGGATTTCGAACTTGAAATGGCATTTATTACTACAGATGCCAACGATCTTGGAGAGCCTATTCCTATTAATGAAGCAGAAGAATATATCTTTGGTTTAGTGTTGTTTAACGACTGGAGTGCTCGTGACATTCAAAAGTGGGAATATGTACCACTTGGCCCTTTTCTATCGAAGAGTTTTGCGTCTTCAATTTCTCCATGGATTGTTACACTTGATGCTCTTGAACCTTTTAGAGTTGAAAGTCCAAAACCTATAAAACCGCAATTACCTTATTTACAATATAAAGGCAAAAAAAGTTTCGATATCAATCTTGAAGCTGCCATACAACCCAAAGGCGCAAAAGAAACTGTAGTTAGCAATACTAACTTTAAATATATGTACTGGAATATGGCTCAGCAATTAGCACATCATACATCCAATGGTTGCCCTGTAAATTCTGGCGATATGATGGGAAGCGGAACAATTTCTGGGCCAACTGAAGATTCTTATGGCTCTATGTTAGAACTTACTTGGCGTGGCGAAAAACCCATTAAAATGAAAGATGGTACCGAACGCAAATTTATAAATGATAACGATACTGTTATTATGCGTGGCTATTGCGAAAAAGATGGCACACGTATTGGTTTTGGCGAAGTAAAAACGAAACTGCTTCCTGTATATAAGAAATAAATTTTAATCCTTTTTTAAGGAGTTACGCTTATCGGTTTAAATATGGTGCGTGCCGCAGTTTAAAACTATTCACTTTCAATTTACTTCCAATGTTTATTAAAACCCTATCGTTCATATTTACAACTATTTGCGGTATGCACTATATTTTTTGTTGTAGCCATGTGCCTTATTTGATAATAAATTTACCTACTCCACGAATTTGGTTATTTGAATACAATCTTAAAAAATAAATTCCTACTCTGAGGTTATCACGATTAACAACTATTTTATTTATTTTGATATTTGATATTTCTCTTACCTTTTTACCTAAAATGTTAAAAATGCTTAATGTGTATATTTCATTATTATTGTTGTTAAATTCAATAGTTGCATATTCATAGAATGGGTTGGGATAAATATTTAATTGTTGGTAATAATTATTATCAGATATTCCCAGTAGAGAGCAGTTTGTCGTATAAAGACCATTATTAATCAAATAAGACACATTAACAAACTCACTAAAAAAAGGGTTGTTGGGATAAGTTTGACTGACCGTTTTAGAAGCGTATAAACTCGCCCAATCGTATCCTGGCGAACCAAACTGGAAAGCGCCTCCAAAACAAACAAACTCAAAACAATTAATATCCATAATTGAATAAAAATCAGGGATAAAGTTTGGTGTAAAAGGTGAGGTGGAAATAAAACTGTCCCACTCGGTGCCATCCATAGGATTTAAATAAGCAGAATACATCACTTGTTTATTAGTAAGACCATAGTAAGGGTGTGTTGAATCAAATGTAGTGTTGATTAAATTAATCCAATTAGTTCCTACGGACATGGCTGCTTTTGCCTGACTCCATTCTGTACAAGCTAGTGGGAAATTAGTCCTAGATTTAATATAATTAATAATATTC
Organism: Flavobacteriaceae bacterium; assembly: GCA_021647885.1. Taxonomy (GTDB): domain Bacteria; phylum Bacteroidota; class Bacteroidia; order Flavobacteriales; family Flavobacteriaceae; genus PRS1. The sequence goes on along the minus strand of JAKITV010000048.1, from coordinate 2,176 downwards.
TCCCCCATTATAGTATCAACAACATGCATATGTATAGCAATCGCATCACAGTATGTTTCACCAAAATTAATTACAGAATCAATTAAAGCTGCAATTTGAGAGTTCGGATCTGCAATAGCTCCATTAACTCCTGTAATTCCTCCAGTGATTAATTGAATATGCCCTAATTCGGTTGGATTCAATGATTGTTTATTTCTTATAAAAAGAGCTACTGCTTTCCACCAGTCTATAACATTGGTTATTTGTTCATTGGGGTTATATGAAGTTGCTCCGAATGGTTCCTGAGAAATTTGAATATAATCAATATATGGACCAATACTAGTTATCAAAGTATCTAAATATTGAAAAACTTCAATACTATCAATTCCAACGGGTATTCTTTCATATTCATTTACAGAAGTTGTATCAGGCCAAGTTAAATGAACAACTTGTTTAATTCCTAAATTGTTTAAATTTATAGCTTTATCAATTGCTTGTGTAGAATTATTATTGATTGCATTTTTAATTTGGTAATCAGTAAAACCATATCGTGCAATTTGTGCTCCTAAATCTTGTAATACTTGAGGGGAGCTACTACCATGAACTCCAAATAATGTTGGAGCTTGGGAGTGCAAAAGAAGGCAACTTTGCATCATTATTACAATAGCAAAAAAAAGTTTCATAATCGTTTAGTTCATACTTTATTTAGACATCTCTTTTGTGTAAAGGTTTAATTTCCACTGGCTACAATGGATAAGATATGGTTCTGTTTTATACTCAATCAAGTTGAGCACAGGATAAACTATATCGTCCGATAAGCGAAGTTATATTTTTAAAATGATAAAGGCAAATAAGGCTATTGAATAAATTCTACAAAAGCTATTCAATAAAACTATCCAAATCAATAGCATTAACACCACTATGAGATCCATGTGCAACCGCTACTCCATTTTTAATAACTAACAGTTGCGGAGATTCATGCATTACTTGAAATTTATAGCCTATTTCGTTAGAAACTTCTCTGTAATTTATTAAATCCAAAAAGTATAAATCCAAATCATCTTCAGTAAGATTGTAACTATTTTCAAACTGATTTAAAACCATACTGCTAATACCACACCTAGTAGAATACTTAAAAATAACTTGAAGCTTAGTCATTGATTTATTCTCAATAGTATTAAGTTGATCTAAAGAATTCAAAGCAATCCAAGGCAACATCTTTTTCACCTTTTTAACACTATTAGAACCACCAAACAAACTATTAAATATCCCCATTGATAAACTTGTTTTATCATTCCCTTGAATCCCGATAGCTATCGGGAAGGAATCTCATTAATCTTCAGTTAAGTCGAACACATTAAAAATCCTTACAACTGACTAAAAGTCACATATTTATTAGTCTCAAACGACATTTTGTCTTATAAATTTTTACTTTACAACAATATTGACTCCATTTTCAAAATGGTTCAAAAATTGACACTTTAAAATTGAAAATATAAATTTAATAAAAAGATTTCCTCCTACGAGGAAATGACAAAAAATACTATTTATGAACTTTAACAATTATACAATAAAATCGCAAGAAGCTATTCAGCAAGCACAACAAATTGCCCAAAGCTTCGGTCATCAACAAATAGAAAATGAACATCTGTTTAAAGCTATTTTTGAAGTTGATGAAAATGTGCTGCCATTCATTTTAAAAAAACTGAATGTTAATGTTGAAATGTTACAACAAGTTTTAGATGCAGCACTCGAAAGTTTTCCTAAAGTATCTGGTGGAGACATCATGCTGTCCAGAGAAGCTGGAAAAACATTAAACGAAGCGTCTATCATAGCTAAAAAAATGAAAGACGATTATGTTTCAATCGAGCATTTAATTCTTGCAGTTTTTAAATCTAAAAGTAAGATTGCTCAAATACTAAAAGACCAAAGTGTAACCGAAAAAGGCTTGCAAACAGCTATTAATGAATTACGCAAAGGCGATAGAGTGACTTCTCAAAGTCAAGAGGAAACCTACAACGCGCTCAATAAATATGCAAAAAACTTAAATGAACTAGCAAAAGAGGGTAAGCTAGATCCTGTAATTGGTCGTGATGAAGAGATACGGCGTATCCTTCAAATTCTATCACGTCGCACTAAAAACAATCCCATTTTAGTTGGAGAACCAGGAACTGGAAAAACTGCAATTGCTGAAGGT
>JAKITV010000067.1 GCA_021647885.1 Flavobacteriaceae bacterium | reverse complement strand
CCTTTGCTGTTTCTTCCTACTTGTTCTAATGTAAAATGAGCATCGAGTGCAAATGCTTGAATTTTTGTGAGTAAGGAATAGTTTCGGTTAATATGTCCCCAACGTGTTTGTACAACACCAATTTCAGAATCTTTAAAATAAGGAATAGTAGATTTTAACCAATCTTTTTGAGGAAGAAAATCGGCATCAAAAATGGCAATAAATTCACCTTTGGCAATCTTTAAACCTTCCTTTAGAGCACCAGCTTTAAAATTTTCACGATTATCTCTTAATACATGCTGAATATCTAAACCTGTACTTTGTAATTCAGCAATATGTTTTTTTGTGTTCTCAAACGATTCGTCTGTAGAATCGTCTAATACCTGAATCTCTAATTTGTCTTTTGGGTAATCAATTTTTGCAATATTATCAAGCAAACGTTCCATAACGTATAACTCATTATACACAGGAAGTTGAATGGTTACATAAGGAATTTCATCAGGATTATTTAAATTGTATTTTGGGCTATTATCTTCTTTGTTTTTAGAACCCAAATAATTGAATAGCAGGTTTAATTGTGCTAAAGCATACAAGAAAATAAGGATGAGTGCTGTAGAGTAAACTATTATTATGAGGATTTGAAGAATCATTATTTAAAACTGTATTTAAAAATCCAACCTAAAATTTTTATGCCTGCAAATATACTACCTTTTACAGTTCCTGAAACTTTAGAGACACCTATTCGGTTTCTATAATTAACAGGAACTTCAACATAAGTTAGCTTTTGTTTGATGGCTTTTAATTGCATTTCCACTGTCCAGCCATAAGTTTTATCTTCCATGTTTAGAGCTAATAGTTTATTGTATTTTATGGATCTAAAAGGACCTAAATCGGTAAATTTTGCCCCAAACATTAGCTTCATTAAAAAGGTAGCTAACCAATTCCCAAAAACTTGTTGTGGTGTCATAGAACCTTGTTCACGTAGTCGCTTTACTCGTGCACCAATTACAAAGTCGATATCATTTTTTATAATTGGTTGTACAAGTTTTGTAAGTTCTTCCGGGAAGTCACTATAATCGCCATCTAAAAACACAATAATATCTGGTTTTGGATTCTGTTTTGAAATATAATCCATTCCTTTTAGGCATGCATAGCCATATCCTTTTTGGTTTTCAGTTAAAACAGTTGCTCCAGCTTGTTTAGCATTTATTTCTGTAAGGTCTGTCGAGTTATTACTTACAACAATAACTTCATCAACAATATCTGGAATATCATTAATTACTTTAGCGATTGAGTCTGCTTCATTAAATGCAGGAATGATGACTTTAATTTTTGTCATTGAAAATCGGATATTTTATTTTCTTTTCTAAAGGACTTCATATTTGTCCATTCTTTAATTTTTTGTCCAGCTTTAAATTTTTCAGCTTTTACTATTTTTCCATTTTCATAAATAAAACAATAACCGCTTTTTTGATTGTTCTTAAATTGAGATTTTCGACTTAAAATTCCAGATTTGTCATAAAACAACCACCATTTATTTTTTTTGCCATTAACAAAATGACCTTCACTTTCCTTACTTCCAGACTTGTGATAGAAATACCAATACTTTATTTCTTTATCTTGAGAAAAATGCCCTTCTTTTTGAAGGACTCCATTGTTATAATAAAATTTCCAATAATCTACTTTTTGATTGTTTTTTTGCCAACCTTCTTCCTTTAGATTGCTATTTTTAAAATAGATTTTCTGATATGCTTTTTGGGCAGAAAGGCTTAAAGTGAAAAATAAAATAAGACCGAATATTGAGGACTGAATACTGCTCACTATCTCTGATTTACCAAATCCATTAAATCTACATCATTTCCTAATAAAATTTCATTAGAGTTTATGCGACTTTCCATCGAATCGTTTTCCAATTTTAGGACACCTCTTGGGCAAACAGCAGCACAAATACCACAGCCAACACAACTTGAGCGCACTATATTTTCACCTTTTTGAGCATAAGCACGAACATCTATTCCCATTTCACAATAGGTAGAACAGTTTCCACAAGAGATACATTGTCCACCATTTGTCGTAATTCTAAACTTTGAAAATAGTCGTTGTTGAAAACCTAATATTGCAGCCATCGGACAACCAAAGCGACACCAAACACGATTTCCAAGTATAGGATAAAACCCTGTGCCAACTACACCTGAAAAGATAGCTCCAATCATAAAACCATATGACGAGCGTAATGTTTCAGCTTCAAATAGAAATAGTTTGGTATCACTATTAAAATAATGCAAACCAAAAAGAGCCATAATAATTACAAAATATCCTATAGCACCATAACGAGCATCTTTGTCAAGTTCGTTACGTTTAAATAGCATCACTACAGCAAACACTAATGTTAAAAGTCCTCCAACTAAAGTTAAAAACACATCTTTAGTGAGCCAATATTTATTTGGATCGTAACCTAAATAGGTATAGATAACAGCAGTTGTCATTAATACCACAAATACCAAAACAGTATGAATTAACCAACGTTCCAGTTTCCATGCTGATAATTTTTTGGATGATAGTTGACGGAAAGAATCTCCAGCAGTTTCAGCTAATCCACCACAACCACAAACCCAAGAGCAATACCAACGTTTCCCGTATTTATAAGTTAGAATAGGAGAAATAACAAAGACAGAAACTACACCAAAAATTAATAAAGCCAAGCCAATATTTCCTGCATTTATAAAGTCATCAATTCTGTATTGCTCAAAGTTGTAATAGTTTAAAGGCCACATGTTTTTTAAATCGTAGTATGGTAATTGAAATGTATCGCTATTTAATCTTGCCATAAACTCTGGTATTAAAAAAGCAAATCCTAATTGAAAGAACATCACAGAAAATGTACGCAGTTGTTGATAACGATTATGACGATACTTCAACATGAATTTATAACCAAAAGCTAAAATGGCAACTGTATAAAGTGTGCCATAAACAAACCATTGACGTGCAGCTCTTCCACTTAATAAATAAATTAAAGGGTCGAATAA
>JAKITV010000047.1 GCA_021647885.1 Flavobacteriaceae bacterium | reverse complement strand
GTTCTCCAGGAGTTTTCTTTGGACAATCATTTCATGCAAATGGCACAAAGCTATATTCTGCTAGAGTTATTCCATTTAAAGGCTCTTGGATAGAATTTGCTACAGACATTAACAGTGTAATGTATGCCTATATTGACAGAAAGAAAAAACTACCAGTTACAACACTTTTTAGAGCGATTGGTTTTGAAAGAGATAAAGATATTCTTGAAATATTTGATCTTGCTGAAGAAATAAAAGTATCTAAATCTGGGTTAAAAAAGGTTATTGGTCGCAGACTTGCTGCTCGTGTACTTAATACGTGGCATGAAGATTTTGTTGACGAAGATACTGGAGAAGTAGTATCGATAGAAAGAAACGAAATTGTTTTAGATAGGGATACAGTATTAGATAAAGAAAATATTGAAGAAATAATAGGTGCTAAAGTAAAAACTATTCTTTTGCATAAAGAAAGTGCAGAACAAGGAGATTATGCCATTATTCACAATACCTTACAAAAAGACCCTACAAACTCCGAAAAAGAAGCTGTAGAACACATTTATCGTCAATTACGAAACGCAGAACCGCCAGATGAAGAAACTGCACGTGGTATTATAGACAAACTTTTCTTTAGTGACCAAAGATATAATTTAGGAGAAGTAGGTCGTTATAGAATGAATAAAAAGTTAGGGCTTGATATCGATATGGATAAAAAAGTTCTTACAAAAGAAGACATCATTACTATAGTAAAATATTTAATTGAATTAATTAACGCTAAAGCAGAGATTGATGATATAGATCACTTATCTAACCGTCGTGTTCGTACTGTTGGAGAACAATTATCTTCTCAATTTGGTGTTGGTTTAGCTAGAATGGCACGAACCATTCGTGAGCGAATGAACGTTCGTGATAACGAAGTGTTTACACCAATTGATTTGATTAATGCTAAAACATTATCATCTGTAATTAATTCATTTTTTGGAACAAACCAGTTATCTCAATTTATGGATCAAACAAATCCATTAGCAGAGTTAACACATAAAAGACGTTTATCGGCATTAGGACCTGGAGGATTATCAAGAGAAAGAGCTGGATTTGAGGTTCGTGATGTTCACTATACACATTATGGACGTTTATGTCCAATTGAAACACCTGAAGGGCCAAATATTGGTTTAATTTCCTCATTAAGTGTTTATGCCAAAGTAAATGGTATGGGATTCATCGAAACTCCATATCGAAAAGTCGAAAACGGTGTTGTAGATATTAAAGGAGAGCCAATTTATTTAAGTGCCGAAGAAGAAGAAGAAAAATTAATTGCTCAGGCAAATATTCCAGTTGACGAAAACGGTAAAATTTTAGAAGGTAAAGTGATTGCTCGTATGGAAGGCGATTTTCCTGTTGTGGAACCAAAAGATGTTCATTTTACAGATGTTGCACCAAACCAAATTTCATCTATTTCTGCGTCGTTAATTCCTTTTTTAGAGCATGATGATGCCAATAGAGCGTTAATGGGATCTAATATGATGCGTCAAGCAGTTCCATTATTACGACCTCAATCACCAATTGTTGGTACTGGATTAGAACGTCAAGTCGCAACAGATTCTAAAGTTTTAATTAATGCTCAAGGTGATGGAATAGTAGAATATGTTGATGCAGACGAAATTATAATTAAATACGATCGTACTGAAGAAGAAGCATTGGTTAGTTTCGATAGCAATACTAAAACATATCCGTTAACAAAATTCAGAAAAACAAACCAAGGAACATCTATTAACCTTAAACCTATAGTTGTAAAAGGCGATAGAGTAACTAAAGGACAAGTATTATGTGAAGGCTATGCAACTCAAAAAGGTGAATTGGCATTAGGTAGAAATTTGAAAGTAGCTTTTATGCCTTGGAAAGGATATAATTTTGAAGATGCTATTGTGATTTCTGAAAAAGTAGTTCGTGACGATATTTTTACATCTATTCATATCGATGAGTATTCTTTAGAAGTTAGAGATACAAAGCTTGGTAACGAAGAGTTAACTAACGATATCCCAAATGTTTCAGAAGAAGCAACAAAAGATCTCGATGAAAATGGAATGATTCGTGTTGGAGCCGAAATTAATCCAGGCGATATTCTTATAGGTAAAATCACACCAAAAGGAGAAAGCGATCCAACACCTGAAGAAAAACTATTAAGAGCTATTTTTGGTGATAAAGCAGGAGATGTTAAAGATGCTTCTTTAAAAGCATCACCTTCATTACATGGCGTTGTTATTGATAAAAAATTATTTGCTAGAGCAATTAAAGATAAACGAAAAAGAGCTCAAGACAAAGAAGATATTGCCAATTTAGAAGATATTTACGACAAAAAGTTTGATGATTTACAAACAGTTCTTGTAGAAAAACTTTTTGCTATAGTAGCAGGAAAAACAGCACAAGGTGTATTTAATGATTTAGGTGAAGAAGTTTTTCCTAAAGGAAAGAAATTTACTTTAAAAATGTTAAATGCTGTTGATGATTATGCACATTTAGTTTCAGGTAAATGGACAACAGATAACCAAACCAACGCACTTGTGTCAGAATTAATCCATAACTATAAAATTAGGGAGAATGATTTACAAGGCTCGTTAAGACGCGAGAAGTTTACTATTTCTGTAGGAGACGAATTACCAGCAGGAATCATTAAACTAGCTAAAGTTTATATTGCTAAGAAACGTAAACTTAAAGTAGGAGATAAAATGGCAGGACGTCATGGTAACAAAGGTATTGTTGCTCGTATTGTTCGTCAAGAAGATATGCCATTTTTAGAAGATGGAACTCCTGTAGATATCGTGTTAAACCCTCTTGGAGTACCTTCTCGTATGAATATTGGACAGATATACGAAACAGTTTTAGGTTGGGCAGGACAAAAATTAGATCGTAAATATGCGACACCAATTTTTGATGGAGCAACCTTAGATCAAATTAATGAATTTACAGACGAAGCTGGAATCCCAAGATTTGGTCATACTTATCTATACGATGGTGGTACTGGAGCACGATTTGATCAACCTGCAACAGTAGGTGTTATTTATATGTTGAAACTTGGACATATGGTAGACGATAAAATGCATGCACGTTCAATAGGTCCATATTCTTTAATTACACAGCAACCTCTAGGAGGTAAAGCACAGTTTGGTGGCCAGAGATTTGGAGAGATGGAAGTTTGGGCACTCGAAGCTTATGGAGCGTCTAGTACATTAAGAGAAATTCTAACAGTAAAATCTGATGATGTTATTGGTAGAGCTAAAACGTATGAAGCCATTGTAAAAGGTGAACCAATGCCAGAACCTGGACTACCAGAATCTTTTAATGTGTTAATGCACGAATTAAAAGGTTTAGGATTAGACATAAGATTAGAAGAATAGTTAGTAAATAAAATTCATTATCAACCATATATTATGGCAAGAAATCAAGATAGGAATACAATTAAGAGGTTTAATAAAATCTCAATAGGTTTAGCATCTCCAGAGTCCATTTTAGGAGCCTCTCGTGGAGAAGTTTTAAAACCAGAAACTATAAATTATAGAACACATAAACCAGAACGTGACGGATTATTCTGTGAACGTATTTTTGGCCCCATAAAAGATTTCGAATGTGCTTGTGGAAAATACAAACGTATTAGATACAAAGGAATTATTTGTGACCGTTGTGGTGTTGAAGTAACCGAAAAGAAAGTACGTCGTGATCGTGTAGGACATATTAATTTAGTTGTGCCAGTTGCACATATTTGGTATTTCCGTTCATTACCAAATAAAATCGGATATCTTCTTGGATTACCATCGAAGAAGTTAGATATGATTATTTATTATGAGCGTTATGTTGTTATTCAACCAGGAAATGCTGTAAATGCAGAAGGTGAACCATTGCAAAAAATGGATTTCTTAACGGAAGAAGAATATTTAAATATTCTTGAATCCCTTCCACAAGAAAATCAATATTTAGACGATTCCGATCCTGAGAAGTTTATTTCAAAAATGGGAGCTGAATGTTTAATTGAGCTTTTATCCAGAATAGATTTAGACGGCTTATCTTTTGAATTACGTCATAAAGCAAATAACGAAACTTCAAAACAACGTAAAACGGAAGCATTAAAACGCCTTCAAGTTGTCGAAGCATTAAGAGAAGCAAATTTAAATAGAGAGAATCTTCCAGAATGGATGATTATGAAAGCTATTCCTGTAATTCCACCAGAATTACGACCATTAGTTCCACTTGATGGAGGACGTTTTGCTACTTCCGATTTAAATGATTTATATAGACGTGTAATTATTAGGAACAATCGTCTTAAGAGACTTGTAGAGATTAAAGCTCCAGAAGTAATACTTCGTAATGAGAAGCGTATGCTACAAGAATCTGTAGATTCTTTATTCGATAACACTCGAAAATCATCAGCAGTAAAAACAGATTCTAACAGACCACTTAAGTCGTTGTCAGATTCTCTTAAAGGAAAACAAGGACGTTTTCGTCAAAACTTACTTGGAAAACGTGTCGATTATTCTGCACGTTCGGTAATTGTTGTTGGACCAGAGCTTAAGTTATTTGAGTGTGGAATACCAAAAAACATGGCTGCAGAGCTTTACAAACCTTTTATAATTAGAAAACTAATTGAAAGAGGAATTGTAAAAACTGTTAAATCTGCTAAAAAAATAATAGATAGAAAAGAGCCAGTAGTTTGGGATATTTTAGAAAATGTTTTAAAAGGACATCCAGTACTTTTAAATCGTGCTCCTACCTTACACAGATTAGGAATACAAGCTTTTCAACCTAAACTTATTGAAGGTAAAGCAATACAATTACATCCATTGGTATGTACTGCATTTAATGCCGATTTTGATGGTGATCAAATGGCTGTTCATTTACCATTAGGACCAGAAGCTATTCTTGAGGCGCAATTATTAATGTTAGCATCTCATAATATTTTAAATCCAGCTAATGGTTCTCCTGTTACTGTACCTTCTCAAGATATGGTGCTTGGATTGTACTATATGACCAAATTGCGTAAATCGACACCTGAAGCAAAAGTTATTGGAGAAGGTCTAACCTTCTACTCTCCAGAAGAGGTAACAATAGCATATAATGAAAAGAAAGTTGATTTAAATGCAGCTATAAAAGTTAGAACTAAAGATTTTAATGATAATGGAGAATTAGTTGATCAAATTATAGAAACTACAGTAGGAAGAGTTTTATTTAATGAGGAAGTTCCTGAAATAGCTGGTTATATAAATGAAGTATTAACTAAAAAATCTTTAAGAGATATTATTGGTAATATTTTAAAAGTTACTAGTGTACCAGAAACAGCAGTTTTTCTTGATGAAATTAAAACATTAGGATTCAAATTTGCGTTTCAAGGTGGCTTATCATTTAGTTTAGGAGATATTATTATTCCACCAGAAAAATATGAAATGATTGCTGCTGCTAATAAGCAAGTAGATGGTATTAAGGTAAACTATAACATGGGGCTTATAACAAATAATGAACGTTATAATCAGGTTATTGATATTTGGACTTCTACAAATGCTGAATTAACCGAGTTGTCTATGAAGCGTATTCGTGAAGACCAACAAGGATTTAATTCAGTGTATATGATGCTTGATTCTGGAGCTCGTGGATCTAAAGAACAGATTCGTCAGCTTACCGGAATGCGTGGATTAATGGCTAAACCTAAAAAGTCTAATGCAGGAGGTGGAGAAATTATTGAAAATCCAATTCTTTCCAACTTTAAAGAAGGGCTTTCAATTTTAGAATATTTTATTTCTACTCACGGAGCACGTAAAGGACTTGCCGATACAGCACTTAAAACTGCCGATGCAGGTTATTTAACACGTCGTTTAGTTGATGTATCACAGGATGTTATAGTTAACATTGTGGATTGTGGTACATTAAGAGGTGTTACTGTAAAACCACTTAAGAAGAATGAAGAAGTTGTAGAAACTTTGGAAGAAAGAATAGTTGGTCGTACCTCATTATACGATGTTTATAATCCATTAACAGAAGAATTATTAGTAGAAGCTGGAGGTCATATTCATGACGATATTGCTAAAAAGATTGAAGATTCTCCTGTAGATTCCGTAGAAGTACGTTCAGCGTTAACCTGCGAAGCCAAAAAAGGAATATGTTCCATGTGTTATGGACGTAATCTTGCAACAGGAAAAATGGTACAACGTGGTGAAGCTGTTGGTGTTGTTGCCGCACAATCCATTGGTGAACCAGGAACACAATTAACACTTCGTACGTTTCATGTTGGTGGTATTGCAGGAAACATTTCAGAAGAAAACAAACTTGTAGTTAAGTTTGATGGAAAAGCCGAAATAGAAGATTTAAAAACTGTTAAAGGTAAAGATAGTGATGGTAACGAAATTGATATAGTAATTTCTAGAACTTCTGAACTTAAACTTATAGATGAAAACACAGGAATAACTTTAAGTACAAATAATATCCCTTATGGTTCTACCATTTTTATTAAAAATGGTAAGAAACTTAAGAAAGGTGATGTTATTTGTCAATGGGATCCTTATAATGGTGTTATCATATCTGAGTTTTCGGGTAAAATTAAATATGAAAATATTGAACAAGGTGTAACTTATCAAGTAGAAATTGATGAGCAAACTGGTTTCCAAGAGAAAGTAATTTCTGAATCCAGAAACAAAAAGTTAATACCTACGTTATTAATTCTTGATAATAAGGGAGAAATAATTCGTTCTTATAACTTACCTGTTGGAGCACATTTAATGATAGATGATGGTGAGAAGATTAATATTGGAAAAATTTTGGTAAAAATTCCTCGTAAATCAGCCAAAGCTGGTGATATTACTGGTGGTTTACCACGAGTTACAGAGTTGTTCGAAGCTCGTAACCCTTCAAATCCTGCTGTAGTTAGCGAGATAGATGGTGTGGTTTCTTTTGGTAAGATAAAAAGAGGTAATCGTGAAATTATTATCGAATCTAAAGCTGGTGAGATTAAGAAATACTTAGTTAAATTATCTAATCAAATTCTTGTTCAAGAGAATGATTATGTAAAAGCGGGTATGCCTTTATCTGATGGTTCTATTACACCAAATGATATTTTAAATATTAAAGGACCTTCAGCCGTACAGCAGTATTTAGTTAACGAAGTACAAGAAGTTTATCGTTTACAAGGTGTAAAAATTAATGATAAACACTTTGAAGTTGTTGTGAGACAAATGATGCGTAAGGTTAGAATTGTTGATTCTGGAGATACAATTTTCTTAGAAAACCAATTGGTTCATAAATCTGATTTTATTGAAGAAAATGATGAAATTTTTGGAAAGAAAATAGTTGACGATGCTGGAGATTCTGAAAATTTTAAAGCAGGACAAATGGTTACAGCTAGAGATTTACGTGATGAAAACTCTATTTTACGACGTGAGGATAAAAAGCTTGTTGTAGCTAGAGATGCAAATCCTGCTACTGCAACGCCAATTCTTCAAGGTATTACTAGAGCCTCGCTGCAAACAAAATCATTTATCTCTGCTGCATCTTTCCAAGAGACTACAAAAGTTCTTAATGAAGCAGCTGTAAGTGGTAAGATAGATTACTTGGAAGGGCTTAAAGAAAATGTGATTGTAGGACATAGAATTCCTGCTGGAACAGGAATGAGAAACTACGAAAACATAATTGTAGGTTCTAAACAGGAATTTGATGAAATGATGAAGGCCAAAGAAGAAATGAATTATAATTAAATGAGATTCCAACTCTGTTTTTACAGAGTTGGTAAATCGAATTTATTTCCTTAAAAAAGGGAATCTCATAAATTTAAAATTATTATTATGAGCGACAATAAAAACATAAAACAAAAAAAAGGTCAGATTAATATTGAATTAGACGAAAAAATAGCCGAAGGTATTTATTCTAACTTAGCTATTATAAACCATTCGGTATCCGAATTTGTTTTGGATTTTGTAAGCATAATGCCAGGTACTCCAAAAAGTAAGGTAAAGTCAAGAATTATTTTGACACCGCAACATGCAAAACGATTAGTGAAAGCGTTAAATGATAATGTAAAACGGTTTGAAAATGCACATGGTGAAATTAAAGATTATGAGCAGCCACCAATACCTCTTAATTTTGGTCCAACAGGTCAAGCATAAAAAAAATTCCCTTTGAATATTTCAAAGGGAATTTTTTTTATCGAGGTTTTAACTAGCCTTTTTGTTGGAATTTAGTTGGTATTTTAATGCACCAGATGGACAACGATTTATTTGTTTAATAATTCGTTTTGATTTTGTTCCATCTAAATTAATCCACGGAATTACAGAGGTTCTAAATACTTCAGATAATTCTTTAGCACAGTTTTCTGCTTGAATACATACACAAGGTTCGTAGGTTACAGTAATATCGCCATTACTGAAAACATTAGCTAGAGTTTTCATAAGTAGTTCATGTTTGGGGTTATGAATCTATATTTAATACCAATTTAACTTCATTAAGGGTTAATCATATTATCGACCAAATGTATAAAAAATCCGATAAAAAACAAATAAATACCATTTAAATCTATAATTATAATATAATTGTTACTATAATTATTTAAATTCAGATGTTAAATGGAACTTTATTGAAGGATATTTCTGTTCTGTTAACTGTAAAGAAAATAATGAATCGGCAAAAAATACCAATTGGTTTTGTTTATCTCTTGCCAAAAAGCGCTGTTTCACTCTTTTAAAATCTTTAAACTCTTCATTTTTTTCATCTTCAGGTTCTATCCAACATGCTTTGTGAACATTCAAATTTTCATAAGTGCATTTTGCTCCATACTCATGCTCTAATCGATACTGAATCACTTCATACTGTAAAGCACCTACAGTTCCTATTACTTTTCTTCCATTCAAATCTAAAGTAAACAATTGTGCAACACCTTCATCCATCAATTGGTCTATGCCTTTATAAAGTTGTTTAGATTTTAAAGGATCGGCATTATTTATATATCTAAAATGTTCTGGAGAAAAACTTGGAATCCCTTTGTAATTAATTGCTTCGCCTTCAGTTAAAGTATCTCCAATTTTAAAATTACCTGTATCATGTAATCCTACAATATCTCCAGGATACGAAATGTCAACAATTTGTTTCTTTTCAGCAAAAAAGGCATTCGGACTAGAAAACTTTAACTTTTTATTCAGCCTCACATGCAGATAAGGCGTATTTCTTTTAAACTCTCCCGAAACAATTTTTATAAATGCCAAACGGTCTCTATGTTTAGGATCCATATTGGCGTGAATTTTAAAAACAAAACCTGTAAACTTATTTTCTTCAGGCTTTACTAATCGTTCTTCGCTTTGTTTAGGTCTTGGTTTTGGTGCAATCTCAACAAAGCAGTCTAACAACTCACGTACACCAAAATTATTTAAGGCAGAACCAAAAAAAACAGGTTGTAAATCTCCATTAAGATAGTCTTTGTTGTTGAATTTTGGATAAATGCCCTCAACAAGTTCTAATTCTTCTCTTAATGTATTTGCTGAAGTATCTCCAATAAGAGTGTTTAATTCTTCTGAATCTAAATCTGAAATTTCAATGGTATCTTCAATATCCTTTCTACTATTTCCACTAAAAAGATTAATATTCTTTTCCCAAATATTATAAATGCCTTTAAAATCGTAACCCATTCCAATAGGAAAACTTAAAGGAGTAACTCTTAAACCGAGTTTTTGTTCAATTTCATCTAACAAATCAAAAGCATCTTTACCTTCTCTATCTAACTTATTAATAAAAACAATGATAGGAATATTTCGCATTCTACAAACTTCTACCAGTTTTTCGGTTTGCTCTTCAACACCTTTGGCAACATCAATTACTACAATTACACTATCTACTGCAGTAAGTGTTCTAAAGGTGTCTTCGGCAAAGTCTTTGTGTCCAGGAGTATCTAGAATATTAATTTTTATACCATTGTATTCGAACGCTAAAACAGAAGTTGCCACCGAAATTCCACGCTGACGCTCGATTTCCATGAAATCACTTGTAGCTCCTTTCTTTATCTTATTGCTTTTTACTGCTCCAGCTTCATTAATTGCGCCACCAAAAAGCAATAACTTTTCGGTAAGCGTTGTTTTTCCTGCATCTGGATGTGAAATAATGCCAAAAGTTCTTCTTCTGTTAATTTCGCTAATAAAACTCATATTCTTTATTACAAATCGGTTGCAAAGATACTATTATTAGCTTCAAATTGAATTTTAGGCAACAGGTCTTTTTATTTTTATGAATACATTGACTTATTTTATATTTTTACTTGTTATTTTTACAACATGAAAGAAGAAAAAGTCATTCTGGTAAATGAAAAAGATGAGCAAATTGGATTGATGCCAAAATTGGAAGCTCATGAAAAAGCTGTGTTACATCGTGCCTTTTCAGTATTTATCTTTAATGATAAGAATGAATTGCTGTTACAGCAAAGGGCTTTAACGAAATATCATTCTCCATCGCTTTGGACTAACACATGTTGTAGTCATCAACGAGATGGTGAAAGTAATATTGAAGCTGGGAAACGCCGCTTAAAGGAAGAAATGGGATTTGTTACAGAACTTAAAGAATCCATTTCATTTATATATAAAGCACCTTTTGATAATGGATTAACCGAGCATGAATACGATCATGTACTTTTAGGAAACTATAATGAAGAGCCCGTCATAAATGAAACAGAAGTAGCATCATGGAAATGGATGTTACTTAATGATGTTAAAGCAGATATAAAAATGAATCCGAAAATTTATACAGAATGGTTTAAAATTATTTTTAGTAAATTCTACCAATTTATAAATATAAATAAATGAAGGTAACTGTTAGCCGAAAAGCACATTTTAATGCAGCACATAGGTTGTATCGAAAAGATTGGAGCGATGCTAAGAACAACGCAGTTTTTGGTAAATGTAACAACCCAAATTTTCATGGTCACAACTATGAACTAATAGTGAGTGTAACTGGAGAAATCGATAAGGAAACGGGATATGTTATAGATATTAAAACCTTAAAAAAGATTATTAAAACTGAAGTTGAAGATGCTTTCGATCATAAAAACCTTAACGTTGAAGTCTTAGAATTTGCAGATTTGAATCCAACTACCGAAAATATTGCTGTTGTAATATATAATAAGATTAAGCCAAGTTTAGCTTCACATTTAGACCTTGAGGTCACTCTGTTTGAAACACCTCGTAATTTTGTAACCTATTCAGGAAAATAATTGTCCTGCAAGGTTCTTGTGCTGGATTTATTTCAGCATCTAACCTTGTAGGCATAAAACTATTTATACTAAATGCAATTTGAATTATATCCTATAAAATTTAAACCCATTTTAAAAGAAAAAATTTGGGGAGGACAAAAATTAAATACACTTCTTAATAAAGACTCTAAAGCTGAAAATGTAGGCGAAAGCTGGGAGATTAGTGATGTAGAAGGAGATACTTCCATAGTGATTAATGGAGGTTTAAAAGGGAAATCATTAAAGGAACTTTTAGAGTTGTTTAAAGGCGATTTAATTGGAGAGAAGAATTATAAAACTTTTGGAAATAAGTTCCCTTTACTAATTAAGTTTATTGATGCAAAAGAAGATTTATCTATACAATTGCATCCAAATGATGAACTAGCGGCAAAACGGCATAACTCGTTTGGAAAAACCGAAATGTGGTATGTTATGCAAGCAGATGAAGGTTCAAATTTAATTGTTGGATTTAACCAAAAAGTAACTCCAGAAACCTATTTAAATCATCTTGAAGATAAAACACTTACTAAAATTTTAAATTTTGATAAAGTAAAAGAAGGCGATACTTATTTTATAGAGGTTGGTCGTGTTCATGCTATTGGAGCAGGAGTGATGCTAGCCGAAATACAGCAAACAAGCGATATCACATATCGTGTTTACGATTGGGATAGAGTAGACGATAACGGAAATGAACGAGACTTACATAACGATTTAGCCATTGATGCGATTGATTTTAACATGGAAGATGATTTTAGGATTTCATATTCAAAAACTAAAAACCAAAGCAATAAAATGGTGAGTTGTCCATATTTTACAACAAATTTTATTCCTATAAATGGAACTGTTCAAAAACAGAACGACAAGGATTCTTTTATAATTTATATGTGTGTAGATGGTGAAGTAGAGATTTCTACGGATTTGTTTTCAGAAATAATAAAAAAAGGAGAAACGCTATTAGTTCCTGCGATTATAAAAACCTATCAAATTACTGCTAAAAATGCTAAACTTTTAGAAGTTTATGTGTAGTTTTGCAAATTAATAATTCAAACAATAATTATGGGAAACGTAAGAGACCTTAAAAAAGATATCAATTATGTTCTAGGAGATATCATTGAAGCGGTTTATGTATGGGAATATGCTAATACAGATAAAGACACTAAAAAAAGTGAGGCTGTTATAGATGAAGCTATTGCAACTTTTGATGATCTCATTGCAAAAGTTAACGATAAAAGTATTAAAAATAAAAAAGCGCACTTTAAAGCCATTAATAAAGACCTTGAAGATAAAGGAAGAGCATTAATTGAAAAGATTAACAAATTATAACACAAAAAACTCGCTTTAAGCGAGTTTTTTTTATGCTAATTATTTTCCTCTTGTTTCCGTTTTTTAATGTATGTGTTTAACTCTCGTCCATATTTTGAGTTAGCAATATCTTTTGGTAACGCATTATAAATCGTATCTAAATATTTAATATTAGCATCAAAAATTTCAGCAAGTGCTACATAAGGAGCAACTTCACTATCCTTATTATTTAAAGCGAAATTTACTGTGTATAAATACTTTCGCCTAATAAGGTTATCTGTATCTAAATTAGCTAATTCTATTAAAGAATCATTTTCACTTTGTTGAGCTTCAAACCGACTTTTAATTAATTCTAATCGTTGGTTGTTAAATTTTGAAATAATTTTATTGTACTCATCAAACCGTTCTTGTTGTACAGATCCATTAATCGTTGCATCGTAAGCAAAACGTTTTAAGGTGGTATTAATTTCTGTAATTCCTTTATTTGCAAAAAATGATATTCTGTGTGTGTTAGGGCTGTTTTTATCAAGGGTTAAGTACAATACTTCAGGTTCTTCTAAATCGCTGTGTAACTCAAATGGAAGCTCTCCCACTATCTCTAAAGAATCTAGTGTAACTAAAGCAGTATCCTTCAGTTTTTGAAGGTATAAAGTTCCTTTTTTTAATCCTTTTATATTACCTGTTACTATTAAATCTGGTTCTTTTTCACCACAGGAAAAAATAAGTAGTAATGATAATATGATTAATGCTCTTTTCATGTGTTTATATTTATTGTTTTTTTAAGGTCACATGCTGTTCGCTATTAATCATTCCCTTGGGTGATAAAGTCTTTAACATGCTCGTTTCATGTGTTTATATTTATTGTTTTTTTAAGGTCACATGCTGTTCGTCATTAGTCATTTTCTTGTGTAATAAACTTTTTAGCATACTCGTTTCATGTATAAAAATTTATGATAGCAAATATCATATAAATATGCGTGTTAAAAAAATTAATGTACAAACAGTAAAAATAACTAGCTTACAGCTGCCAATTCCAATAAAATGGTACATAAAATAGCGGCAACAGTTCCAATAGCATATCCAACTACTGCTAATAAAACACCTACAGTAGCTAACGATGGATGAAACGCTGCAGCTACAATTGGAGCAGAAGCTGCACCACCAACATTAGCTTGACTACCAATTGCCAAGAAAAAATATGGAGCTTTAATGAGTTTTGCTATAAGAATTAATAGTCCAGCATGTATAGTCATCCAAACAACACCAATAACTATTAAACCAGTATTTTCAAAAATAAGGGTTAAATCCATTTTCATTCCAATGGAGGCTACAAGTATGTAAATAAAGACACTACCAAATTTACTTGCTCCAGCGCCTTCATAATTTTTAGCTTTTGTGAATGATAATAATATGGCAATTATAGTAGCAATACTAATCATCCAAAAGAATTTAGATTCTAAAAACGTGAATATATTTCTGGTAGTGGGAGATTCAATATTTTCAACAACACCTTCAAAGAAAGGAGCTAAAAATCCTGAGGATAAATGTGCAATGCTTACAGTGCCAAAAGCAATAGCTGCAATTATCATTAAATCTGTTAACGAAGGGTTTCGTTTTATTTTATTTGTAAAAGCCGATACTTTTTCTTTTAACGCTTCAATTGAAGACGTATCTGCTCCAAGCCATTTGTTAATCCGTTTTCGTTTCCCAATTCCTATCAATAATAAAGCCATCCAAATATTGGCGACAACAATATCAACAAATACCATTCCACCATATAATTTTTGATTATAACCATAAATTTCCAGCATAGCAGTTTGGTTTGCACCACCACCAATCCAGCTTCCTGCAAGTGTCGATAACCCTCTCCATACAGCATCTGGCCCAACACCTCCAACAGTTTCAGGCGAAACGGTAGAAATCAATAAAATTGCAATTGGGCCTCCAATTACAATACCAATAGTACCTGTAAAAAACATTATTAAAGCCTTCCAGCCTAAATTAAAAACGGCTTTTAAATCAATACTCAAAGTCATTAAAACTAAAGCTGCTGGCAGCAAATAACGACTTGACACATAATATAAATTCGTACTATGTTCAACAATATTTCCAGAAGCATCAATAGTTTCCCATTCTGGAGCAATGAGTCCTATTGTTGTAAACAGAGCAGGAACCATATAAGCCATAAAAAGACCAGGAACTATTTTGTAGAATTTAGGCCAAAAACCTGTTTTAATTGATTCGGTATAAAAGATAAAACCCAACGCAAGCATTAATACACCAAATACAATGGTGTCATCTGTAAATAAAGGAACTTTTTCCATAAAAATTAAATATTAAGCCAATAGGTTAATTTAACATTAAACGAACGCACTCTTGGTGCAAAAACATTATCGGTAAAATAATTATCGTTGTAAACTATAAATAAATCTGATAACGGAGCAAAACGCCATTGTAATCGTGTATTAATGCTAAAATTATTTAGTTGGCTACTATATTGTATAAAAGTAGCCCAAAATAGATCTTTATTAAAAGTAATATCTATTCTTGGACCAATTAACCAAATTTTAGCATCGGGATAAGGATCTGGTAAATTGATATTATCGTAGTTTAATTGTACAGATGTTGAAAAGTAGGGCTGAATACGATAGTTTAATCGTGTTTCTAACGAATATTTTTTGCCATTAAAAAAAGTACCCATTGAAGGGTTAATACTATATGATAATATTTTTCTTCTATCCGATTGAAAACTTGCGCCATAACTTGTGTAATAGTAGTCGGAATCTGCTGGAAGCTTTACGCCTCCATCTGTTCTTGTTGGATCAAATTCATTGTAAAGATGTGTAAACCTATTAAACATTACAAAATTCAAACTTGCATTATTTTTAAATTGTGTATTCCATCTACTAATAATAGTATAATCTGAATTATCAAAATTTAATTTTGGTTTCCATATAAAAATGGGTATAACTGTTATACTATGCTTCACAATTTTACTGTCACTGTTTTTTGCCCAAAAGGTTCTGGAAAACCTAGGATTAATTTTAAAAATATCTTTCCGTCTTATAAAACCTAGATCAGAACGAAAATCATCACCAATAAAAAGGCCACTCAATGTAATGTTATAATTTCTACTATTATACTGTGTTGAAGCACCTGTTGAATAATCGCTATTACTTGTATTTGGAGAAAAAGATTTATGAAAATAGTATTTTCCAGACCATGTATTATCAGCCGATGCCAATCTATAGTCAATACCCAAAACACGATTATAACGATTATCATTATCTAAAAAATCATAATCTTTAGTTGCTTGTTTATTAATAAACATAAAACTAATGTATGAACGACTAAACATTTTGTATTGTGCAGTTAAAACCGTATTATTTGTAGTTGCAATTTCGCTGACTTGGTCTTCGGCAGTTTGCATGTTAAGTACACCAATTCTGAGGTTATTGTTAAGTTTACCGCTTAATCTAACACCTGCAATAATATCATTTTCAATGTTATTTCCATTAAGGTCACGTGCAATACCTATACGTCTTGAGAAAAAAGGATTGGCATCTCTACTATTGCCAAAATCGGCAAAAAGATCATTATTATCAATAAAAAACTGACGACGTTCTGGTAAAAATACTTCAAAACGCGTTAAGTTGGTTACCTGTTGGTCAACTTCTACTTGGGAGAAGTCTGGGTTAAAAGTAAGATCAAGATTCAAACTATTGTTTATAGTAAATTTTACATCTCCACCTACCTTAAAATCTGATGAAGATTCGTTAATCTCATAATCTTTTCCAACAAGTGTATTCACAAATGGAATGATAGAAATTGGAGATTTTGATTTGCCCAAGGGTTTTTCAAAAATCATATCTCCCATATAAGCTAAACTGAAAATAAATTGATTTTGTGGGATATTTATCCAGGTGTTTTTTTCATTCTCTTGAGTATCAAAATGATAGCTATTAAAACGCCATTTGGTTTCGCCTTCACGGTATTTAAATGCAGATAATGGAATAGCCCACTCTAGTATATAGTAATCTTCATGAATTTTTGCTTCACTTGTCCATTTGGTATCCCATGCCATATTAAATCCTCTAACATCTGAACCACCTCCCGAAAGTAACATTTCCCGCTGTACACCATAAGGATTTGAGCTAAATAAAAAGGCATTTGTCCCATCGTTAAAGGTGTCAAACATAAGTGTAATGTTATCATTTCCTCTAGCTCTAAAATCGCGTCGAAATGATGGAATAATAAAATCATTTCCAGATGAATTAACCTTTATTCCTATATATAGGTTATCATCGTCAAACAGCATTTTAATTTCTGCTTGTTGTTTTGCATGTATAGAATCGGATGGAAACCATTCCCAAAAGTTGGTTGCTGGTTTGGCTTTGCTCCAAGCGTCTTCATCAAGAATGGCATCAACTGTTATAGGCTCGTTTATATATTTAACGTGTACACTTTTTGATGTAGTTTGAGAAAATCCTATATTAATTAAAAACAGGAAGTAGAGAGATAGTAACTTTTTCAATATATATTTGGTTAGAACTTTACAAAAATAATAGAATAAACTATAAGACATTAATTTTTTATAAAACTTTAAGAAACTTTTAAAGAATAGTATTAATATTTCGGCATGGTATTTGTAAACTTATTAGTGTAATTATTTACATTGAATTCTTCAAAAAGTAAAGATTACATTTTTGGTTGGTTAGTAAAAAAGCATCTTCCTTTTAAGGAAGATGTTTTTTTTGTATAATTTAATCGAAAAGAATTCCTCGATGCTCTGCCTCGAGGATAGTTGATTTCAAAAAATCCTTTATTTATAATGACTTATTGTGCATTTCGTCGATAATATCATTCTTTTTGTCTATAAATGTTAAAAAAAAGTGTATTTCATCGAATAAATACGGTTTATCATCGATGAATTTGAATTTAATTTTACATTTGGTGTGTACTAAAATTTAGTTTTTAGTTCAATGGATTAATTAATTAATATTTGCATTATGTTGTTGGTATTAGAGACCCTAAATCGAACTACGTAATAAAAAAAGCAAATAAGAAAAACCGAGATTGAGGGATCTCGGTTTTTTATTTTTTATACTTTTCGCTTACGCTATTTATGAAAATTCATAAATACAATTTAGGTTTAATAGAGTATAATTTTCTTAAATTGCAATAAAGAGATTATAATGAAATTTAAGTTTTCTTTCTTGTTTGTTGTTATTAGTGCTATTGCTTTTGCTCAATTGCCAAAAGGTTTTGTTTATGTAGAGGAAATTATCCCAAACATAAAAACAGAGTTACGTTATATTACCACAAACAATTTTGTTGGTAAACCTATAGAAGGTTATTTAGCTAATAAGTTAATACTAACAAAAAAAGCAGCTGTTGCCCTAAAAAAAGTACAGGACGAATTAGAATCTTACGGATTTTTCCTTAAAGTTTATGATGCTTATAGACCACAACGTGCTGTAAACCATTTTATAGATTGGGCAAAAAAATTAAGCGATACTGTAAATAAAAAACAGTTTTATCCCAATGTTAAAAAAGAAAATTTGTTTAAGGAAGAATATATAGCTTCACGCTCTGGGCATAGTAGAGGTAGTACTTTAGATATAACCATTATAGATAAAGTTACTAATGTTGACTTAAACATGGGAAGTTCTTACGATTTTTTTGGTGTAGCCTCTTGGGTTAATTATAAAGGGATTTCTGAAGAACAAAAAGCAAACAGATTGTTACTACAAACGGTTATGAAAAAACATGGGTTTACTAATTACCCAAAAGAGTGGTGGCATTTTACATTACTAAACGAACCTTTTCCTAAAACCTATTTTGATTTTGAAATTGAGTGATTTTGAAATGTTTCGTTTAACGGGAGTCTGCGCACAAACTCATTTTTCCGATATAAATATAGTTCAAAAAGGTAATAGGTTATGTTTAAAGGTTCTATTAATCTTATAAACTTTAGAAAAGGGATTTAGTTTTGAGTAAATTAAG
>JAKITV010000046.1:0-17500 GCA_021647885.1 Flavobacteriaceae bacterium | reverse complement strand
AACTTAATGCTTCTCTTACAGTGAATGCACCTTTATAATATAAACTCCAATTACCATCATCATCTTTTACTCTAATATGAAGTGTATAATCTCCATCAGCTGTACTACCTGAAATTGGTATATTGAATACTTCGTTAATAATATCTCCTGAAGTTACAGTAAGTGCTGTTCCGCTACCTATTCCAGGATCTGTTCCTGCTACTCCAGGATTGGCTCCAATAAAATATTCGGCAGCTACAATAGGTTTTGATGTTGGTGCTGATGATGCGTCCTTGAGTACATAAAAATGTTGCCTGTAAAACAAGCTCCAATTACCATCGTCGTCTTTTACTCTTATATGTAATACGTGTAATCCTTCGGGAATTCCTGTTGACGGAATTGCAAAGGATTCATCAATGGTATCTCCCGGAATTACAGTAAGTGGTGTTGCACTTCCTACTCCAGGATCACTATCTACAAAATATTCGGCAGCTGTAATTTGCCCCCAACTATTTGATGAATACAGGATACATATAATAAATATATATAGTATGTTTTTCATCATTATTGTTTTATGGATGCACTAAAATCTACATTTAAACTTTGCCCCGGAGCTATTACTGTATTTGTAATATTTATTAGTGTTGGATATGGCATTAAATCGGGACGACCATTTGGGTCGAAATCAAACAAACGCCCATAGATACCCAAATCGGTACCATCTGTACCTGCTCCTGCTCCCGGAGAACCAGCAGTAAGGCTGTAATCGTTATTATAAAAATCGGTAACTGTGTTAGCCGGAACATTTGTAAATAAAGGATTGGTTTCGTCAAAATTCCCTCCGGTACCATCTCCTAATGGATCAAGTACAATTCCTGTATAGTTATAGGTCATGCAATTTTGAAAATTAATTGTAGAAGAAGATAAACCAACACCGGTAGCTGCTTGTGTAAATAAAAATATATTGTTAGCTACAATAGGAGAATTACATCTATCAAAAATAATAGGGTTACCACTTGCAGCAGAACTAACAATAATATTATTTATTATAACTGAGGTATTACCTAAACGAGAAAACCCTCCTCTCATCCAGTTGTTAGATATAAACCAGTTAGCTTCACTTGGATAAATAGCAAATGAAGTAGATGTAAAATAATTTCCTTCAATTACCCAATCGACTGAAAGATTAGCACCACCTGAATTTTGAATACTCCCGGTTATTTTATTGTTAATTATTTTTACGCCATCAGCATTTGTTGGAACCTGCCCCGTCACAGCAATATTATGTGTTTCTAAGCCTTTAATTACAGAATTAAAACAACTATTACTAAAAGTAATAGCACTTAATACAGCTCTTAAACCATTGGTATTTGCAGGGTTATGTCCTAAACCAATTAAGGTTAGTGTTTTATTAACGGTTACACTACCATAGCTTGTTGGCGATGGATGAATATAAATCGTGTCTCCAACAACTGCGGCAGTAATGGCAGCATTAACGGAGGTGTACATGGCTCCAGATTCTGATCGGTTATCTACGGTGTGTACAGTTTGCGCAACAGTAAATTGTGCTGCAAAAATTAGTAAGAGTGCAATTAAAAACGTTTTTGTTGTCCCAAATGGTGTTACCTGGTTTCCTGATTTTGAACTTTTTGTTTTCATAATGTTAAATTAAATGTTAATAGTTTTAACGAACTCATCTTGACTTCTTATGATTGGCTACAAAATCAACATTTTGTCCTCATATTTTACCTTTTTATTACTTCGTAACTCTGCTATGAAGTGCAAAAAAGTCTTCATCTGAGAACAAAAGCCTGATTTTTCGCCTTAATAAAAAAAGTCATGACGAGTTCAATGATTAATAGCAACTAATCACTACGATTAGTTTTTTACCAAAACCTTTTAAGGTATTAGTTGTAGATAAACTTGGAGAGTTGAAGTTTTTGAGAATTATACTTCGTTTAAATATCGGAATCACTATCAAATAAAAATTATATAACTTTACAGGACGTACAATTTTATGTATGGTTTATATTAAAAAATGTGTAATTGATTTTTTTGAATATATTTTTTAATATTTACAATTTACACATCATTTTAAGTAAGCTATACTTTCAATCTAGCAGATTGTGTAAATTCTATAAATAATTCATAATTTATATTTACTTTGCTATGTAACAATTTAAAAAAGATTTCCACTTAGGTGGAAAATGAATATGATTAAAGCGATAATTGTAGATGATGAGTTTAATGCCATCAAGAATTTAAAATGGGAGTTGGAAAATTTTTGTGAAGACATAGAGGTTTGTGACAGTTTTACCAATCCTGTCGAAGCCATTTCGGCTATAAATTACTTAAAACCCGACTGCGTATTTCTCGATATTGAAATGCCAGAAATGGATGGTTTTCAACTGCTTAGCAAGTTAGCATATCGAGATTTCGACTTGATCATTACAACTGCTTTCGATAATTATGCCATACGCGCTTTTAAAGAAAATGCCGTAGATTATTTGTTAAAACCAATCGACTCAGATGATTTAGTAAAATCAGTTTCAAAGATTAAAGCAAATAAAAATAAAAATGAATTAGGTTTTGAGTTTAATAAAATTTTAGAAAGCATTACTCCAAAAACAAAAAAAGCTAAAATTTCATTACCTCTTTCAGGTAAGATTATTTTTGTTAATGCCGAAGATATTTTGTATTGCAAGTCGGATGGAAATTATACAGAGATATTTTTTAAAACGCATAAAAAAGAAATGCTTTCTAAAAAATTAAAGGAAGTAGAAGCACTAATTCATTGCGGCAATTTTTTTAGAGTTCATAATTCTTATTTGGTTAATCTGGATTATATAACAGAATTTGTAAAAAGTGATGGACAGTATTTAGTGTTAGAAGATGTCGATACCTGTATCTCGTTCAAAAAAAAGTGCTTTGTTCGAATTATTAAATAATTAGTCTCTTTGGAATCTTCAACAATTTTAGAAATTCTCCAGCATCCAAACGAAAATGGTATTACTGTATTTGTACTGGGTGTATTATTTATTCTTGGAACGTATCATTTTTTATTGTATTTCCAACATAAGGATAAGATATATTTATACTACAGTTTTTATGTTATCTTAATCTTTATAGGATTATTAAATAGACCAAATCAAGGTTTTATCGTTTCTCTAGTTCAGCCTATTAAAGGATTTTTAGATCATATAAGTCTAAACCTTATACAGAGTTATAATCTGGTTTATTTAATTTTTGTTTATGTATTATTAGATTTTAAAGTCCACTTAAAAAAGTGGTATAAATTTTCTTACATTTCTGTTAGATTTCTTTTTGTATATGCCATTACTTTGGAAGTATTATTTTTAATTACAGGGAATGAACAATTTGTTATAAAAGGGCAATTGCCCTTTACCATAGCTATTTATACTGTTTCAATATTACTTTATGTACCTCTTTTTAAAGTTAAAAGCCCTTTAAAATATTATATTTTAATAGGTAGTATATTCTTGTTAATATCTACATTGGCTGTATCGGTAATTAAAAGATTGGATTTAACTCCTTTAGAAAAAGAAATACGATATAGCATATTTTATATTGGTGTAATTATAGAAAATATTTTCTTTGCGTTGGCCATAGGTTACAAACAAAAGCTAATATTAAAAGAGAAGAAAACCTCTCAAGAAAGGCTAATGGAAGAGCTACAAGAAAATGAAGGTTTACGACAAAAAATACATGAGCAATTTAAACAAGATGTAGCTACGTTAAGTAAGCGGGCTGAAGAAGAAAAAAGGGAAACATTAAAAGCAAAATACGATAAAGAGTTAACCGATCTTAAAATGGCCTCATTGAGAAGCCAAATGAATCCCCATTTTATTTTCAATTCTTTAAATTCAATTAAACGTTACATTATTGAAAACAAAAAAGAAAATGCTGTTTACTATTTGAATAAATTCTCTAAACTAATTAGAAAGATATTAGCAGCAACTCAAGAAAAAGAAGTTTCGCTTGCAAATGAATTAGAAACATTAGAGCTATATATCAATATTGAAAATATTCGATTTAACAATGAGATTGATTTCTCGATCAATATCGATGAGAATATTAATATTGAAACCATCAAAATACCGTCTTTAATACTTCAACCATTTATTGAAAATGCCATTTGGCACGGACTTTCCCTAAAAAAAGAGAATAAAAAATTATCAGTTATACTCGAAAAAGACACCGAATCTCATATAAAAATTACTATAGAAGACAATGGTATAGGACGTGAGCGATCAGCAGAAATAAAACAAAAAAAGATTCATAAAAGAGATTCTATAGGTATAAAACTTACGGAGGAACGGTTGAGTAAGTTTGCTGAAGCCTATAAAAATGATTTTTCGCTAACTTTTATAGATTTATATGATGAAAATAAAATAGCTAATGGTACCAAAGTAATATTAAAAATCCCAATATCTTAGTCTATAAGTATCTTTTTTCCTTATGAATATGGTTTTGTAAGGATACTAATAAAGTTAGACTAAAAACTATAATAATTTTATTTCAATTTATTTTATTAAATTTCAGTTTATGAATGTAATTATTCAATCTAACCTAAAAACACTTCAAAAAACAAGAGCATTATTATCAATTTTGACTAATGAAGAATTAAGTAATACTACTGTAGCTCCTTATTATTCGAGTATAGGTAGCCATATCAGGCATGTTTTGGATTTTTATGAATGTGTTTTGAATATTGATTGCGATAAACGAATTGATTTAACCGCAAGAAAACGAAACAATGATGTTGAAACTAATTGTGAAATTGCGCTACAATATTTAAATGTAATTATAGATAGATTAAATGGTTTTGATTGCGACATAGAAGAAAAAGTAATTGTTATTGATGATTTGGGTTTAGGAAAAACAGAAATACAATATACTTTGGGTGCTATTTTTGCCCAAGCTAATAGTCATGCTATTCATCATTATGCTATTATAAATTATATTTTAGACCGACTGGGAATCGTTCTACAAGACGAAGACTTTGGTTATAACCCAACAACACCAAGACCCGAAATTAATTTGAATTAGAATTATTCTTGAACATGCTGTTCATGATGGTTTGAATGCCATTGAAGGCGAAAAAAATTGCCATACCACAAATAATTATACCCAAAATAAGTAAAGGAATATAAAGCGGTTTTTCTTTATTACTAAATGCAATATGAAGCAGAGAAGGACCCAAAAACATAAAAATTAACGAAAGCCCCATTTTTTTTAAGCCTTTTACTAGAACAACTTTATCTGTTTTATTTTCTTCCATCGTTAAAGTTTTTAATTGCTAAACGCACATTTTGATGTTTATCTAATAATTTTTGAGCTTCATCCAAAGGAATATTTAACTCTTTCATTAGCATTTTTTCTCCTCTATCTACCAACTTGTTATTGCTCAATTGCATATCTATCATTTTATTGTCCTTTATTTTTCCTAATTTAATCATGGCAGAAGTAGTAATCATATTAAGCACTAACTTTTGAGCTGTTCCTGCTTTCATTCTTGAACTTCCAGTTACAAACTCTGGACCAACGATTACTTCTATTGAGAATTGAGCTGTTTGTGATAACGGACTATTTTGGTTACAAGTAATACAACCTGTTGCAATATTATTTTTGTTACATTGTTGCAGAGCACCTATTACATATGGCGTTGTTCCAGAGGCAGCAATACCAATAACAATATCTTTTTTTGTGATGTTAAATGCTTTTAAATCTTTCCAACCTTGAGTAGTGGAGTCTTCAGCAAATTCCACTGCTTTCCTTATTGCTGAATCTCCTCCAGCTATTATTCCAATAACGAGATTGTGTGATACACCAAAAGTAGGAGGACATTCGCTAGCGTCTAAAATACCAAGTCGTCCACTTGTTCCTGCTCCAATATAAAATAAACGACCTCCATTTTTAAGTTTTTCTACAACTTGTTCTGCCAGTTTTTCTATTTGCGGAAGCGATTTTTCTACAGCTAAAGGAACTGTTTTATCTTCGTTATTTATGTTAACCAACAATTCTTTAATATTCATCTTTTCCAGATGATTATAATTTGAATCCTGCTCTGTTGTTTTTATAAACACCATAATTCAAAAATACATAATTTTCCTAATTGTTCTTGTGACATTTAATAAAGAGTACAATTAAAATGCTTTAGCGATTGAACGTCCCGATAGCTATCGGGATGTTTGAGCTCTTTATATTTCTGTTAAAGAATCCAGAAATATAAAAGTGAGTACTGAAAGCACGACGCTACAAAGCTTTAGCATTGAAGCGGAACGCCATAAAAGTAAAAGAACACTTTTTAAATATTATTTATTACTGAATTGAATGTTGCACTAGGACGCATTGCATTTTCGGTAATATCTGTTTTTGGCATAAAATAACCTCCAATATTTACTGGACTTCCTTGTGCTGCATTTAACTCATTTACGATAGTTGTTTCTTTGTTTTTAAGCTCTATTGCTATATTAGAAAATTGCTCTTGCAGCTCTAAATCTTTTGTTTGAGAAGCCAATTCTTGTGCCCAATACATTGCTAAATAAAAATGACTACCTCTATTGTCTAACTCATTTACTATACGTGAAGGTGATTTTTTATTGTCTAATAATTTGCCTGTTGCATCTTCTAAAGTCTCAGCTAATATTAATGCTTTATTGTTGTTGTTTGTTTCTCCAAGATGCTCTAAAGACACTACTAATGCTAGAAATTCGCCAAGAGAATCCCAACGTAAATGACCTTCTTTTACAAATTGTTGCACATGTTTTGGAGCAGAACCTCCAGCACCTGTTTCGAATAAACCACCACCATTCATGAGTGGAACTATGGATAACATTTTTGCACTTGTACCAACTTCTAGAATAGGGAATAAATCTGTTAAATAATCCCGTAAAACATTTCCAGTAACTGAAATGGTGTCTTTCCCGTCTTTTAGTCTTTTTAAAGTGAAATTAGTTGCTTCAATAGGAGATAAGATTCTTATATCTAGACCAGAAGTATTATGATTTGGTAAATACCTATTCAATTTTTTAATAAGTTCGGTGTCGTGTGGTCTGTTTTTATCCAACCAAAATACTGCAGGCGTATTTGTAGCTCTAGCTCTAGATACAGCTAATTTAATCCAATCTTGTATTGGTGCATCTTTTACTTGACACATTCTCCAAATATCTCCAACCTCAACAGTATGTTCAAATAAAATATTTCCTGAAGCATCAATCACACGAACAATTCCGTTTGAATCAATTTCGAATGTTTTATCATGTGAACCATATTCTTCAGCTTTTTGTGCCATTAGACCAACATTTGGAACAGTTCCCATTGTAGTTGGATCGAATGCGCCATGTTCTTTACAGAAATCTATAGTTGCTTCGTATATTCCTGCATAACTACTATCTGGAATTACTGCTTTGGTATCTTGTTGATTTCCTGATGCATTCCACATTTGCCCAGAGGTACGAATCATTGCTGGCATTGAAGCATCAATAATTACATCGCTTGGTACATGAAGATTTGTAATACCTTTATCGGAATTTACCATAGCCAAATCTGGACCATTTTGAAAAGCCATTTTAATGTCGTTTTCAATCTCTATTCGCTTAGTTTCTGGCAATTCTTGAATTTTACTTAAAAGATTACCAAAACCATTGTTTACATCTACTCCTAATTCGTCTAAAATATCAGCATATTTTTCAAAGATGTTAGTAAAATACACTCTAACTGCATGACCAAAAATAATAGGATCGCTTACCTTCATCATGGTAGCTTTTAAATGCAGGGAAAACAGCACATTCTTTTCTTTAGCATCTATAATTTGTTCTTTTAAAAAGGTTAAAAGAGCTCTTTTACTCAATACTGAAACATCAATAATTTCGCCAGACAGCAAAGAGAGATTTTCTTTTAAAACAGTTTTATTTCCATTTACATCTATATGTTCTATTTTAACATTAGTTGCATTAGAAAGCGTTACTGATTTTTCGTTGTGAAAAAAATCACCATGAGACATGGTTGCCACATGCGTTTTAGAGTCAGCACTCCATTCTCCCATAGGATGTGGATTCTTTTTTGCATAGTTTTTAACAGCTTTAGGTGCTCTGCGATCGGAGTTTCCTTCACGTAAAACAGGATTTACAGCACTACCTTTAATTTTGTCGTAACGCGATTTAATCTCTTTTTCAGAATCGTTTTCAGGTTTGTCAGGATAATTAGGTAAATTATAACCTTTAGATTGTAGTTCTTTAATTGTAGCTGTTAATTGTGGAATAGACGCACTAATATTTGGTAGTTTTATTATATTGGCTTCGGGTTTTTTTACGAGTTTCCCTAATTCGGAAAGTGCATCAACTACTTTTTGATCTTCGGTTAAAAAATCTGGAAAGTTTGCTAAAATTCTTCCAGCAAGTGAAATATCCTTGGTTTCAATATTAACTCCGGAAGTTTTAGTAAAAGCTTTTACGATTGGTAAAAAAGAATAGGTTGCTAAAGCAGGGGCTTCATCAGTTTTGGTGTATATAATCTTAGACATTGAGACTTGATTTAATTTTTTTTGAAGAGAAAAGTAGTTGCAATTGTGATCTTATTTTTTGTAATACAAATATACAAAATTAGATAGTGAAATACGTCAATTTAGGGTGAAGTAATTTGAATAAGAAGTGCTAAAAATAAATTGCAAAAGTAATTTAAAAACAAAAGCCATATCACTGTAGAATGAACTACTCTGACATGGCTTTCTATGACATAGTTTTGCGTGACCTATTTAGTTTTGCAACTAACCTCAAATAATCGAATTTTCATCTTTTATCCTTTTCGGTTCAAGCTTCACTATCTCAATGAAACATTCTGTGTTGTAACTTCCAATATGCATTGAGCTGTTACCAAAATGCTCCAGTTTAATTGTTTTTCTTGATGCATTATCACTTGTATTTCGTTTTCACAACCTACAACTTTTAAAGCATTGCTTCCTTTATTAGATTTCACTTTCGCTCCTGCTAACTTTAGAAACTTTCCATCTTTCTAGTTACCATCTGCCTAAACATATAGTACTTTTAAAGATTTCTTGATCTATCGGTTTACACATGCATACACATGGTACCTCAAAACCTCAAAAAACAATTATATAAAGAACGTTACTTTATTCAGAATTTAATATAAATTTATTCTTTCAAACAAAACCAACCGAAGCTGTTATTAATTCTTATGCTAAGATATGGCAAGAATTTAAAAATGCAAATTTTTTATCCAATTAGATATTAACCTTTTATGAACTGGAGTTATTAACTTTTGTTAATAAAAAAAGCTCTGTTTCGAATGATATCCAAACAGAGCTTTTGGGTTTCTGCCCTAACAGTAAAGGCAATTCTATTTATGTCTTGATTCTTTGATTCTAGCTTTCTTGCCAGTAAGACCTCTAAAGTAAAAAATTCGTGCTCTACGAACTTTACCTCTTTTATTAATCTCAATTTTTTGCAAAGCAGGCATGTTAATCGGAAATATACGTTCTACTCCAATTGTGCCAGACATTTTTCTAATGGTAAACGTTTCAGAACTACCAGTTCCTCTTCTTTGTAAAACAACACCTCTATAAAATTGAGTACGTGTTTTATTACCTTCCTTAATTTCGTAGTAAACTGTAATTGTATCGCCAGCACCAAAATCTGGTATGTCTTTTCTTGTTACGAATTTGTCTTGAACAAATTTTAATAAAGATTCCATATCTTTAAATTTATAATAATTAATTCGAAATAACATTTACGATTCTCGCCAGAGGTTAACCCGAAATTGGGTGCAAAGATAACCAAAAAGTTAAAAGTAGAAAGTTAAAAGTTAAAAGTTTTTGTTGGTCTTTTGCTTTTTGTGATGACTATTTGCATTTGGTTTATAAACTTTATTTCCTGATTCTTTGAGAACTGATATAAATTGTACAAATTCACCAATCTTCTGTAAATATGTTTCAGTTTGAAAGAAAATATTTTTAAGTAGTGATTCTAAATGATTATCCATTTTGGAATTTGGAATTTATGCGATTGGAATTTAGTTTTCAAGTAAATCTGGTCGTCGTTCTTTTGTGTTTTTATAGGCTTGTTCTTCTCGCCACTTTTCTATCTCAGGAAAATTACCACTAAATAATATCTCTGGAACTTGCCATCCTTTATAATCTCTAGGTCGTGTATAAATTGGAGGTGCTAATAAATTGTCTTGAAAGGAATCGGTTAGGGCAGAGGTTTCATTGCCTAATACACCTGGTATTAACCGAATTACAGCATCACAAAGTACTGCAGCTCCTAATTCTCCGCCTGATAAAACATAATCGCCTATCGAGATTTCTCGTGTTATAAACTGTTCTCTAACACGTTGGTCAACACCTTTATAATGGCCACAGAGAATAATAATATTCTTCTTTAATGAAATGTGATTAGCAATGCCTTGATTTAGGGTTTCACCATCTGGAGCCATATATATAATCTCGTCGTAATTGCGTTCTAGTTTTAGTTTAGAAATACACTTATCTATAGGTTCAATCATCATAACCATGCCAGCTCCACCACCAAATTGTGTGTCATCAATAGATTTATAATTGTTGGTTGCGTAATCTCTTAAATTATGAAAATGTACTTCTACAATATTAGCATCTATTGCTCTTTTTATAATAGAAGCTTCAAATGGGCTTTTTAGTAGTTCTGGTAAAACAGTTATGATATCTATTCTCATAAATGCAAAGATGCAAAAAAAACAAATGTCATTACGAGGAATTTATTGACGAAGTAATCTTTTAAATTTGAGTTAGAACTATTAAAGGAACAGATTGCCACGACTTTTAAAAAAAAAGTCTCGCAATGACGTTTAGTTTAATTCTTTATTTGTCCAAAAGTATTGCAAGTCTGGATCTTTTTCCCAACCTAAGCTTTCGTATAAATGTTGGGCTGGATTTGTAGTTTCAGTTTGTAAACTCAATCCTTTATAATTATTGTCTCTACATAGCTGTTTGGCTTTGTTTAAAAGTGCAACACCAACACCTTGTTTTCTAAACTCTTTTGTAACGTATAAATCATTTAGAATGTAAATAGGCTGCATAGATACAGAAGAAAACGAAGTGTACAGTTGAGTAAAGCCAACAGCTTTATTTTCAATAAGTGCTAAAAAAATTATGGAGTCTCTGTTTTTAAGACGCTCAAATAAAAATTGTTTTGCTGCGTCTTTATTTGAGGGTCTTTTGTAAAACACACGATATGCATCAAAAAGTGATACTATAAGATCGAGGTGTTCTATATGTGCTTTAATTATTGTCATAAAAAAATCCGTAAGGGAAAATTACGGATTTTTATTTACTTTTTAAGAAACTTATTTTGCTCCTTTTTGTTTATTTATTTCATCCTGAAGTTGTCGTCTAACTTTCTGTTCACGTTCTAGTGCATTTCTTCTATGCTCTTCAAATTCTTCTTCAATGTCTGCTAAATTGTTTCTTGCAATTTTCGTTACCGAATTACTGTTTTTAAATTTATATATAAAGAGTATTAAAAGTACTAATAATGCAATTATGATTAGCCACATTAACAAGTTATAGCTCGTTTTACTCATCTGTAACCCAAACAGAGTCATGCTGTCTTTTTCTTCATTTGTTGTTAATAATGTGTCTTGAGTTTTAGATAAGTTAGTTTTTAACTCATCAATCTCTTTCTGTTGTTTACTTACAACTTCTCTAGTATCATTTAATTTGGTTAGGATTGCTTTTAGAGTGTCTGAAGTGTTTGCCTTTAAATTTAAAATCCAGTTTCTCTTTATTACTTCATAAGATTGCCCTCTTTCATCTCTCCAATTGCTTGATTTTTTTATAACAAATTCAAACTGATCCTCAATTGTACCATCATTTAGTGATTGTTGTTTTTTTTCTTGAGCTGATATTGAAGCAAAACCAAAAATTAGAAGTAGAGCAAATATTGAAAATTTCAATGATTTCATTTTAGATTCGATTAGTTAAAGATGTTGGTAAATATAATTATTAAATTTATAAGCATCACAATCCCTATAGTTATAGGGAGTGAGGTAATTTTATATACGACAAATTAATTCTTTTAGATGTTTATTGTACTTAATTCGGTAATATTTTGAATGTTATTTGCATCTAAACGATACTGATATAAGCCATTATTTCCGATTAAAATAAGTAAATCATTTTGGATAATAACATCAAAAGCATTTTTATTTATTGAGTTGACTAAAACAGATTCTTCTGGATTAGAAATATCGAATATTTTTATTTCGTCATCACATACAAATAAATAATTATTATAAAGTCCAAGACCTTTTGGAGCAATAAGATTTCTACTAGAAATAAGTACAGGTTCAGTTACTGTCGTAACGTCATAAATTTCTAGAGCACTAATACCAGTACCACAGCCAAGGCTTACGTCTAAAGTTACAAAAGCATGTGTGTTATTGGCTACAACTGGATCGCAAGCTGTAAAATGTTCAACAGCAGCTAATTGATTTGGATTTTCTGGATTTGATAGTCCATAGATAAACATTCCTGATCTAGAACCAATATATAAATACTCTTTGTAGTTGAATAAGGTTTCGATATCAAAACCTATAAAAACAGTATTGACCTGAACAGGATTTGTTGGATTTGAAATGTTAAAAACGTTTAATTCTCTACTATCAACAGCATAGAGATAGTCATTAAAAATGGTAAATCGTGCTAATGAACCTCCTTGCCCTACATCTGAAGCAAGTGCTGATTCGTTTGAGCTACTATCAGAACTACAAGAAATTAATAAAAAAGCGAATGCTATGTATAGGATTTTTTTCATTTTTTAGAATTAATTAGTTAATATCCAATCTACTACAATCTCTGTTTCGGAAGATAAATTAGGGTAAAATCCATCTGGAGAAATAAGTATTGGAAAAACATTTCGTACACGTTTTGTAATAAGGATGTTACTAAAATCTGAATTATAGGTAACAGCAATTAAATCAACAGCATTGTTTATATATAATAGTTGTCCTTTTATTGAAATATCTGTAGATCCTAAAACTTTTAAAAATTTAATTTTTACTGGATTTGAAGGATTTGAGTTGTCGAAAATATGAAACCCTTTATTGGGTTCATTAATGAGTAAGAACTGATCTTTTACATAAATTTTTCCAGAGATTCCTATTGGTTGAGGAGCTGTTAATTCGGTTGAATTTTCAAACACTTCCCGTTGTAGGATAACAGCTTCATATGCTGACTGGTAAGGTTCAGTTATAATTTCATCATCAGTAATCCAAATACAGGATGTAAAAATTAGAGTAATAGAGAATAGTAATAGAAGATTTTCTTTTGGCATGATGATTAGTTTCCTTGTAGATGAGATTCATTACTAAAGGTTGCGTTATAAAAATCGATATTTTAATATGCTTAATAATAAGTATATCTTCTCACTTTGGCTATGTATTTTGCAAGGCGTATAACTTGATGGCTATAACCATATTCATTATCGTACCAAACATAAAGAATAATGTTTTTACCATCTGGACGAACAATAGTTGCTTTACTATCGTAAATTGCTGGAGCAGAACTGCCAACTATATCGCTTGATACTAATTCGTCGTTTAACTCGTATTTAATTTGCTCAACTAAATCGCCTTCTAATGCATATTTTTTTATTACAGAATTTACACCATTAATTGAAGTGGCTTTTTCTAATTCAAGGTTTAATATGGCAAGAGATCCATTTGGTACTGGAACTCTAATAGCGCTTGAGGTTAGTTTTCCTTCAAATGATGGTATTGCTTTGCCAACTGCTTTTCCAGCTCCAGTTTCTGTAATTACCATATTTATCGCAGCAGCTCTTCCACGACGATATTTCTTGTGAAAATTATCTACTAAATTTTGATCGTTTGTATAAGCATGTATAGTTTCTAAATGTCCACTCTTTACACCAAAAGAATCTTCAATAACTTTTAAAATAGGTGTTATTGCATTTGTAGTACATGATGCAGCAGAGAAAATATCTATTTCATCAGGATTATTTTCAAATTGATTTACACCATAAACAATATTTGGGACATCAATTCCTGGAGCGGTTAATAAAACCTTATCAATTCCATTAGAAGATAAATGACGACTTAAAGCTTCTTTGTCTCTATAAGCACCAGTATTATCAATTACTAAAGCATTATTGATTCCGTACTTTGTATAATCTATATTTTCTGGGACATTAGCCGAAATAATGTTTACTGTAGTACCATTAATAATTAATGCTTCATTTTTTATATCGGCAATAACAGTTCCAGAAAACTCACCATGAACAGAATCGTTACGCAATAAAGAAGCTCTTTTTTTGAGAATAACTTCATTAATATCTCCACGAGTTACTATTGCTCTTAAACGCAGTTGACTTCCTTTTCCGGTTTTAGACATCAATTCACGAGCAACAAGGCGTCCAATCCTTCCGAAGCCATACAGTACAACATCTTTTGGAGTAATGCTGTTATTGTTATTTGTGTCCTTTAGCTTATCTGATACAAAACCTATTGCATCATTATACTTATCATTTTCTAAATGGTACTCGAAAGTTAGTTTACCAATATCTAGTTTTGCAGGAGGAATATCTAGAGTCTCTATAGCTTGTGCAATTTCTACAGAATCGAAAATTGAAACAGGTTTTTGAACAAATTCCCTAGCATATTCGTGAAGGGTTAAAATTTCACTAACATTTCGGTCAATTAGTTGATTTCTAAATAGTACTAATTCTATGGACTTGTCGTACCATAAGTCGCTCACTATTTTAATAAACTCTACAGTAGCTCTTCTGCGGTTGGCTTGCAGAGCTAGTTCTTTTTCATAAGTTTCAATAAAACTCATTACATTTTGTTTTAGGTATCCCGATGGTTACTGGGATAAATTTTTTGCAAAAATAAAACATTTCAAACGTTTTCGTAACTAATTGGTATTAAAAAATAAAACCCTCAAAACCTTGCCTTTGGTTGAGGGTTTATTCTGCTCTGTTTTATGACATTTACCTAAAATTGTAACGCTCTTTTTCGCCTTTACTATTAATAAGTTCAATGCGTAAAGAGTCGTCGTTTGAGCGATTGTTTAATATTTTTTCTACATCTTCAATAGAAGTTAGTTTTATATCATTTATAGCTGTTATAATATTGCCTTCTTTAACGCCATTTTTTCTCCAATAACTTTGATACGTATTATTTAAGCGTGAAATTTTTAGACCATAATTTGTTTTATGCTTTTTTAATTCACTTTTAGATACTTCTTTAAGTAAACCAATAACTGGAAAATCTATAGTTGAATTTTTTAAGAGTTTTACAGGGAATACTTTTTCGGTTCCGTTTCTTAAAACTTTAACATTAACAATATCGTTTGGGCTTTTTGTGTTTAAGAATCCTTTTAAGTCTGAAAATTTTGAAATATTAATATCATCTAATTGCTTAATAATGTCTCCAGATATTAATCCAGCTCTGTGGGCGCCAGAATTTTCTAAAACCTCGTTTACATAAAAACCCTCTGTTTCATTTACACCAAATTTTTCGGCAGATTTACTATTTAATTCACTACCTGTAATACCAAGAATTCCGTTCTGTACATTGCCAAACTCCATAATATCTTCAACAACTTTTTTGGCAATATTGCTTGGTACTGCAAAAGAATAACCTACATAATTACCAGTTTGCGAAGTGATAGCTGTATTAATTCCTATAAGATCGCCATTGGTATTTACTAATGCTCCACCAGAATTTCCTGGATTTACAGCAGCATCTGTTTGAATAAATGATTGCGTATTCCCTCCTAATAAATCACGGGATTTTGCACTAATTATTCCAGCAGTTACTGTAGATGTTAAATTAAATGGATTGCCAACAGCTAAAACCCATTCACCAATTTTTGCATTATCGCTATCGGCAAATGTTGTATATGGTAAATTTTCGTCTGCATCAATTTTTAGTAATGCAATATCTGTTTTTGGGTCTGCTCCAATCAATTCAGCTTTATAAGTTTTATTGTGGTTTGTTGTTATTGCAATAGATTGTGCGCCATCAATAACATGATTATTAGTAATTATATAGCCATCTGGAGAAATAATAACTCCAGAGCCTGAGCCAATTTGTTGACGCTGATATCGTCTTCCGTGAAACAAATCCTCTAAAGTTATTTGTCCAGAATTTACAGTTGTGTTTTTTACATGCACAACAGTATTTATTGTTTTTTCTGCAGCAATTGTAAAATCTATAGTAGATTCAGCAGTTAGATTTTTATTTGTTGTGTTATAATTTACAGGAACAGCTATAGGTGTCAATACTGAAGTTTGGTTTAATTCGGTATAATTGTCTTTTTCTATAAAAAGTTTATAGGTGCTTAATGTAAAAAAACCACCTAATACTGAAACTAAAACCAAGGTTAAAATCTTTTTCATATATATTAAATTTTAAGTATTCGTATATAATTAACTAACGATTAAAATTAATTATTTATTGAATAGTACTATTTAACTTTAACTACTATTTAACAATGCAAGTAATATTTTATATTTTTATATTTGCTCATTCTTATGCAACATACATTTTATAAATATCAAGGTAATGGAAATGATTTTGTAATTATTGATAATAGACAAAAACCATTTACACACACAAAAAAATAAAGAAAAAAGCTACAAAAGTTGTTTCTTTCTTTGTTAAACCGTATTTTTATTCATTATTAACCATAAATTTTTATTTCATGAAAAAATTATTAAGTTTTATTGCAGTTATTATGTTGTTTGCATCAATTAACATTAATGCCACTACTACTAAAGTAAGTAACGAAAGTGAACTATTAATAGAAAGTGAACTATTAATAGAAAGTGAATTATTAACAGAAAGCGTATTATTACGTCTAAGCTGTT
Organism: Flavobacteriaceae bacterium; assembly: GCA_021647885.1. Classification (GTDB taxonomy): domain Bacteria; phylum Bacteroidota; class Bacteroidia; order Flavobacteriales; family Flavobacteriaceae; genus PRS1. Next base: position 617 of record JAKITV010000046.1, on the reverse strand, counting down.
TTCAAGCTGCTAGAGCAATTGTGATAGGTATATATGGTGAAATTAATCTTAGCAATGTTCATTTTGTTTTTGCGTTAACCGCTTTGTGTGAGGAATAAAGAATAAAATATGAGTCTTTTGTATATGCGTTACAGTGCTTTAAAGGTTGTTTTGTGCCTATTTTTTTTGGGGATTATTCCAAGTTTATATGCGCAAACAGCTTATAAAGTAACTTATTATATTGCAGAACCTAAAATGCAAGGTTCTTTAGATAATCTAGACGAAAAAGGAAAGCACTTTACTAAACAAGTTATTGCTCGTGCGAAAGACGTAAATTACATCCTCATTGCAAATCAAGACGAGTCTTACTTTGAGCGAGAGGATATTTTAAGAATAGAAAGCGATTCGCCTTTTGAGCATATATTATTAAGAACAGCACAAAGGTTTGTCTCTTTTAATGAAAGGATTTACGCCAATCATAAGGAGGATAGTATTATTTTTGTCAAAAAGTTAGTCAATCATGATTTTACAGTAAAAAGGGGTTACTTTAATTTCAATTGGATTATAAAGGATGACAACAAAAAGATATTGGGTTTCGATGCGAAGAAAGCTGAGGGCAATTATTATAATCCAGTAAC
>JAKITV010000045.1 GCA_021647885.1 Flavobacteriaceae bacterium | reverse complement strand
AAACTCAACCCATTAAAAAAATAATTATAGACACATGAAACAAAAAATTCTATTATCATTAATTGCTTTAATTAGTTTAGTTGTACTCTCTTCGCATGATTTGTATATAAAACTTAAAAGTTTTTATCTCGAACCTAATTCTGAAACATTAATTTATGTCTATAATGGTACTTTTGGTAAAAGTGAAGCCATACTTGCACGAAACCGAATGGTAGATGTATCGTTGATAAATCCTGGCAAAAAAAAGGTTCATCCTGATAAAAGTTTATGGTTTGAAGAAAACAACCAAACTGTATTAAAAATTACAACAGGAAAAGCAGGAACTGGAGTTCTTGGTGTTTCCACTTTACCAAGAATTAACGAATTTACTGCTGAAAGTTTTATAAGTAATATGAAACACGAAGGATTATTGGATGTGCTAGAAGCACGTAAAAAATCAGGAGAAGATTCAAACTCTGTCAGAAAAAAATATTCAAAACATGTAAAAGCTATTTTCCAAGTAGGCAATAAACAAACAGATGATTATAAAACCGTGTTAGGGTATCCTATTGAATTTGTACCAATGTCTAATCCTTATACGCTTAAGGTTGGTGACGATTTGGCAATGAAACTTTTAATTGATGGAAAACCAGCAGAAGGAGAAATGGTATATGCTAGTTATAACAACCATTTTGGTCACAATAAAGATGGTTCGCTTCGTGATGCTTACAAGTTGCTAACCAATAGCGAAGGTATTGTAACTGTAAAAGTAAGGACAACTGGATATTGGTATTTTAGATCTGTTAATTTAGTAAAAAGCACTTTAAAAGATGCTGATTATGTTTCCATTTCGGCTGCTTTAACTTTTGAAGTGAGGGAATAGTCAAGCATTAGTTAATATGTCAATTAATTAAAACTGATAATGTCAAAACATTAGCCACAATATAAAACAACTTTTGAAAATTAATGAAAAACAAATCTATCCGAATTGCTCTGTCTAGTGTTCTAATTTACTTGATTTTTAAAAAATCGCTTGAAATTCTAACTGAAATAGCTTTATGGCTAAGTGTAGAATACCGAATCGAGAATGATTTCATTTTAATAGGAATGGTTGTCTTTATAGGAATTTTATGTTTATCACTATTGATTATTCTTTTTAATAAATTTTTAGGTAAAGAAATGAGGAAATCAAAAACTGTATATCTCTTACTTGCCATTACTATAGCCTTCACCTTGTTATTATTTTCAGTCAAATTACTCTTTGGCAATTATATGGAAACTGCAAGAATAATGTATTTTCAATCGTACTTTAATTACCGAGATTGGACGATAATTTTAGATATTTACTTTCCTTTAATTGGCCTTTTTTATTTTTTATGGAGATTATTAAAAAAAGACAAGGAATACAGTAAATAACAATGGCTATAATTCATTGTGGTTTTGTGTCACACAAAAATAAATTTTATTTCACCGAATGCTTTGTTCCTCGTAGCATTTCCCTTTTTCCAGGAGGACCTTCCAATCGCTCTACAGTAAAACCAACACTTTGCATAGCACGCCGTACACTTCCTTTGGCAGAGTAGGTTACCAAAACACCTTTGGGCTTAAGTGCTGCAAACATAATTTTAAAGATGTCTTCCGTCCACAATTCAGGTTGTACACGTGCACCAAAAGCATCAAAATATATGAGATTATACTTTTCAATATCATTTATGTCTTCAAAAAATTGTTTGCGTTTTGTTAATGAAAAATAGTTGCTTAGGCTATGCTTCTTTTCCCACGAAATTTCATGCAATTTATTAAAGATTGTTTCTTTCTCTTTAGAGATTAAATCGGCATAATTAAATGCTGCAATCTCTTCAGAAGAAACTGGATAGGCTTCCACTCCAACATAATTAATTTGAGTTTTAAGTTTTTCGGCTTCCAAGCAAGTTATAAAAGCGTTTAATCCTGTACCAAAGCCTATTTCGAGGATAGATATATTTTCAACAGATTCTGAAACAACCTTTCGACTGCACTTCGACAAGCTCAGTGTGACACTCTCAAGGTGACATTGTTCAGAATAAAAATGATGTAATCCGTTTTTTATGAATACATGATTGGCTTCTTGTATCGCTCCATGTTTAGAATGATATTGTTCATTCCATTCTTCAATATGGATGGTTTTTGAGCCATCGGCAGTTGTGATGATTTTACGTTTCACAACTTTTATTGTATGAGCAAACTTTGTATTTTAGGAATTGGTCCTGTACATTTTTGTTGATGGCAAGAAATACAAGTATTAATAGCATTGTTATATTTTATCACTAATTCATCGTCAGAAGCATTATAAACTTCTCTTCCTCGATCTATATACAACTCCGAAAACGAATTAAAAAAATCATCTCTATCTGTAGGTTTTGTAAGTGTTGCTGTGTGGATTTTTAAATACGCTTCTGGAAATTCTTCCAATTCTTCTCCTGCAAGTATTTGTGCCTTAATTTTCTCATTAATAAGATACATCTCATTCATGAGGATTGCCATTTCAGAAGGTTTATACATCTCATAAACCGTTTCTTTTTTTGCAATGGCTTCTTTTTTAGAGGATTGGCATCCAACCAAAAAAAGAATACAAAAACCAAAAAATAATCTCATACTTAATTATTCTTTAAGCAATACGCCATCTGCCAGAAAAGAATAGGTTAGTTTTGGCTCTGTAATTGCTTCTATTTCTTCTTTACTTTTTCCAGCATCTTCGGCATAATGACGTAAATCATTGACAGACATTTCATCTATAAAAGCTTTGCCGTTAATTATTACTTCCCCTTCAGCATTTAACGGCATAAAAAATCCGTAATCTTTAAATTTTACCATGACTTCTTTATCGTCTCCTAAATCAAGTTTCATCCAGCATCCTTTGGTCGAACAAACTTCGTTTATTTTTGCTGACATTTTAGCATTAATAGTATCTCCAATTTTCATGCTTTTATATTGCACAGCCATAAGCTCTGTAGTTAAGGCATCATCTGCAACAATTTTTTCTCCAAATGAAGCATAGGCAATTTCTTCATTTATTGTTTCGTCTAAAACAGTATTGTTTTTTGTTTCGTTTTTGCAAGCCATTAAAAAACTTACTGCTAATAAAAAGATTAAATATTTTTTCATAATAATAATTGTTGTATTCTTAAAAATTAGTCTGTAAATATACAATATTATTAAGTGATTTTAAATACTAATTTATGTAAATTTGCATCATTATTAAATGATAAAATGACAAACAATACTAAACAAATAATCGAGATTATTAAAGTTCAGAACTCAAAAATAAATGAAGTTGATTTTAGTAGCATAAGTTTTGGCGAAATATTTACAGACCACATGTTTGAGTGTGATTTTATTAATGGCAAATGGCAACAACCAAAAATAAAGCCATATCAAGCTTTAACTATAGATCCTTCGGCAAGAGTATTTCATTATGGTCAAGCGGTTTTTGAAGGTATGAAAGCATACAAAGATGATAATGATGGTGTTTGGTTATTTAGACCTAAAGAAAACTTTAAACGTATTAATAACTCGGCTGCGCGTCTGGCAATCCCTGAATTTCCTGAAAACTATTTTTTTGAAGGGTTAACAACACTTTTAAATTTAGATAGTGCATGGATAAAAAAAGGTCTTGGTAATTCGCTTTATATCCGTCCATTTGTAATTGCTACCGAACCTGCAATAGCTGCATTACCAGCAAAGCAATATAAATTTATGATTATTTGTTCTCCTGCAAAATCTTATTATAGTGGAGAAGTTCGTGTGTTATTTGCTGAAGAATATAGTAGAGCTGCAAATGGAGGTGTTGGCTTTGCTAAAGCTTCAGGAAATTATGCAGCACAGTTTTACCCAACTAATTTAGCTAATGCAAAAGGATATCAGCAAATTATCTGGACAGATGCAAATACACATGAGTATCTGGAAGAGGCTGGCACAATGAATATCTTTTTTAGAGTAAACGATACGCTTCTTACTGCTCCAACAAATGACAGGATTTTAGATGGCATTACCAGAAAAAGTGTGATTCAGCTTGCTAAAGATTACAATATTAATTTAGAAGTCAGACCAGTTTCGGTTAAAGAAATTAAAGAGGCTGCCCAAAATGGTACATTAAAAGAAATTTTTGGTGCTGGTACTGCTGCTGTAATAAATCCAGTTGTTGGTTTTGGACATAATGACTTTAAATATGAACTCCCAAAATTGGATAATTCTTATGCATCTTTTTTCAAAGAAAAATTAATGGCAATACAATATAATAATGCTGAAGATAAACACGGTTGGAGGCATAAGGTTTAATTCAGAATTTAGAATTATGAATTCAGAATCGCTTCAAGATTTGGCTTAAAGTAATTTGGCCCTTTTAGCACTTTGCCATCGTCTCTATAAATTGGTTCGCCGTTTTCTCCTAACTTACTCATGTTACTGCGCTGTATTTCGTTAAACACTTCTTCTATTTTGTGCTGTAAACCATGTTCTATAATTGTACCACAAAGTATATAAAGCATATCGCCAAGCGCATCTGCTACTTCAACTAAATCATTATTATTTGCAGCATCTAAATACTCTTCATTTTCTTCTTTCATCAAATTAAAACGAAGTGTGTTTTTCTCTAAACCTAAATCGGCTTTTTGTGTTTCTCTGTATTCTAATTTAAATGCTTTATGAAAGTCCTTTACAGCTTCAATTTTATTTTTCATTTAATAATTTATTTATTCATTCCCTCGAAGGAGGGAATCTAATTTTAATTAAATTTGCATAAAAGTAATTATATGTTTAGTAAAGGTCAAATCATTTTCGGAATTTTATTTGCAATCGCATTTATTATCATTTTAATTTTTGCTTATAGAAAAGACACTAAAATACATAAGCATTATTATAGAGGAACAGTTTGGGTTTTAATTGGATTTATCTCATTTTTGGCAATGATTGCTGCTATTAAATTTCTATTAGGCTAGTTTTCAATTATTTCTTACTTATTTAAACACATTACTTAGCATTATTTTAAAATTATTTATCTTTGATAATAGTCTTAAAAACTAATCCCTATGAAATATTTTAAATATTTACTGTTTTTACTATTAATTCTAGTTATTGGTTTTTCAATTTATATAGCTGTTCAACCAAATTCGTTTAATGTAACTCGAACTAAAACCATAAAAGCACCTGCAGCAGTTATCTTTAATAATGTCATCGATTTTAAAAATTGGGAAGCATGGTCGTCTTTAGCAGAAAAAAATCCTGACTTAGTTATTACATTACCCAAACAAACAAATGGCATTGGAAGTTCTTTTTCTTGGGAAGATAAAGATGGTATTAGCACGATGAAAACTATTGAAGTAAATACTAATAAATTTATTAAACAAGAAATGCAAATAGCAGATTTTCCAATATTTGAAGCAACTTGGAAATTTATTGAAAACAAAGATGGTTCTACACAAGTTACAAGAACAATAACAGGAAACGATTTGCCTTTTTTATTTAAAGCTTATACTGCTGTAACAGGAGGAATAGAAAAACAAATAGGATTTCATTACGAGAGAAACCTCGAAAAGATAGATAGCATCGTTATAAATAGCATGAAAGCTTTTAACGTGAAAATAAATGGCATTACCGAATATGGTGGAGGATTCTATTTATACAAAACAACAAACGCTACTAATGCCAATATTAGCAAAGTTATGGAACAACAATATAGTAGTATTGGTATGTTTATGAGACAAAATAATATAGCTTTCGCTGGAATGCCTTTTACGATATATCATGATATGAATATGGAAAATGGCACAGTTATAATGAGTAATGCCATACCTGTAAAAGAAAAAGTGATTATTACTGGAGATAATAATATTTTATGCGATTATCAACCAAAAATGAAAGTATTAAAAGCGACATTAAAAGGAAATTATACCAATTTAGGTAAAGCATGGAAAACTGCAATGCAATATATTGCTGAAAACAATATTGAACAATCCGAACATAAACCCTTTGAAATATACACTACAGATCCTGAACAATTTCCAAATCCAGCAGATTGGATTACTGAAATTTATATTCCAATAAAAGAATAGCTCAATTACATGAAACAACTTTTACTTGTTTTTATTGGTGGTGGTTTTGGTAGTGTATTACGCTATATTATTGGAAAACATCTCAACAGCCCGGAAACCGGAATTCCGTATGGTACATTTGCAGCAAATATTATTGGTAGTTTTATTATAGGAATTGTGCTAGGATTAGCGTTAAAACACAACACGCTTTCTAGTAACACCGTATTATTTATAGCTGTAGGATTTTGTGGTGGCTTTACCACTTTTTCTACCTTTGCTTACGAAATTCATGTCTTTTTAAAAGCTGGAGATTTTACAAGTTTTGCACTCTATACTATTGCTAGTTTTATTATCGGCTTTCTCGCTGTGTTTTTTGGGCTGTTTTTAGTAAAAGGCTAACAATTAAGTTAAAAGCTTTTTCAGTTGGTATAACATTCATAGCACATTTAGCAAAAATGGTCTTCTTTATTTCAATTTTTTAAAAAAAAGCTATTCATTCATTTACTGTTGGTCAACTTTTGTTAATAAGATTAAATGCTGATGTTGATTGATAGGCTCTGATTTAGAGATTATTAAACCTTGTAATTTTAGAAGTTTTAATTCGGTAAAAAAGAATGAAATTAAAACTTGCAAATGTGATAGTAATACTATTATATTTGCAATCGAATTTTAAAAAAAAATGGAAAATCTCCAAATTCATATTAAAGTTAGCCCAGAAACTTTCTTAAAAGATCCAAATGCTTCAGATCTTGGTCGTAAAATAGTTTCTGCAAGTATTAGTTTAATAAATGAATTAGGGTTCGAAGCATTTACATTTAAAAAATTAGGCATTAATATTGGTTCGCCAGAAAGTTCTATTTACAGATATTTTGAAAGTAAACACATGCTTTTAATTTATCTTACTTATTGGTATTGGAGTTGGGTTGAATATAAGTTAGTTTTTGCAATTACTAATATAAAATCAACAAAACAAAGACTTGAAAAAGCTATCATTATTTTAACAAAAACTGTAGAAGAAGATGGTTTGTTTTCTCATATTAATGAAACGCTTTTAGATAGAGTTGTGATGAATGAAGGCGTAAAATCATACCATATTAAAGAAATTGATGAAGAAAATGAAAAAGGGTATTTTAAAGTATATAAGCGCGTTGTAAAAAGAGTAAGCGATATGATTTTAGAGTTAAATCCAAAATACAAATATCCTAATATGTTAGTCTCTACAGTAGTTGAGGGAGCTTTAATGCAGCGGTTTTTTGCAGAGCATCTCCCAGCACTAACAAATATTGAAAAAGGCAAGTGTAATGTAACCAAATTTTATAATGAGTTGGTTTTTAGTGTGATTAATTTACATGATGATTAAGTATAACAATTTAGAGACTAAAAGACACTGAAACTTATTACAAATTATCCTAAAAAAAATTTGTATTACTAAAACTATTAAATAAAAAAAGTTAAAAATGAAGAAACTATTTGATTTTAAACACTTTAAAGGCGATATGTTTGGCGGAATTACCGCAGGAATTGTTGCTTTACCTCTGGCATTAGCATTTGGTGTTAGTTCTGGACTTGGCCCTAGTGCTGGACTTTACGGAGCTATTTTTGTAAGCTTCTTTGCTGCACTTTTTGGTGGAACAAACACTCAAATTTCTGGACCTACTGCACCTATGACAGCAGTAAGTATGGTTGTAATTGCAGGAATAATTGCAACTTTTGATGGAGACATCACAAAAGCATTGCCAGTAATATTAACTGTGTTTTTATTAGCAGGATTAATGCAAGTAGGACTGGGATTAATTGGTTTAGGAAAATATATAAAATACATCCCTTATCCAGTAGTTTCAGGATTTATGACAGCCATTGGAGTTATTATTTTGGTAACTCAAATTTTACCTGCTGTTGGTTATTATCCAAAAGAAGATACAGCGTTTGTATCTCAATTTAAACCACAAGCCGAAGCAATTATTTTAGATAATATTCTAAAAGATGAAGCTGGTGAAGGAATTTTAGTATTAGAAGATTTTAAAGAAACCATTAGAAGAGCAGAGAATGTTTCTCAAGCTCAAATACTTAAAGAGTCTCAAACTTTAGCTGCAAAAGAAGCTTCAGGAGTTTTAGGTTCTATAAAAGTTTTACCAAAAGCTCTACAAAGCATTAATTGGTTAGAACTTATTTTAGCATTGGGAACTATATTTATTATTTATGGATTTAAACGCATAACTACAGCAGTACCAAGCACTTTAGTTGCGCTTTTGGTAATGTCAGGAATTGCCATTGGTTTTAAATTAAACTATAGACCAATTGAAGAAATACCAAGCGGATTGCCAATACCTAATTTAGGGATTTTTACCGATTTTAGCTTTAATAGTATTTCGCCTTTTATTTTTACAGCTTTAACCTTAGCCCTTTTAGGTGCAATAGACTCTTTATTAACTTCGGTTGTGGCAGATAATATGACCAAAACCAAGCACAAACCTAACAAAGAACTTGTTGGGCAAGGAATTGGAAATAGTATTGCAGCAATATTTGGAGGTATTCCAGGAGCTGGAGCTACCATTAGAACGGTTGTAAATATTAATTCTGGTGGGAAAACACGCTTGTCTGGTATGATGGCAGGTGTCTTACTCCTTGTTATTTTATTAGCATTAGGCCCAATAGCATCTTTAATCCCTGCTGCTGTTTTAGCTGGGATATTAATAACAGTTGGTATTGGCGTAATGGATTATAAAGGTCTAAAAGCAATACCATATATGCCTCGACCAGAAGTTATAATTATGATAGTAGTTTTGGTATTATCATCTGTTTGGAATCTTGTTTATGCTGTTGGAATTGGTTTGGTAATAGCATCATTAATGTTTATGAAAAAAATTGGTGATGTAACTGCCCAACGTTCAGACGTAAAATCGCTCCTAAAAGAAAAAGGCTGGTCTGATGAAATTGATTTCCCTGAATATTTAAAAGAAGAAGTGTTCATTAAACATATTAAGGGACCTTTATTCTTTGGCTCAACAAGTGATTTTCAACAAATAATAAAACAAATACCTGACACAGCCTCTACAGTAATCATAAGAATGGGAAGAATGCCATATATAGACCAATCGGGTTTATACGCCTTGGAAGATGCTTTAATTGAATTGGTTAAAGAAGGCAAAAAAGTTTTGCTTGTAAATATTACTGAACAACCTATGTACATGTTAGAACGCATTGATATTATTCCCGATTTAATCCCAAGAGAACAAACTTTTAATAGTTTTCAAGACTGTTTGATATGGATTAAAGAAAATGTAGAAATTAAAAATAATAAAAGTTTAACAAACAAATAATTGAAATATCCCGAAAGCAATCGAGATCATAATAATAAAAATAAATAAATATGAAAACAACTGTAATAACTAAAGAAATTCAAAACACATTAACGCCAACATCTATTTTGGCAGATTTATTAGAAGGTAACAAAAGATTTACTGAAGCTAAAAAAGAAACCGTAGATTATTTAGCACAAGTAAAACAAACTGTAGGAGGACAATTCCCTAAAGCGATTATTTTATCTTGTATAGACTCAAGAGTTCCTGTTGAGGTGGTTTTTGATCAAAGTATAGGTGATGTTTTTGTTGCAAGGGTTGCTGGTAATTTCGAAAATGTTGATATTTTAGGAAGTATGGAATATTCTTGTAAAGTAGCAGGAAGTAAATTAGTTTTAGTCTTAGGACACGAATCTTGTGGCGCTGTTAAAGCTGCTTGCGATGGTGTAGAACTAGGTAATATAACAGAAATGCTATCTAAAATTATACCTGCAGTAAAATTATCTGCTACTCAAGTTAACGGAGAAGCAAATTCTTCTAACGAAGATATGGTTACTAAAACTGTAGCTAATAATGTTCTATTAACAATAGACAGAATTCGTGAGAAAAGCCCTATCCTTAAAGAAATGGAAGACAAAGGAGACATAAAGATTGTTGGAGGGGTTTATCACTTATCAACAGGTAAAGTAGAAATGTTATAGCAAACCAACTATAACCAAATAAAATTATACTGACCTAACAGAATTCTAAAAACCCTGTTAGGTCTTTAAAATACATACATATAAAAACCCTAAAATCAATCCACTTGAAAAAAATATTTTTTATCTTTTCACTACTTTCATCCGTTTTAATTTCTGCTCAAGAAAACAAAACAGGAAATTGGCTAATGTATTTTGGAACAAACAAAATAAGTGAAAAATTCAGTATTCATACCGAAATACAATTTAGAAACCATACGATAACCCCAAACAATACTGAACAATTATTGTTACGAACTGGATTGAATTATCATTTTTCTGAAAAAGCATTTGTAACAGCAGGATACGCATATATCCCTTCGTATGTTTTTGACTCTGAACGGAAATCTCCAGAAACAGAAGAACACCGTATTTGGCAACAGCTCATTTTAACTAATAAAATTGGTAGAGTAAAATTTGAACACCGATATCGAATTGAACAACGTTGGGTGAACCAAGATTATAAAAACCGTTTTCGTTATCGTCTAATGTTATTTATACCATTAAATAAACCAAAAATTGAAAAAGGAAGTTTGTTTTTAGGAATTTATGATGAGATTTTTGTAAATACAAAAGAAACATTTTTTGATAGAAATAGACTGTATGGAGCATTAGGTTATCAGTTTAACAAAGCTACAAGTGTACAAGTAGGCATGATGCATCAACAAGTGAATGATTTTGGTAAATGGTATTTGCAATTTGCTTTAGTTTTCAACACAGATTTAAGGAAAACAAATAGTAAAATATGATAAACCTGTTTATTAAATAGATTAAAGTTTAATAAAATAATTAATGGTTAATTATCGTATTGCAAGACAAAACTATATTTAAGATTCTTCAAACTCAATTAAGGTAGTATTAATACTCGAGAATTAAATTCAAGGAAACAAAACAGTTCTAAAACTGTATTTAAATTTCATTTTAACAATCAAAACAAAAATAATGCTTAAAAACTTTTTAGGGAACAGTCCCAAATGGTACAAATACACAATAATAGGTTTTCTAATTTTTAATATAATATCCTATTTTACTCTGGGAGCAACTATAACATCTTGGATATTTATTGCCGAATTTATCTTTACACTGGCAATGGCTTTAAAATGCTATCCATTAATATCAGGTGGCTTATTAGCAATTCAAGCTTTGGCTTTAAACCTTACAACTGCTAAAAATGCCTATCACGAAGTAGAACAAAACCTTGAAGTTATATTGCTGTTAATGTTTATGGTTGCTGCGATTTACTTTATGAAACCTTTACTGATGTTTATTTTCAGTAAGGTTTTTACTAAAGTCAAATCGAAATTAGCTTTATCGCTTTTATTTGTAATTCTTTCTGCTCTTCTTTCTGCATTTTTAGATGCCCTTACTGTTACTGCTGTTTTAATAAGTGTTGGCGTTGGTTTTTATGGCGTTTATCATAAAATCCATTCAAGTGACCTTGATTTAGATGATGATGGAGTTTTAGACCGAAAGCAATTAAGTGGTGAAACCCTTGAACAATTTCGTAGTTTTTTGCGGAGTTTAATAATGCATGGTGTTGTAGGAACTGCTCTTGGTGGAGTAATGACAATAGTAGGTGAGCCACAAAATTTACTGATTGGCGAAAAATTGGGTTGGGATTTTATTGAGTTTTTCAAGCAAATGGATGTCATAACCATTCCCGTTTTCTTTGCAGGGTTATTAACAACAATATTTCTTGAAAAAACTAAATTATTTGGTTTTGGAGCAAAATTACCAGAAGTTGCTCGAAAAATAATTGAGAACTACACCATAATAGAAGATGAAAAACGAACCGAAAAAGAAAAATACAGACTTATTGTTCAGTCTGTAGCAATGGTATTGCTTATTATAGGTCTGGCATTGCATCTCGCTCCTGTAGGATTTATTGGCTTGGCTCTAATTGTATTTCAAACAGCATTTATGGGTATTACCGACGAACATCAAATAGGTCCTGCTTTTGAAGAAGCACTACCTTTTACCGCTTTATTAGTTGTCTTTTTTGTAATAGTAGCTATGATTCATGATCAACATCTGTTCAAACCAATTATCGAATGGGCTCTTTCTAAAGACGCTTCTGTTCAACCTACTATGTTTTATATTGCCAATGGGGTTTTATCTGCCATGAGCGATAATGTTTTTGTAGCAACTGTTTATATTAATGAAATTGAAGCTGCTTTTAATGCTGGAGAATTAACACGTTTACAATACGAAAAATTAGCCATTGCAATTAATACAGGAACAAACTTACCTAGTGTTGCAACTCCAAATGGTCAAGCAGCATTCTTATTTTTACTTACATCATCATTAGCCCCATTAATTAATCTATCTTATGGTAAAATGGTAAAGATGGCTTTCCCTTATGCAATTGTATTAGGAGGAGTTGGCTTATGGTGTGTAATGTATTTGCTGTAAATTTTGTTTAAAGGTAAAAAGTAGTTGGTAAATTAAAACAAACAGAATATGAAACTAAAAATTCTATTTTCCTATTACTAGTTTCATCCTTTATTCATGCTACAGATTATCATGTTGGATCAAATCAAACATTAACTGCTATTTATAAAACCCCTTGTGCAACTTTACAAGCTTTATAATTGGTTTTCTTGCAGTATTATTAGGTTCTTATCTTGTAAAGTAAAATATGCTAACTTTGTTAACATTTTAGATAAAATGAATTAAAATTATAGTATAAGTTGTAATTTAAGCCTATCTAATAATGAAAAATTAATTAAACTAAAGGCTGTTGAACGCGGCTTTAAATAAATTAAAAATTATATGAAGTTTAAAAAAATTATTTTAGGATGTATAGTACTTATGTTGTTTGCTTGTAAGCAAAGAACTATTGTCAACGAAGAGGTTACTGCCCCAAAAAACGTGATACTTTTAATTGGTGACGGAATGGGTTTATCACAAGTTTCGTCTGCCTTCTATTTTAAAGAATCTTCGCCAAATTTTGCACGTTTTAAACATATTGGTCTTATAAAAACATCGTCGTCGCGAGAAGATATTACAGATTCCGGAGCTGGAGCAACAGCATTTGCATGTGGAGTAAAAACATATAATGGTGCTATTGGAGTTGCAGATGATTCTACAGATGTTGAAAATTTAGTTGAAATAATTTCTTCTAAAAAAATTAAAAGTGGACTAATTTCTACTTCTTCTATAACTCATGCAACACCAGCTGCCTTCTATGCTCATAACATAAGCCGTCGTTCGACTGAAGAAATAGCTTTAGATTTAGCACAATCTGATGTAGATTTTTTTGCTGGTGGAGGAATACGTTATTTTAATAATCGTAGTGATGAAAAAAACTTATTAAATGAATTAAAAGAAAAAGATTTTACTATAGATACTACTGCTTTAAGTGATTTTTCTGTAATTCAATCGTATTCAAAAGCTGCTTATTTATTAGCAGATAGACATATGCCAAAAGCTTCCGAAGGTCGTGGGGATTATCTAGCAAAAGCAACAGAGTTAGCAATCCAATTTCTTAGTAAAGATGAAGAAAATCCCAACTTTTTTATGATGGTTGAAGGTTCGCAGATAGATTGGGGAGGACATGCAAACGATGGAGAATACCTTGTTTCTGAACTAATTGATTTTGATGATGCTATTGGTAAAGCTTTGGATTTTGCTGAACAAGATGGTAATACATTAGTTATAGTAACTGCCGATCATGAAACTGGCGGATTTACTTTAGCCTCAACAATTAAGAAAAGAGAAGATGGAAGCGAATATAGCGATTATAATGACCTTTCAATGACATTTTCAACCAACGGACATTCTGCTACTTTAATTCCTGTATTTGCTTTTGGCCCTGGATCTGAAGAGTTTATAGGGGTTTATGAAAATACTGATATTTTTGAGAAAATATTGAAGACAACAAAGTGGGGAAAGGAAGATTAAGGATTAATAAAAACTGTTATCTACATAATACACATAACATCTCTAATACCTACAACCATACAAATAATTTCAGTATTTCTGTGTGGATTTGCACAAATCTCACATATATCAACATTACTAATTCTATGACAGTTTTTGCAAAGTTTAATGTCTTCCCTCATTTTCAATAAAGCATAGGGCAAATGTAACGTTTGCTTATTGATTGCCGTAATAAATGTAATACCAGACGTAGTTCGGTACGCTTACCAATTCCAGGCAATTGTGACACTTTGTTTACTGCATTTTCAAATAGTTTTGAAGAAAATTCCATAACTGGAAATTTATAATTTGTAGCTAACATACTACAGTTATTTTCCTTACAACGAATATAATTGCGAGTCATCATATATATTACTATTTTTCAATAATAATTACTCACAGGCTTAAAATAATACTGTTTGTGTGCCTCAAATTTATTGAAAATGATATTAAATATATCTAGACACAGTAAAATCACAATTGCAGTAATTCGCACCTTACTTTCTATAAAACCGAAAATACAATCATCAAAAAAGCTTAACTATCTTTATTTATAATGAATATTATCTATTAAAAATCATGAAAAATTTATTTATCACTACCCTTTTAATGTTAGTAACCTTTTTCACGTTTGCAGCTGATTATCATGTTGGGCCAGATCAATCGCTTACAACAATTTCCGAAGTGCCTTGGGCTACTTTAAATGCAGGCGATCGTGTATATATTCACTGGAGAGCTACTCCTTATAAAGAAAAATGGGTAATTAACAGACAAGGTACTGACACCAATCGTATAGAGATTATAGGCATAAGTGGTCCACAAGGACAACAACCAGTAATTGATGGTGATGGTGCAGTTACTGTTGCAGGTGTTAACTTTTGGAATGAAAGACGAGGCGTCATTAAAATTGGTGGCTCAAACACACCAGCAGATGGCTTACCTTCATATATTACCATAGAAAATCTTGAAATTAGATCTGGACGACCAACGTATCAATTTACCAATGATGATGGTCAAACTGAAACTTATGCAAGTAATGCAGCATCTATATATATAGAAAAAGGCGCAAATATTATCATTAGAAACTGTACACTACATGATTCTGGAAATGGCTTATTTATTGGCGCAAATGGCGGACAATCAGAAAATATACTAATAGAAAAAAACTATATTTATAATAATGGTATTGTTGGCAGTTATTATGAGCACAACACCTATACAGCAGCAATAAACATAACTTATCAATTTAACCGTTTTGGACCTTTAAGAACAGGTGCTGACGGAAACAATCTTAAAGACAGATCTGCAGGATTAATAGTTAAATATAATTGGATTGAAGGAGGAAATAGACAACTAGACTTAGTTGACTCTTATGATGTTCCTGAAGTTGCTAACCATCCCAATTATAACACTACACACGTTTATGGTAATATTTTAATAGAACCTGATGGGGCGGGAAATTCTCAAATAGTTCATTACGGAGGAGATAGTGGAGTTACATCAGGATACAAAAAAGGAACGCTCTATTTTTATAATAATACCGTAATTTCTACTAGAACAGGAAATACTACTTTAGTCAGGTTATCAACCAATGATGAAACAGCAGAGGTTTTTAATAATATTATTTATACTTCTGCTTCCGGAAATCGTTTTGCTATGATAGATGGCAATGGTACATTTAATATGCATCATAATTGGTTAAAAACTGGTTGGCAAGATTGTTTTTGCACACCAAATGGTATTGTAAATGATTTAGGCAACAATATCACAGGTACAGATCCTTTATTTGAAGATTTTGATAATCAAATCTTTAATTTACAAGACACTTCTTCTCTTATAAATATGGGAGATGTAATTCCTGCTACACTATTGCCAAATTATGATATATCTTTCGAATATGTCAAACATCAAAACTCAATAAATAAACCTGTTTCTGGAAATTTAGATATTGGAGCTTTTGAGAATACCTCAAGTTTATCAATTGATAATGAAACCTTAAACACATTTTCAATCTATCCCAACCCCGTAAAAGAGATACTAACTATTAATAATAGAGGATTGTTTATTAAAAGTTACAAAATATACAATACAATTGGGCAAGTAGTACAATCTAACCTTTCATTTAACACAAATCAAATAAACATATCACATTTAAAATCAGGCGTTTACTTCTTAAAAACTCTATCAAATCAGAAAGAAGTAACTGTAAAATTTATAAAACAATGATATTTCTAACTAACCATACACTATTATGAAAAATTTAATTTACCGTACAATTCTCGTATTTTTTAGTTTGTTTATGATTACGATAAACGCTCAACAAAACTTTCCGCATATTAAAACATTTGGTTTTGATTATATCAGGTTTCAAGATAGTAATGGAGCATTTTTAGACAACTTAAGGTGGTTAGCCAATCATCATGATTGGATTGTTGGCCCAAAAGGGAATTGGTCAGCACAAGGTGTAGATTATTTAGACACACTAACCTACAACACCATAAAAGACGAAAATCCTAATGTTAAGATAATGATGTATCTCCCACATCATAGTATGGCTCCAACTACACAAACTTGGCTAGAGAATTGGGCTACAGACAATGGATATGATCCTGAAAATCTATATTATCATTATTACTATGATACAACTATCAACCTTGCAAATGGTAGTACACTTACAATTCCAGGTTATGGAGGTGGTACAGCAACATCTCTTGAAGAGGCAAGATTGCGAGTTAGGTGGAATGGCGGTTGGGTAGGTGTCAATCCTTCCTCGCAAACATTTCGTGAGGCGTACCGAGCATTGGCTCTTCACGTTATTACACTTGAAGGAACAACTGATACTTTTGCAGATGGTTTATTTCTAGATACTTTTGATGGACTTATGAATCAATCTGTGTATACCAGTTATTTGGAAAACACTATTGAACTTAAAGATATTGGCACAACTGATGAGATTTACTCGCAGGTAGCAGCAGATTTGGCTAATTCTGCAGATGAACTGAAAACTTTTCTAATTCAAAATACTGGCAACTCAAGTTTTAGAGTACAAGCCAACCCTGCAGTACCACGATACATTTATAATACATTTAGCGAATTGTTTAATGAGCAATATCGGGAACTTCTAATGGATTTAACTATAGAGTACCTTGTAACTACAACTACCAGATTAAGTGATTTGCCTTATTTACAACTAATATATGATGATATGGATAATGGAAGATTATTTTTTATACGTAGCCAAACAAATTTTGGGCCACCAACAGAAATCCCATTTAGGTTTATTCAGTTTACTTTAGCAAATCACTATTTGATAAATCACGAAAATGTTCATTTTATGTATCATTATGGAAGTGCTGCTAATTATGGAGGATATCCTTATGGCAATCCACAACCAACACATTGGCATCAAAATATGGAAATAAATATTGGTCAGCCAATTACACGTTCTCAAGAAGATTATTGGGGAGAAATTAATACTGACCGCTTCTTTATATTCGCACAAGGCTCTGATTATACAATTATTGGTAGAGAATATGACGATGCATTAGTGTTAGCCAAATTTTCCCAAGTCGGAGGCTGGGCAAATATTGGAAATAATCAGACTACACATAATTTAGATGGCGTGTACTATCCTCTTTTAGAAAATAATACTACTGACGAATCAAGCGTAACAAGCATTAGCCTAGGCACAAATGAAGGTATAATATTACTTAAATCACCTATAGAAACATTAAGCATAAATGAAGTTACAGAAAATGAAATAAACATTTACCCAAATCCTGTAAAAGATATACTAACAATTAATAATAGAGAGCAATTTATTGAAAGTTATAAAATATACAATACAATTGGGCAAGTAGTACAATCGGACTCTTCATTTAATGAAAATAAAATAAACATATCACAGTTAAAATCAGGAGTTTATTTCTTAAAGATTCTATCTAATCAAAAAGAAACAACTGTAAAATTTATAAAAAATAAATATTTCTAACTAACCCCACTATTATGAAAAATTTAATTTACCGTACAACTATCCTATTTTTTAGCCTGTTTATGATTACAATAAACGCTCAACAGAACTTTCCACATATCAAAACATTTGGTTTTGATTATGTACCGTTAAATAGCCGATTAGATGAGGCTGTATGGTTAGCACAACATCACGATTGGATTATTGGTGGTGGTGGGGATTGGGATGCAACATTATATAACACCGTTAAAGATGCAAATTCTAACACTAAAGTTATGAGTTATTTAGCATATCATAGCATTAGTCCAGATGATATGACTTGGATGGAAAACTGGTGTAGTAATAATGGTTTTAACCCAGAAAATATTTATTACCACTATCATACTGACACTCAAGTTAGAATATTAAATGGCACCTATATAACTGTACCTGGATATGGTAATGGCAGCGCTACAACTCTTGCAGAAGCACGAGCTCGTGTACGTTGGAATGGAGGTTGGGTTGCCATTAATCCTTCCTCAACAGCTTTCAGAAGAGCTTTTGAAGCCTTGGCAATAAATAGACTTACTGTATCAGGATTAACAAACACCTATTTAGATGGTTTATTTCTTGACACATTTGACGGGATAGCAAATGATGGAAATTGGACTAGTCATTTGGAAAACACAATTGAATTAAACCCAAATGGAACAATAAGTGAAGAAGATGTTTATACTGTGGTGCGACAAGATTTAATAGATGCAAAAATGGAATTGGAAGCGTTTCTAAAACAAACCATAAATAATTCTTTCGTTATCAATGTTAATGCAGCAGATATAGATATGATTTATAATTGGTTTTCTT
>JAKITV010000044.1 GCA_021647885.1 Flavobacteriaceae bacterium | reverse complement strand
ATTATCTAAAGCATACAATCCTGCTGATGCCAGATAAACTACTTGACGCATATTACCGCCAAATAACTTTCGGACTCTAATCGCGTTTTTCATAATGTCGTCATCACCAACCAATACAGATCCAATTGGGCAACCCAAACCTTTACTTAAACACACCGAAATAGTATCGAACACTTCACCATATGGTAAAGTTGTTTCGCTTTTTGCAACCAATGCATTCCAAATACGTGCTCCATCCAAATGATAACCCAAATTATGCTCGTTACAAACTGTTCTAATTTCCTTAAGCTCTTCAAAATCCCAACAAGCTCCTCCCCCTTTATTAGTTGTATTTTCAACTGCTACCAAACTTGTCTGGCTATAATAAAAATCTGATGGATTTATAGATTCTAAAACTTGCTGTACTGTAAACATGCCACGATTACCATCAATTAACCTGCAGGAAGCTCCACTATTAGCCGAAACTCCTCCGGATTCATAATTATAGATATGTGCGTATTTATCGCAAATAACCTGTTCGCTAGGATTTGTATGCAACTTTATTGCTGTTTGATTTGCCATACTTCCCGAAGGAAAAAACAGTGCTTTTGGCTTACCAAACATAGTAGCAAGTTTTTCTTCTAATGCGTTAACTGTTGGATCTTCACCAAAAACATCGTCACCAACTTGTGCGCTCATCATGGCATCCAACATTCCTTTTGTGGGTTTTGTTACTGTATCGCTTCTTAAATCTATTATCATTTTTAAAAATTAATTAGATGAATAACTACACATATCGCTTCCTATTGGCGAACCATCTGGAATTTTTGGTGAAGTTTTTAATTTAAACTTTTCTGGTTTTGCTCTAAATTCTCTTATTAACCTTGCATATTGACTAGCGTATTTTATATTGCTTTTTTTGTCGAACAAATATTTTGAAATAGAATTTACAGCATCATTTGCAATCGCATTTACCTGAAAATAAGATTTGTCGCTAACTGCTAAATTCATAATATACTTTAGCACATTCACATTAACTATTTGCTGAACTTCATTCAAATAGTCATCATTATGATTTTCCATAAACGACTCACTAATAACTATTTGTAGCACTTCATCTAAACTTAATTGATTATTGTCCAAACTCTTTTGTTGTACCAACCTATTGGCTCTTTCGGGATGTAATAATAACTTTAAAGTCATATCACTTGCTGTTGATGTTACGCTTAAAGCATCAAAACCAACACCTGTCTTCCCTTTAAAAGATTCTCTACTTCTTCCGTAGGCAAATGCTCTTGGCGGAAATAAGTCTAATTTGTTCTTTGGAATAGCTAATACTTCAGCATCAATGGTTTTTAAAATAGAATTAAGTGCTGTTCGTTGTGCATTTACATCTACAACTTTAGTTATTAACTGTCCATCGCCTTTAATTGCATAGTTATAATCCAATCCACCAACTACTTTTACAGCAGCTTCAGTTTGATAACGATGAAAGAAATATAATGGCACAAAAACATCTTCTAAAACCGAATAAGGCTCGTTAGCACGAATATTATCTTTTGAAAAATTTGAAATGGCTAATGCTCTTACTTTTAAAACATTTTCTAATCCTTCAGAAGCCGTTTTACCATTATCCCAAAGATGTGCCAAAGCATGTGCTCCTCCTTGTGGACGTGCATCACTGTCTGTTATAAAACGTAAACCATCATTTTTTGCTTTATCAAGTATTTTGTTGAGTTCGGCTCTTTCGTTTGAATCTTTATCAAATTCCGAATAACTATAAGCAACCGTTACTTTATCCCAATCTCCAATTTTTGTATCGTAAGCATTACTTAAATCTATGTTGTTATTATTTACAGTAACTAAAGGATGCGGATAATCCATAACCGAAGCTCTACCATTTGTACTTGCAGCAAAATTATGTGCAAAACCAATAGTATGTCCAATTTCGTGAGCACTTAATTGCCTAATTCGTGCCAAAGCCATTTCGAGCATTGGTTGGTAATTGTCATCACTATTTGCAAATGGTTTATCCATCAAAGCTTGAGCGATTAAAAAATCTTGTCTAACTCTTAAACTTCCTAAACTAACATGACCTTTAATAATTTCTCCAGTTCTTGGGTCAACAACACTTGCGCCATAACTCCATCCTCTTGTTGAACGATGAACCCATTGTATGACATTATATCTGCAATCTAAAGGATCAGCATCTGCTGGCAACATTTTAACTTGAAAAGCATCTTTAAAGCCAATGGCTTCGTAGGCTTGATTCCACCAACGTGCTCCATCTAAAAGAGCAGAACGAACAGGCTCTGGAGTTCCAGGGTCTAAATAATAAATAATAGGTTCTTTTGCTTCGCTTATAGCAGCTGTTGGATCTTTCTTTTCTAAACGATGACGAATAATGTAACGCTTCCTTATTTGTTCTTGTATAGGAGTTGCATAATCTAAATACGAAGTAGAAATCGCTCCACTGCGTACATCAAAAACTCTTGGTTTGTAGTTATTATCTGGAAGCTCAATAAATGAATGATGTTGTATTACAGTTACCAAAGAAGCAGTTGGAGTTACACTTCTAATATTTCTACCTTTAGGTTCACCTTTAAAAGTTAATAGTGCTTCGAACTCAACATTTTTTGGGAAAGCCTTTGTGCGCTCCAATGATAACGCACTTTTGCTTAAATCTAATTTATAAACTCCTTGATTAGCGTTTTTTAATCTATTAGCTACACCATGAGTATCTTGCAGTAAAAAAGGTGTGAAATCTATGATATAACTACCTTCTTTAGATTCCATTATTTTGAAACCAAATAAAACCGATTTGGCAAAAGCCTGTTCAATGCTCTTCTTTTCTAATTCATTATCTGTAATTGCTCTATAATCTTGATTAGGTTGAATAAGCAAGAGTTTATTACCTGCTTTAATAAATTTCACCAAACGTTCTGCTCCAAGTTGCCCTCTGTCAAGACCAATATCGTTTGAGCCAATTCCGCTGGAAAGTGAACTTATGTAAAGAAACTCTTCATTAAGTTGTTTTACTTCTAGATAAATTTTGTCGGTAGCTTCTTCGTAATGAAAATTAAAATAGCCTTTATAATCTTTAAGATTTTTTTCACTTAAAACTTGAGAGAAAGTAGCATTGACAATTAAAAACAATAATGGAAATATAAGTAGTTTTTTCATATTAAAAATTTAGAATATAAATCTACATAAATTAATTAAAATAAAAAGGCATTAGTTTTATCTAAAGCATAATAATTCTATTTTTGCTAAAAGCAAATAAATTTATGATAACACACGATCAAATTAAAGATCTTATAGATCGCCTTGGTGCGTTAAGGAGGTATCTTTGACATTGATGCCAAGCTTATAGAAATACAAAACGAAGAAGAACAGACGTTTAATCCCGATTTTTGGAATGACTCTAAAGCTGCTGAAGTGGTTATGAAATCACTTCGTATGAAGAAAAAATGGATTGAAGATTACAATACTATTAAATCTCAAGCAGATGATTTAGAAGTCCTTTATGAATTCTACAAAGAAGGTGAATCTACTGCTGAAGAAGTTGAAGAACAATTTCAAAAAACTGCAACGCTCATAGAAGATATTGAATTTAAAAATATGCTTTCTCAAGAAGGAGATGCGCTAAGTGCTGTGCTTCAAATTACTGCAGGAGCTGGAGGAACAGAAAGTTGCGATTGGGCACCAAATGTTATTAAGAATGTACTTAATGTACGCCGAAAAAAACGGTAGAGAATATATCGTCTAGTTTTAGATATAAAAATATTGAAAGTGAGTATCAAAAATTAATATCAACACAATTTTAAACTAGGGCCTAAATAAATAATAAAGGAAAAGCATCATTAATTAAACAATACTTTTCCCTTACTATAAAATATAACTAATTATTGTTATTCAATAACCGTAAACTCAACCAAGGCATCACCAGCCCAAAGTACATTTGTATCTATACGATAACGGTTACAATCATCTGCGCCTTTAACTATAATATAATCTAATGTAGCTAATGAGTACTCGTCTGCTCTATTTAAAGTTATAGTAACCTCCAACTCATAAGTATCATTGTCTGGGTTATATAATAAATAAAACCAATTAGAAGCTTCTCCTTGCCTTCCTTTTACAAAAGTAAGCGTATTATCTATAAACAATTGATTAAATGCCAATGTCAACTTAGCTTCCATAGTTGATGTCGCCTCAAACAAACTAAACTCATCACCAAAATAGCTATTTGTAGCAGGCAAATCTACTTTTAAAGTTAATGTATATCCTTGTGAGTACTCTGTTTGCTCTGGTGTTAGTAAAATTAAATCTGCAACCTGCGTTATCCTATCTAAATCAAAACAATCTTCATCTCCTGGACAAGCTAATACTGTTGTTAATAAAAGTAAACAAAGTGTTTGTTTTAATCTTTTTAGTATTTGGTTATTTACAATTGTATCCATAGCTTGTAAATAAAGGGTTAATAGCAAAATCTAATCCTGGTACTGCTATATTAATATCGTTTCTAAGGTCACAAGCACTATGCACTGTACTTCCTAAACTGTTAAAAACAAACGAAAGATCGTACTCATTAGATGTGCCGATAGCAATATTATCTACAATATTGTTTAAAGAAAGACCATCTCCATCTCTTCTTCGAGAAAACGTAAGTCCAGTATTACCAATAAAATTTTCGGTATTTGAATCTAAAAGATCCCACATAATACCATGCAAAAACCAACTATAATCATCAAATCTATCATCATTCATTGGTTTATCATAAATATTAAAATTTTCCATATTACGCTCAATACTTATGTTATTTCCAGAAGCTGTATCATTAAAAAACCCTGTACCATTTATTGAACTCATATAAGCTTTTCTGTAATGATAACTTGTTATCTTAAACTCCGTAAAATTTCCCCAACCTTCTGCTAAACTAATACGAGAACCTGCTTGAAAAGAAGGTGAGCTTCCGTCTACATAAGGATCACCTTCTAAAATAGAATTACTCATTTCTGTAGCAAATACGTTAGCCCAAAACCATGAGCCTGCTTTTTTTGCATGAGAGTAATGTCCAGATTCATGAAATACCAATTGATGGATTCTTACAGTATTACTTTGTGTGCTACCAGAAACTTTTTTGTTTTTTAGATTTGCAAAGATTTGGTCTGGTCTTATCCAATGTGGTACTAAACCAATACCTGCACTTGTTACATATTGAATTGAAGCATGCCAAAAATCAGATTGGCCAATACCAGCAATACTTGCCATTTGTGGTAGCATTGGAAACTCGTGTAACATAGGTGTAGAAGAACTTTTACCACCAGACCAAGCCCAAACATTTGCATAACTTATTGGCTTGTCTATACCATTAATAGCTGCATAATCATTATATTTTCTTAAACCGTTATGCGTAGTACCTTTAAACCAAAGATGACCACCTCGTAGATCTACACCAAAAATACCATTGTGAGGTTCGGTATATGAAATATTCTTAGTTCTACCATTAGATCTACGTTTTAAAGTCATTAAATGATCTGATACCCAAAATCCTAAAATTTCATTCCACGTTTTTCTAATAGTCGCAGTATAACCTCTCCATTTGGCTCTTATTCTAACTTTACCTCTATATTTTTTTGGAGATCTAAAATAGCCAGCATCATCAGTATAGGTATATCGCCACCAAAAGCTTCTGCCAATACTTATTTTGGCTTTCATTAATGGGTCAAAATCGTTACTATCTGTATTTTCTATATTTACATATCCATAAGGCCTATAACGTCTACCAAATAATCTATTGGCATTTTGCTCCTCTAAAGATTTTTTTAGATATTCTGGCAAAGTTTCTTCAGTAACAAAAATATCATCTGCCTCTAAATCATCTTTCCAATCTGCAAAAAATAAGGCAACGGTTTCTATATCGTACTCCTTTTCATCTTCAGGGTAATATAAATCTTCGATATTTTCGAATGGCAAATTATTTGGTAATTTATAACCAACTGGAATAACTGTATATGAAGGATAATACAAATCATTCTCATCTTTTGGTTCTATATAATAATCACCTTCTTCTATAATATCATAATCAAGAGGGTAATCATGTAAGATTGGACTATCAACATCATCACTATTATCGAGATTATCTAAAGCAATTAGATGATTTTCTGTAGTAGGAGTGATTTTAATATAAAAATGTGTAACTTTTACTTTCTTTTTTTTAAATGGAGAGTTTGATACTTTTTCGTTATAATAACTAAAAGCATTCTTCATATTAGCAACAGAATAGGGGTTTTTGAGTTGTTCTCCCAAAACAATTTTAGTGTGAAAGTCTGGTTTATCATTTTCTCCAATTCGCATAGCTATACCAGAATCAAAAGAAATAGATTGCCCTTCTTTATTAGTTTCTAAATCGTCATTACAAGACAAAAGAAAGAAAGAAAGAAAGAAAGAAAGAAGAAAGAAGAACTGGGGAAATCAAAATTTTGTTTTTCATAAATTTACATGTTTTTTAGATTTATTATTATTAAAACTAAATACGTTTATAATTATTGCTTTGGATTTCAATAAAATAAAAAAAATCAAATAAATAGTTTTCACAATACGAGTTTAATTTTACTTTTGTCAAAACTTTATTTTTATGACAACTACAGATCAAATTAAAGATCTTATTGATCGCCTTGGTGCGTTAAGGAGGTATCTTTGACATTGATGCCAAGCTTATAGAAATACAAAACGAAGAAGAACAGACGTTTAATCCCGATTTTTGGAATGACTCTAAAGCTGCTGAGTTGGTTATGAAATCAATTCGCATGAAGAAAAAATGGATTGAAGATTACAATACTATTAAATCTCAAGCAGATGATTTAGAAGTCCTATATGAATTCTACAAAGAAGGCGAATCTACTGCTGAAGAAGTTGAAGAACAATTTCAAAAAACTGCAACGCTCATAGAAGATATTGAATTTAAAAACATGCTTTCTCAAGAAGGAGATGCTTTAAGTGCTGTGCTTCAAATTACAGCAGGAGCTGGAGGAACAGAAAGTTGCGATTGGGCACAAATGTTATTAAGAATGTACTTAATGTACGCCGAAAAAAACGGTTATAAAGTGAGAGAGCTTAACTACCAAGAAGGCGATACTGCTGGCATTAAAACAGTAACAATAGAAATTGATGGTGATTATGCTTTTGGTTGGCTTAAAGGAGAAAATGGTGTACATCGTTTGGTTAGAATTTCTCCTTTCGATAGTAATGCAAAGCGCCATACAAGCTTTGCATCTGTTTATGTTTACCCTCTTGTTGATGATACTATAGAAATAGACATAAATCCTGCCGATATTGAAATTACAACAGCACGTTCAAGTGGTGCTGGTGGACAAAATGTAAACAAAGTAGAAACTAAAGTCCAATTAACACATAAACCATCTGGAATTAGAATCTCATGTTCTGAAACCAGATCGCAACAAGATAATAGAGTACGAGCCATGCAAATGCTTAAATCTCAACTCTATGAGATTGAGTTGCAAAAACAATTGGCACAGCGTGAGGATATTGAAGCTGGAAAAATGAAAATTGAATGGGGAAGCCAAATACGTAATTATGTCATGCATCCATACAAATTAGTGAAAGATGTAAGAACAGCACATGAAACAGGTAATGTAGATGCAGTAATGGATGGTAATATTGAACCCTTTTTAAAGTCTTATTTAATGATGATGGGACAAAAATCAGATAATAATATGTAATTATGAAATCTATTAATGCCATAATTTTTGACTTGGGCGGTGTGCTAATTGATTGGAATCCTGAATATGTATATTTAGAAGTGTTCAATGGTGATAGAAAAAAAATGCAATGGTTTTTTGATAAAATCTGTACTTCTGAGTGGAATCTAAATCAAGATGCTGGTTATTCTTTAGCAAAAGCTACTGAGGAACGCATTGCACTTTTTCCAGAACATGAAGAACTTATACTTATGTATTATGGGCGTTGGGAAGAAATGCTAGGAAATTCTATTTCAGAAACTGTCAATATCCTCGAGAAACTAGTAAAACAAAATCGTTTTAAAATTGTAGCACTTACCAATTGGAGTCATGAAACCTTTCCTATTGCATTAAACCGTTTTAATTTTTTACATTGGTTTGAAGGTATTGTTGTTTCGGGTGAAGAAAAAACAAGAAAACCATTTATTGACATTTATAATATTACATTGAACCGCTATAATATAACTGCTGAAGAATCTGTTTTTATTGACGACAATTTGCATAACATCAATACTTCTAACTCATTAGGTATTAATGGAATTCATTTTAAAACTCCTAAATTATTAATAGAGCAATTAAAATCATTTAATATAACACTATGATAAAAATATATCACAATAATCGTTGCAGTAAATCTCGTTGTGGGTTAGAAATTTTAGAAAAATCTGGACAATCTTTTGAAATCATTAAATATCTGGAAGATATTCCTAGTAAATCCGAGTTAAAAAAATTAATTAAGCTCCTAAACATAAATCCAATTGATCTGGTAAGAAAAAATGAAGCTATTTGGAAAGAACTATTTAAAGGAAAAACTTTAAGTGATACTCAAGTTATTAATGCTTTAGCAAAATATCCAAAACTTATTGAGCGACCAATCATTATTAATGGTAATAAAGCTGTAATTGGAAGACCTCCAGAAAGTATTCTTACAATTATCTAAAATATCATCTTTTTTGATGTAGATTCTTTTAACACAACTTTAACCAAAGTCCCTAAACCATACTTTATTTTTGATTTTTTAAATTTCAAAACAGGTATGACTAAATTTTTTCTAACTATCCTCTTTTTAGGATTTTTTCTAACAACTACTTATGCTCAAAGACCTTCGCAAAAAGAAGTTACTATAACTGGAAATGTAATTGACCAAGACTCCAATCAACCTTTAGAATATGCCACAATTGCATTTTTTAGTAAGCGTCTAAATAAAATGATAACAGGTGGAATTACAGATGATAAAGGAAACTTTAGTATTTCTGTTCCTAATGGAATATATGATGTTTCCATAGAATATATTTCGTTTAAAATGAGAACTATTGCTGACAAAAAAATTACAAAAAACGAACACATTGGTTCCTTTTCACTAGAAATAGATTTTGAAGCTTTGGATGAAGTCGAAATTATTGCTGAACGCACAACAGTAGAAATAAGATTAGATAAAAAAATATACAATGTTGGTAAAGACCTTACTGTAAGTGGTGGAACTGTTAGTGATGTACTTGATAACGTCCCTTCGGTTTCGGTAGATGTAGAAGGAAATGTTGCTTTACGTGGAAATAATAACGTTCGTATTCTTATAAATGGTAAACCTTCTGGTTTGGTAGGATTAAGTTCAACCGAAGCTTTGCGACAACTTCCTGCTGAAGCTATTGAAAAAGTAGAGGTTATCACGTCACCATCTGCACGTTATGATGCTGAAGGCACTGCAGGAATCATTAATATTATTTTGCGTCGTAGCAAGTTACAAGGGCTTAATGGAGCAATGACTTTAAATGTTGGTCACCCAACTTCGGCTGGTATTTCTGCTAATGTGAATTACAGAACTGGAGATTTAAACTTTTTTAATACTACTAGTTATAATTATAGGGAATCACCTGGAAATTCATTTACATCTACCCAATATTTTAATGACGGTAATTTTATTGATGAATCTAGGGATTTTAACAGACAAAGAAAAGGACTTACTACCAACTTAGGTTTAGAATGGTATATTAACGATTCTGCTTCACTAACAACTTCTATAGTTTATAGAGAAAGTGATAATGAAAATAATACTTCCAATTTCATTGAGCAATTTGATGAAAATAGAGTTTTAACCAGTGAAAGCACTCGTTTTGATCCAGAAGTTCAGGATAATAAAACAATACAATATGTAGCAAGTTTTGCGAAAGATTTTGATGATAGTGGTCACAACTTAACAGTAGAGTTTCAGGTTGAAGACTCCAATGAAGATGAAAAATCTGATGTTTTAGTTGACGACTTTCTATCGGAAAAAGTGTTTACTTTAGATGCCCAAACACGTATTTTATTACAAGCTGATTATGTATTACCAATAGGTGAAAACACACAATTCGAATTTGGTTATCGTGGTAATTTTAGAGATAAAACAACCGATTATACTGTAGAGATTTTAAATGAAATGAATAATGAATTTGAGGTCAATACAGATTTATCTAATATTTTAAATTTTAAAGAAGACGTGAATGCAGTGTATTCGCAATATGGAAGTAAAATTAATAACTTCTCTTTTTTATTAGGACTACGTTTAGAAAGTACAAGAATTACCATTGACCAACCAACAAGTGGTGATTTTGAAAAGAAAAAGTACACCAATCTATTTCCAACAATTAACTTAAATTATGAGTTAAGCGATGACGAAAATATTACTTTAGGTTATAGTAGAAGGATACGACGTCCTCGATCATTTTTTCTTAATCCGTTTCCATCAAGGTCTAGTGTAACTAGAGTTTTTCAAGGAAATCCAGATCTTGATCCCAGTTACTCAGGCATTTTTGATTTAGGATATTTAAACCGTTTCGATAAAGTAACTTTAAGCACATCTATATATTATCAACATGCTACAGATGTAATTGCTTTTATTAGTTTCGAAACTGGAGAAACAGTTATAGTCGATGGCCAGGAAGTTGTAGTTATACAGCGATCTCCTGTAAACTTGGCTACGAACGATCGTTATGGCTACGAATTAAACATTACCTACAGTCCGAGTAGAAAATGGCGAATTAATGCAGACTTTAACATTTTTAAATCTGTTACTAAAGGAGATTTTAATGGTGTTAATTTCGATGCAGAAAATTTAAGCTCAACCTTACGTTTAAGCAATAAATATACTTTACCAGGGAAAATTGATTGGCAAACCACTCTGTCATATAGAGGTCCAAGAGAAGATGCTCAAAATAAAAGTAATGGTATATTTTCAGCTAATATGGCATTTAGTAAAGATTTGTTTAAAGATAAAGCATCTATATCCATTAATGTAAGTGATATGTTCAATTCTAGAAAGCGGGAAACAAATACTATTACAAACACTTTTGAAAGTTATAGCGAGTTTCAATTTAGAGTGAGAAGCTATAATTTATCGTTTACTTATAGATTTAATCAAAAGAAAAAACGTACTAGAACCAGAAGTGGGTTTGGTGGAGGTGATTTTGAAGGTTAAGTATTATTAACAAAAACAAGTAAAAAAAAGGAAGCCAAATTGGCTTCCTTTTTTTATATCAGTTAAACAAATTTAATTTGCTAATGCTTCTCGTTTTGCTTTTTTCTCTGCTCTACGCTCCTTAAAGCTTTCTAATAAATAACCTCCTATCCAATAAGGAATAACAAAGGTTATTAAAAATATCATTAACCAAAAGCCTATAGTAAATATGGCTAAAAATGCTAAAAATCCTAAATATTGATCAAAATCGAACATAAGTTTGCGTGTCTATTAAAAAAACTTGCACAAATATAAGATATAGCTTTATTCTACACAATACCAAAAGTAAGATTTATTAACAAGGTTTTTAACTTAATTCTAAATTGATTCAAAAAACTCATTAACAAGAAATACTTATTAAAACTAGTAAACATCTTAAAAAATAAGTAACAAAAAGCTTAAATTTGTAATTGAATTCAATCGTCAAAACAATGAGCTACAGAATAGAAAAAGACACAATGGGAGAAGTTAAAGTCCCATCAGACAAACTTTGGGGAGCACAAACTGAACGTTCACGAAATAACTTCAAAATAGGTGCGGCAGCTTCAATGCCTTTAGAAATAATTTATGGCTTTGCTTATCTAAAAAAAGCTGCAGCTTACACTAATTGCGAACTTGGCGTTTTACCAATAGAGAAGCGTAATCTAATAGCACAAGTTTGCGATGAGATTTTAGAAGGCAAACATGATGAGGAATTTCCGTTGGTAATCTGGCAAACAGGTTCTGGGACTCAAAGCAATATGAATGTGAATGAAGTTATTGCAAACAGAGCGCATCAACTTGCTGGAAAAACCATTGGAGAAGGCGAAAAAACCATTCAACCTAACGATGATGTAAATAAATCTCAATCTTCAAACGACACTTTTCCAACAGGAATGCATATTGCAGCTTATAAAAAAGTTATAGAAATTACTATTCCAAGTGTAAAACAATTAAGAGATACTTTAAAGCAAAAATCTGAAGACTTTAAAAAAGTTGTTAAAATTGGTCGTACACATTTAATGGATGCAACACCATTAACACTTGGTCAGGAATTTTCGGGTTATGTATCTCAATTAGATCATGGTTTAAAAGCTTTAGAAAACACATTACCACATTTAAGCGAATTAGCGCTTGGTGGAACTGCAGTTGGTACAGGACTAAACACTCCAAAAGGCTATACAAAACGTGTTTCTGAATTTATTGCAGAGTTTACTGGATTACCATTTATTTCGGCTTATAATAAATTTGAAGCTTTAGCTTCACATGATGCTTTTGTTGAAACTCATGGAGCATTAAAGCAATTAGCTGTATCATTAAATAAAATTGCCAACGATATAAGAATGATGGCTTCCGGACCACGTTCTGGCATTGGAGAAATTAATATTCCTGCCAACGAACCTGGAAGTTCTATTATGCCTGGAAAAGTAAACCCAACACAATGTGAAGCATTAACTATGGTTTGTGCTCAAGTTATGGGCAACGATGTTGCTATAACAGTTGGAGGCATGCAAGGACATTACGAGTTAAATGTCTTTAAACCAGTTATGGCTGCTAACTTATTACAATCTGCACAACTTCTTGGTAATGCTTGTGTGAGTTTTGATGAGCATTGTGCCGTTGGTATAGAACCTAATTATGAAATTATAAAACAACTACTTAACAACTCGTTAATGTTAGTGACTGCTTTAAATACTAAAATAGGCTATTACAAAGCTGCTGAAATAGCAAATACGGCACATAAAAACGGAACCACTTTAAAAGAAGAAGCCGTTAATTTAGGCTATGTTACTGCCAAAGATTATGACGAATGGGTAAAACCAGAAGATATGATTGGTAATTTAAAATAATAAATATTTTAATAACCTAGTTTCACTTTTAATCCATAAAAAAAGCAGATGTTTTTACATCTGCTTTTTCGTTGTTAGTTAGTTAGCAATTAATTATTGGGAAATCTGTTATGATGTAACAAAAATATTATTACTAATTCATTTATGTCTTAACATATGTTAAAAACAAATAATTATTTTATATTTTTTCGTATTCTACTTAACTGAACTGGAGTAATACTTAAATAAGAAGCAATTTGAAACTGAGGTATTAAATCATCGATACTAGGAATTTGCTCTCTCAATTTCAGATATCGTTGTGTCGCGTTTAAAGAAAGTAACTCTAAACTTCTTTTTTCATATCCTATAAAAACCTGTTCTAAAATTCTAGAATATAGCAAATTAACATTTAAATCTGTATTACATAATTTCATCATTTTTCTATAATCAAACACATAAACTTTACAATCAGTAAGGGTTTCATAAGTTAACTTTGAAGGCTTATTATTAATTAAAGCAGTAAACGAAGCTACAAAACTAATTGGAGAGAAAATATTTTTAGTAAACACTTTACCACATTCTGAATCTAAATAAGCACGCATTAGTCCAGAGACTAAAAAGTAATATTTAGTTGGAATTTCTCCAGTTTTAGCAACAGCAGTATTTGCCTTTATCCTTTTAAACGAACCAAGGCTCTGTAGCTTATCAAAAGTCTCTTCAGACAAATCAACAAATGAGTTTAAAAAAGCAAAACTGGGATTCATTATATCAAAATTAGTTCTTCTGAAGTAAAAAACATGAACATTCTACAATATATATTAAATTAGGAAAAGTTGAAGCTATAAATTTTATATTTTTATAGTCACGAATTAATTTCAATATTCTAATTTGCACACATGTCAATTTTAATTACCAACATAAGAGAGTTATTACAAGTAAGAGATAGTAGCATTTCTAAAGTATCAGGAAAAGAAATGAAATATCTTCCAACAATTAAAAACGCCTATGTTTTAATTAAAGATGATATTATAACAGATTTTGGAAGTATGAATGACTGCCAAAATATTTTTGCAGAACAGACAATTGATGCGACTGGAAAATTAGTGTTACCAACATGGTGCGATTCTCACACACATATTGTGTATGCTGGAAACCGTGAGCAAGAATTTGTAGATCGCATAAACGGATTAAGCTATGAAGAAATTGCTAATCGTGGTGGAGGAATTTTAAATTCGGCTAAAACGCTTCAAAATACCAGCGAAGATGATCTTTATAAACAATCTATAAAGCGTGTTAAAGAAGTCATGCAATTAGGCACAGGAGCCATAGAAATTAAATCTGGTTATGGCTTGACTGTTGAAGCAGAACTAAAAATGCTACGCGTTATTAAACGCATTAAACGAGATTTTCCTATTGAAGTAAAAGCTACATTTCTTGGTGCTCATGCTTTGCCAAGCCTATATAAAGATAACAAGGAAGGTTATATTAATTTAATTACTGAAGAAATGCTTCCTAAAATAGCAAATGAACAACTTGCCGATTATATTGATGTCTTTTGTGAAAAAGGTTATTTTTCACTAGATGATACCGATAAAATTCTTTCCGCGGGAAAAGAATATGGTTTGATTCCAAAAATTCATGTCAACCAGTTTAATACATTTGGTGGTGTAGCTCTTGGAGCAATACATAACGCCTTAAGTGTAGATCATCTTGAAGAATTAAACAATGATGATATTGTTGCGCTACAAGTTAGTAATACAATGCCAGTTGCACTTCCCTCCTGTTCTTATTTTTTAAGTATTCCTTATACACCTGCTCGACAACTTATAGATGCAGGATTACCATTAGCTCTTGCAACCGATTATAATCCAGGTTCTTCACCAAGTGGTAATATGAATTTTGTTGTGAGCACAGCGTGCATAAAAATGAAAATGACACCTGAAGAAGCTATAAATGCAGCAACCATTAATGGCGCTTATGCTATGGGAATTAGTAATATGTATGGTAGTATTTCAAAAGAAAAAAAAGCAAACCTTATTATTACCAAAGAGGTACCTAGTTATAATTATTTGCCTTATGCATTTGGAGACAACCATATTGATAAGGTCATTATTAATGGGAAATGTATATAAGAAAGAGCTTCTTTTCTTTATCCATTTAGTAATTTTTAAATTTAAAAATGGACAGTAAAAAATTACAGCGCATACATGATAAAATTGAAGATGAAATAGATAAAACTAAAACTGCTATTTTAAACTACAAAAAGCTTACTAAACCAATTGCGCCTGAAAATGCTATCGGTAGAATTTCCAGAATGGATGCAATTAATAATAAAACAGTAAATGAAGCAGCACTTAGAAAAGCTGAACAAAAACTTGTAAATCTTAAAGTTGCCTTATCTAACATTAATGATTCAGATTTTGGACACTGCTATAAATGTAACAACCAAATACCAATAGGGAGAATTTTGTTAATGCCACATACAAGATACTGTGTGCATTGTGCTAGTTAGCTATATAATCTTAAATTTTAACCAAAAAGAGTCTCATTATCAATACTAAATAATGACAAGAAGTTAACTGATGCCATAATATCATCATGAAAAATTCTATCTTCATTTACAAAAGGAACATCTTGTCTAAATAAACTTAAAAATGATTCTATAAATTTTGAAGATTTTAAAGGTTTTCTTAATGATAATGCTTGTGAGGCATTAAATAATTCTATGGCTAAAATGTGCTCTATATTGTTTATTAGTGTAAAAGCCTGTGTTGCTGCATTTGCTCCCATACTTACATGATCTTCTTGACCATTAGACGATACAATAGAATCTACACTTGCTGGAGTCGCTAATTGCTTATTAGCACTTACAATACTAGCTGCAGTATATTGAGGTATCATTAAACCTGAATTTAATCCTGGATTATCTACCAAAAAATTTGGCAATCCTCTAGATCCAGAGACTAATTGGTATGTTCGTCGTTCAGAAATATTTCCTAGTTCAGCCATTGCAATTTTTAAATAATCTAAAGCGAATGCCAAAGGTTGCCCATGAAAATTACCTCCTGATATTATTTTGTCTTCCCCTACAAATATATTTGGGTTATCTGTAACCGAATTGATCTCTGTTATAAATGTTTTTTCAACAAACTTTAGAGTGTCTTTGGTAGCACCATGTACTTGAGGCATACATCTAAAAGAATAAGGGTCTTGAACATGACTTTTTTGTTGAGAAATAATTTCACTTCCATACAAAAATTCTCTAATACGTTCAGCAGTTGTAATCTGCCCATTGTGAGGTCTAACTAAATGTACTAATTCATCAAATGGTTCAATTCTACCATCGTAAGCATCTAAAGATGTGGCTCCTATTAAATCTGCTAGATATGAGAGCTTGTATGATTTTAATAATAGATAGATTCCATAAGCGCTCATAAACTGTGTGCCATTTAATAAAGCTAAGCCTTCTTTAGATTTAAGAGTAATCGGTTTCCAATTAAATTTATTAAGAACTTTGCTAGCTTCAATAATATCTCCTTTAAACCAAACTTTTCCTTTACCAATTAGTGGCAAAGACAAATGTGCTAAAGGTGCTAAATCTCCTGATGCACCAAGAGAACCTTGAGTATAAACAATTGGGAGAATATTGTTATTGTAAAAATCAACAAGACGATTAACGGTTTTCAATTGCACACCACTATGCCCATAGCTTAAAGATTGTATCTTTAACAATAGCATTAACTTCACAATTTCTTTTGGAACAATGTCTCCAGTACCACAAGCATGAGACATCATTAAATTTTCCTGTAATTTGGTGAGATTCTTGGAAGAAATCTTAACATTATATAAAGAGCCAAATCCAGTATTAATGCCATAAATAGGTTCTTTGTGGCTTTCCATTGTCTGATCTAAATAGCTACGACAATTCTGGATTTTAGTGATAACGTCATCAGATAATCTAAGCGGTTTATCTGTTAACACTAAATCGCTAATCTCTTTTAAATCTAATGAGTCAGTCGATATATAATGATAGGTTTTCATAGTTGTAATATTACGCTTTCAAAATTCAACATTCATATAATTATATCCAAATAAATGTTATTATTAAAATTAAAATAATACTGATACCAAAATTAAGAAATTTTATAAACGACATACTCTTTTAATATTCAATAAAATAAATGATACTTTTTGTTATATTTGTTGCCATTCAGTTCAAAAAAACTATTAAATTAAAATTTGTTATGATAAACAACTACTTTACTAAAAGGATATTAACGTTTAATTTTTTCTTAATTTTTATTTGTGTTGGTTTTTCACAAACCCCAAAACAAACCAGAGAGATTACCAAAAACTATAATCTTGAAAAATTAAAAGAATTAGAAATCTCTTTTGAGAAAACTTTTTATTCTGAATATAACCAAGCAATACGTTTAGCAAAACAAAACAATTGGCCTATAAGCTATACTGATGATAATGGAACAGACTATCATTTAAAAATGATACTCAACGGCAATCCAGTTTATATACAAAGTGACAATGCAGCAGCAGCAATATCTACAAGAGCTAATTATCTACACAATGGAGGAGGTTTAGGTCTTGATTTAGAAGGGCAAGGCATGACTGCTTATATTTGGGAAGTTGGTGGTATTGGTCGAGTTACTCATCAAGAATACGATGGTGTAAGTGGAACAGATCGCTTATCTATTGGAGATGGCACAACTACATTAAGTAGTCATGCAGCTCATGTTACTGGTACCATAATTGCATCTGGAATGCAAGCAAATGCAAAAGGTATGGCTCCTCAAGCAAGCGCAATTGGTTATAATCATATAAATGATTTATCTGAAGCTACAGCAGCAGCAGCAAATGGGATGTTATTATCTAATCATTCGTATGGTGCTAATCCAAATAATTTTACAGGTGCTGATAGCTGGGTTATTGGTGCTTATTTACAAGACTCTAAAGATTGGGATGACTTAATGTATAACGCTCCTTATTATTTGGAAGTAACTTCTGCAGGAAATTCTGGGAGCGATGATGTTTCTAATTCAAATCCATTAGGTAGAAATGCAGCCTATGATAAATTAACTTTTAATGCCACTTCTAAAAATAATTTAGTTATTGCAGCTAGTGATGATGCTATAATTAATGGAGATGGTAGTTTAAGTAGTGTAACTAGAGCCTCGTTTAGCTCTGAAGGACCAACAGATGATTTAAGAATTAAACCCGATTTAATGGGTAATGGTACATCTCTTATATCTACTTTTGAATCGTCAGATAATGCTTATGGCACATTTTCAGGCACTTCTATGTCCTCACCAAATGTTTGTGGTTCGTTATTATTATTACAACAATATTATAATAATACAAATGGCGTTTTTATGAAGGCTGCTACATTAAAAGGTTTAGCTTTACATACAGCCGATGATGTTGATGCAGTAGGTCCTGATGCAAATACTGGTTGGGGATTATTAAACACCAAAGTAGCTGCAGAGACTATCACAAATAATGGATTATCTTCATGGGTTTCGGAAGAAGTATTAACTAATGGAGGGACTTTTACTATGGATGTAGTATCTGATGGTGCAAGTCCATTACTAGCTTCTATTTCTTGGACTGATCAAGGAGGTACTGCTAATAATACGGGAATATTAAACGATGGCACTCCAGTACTCGTAAATGACTTGGATATACGAGTAACACAAACAACAAATACTTTTATGCCTTGGAAATTAACTGGGGTCGATACAAATGCACAAGATGACAATATTGTAGA
>JAKITV010000043.1 GCA_021647885.1 Flavobacteriaceae bacterium | reverse complement strand
CGCAAGAATACTAACAGTAAGCGGACGCGTTTCTTACGAAATAATCATCAAATGTTTTAAAGCAAAAATTCCGTTTTTAGCTGCAGTTTCTGCACCATCTTCTCTTGCTGTCGATTTTGCCAAAGAATTAGGAATTACCTTATTTGCGTTTTGTCGCGATGGTAGAGCAACTTGTTATTCCCATCCTCAACGCACAACATGAGTTAGATTTATAGAACACAGATAACTCAGATTAAACAGGTTTTCGCAGATAAATCGATTAAATCATAAAAAATCAGTGTCATCAGCGTTCTATCAGAATTGACAATAATTTTTACTAATTTCGTAATTCAAATTGCGTCATATATGTCAGATAATTTAAGCGAATTATTAGGAAGAAAACCTTTAGACAATAACCTATTTAATAAAATGGGAGAACTTGCTCAAGCTACTGGTTCGCCAAGTGTTGAAGAATTAGACAAATTAGCAAAAGAGTTTCTTATTGGAACTGCCAACACCTTTGGAACAGCAAGTTTTTACGATTTCTTAAAACCTGAAAACAAAGGCAAAAAAGCATATGTCTGCAACGGAACAGCTTGCGTTTGTGCTAATACACAAGACAATGTTGTCGCTGCTCTAAACACAAAATTTGATGCTGACGAAATTGGTCATATGACCTGTTTAGGTCGTTGTCACGAGAATTCTGCATTTCACTATAATGGCAAGAATTACTCTGGTGATGCTCTGGAAAATCTAAATAATATCATTGGTGTTGATTCAAATTTTAATCAAGATCGCTATACTGTAAAAGCTCAAAATAAACAAATTCTAACAGCACCTTTTACAACTATTCAAGACTATTATAAACCATTTCGTGATGCACTTCAAAAAGATTCAGCTTTAGTTTTAGAGGAAATAAAAATTTCAAATGTTCGTGGTCGTGGAGGTGCAGGTTTCCCTATGGGAATAAAACTGCAGTTTTGCCGAAATGAACAAAACGACACAAAATTCATTATATGTAATGCAGACGAAGGTGATCCAGGAGCTTATTCCGATCGATATTTATTAGAACAACAACCACATTCTGTATTATTCGGAATGCTAATTTCTGGTTATGTAACACACGCAAGTTATGGCATCGTTTATATTAGAGCTGAATACCCTGAAGCAAAACATATAGTGCAAAATGCCATTGATGAACTTCGTTTAGAAGGCTTAATTGGAGATAATATTGAAGGAAGCGGTTTTAATTTCGATTTTAAAATAATTCAAGCACAAGGCTCATACATTTGTGGTGAAGAAACTGCTTTAATTAACTCCATTGAAGGACAACGTCCCGAAGTTCGTGTTCGTCCACCATTTCCAGCTCAAAAAGGATTGTTTAACAAACCAACAACTGTTAATAATGTAGAGACTTTATCTGCTTTACATTATATTATCGAAAATGGAGGAGATGCATGGAGATCTATTGGAACTGAACGCTCTTCAGGAACAAAACTCGTTTGTTTAGATAGTTTTTTTAATAATCCAGGCATGTATGAAGTAGAAATGGGAACTCCTTTATCCGAAGTTATAAACGATTTAGGTGGTGGATTTAAATCGGAAGTGAAAGCACTTCAAATTGGTGGTCCACTAGGTGGTTTGGTACCAGTTTCAAAGATTAATGATTTAACTATAGATTTTGAATCCTTTTCAAACGAAGGGTTTTTATTAGGTCATGCTTCAATTGTTTGCATACCTGAAGATTATCCAATTATGAAACTAATAGAACATCTTTTCGATTTTGCTTCTTATGAAAGTTGCGGAAAATGTTTCCCTTGTCGATTAGGAACAAAACGAGGTCAGGAATTAGCAACAAAAGCATTGACTTCAGATTATAAAATAGATAAAACATTATTTACCGATTTGTTAACTACATTAGAACAAGGTTCGCTTTGTGCTCATGGAGGCGGAATTCCGTTACCAGTTAGAAATGCGATGCAATATTTTGAAGAAGAGCTAAAAGAGTATTTTATAGAGAAATAAACCTCTGTGAAACTTTGCGAAACTCTGTGAGATAATTATTACACAGAGATACACAAAGAAATTCGCAGAGATTCAAAGAGAAAAGCTTAGTGACTTTGCGACTTTGCGAGAAAAATTAAATTATGATAGCATACATAGACAATCAAAAATTTCAAATAGTTGAAGGAGAAACCATGTTGTCGTTCATAAAAAGATACAAGGATAAAAATCTGGTTCCAACCTTATGTGATGCGCCAAATCTCGACCCTTTTGGTTCTTGCAGAGTTTGTAGTGTTGAGGTAGCTTTAGAAGAAAACGGAAACGTAAAAACCATGGCATCTTGCCACACTCCAGTTGCTGAAGGACAGTATATTTATACAAGTACTGAAAGTGTAAAAGCATTACGGAAGAACATCTTGGAACTTGTACTTACAGACCATCCTTTAGATTGTCTAACCTGTGAAGTTAACGGAAATTGTGAATTACAAACCGTCGCTGCTCAAGTTGGTATTCGTGAAGTCCGTTATCCTGAAGGTGATAATCATTTATATAAAATGAAAGATTTAAGTCATCCTTATATGACTTCCGATTTGTCTAAATGTATCAACTGTTATCGTTGTGTTCGTGCTTGTGATGAAGTACAGGGTGAATTTGTGTTGAGTATGGCAGGACGAGGTTTTGATACACATATCATAAAGGGATTAGACGAATCGTTTATGGATTCCGATTGTGTGAGTTGTGGTGCATGTTCGCAGGTTTGTCCGACTTCTGCAATTTCAGATGTGTTTCAATCTAAAGCCATTTATGCAACAGATACTACACGAACTATTTGCACTTATTGTGGTGTTGGTTGTAATCTGGATATTTCTACAAATAATGGCAAAATATTAAGTATTACTGCACCTTATGATGCCGAAGTAAATCAAGGGCATACCTGTATAAAAGGACGTTATGCCTTTAAATTTTACGACCATCCAGAGCGATTAAATTCGCCAATGATAAAACGAAATGGCAAATTTGAAAAAGTAAGTTGGGATGAAGTTTACGATTATATTTCAGAAAAATTAAGTTCATATAAAACCGAATTTGGTTCAGATTCTATAGCAGGAATCTCGTCATCACGCTGTACTAATGAAGAAAATTATTTGATGCAAAAATTCTTCAGAGCAGTAATAAACACTAATAATATTGATGGTTGTGCAAGAGTTTGCCACTCGCCTACTGCTTTAGGAATGCAACGTACGTTTGGCACAGGAGCAGCAACAAATTCGATTGATGATTTAAAAGACACCAATTGCATAATGGTAATTGGAGCAAATCCAACTGATGCACATCCTGTAACTGGAGCAAAGCTGAAACAATTTGCGATGAAATCTGATAATGTTTCTATTGTTATCGATCCAAGACGAACTGAATTAGCAAGATACGCTACACATCATTTGGCGTTACGACCTGGAACCAATGTTGCTGTACTTAATATGATGATGTATTATATTATTTCTGAAGGTTTAACAGATAAAAATTTTATTCAAAATAGAACAGAAGGATTTGAAGATTTTAAACAAGAGATTCTAAATATTGATATTGATAAATTAGAAACCGTTTCAGGAGTGAACCGAAACGAAGTTCGTAAAGCTGCAATGGCTTATGCATCAGCAAAAAATGCCATGTCATTTCATGGTTTAGGAGTTACAGAACATTCACAAGGAACTTTTACAGTCATACAAATTGCTGACCTTGCTTTATTAACTGGAAATATTGGTAGACGTGGTGTTGGCGTTAATCCGTTACGAGGTCAAAATAATGTGCAAGGCGCAGCAGATATGGGAGTTCAGCCACACCAAGGTGCTGGATATTTAGATATTACTAAAAAAGAAGTCAATAAAATTTATAAAGAATTTTATGGCGTAGAAGTACCTCAAAATATTGGTTATAAAATCCCTGAAATGTTTGATGCCGCTTTAGAAGGCAAACTAAAAGCCATCTGGATTATTGGTGAAGATGTTGTGCAAACAGATCCAAATACTAAAAAAGTTATTAAATCACTTGAAGCTATAGATATGGTGATTGTTCAAGAACTATTTATGACTGAAACTGCTAAATATGCAGATGTTATTTTACCAGGAGCATCCTTCCTTGAAAAAAGTGGCACATTTACAAATGGCGAACGTCGTGTTCAAGCTGTAAGACAAATAGTAAAACCTATTGAAGGCGCAAAACCAGATGGACAAATTATTGTCGATATTATGAACAAAATGGGATATCCACAACCTGATTATACTCCTAAAGGAATGTTAGAAGAAATTTCACAGATTGTGCCTTTCTTCACTGGAATTACATGGGAACGTTTAGGGAAAAATGGCTTACAATGGCCTGTTGCAGAAGATGGAACTGATACTCAAATACTTCATAAAACCGATTTCAAAAGAGGAAAAGGTTATTTTGAATTTAATCCTTGGGAAGAAACTCAAGAGTTAGTATTTCATGCAAAAGACTATCCATATATTTTAACAACAAATCGTGAGTTAGAACACTACAATTGTGGAGCAATGACACGTAGAACTGCCAATGGGGAAATACTCAAAGACGATTATTTAATGATTCATCCAGAAGATGCTCAAGAAAACTTGATTACTGAAGGCGATTATGTGTGTTTGGAATCTCCTCGAGGCAAAGTAGATGTAAAGGCTCGAATTACAGATGAAGTAAAACAAGGTATATTAAGTACCACATTTCACTTCCCTGAGATTATGATAAATAATTTAACTGGAGATATTCACGATTCTGAAGCTATGTGCCCAGAATATAAAGTAGTTGCTGTTAGGATTAGAAAAAGTAAAGGGAAATTTAAAAAATAATTAGTTTAAAATTGTAGTTTATCCTATATAATATGTTTAGCCTTTAATAAACATAAATTACCTTTTCATAATTCTTTGTTAAAAGAAAAATTGATGCTTTTTTTTTAGTAATTTTAGACAAGAATGTTTTTTACGTTCATTTTCTTACTTATTTGTATTATTAATAAAAATAGAATTATGCCAACATTTAACTTAAAAATTAATAACAAAACTTATTCTGTGGAAGCAGATATGGATACGCCTTTACTTTGGATTTTAAGAGACCAAATAGATTTAGTAGGGACGAAGTATGGATGTGGTATTGGTCAATGTGGATCTTGCACAGTACATATAGACGGTAATGCTATGCGAAGTTGTTTACTTCTGGTTTCGCAATTAGAAGGAATGTCTATTACAACAATAGAAGGGCTTTCTGAAAATGGAGATAGTCCAGTTCAAGAAGCATGGAAAGAAATTGATGTTCCACAATGTGGTTATTGTCAATCAGGACAAATAATGACGGCTTCTGCATTTTTAAAGAGGAATCCTAATCCAAGTGAATCTGAAATAAGAAATGCCATGCATGGCAATATTTGTCGATGCGCATCTTATAATAGTATTGAAAAAGCAATTAAAGTTGCTGCAAAAAAATAAGTTAAACCAATTATAAAGATATTCAAAATGACACCTTCAAAACAACTGAATTTTAGTAGAAGATCGTTCTTAAAAACATCAGCACTAGCTGGTGGTGGAATGCTTATTAGCTTTAACTTATTTACTGCGTGTAAATCTGATGTAAAACCACCTATTGATATAAGTCAATTGAATTTTAATGATTTTAATGCATTCATTAAAATATCAAATGAAGGAAAAGTAACAATTTTTTCTCCAAATCCAGAAATCGGTCAAGGTGTAAAAACATCAATGCCTATGCTAATCGCCGAAGAATTAGATGTTGCCTGGAAAGATGTGTATGTTGCACAAGGAGATTATGATCCGGTAAATTTTACACGCCAAGTAGCTGGAGGAAGTCAATCAATAAGACACGGTTGGGAACCTTTGCGGCAAACAGGTGCAACTGCTAGACAAATGCTAATTAATGCAGCAGCGGCAATATGGGAAGTAGATCCATCAACTTGTACTACAAAAGAAGGCGTTATTACCAATGCAAATGGTGATAAATTAGGTTATGGCGAAGTTGTAGCTGATGCGTCTATTTTAGAGG
This sequence comes from Flavobacteriaceae bacterium, assembly GCA_021647885.1. Taxonomy (GTDB): domain Bacteria; phylum Bacteroidota; class Bacteroidia; order Flavobacteriales; family Flavobacteriaceae; genus PRS1. The sequence continues at coordinate 12,787 of JAKITV010000043.1, read as the reverse complement.
TTCCAGAAAATGTTAAACTTAAAGACACCAAAGATTTTACCATTATTGGCAGTAATATTAGTAATGTTGATATTGATAATATTGTTACTGGAAAACCTTTATTTGGTCTAGACTACAAACAAGAAGGAATGCTATACGCTTCTGTTATGCGTCCACCAGCCTTTGGAAATGTTTTAGAATCTTTTGAAGATAACGGAGCTAGAGCAGTGAATGGTGTTATAAACATAGTGCAATTTGGGAATAAAGTAGCCGTTCTTGCCACTAATACATGGGCAGCTATGAAAGGCAAAAATGCTTTAAAAGCAAATTGGAAAGAAGGATCGAAAACCGAAAGTACAGCTTTTCATGATAAGACACTTTTAGATTTGTTAAAAGGAAACTCATTTGAAACCTTAAGAAAAGATGGCAATGTTAAAAAAGCCTTTGATGAGGCAGATACGGTTTTAGAACGCATATATGAATCTCCATTTCTTCCACATAACTGTTTGGAACCAATGAATTTCTTTGCTCATGTTACAACCGATAAGATTGAATTAGTAGGACCAATTCAAACACCAGCTTGGACAGCTCAAAGAGTTGCAGATCATTTAAAAAGAGATATAAAACAGGTTTCTATTAAAATGACACGAATGGGAGGTGGTTTTGGAAGAAGACTATATGGTGATTTTGCTTTAGAAGCTGCCGAAATATCTAGTTTAACTAATAGTCCAGTAAAAGTTGTGTTTTCACGTGAGGATGATATGTCTGCTGGAACTTATAGACCAGCTATTAAATATAAAATTGCGGCATCTATTAAGGATGGTAAATTAACTGGATATCATCTTAAAGAGGCTGCCATTAATGGAAATATGTATGGATTAATTCCTAATTTTTTTCCAGCTGGAGCGATAGATAATTACCAAGTAGATGTTGCTAATTATAAAAGCAATATTACAACTGGAGCTTGGAGAGCACCTTATACTAACTTTTTGGCATTTGCAGAACAAAGTTTTTTTGATGAATTAGCACAAACTATGGAGGTTGACCGAATTCAGTTACATTTAGACTTATTGCAAAATGTAAAAGGAACAACAGACGAGCGAATTGAATATAGCCCAGAACGATTAGAAGGTGTAATTAAATTAGCAATTGAAAAATCTGGATGGGGAAAAACCAATCAAGGCGTTTTTCAAGGATTTTCAGTTTATTATTGCCATAATACACATGTTGCCGAAGTAGCTGATGTTATTATGGACAAAGGATTACCAATAGTAACAAAAGTAACGTGTGCTATTGATTGTGGCATTGTAGTTAACCCTCTTGGAGCAATAAATCAAGTAACTGGTGGTGTTATTGACGGTATTGGACACGCCATGTATGGAGATCTTTCTTTTAACCAAGGTATCCCTCAATCTAATAATTTCGATAACTATCAATTAATAAGAATAGGGCAAACTCCAAAAGTAGATGTGCATTTTGTTGATAGTGATATGGCACCTACAGGTTTAGGAGAACCACCATTACCTCCAGCTGGTGCTGCTGTTGCTAATGCTATTTATGCAGCAACTGGAAAAAGACTTACCAAACAACCATTTATGAGTAATATGGAAATTGAAAAAATAGTTGGATAATACTTAAATCAAATCATTGAATAAAAAGTCTTCAAAAGAGACTTTTTATTAGTTTTATTTATGACACATGAGTTAAAAAAAATTGTTGAAAGTACAATTATCGCTAATAAATTAGGCTTAAAATCTGTTCTAGCTTCAGTTGTTGCTCTTGACGGATCATCCTATCGCAGACCAGGAGTAAGAATGCTCATTCTTGAAAATGGAAAAATGATTGGAGCTGTAAGTGGTGGTTGTGTAGAAAAAGAGATTTTACTACAGTCGCAAACAGTATTTAAAACTGGAATTGCAAAAATGATGACTTATGATGGAAGGTATCGGTTAGGATGTGAAGGTATTTTGTATATTTTGTTAGAACTATTTCAACCTAAAAAAGAGTTTAATAAATTATTTTTCAAATACTTAAAAGACAGAAAACCCTTTGAGATTTTATCTTACTCAAAGAAGGAGAAAGGTGTTTTTACTGGGTTAGGGTCACAAATAAAGTTTGCCAATACGTTATATTCAATTTCTGGCAGAGAGATGAAAAATGAAAATGATGGAATCTCATCGCTTTTCGTTTTTAAACAAAAAATGCCGCCATGTTTTAAATTAGTAATTATTGGAGCTGAACATGATGCTGTGCAATTATGTCAATTTGCTGCTTTAACAGGCTGGGAAGTTACAATTGTTTCTGGATCAACAGAATCTAAATCGATACAAAATTTTCCTGGAGCTGAAGAACTTCAAACAATTTCTCCAGAATGTTTAGACATAAAAAACATTGATAATCAAACTGCAATTGTTTTAATGACACATAATTTCGCAAATGATTTAAGATATTTAGTTGCCTTAAAAGATACTAATCCCGCTTACATTGGAGTATTAGGGCCAGCTCGCAGAAGAGATGATTTATTGTCACAATTTATAGAATACTGTCCTAATGTAAAAGACGAATTTCTAGATCGTATTCATGGACCAGCTGGTATTAATATTGGTGCAGAAACGCCTCAAGAAATTGCTATTTCGATTATTTCTGAAATTTTAACAATAGTTAGAAATCAAGAACCAATATTTCTTAGTAAAAAAACAGGTAGTATTCATAAAAATGGCTAAAAAATTAATCGCTTGTTAAATATTCCAAATATTGCCGTTATAATTTTAGCTGCTGGTGCTTCAACTAGAATAGGAACACCGAAACAACTACTTAGATGGAAAAACACAACGCTTTTAGGGCATGCTATTATAACTGCTAAAAAGTTAAACACTAAAGACATTATAGTTATCCTAGGAAATAATTATGTCTTGATTAAATCGAAAATTAACAATTCTGGAGTTCAAATATTAAATAATAAAAATTGGGAAAAAGGATTGGGTAATTCTATTGCTTTTGGTGTAAATAACATTCTCGAAAATAAAAGCAATATTGATGGTATTTTAATTATGCTTTCTGACCAACCATTAATTGATTCGGAATATTTGAACTCTTTAATTAATAAATTTATTATTGGTAAACACCAAATTATTGCAACCTCTTATAAGAATGGAAAACAAGGGGTTCCAGTTTTATTTGACAGAATTTATTTTAACGAATTATCAAAATTGAATGATGACAAAGGCGCAAAAGCAATAATTGAAAAATACATTAAAAATGTTTTGGTTGTAAATGGAGAGCAAATAGTTCCAGATATTGATACTTTAGAAAATTATAAAAATTTATACAATGCTAACCACAAATAGGTTTGCCCTAATCCATATCAAAACGTACACCTAAAGAAATATTGTTTTGATCTACAACTTGGTCTTTAAAAATTGGAGATAAATCATATTTAATATATAATGCTGTGTCACCAATAGCAACATAACCACTTAATCCATACACTAAATTACTCGTATTATAATTGCGTTTAATCTTATCTTTAATTCGGTTTCCATCGGCTTTATATTTTAGTTTTTGCCGAGTACCAATATTAAATCCTGCATAACCTCCTACTCCAATTTTAAATTGTTTGCGTGTAGAATATCTAAAATAAGTGTCTCTTTCAATTTTTTTGGATGGTCCAAACTCAAAATGAACAGGAAACACAAGATTAGTTATTGATAGTTTTGATTTACTTAAATCATACTGAAAATCTTCAAGAACAGTTTGGTTGCCTTGTGCTACAAAATATTTATTGTCAGTTGGCTTTAACCCATTTATTTGAAAAGAATAGCCATATTTAAGTCTTAAAAAATTAGAGTTCTTAAATACTCTGGTTTTCCAAGCCCAACCAATTTCGAAAAAACGAGAGCCTCCAAATTTATATGGTGAATCGTCTAGTTTTTCGCCTTCAATAATGGCATTGTTTAATCCAAAAGCTATAACCATATCGCTTGTGGTACGTCTATCATATTTTTTATGTTTGTTTTTCCCTTTAATTCTAAAACCTGCAAAACTGCTTCCGTCTCCTCCAATACTAATTCCTAACACAGAAGTTTCTCCAGCATTTTCGTTGTAACCTTCATCGTTACGCTCTAAAAGCGCAATTTTATTATCGATGATTGCGATACGATTTTCAATATTTAAAGCACGTATTTTGGCAGCTTCTTTTTTTAATTTTGAAGCTTCAACTTGAGTGATTTCACCTCTATCCAAACGCTGATTTATGGCTTCGACTTCGGCTTTTAAAAGTTCTCGTTCTTCGGTTTTAATAGTTTCCTTTGCTTTTTTTAGAGTTTCAATTTTATAAACATTCTTGTTATTTTGAATTGTGTCTTGTGCATTGGCTTGCATGACACAAATCCCTAAAATGATTAACACTAAATACTTGGTAATGATTTGCATAATTGTTCGTTTTTTGATTTATGATTTATTGATGTTTTTAACCCTTCCGCCCTTCGGACACCTTCCCTTTAAAAGGGAAGGAATATTTATTAATTGTTTCTTTCGGCTACTGTTGTTTTCACATAGTTGTAACCCGATTTTATTGCTTTAAATGCACGAACTCTAAACGATTGTTCTAAATCTGCCTCAACGCCTTGAAGTAATGCATTAGCATCAACCTTTTTTGTGCTTTCATTATATAGTTTGTGTAAGGCAATCTCTTTTTGTGCTTGATCTAAAAGTGCATTGATTTCGGCATCGCTTACTACATTATTTGCTTTTTTAAGTGCTTGGACTTGGGCAACTACTTCCTGAAGTTTTAAGTCTTCAAAAGTTAATGCTTTATCAATACTTTCTTTTTTATTAATTTGATTTTCATTTGCTTTTGTTTCAGTTTGTACAACTGCTTCATTTACATTTCTATTAATTAATTGATTCTCTTGTTTTTGTAAAACAGGGTTTATATCTACTTTTTGAACTTTAGTATTAATCAGAGGGTTTTCAACTTGAGGTTCTTCTACAGCGACTTGTTCAACATCATTAAAAATTTTGGGCGTTTCATTTTCAATTGTAATTATAGCTTCTTCAGTATCTACAATAGTTGTGTCTGTTTCATTATTAAAAAATACTGAAGTCACAATCAAAATACCTATAAAACTTGCTGCAATACCCAACCACCAAAAAGGTTTGTTATTCTTCTTTGTTTGGTTGGTGTCTAGTTTGCTTTGAAGTTTTTCCCAAGCATTTGTACTTGGCTGTAACTTGCGTTGTTCTAACTTCTCTTTTAAAAAATCTTCAAATTTAATTGGTGCCATTGCTTGTTTTATTTAATGCGTTTAGTCGCTGCTGTAATAATTTTCGTGATTTAAACAATTGTGATTTTGAGGTGCCTTCACTTATGCTTAGTAACTCTGCTATCTCATTATGTTTATATCCTTCTATGCAATACATTACAAATACCAATCGGTAACCATCTGGAAGATTGTCTATTAAGCGTTGAATTTCTTCAACTTCCATTTCGGTTTTAATGTTGTTTGTAACCGTATCGTATACCTCAACTTCATCTGTTAAAAACTCCTTTTGTTTTTTCTGACGTAAAAATGAAATAGATTCTCTTACCATTATACGTCTTATCCAACCTTCAAAACTGCCTTCCTGTTTAAAACCTTTTAATTTGGTAAAGACTTTAAAAAATCCGTTTAGCATAACCTCTTCGGCATGTTGCACATCACTTATATAACACCTACAAACACTCAACATTTTTGGAGCGTGCAAGTCATACAAAATACGTTGTGCCTCACGATTATTTTGCGTGGCTTTTTCTATAAGCTGCATTTCGTTTTTGTGCAATTGAATGACTTTCAAAAGAGGGTTCATTTTGACACCAAATAAAGTCCAATATAACGAGTTCTACTAAAATTTACTTGGTATATCTTCTATTAATAAAGACGCAAAAGTTATGCTAAAGGTTGCCTGAGACCAAAAAATAATTTTAGAAACTGCAATTTAGTACAATTGTTTATCACAAGATTATGAGCGAAATAACTAACTTTGCAGAACATTCGTAGAAACTGAATTAAAAAGAATGAATAAAGAAATTGACTTAAATAAGCATTGGAACAATGTTTATTCAAATAACCTTGAAGAAAAACTCGGTTGGTATGAAACTGACCTTGCTCCAACACTAAAATTAATTTCAAAATCAGGATTAAATACATCTGCTAAAATTTTAAATGTAGGAGCTGGAAGTACAACATTAATTGATGAACTTTTAAAAAAAGGGTATTCAAATTTAATAGCTACCGATTTAAGTGAAATCGCTTTAAAAAATTTGGAAAACAGAATTGGAAATGAAAAAGTTGAGTGTATTGTTGATGATTTAACCAATCCGACTAAATTAAAAAAATTAGCTCCTGTTGACTTATGGGTTGATAGAGCTGTTTTACATTTTTTTACAAAAAATCAAGACCAAGACACTTACTTTAATTTATTAAGTAGTAAAGTGAAAAGTAATGGGTTTGTTTTAATTGCTGAATTCAACCTGAATGGTGCTACTGTTTGCTCTGGACTTCCTGTACATAGATATAGTAAAGAAATGCTAAATGAAAAACTTAAAAATAATTTTGACTTAATAGAGAGTTTCGATTATACCTATATAATGCCTTCTGGTGCTGAAAGACCTTATATTTACACACTTTTTAAAAAGAAATACTAAACTACTATGGACTAAAGTACCATAGGTTTGACAACGAATGAAATTCGTTTTAGTATGAAACTTATTTGGTTTGAAGACAGAAGACAGAAGTTGGGATGTAATCTTCGGTCTTCAGTCTCCCGACTTCTAACCCTAAAATATTTTGTTTTAGTCTTGAAAAATTCAATATAACAAGTGTCTTTTGCCACAATTCATTTACTAAATCCAAATTACAAACTCACTTATTTTAAAAATTGGTTACCTTCGTAACTTACTATTAATAAGCAACAGCTTTTTCCTTAATATTAATTTTAGTTTGAAAAGCAACACATCTAGTATAATAAAAACTTTTGTCTCACTATTTATAATTCTAACCTTTGTAGAGGTATCAGGTCAAAAATCAACTGAACAGGATACAACCTCAATAATATCCTTTGTTGATAAAATTATCATCAAAGCTAACATTGATACTCAAACAGATACGTACATACTAAATGACAAATTTGACAATACCTTTTTTAAGTTAACTCCCAATACCAATTTAAGGCTCACATTGTCTCTCGATTATGAATTTATAGGTTTAAGCATTGGGTTTTCACCAAAATTTTTACCGGGTAATAACGATGATATCCTAAAAGGAGAGTCTTCTTTTTCAGATTATCGTTTTCGCTTTTTTTTAGGAGATTGGACACAAGAACTTCAATATAGTAATGTAGAGGGTTATTACGTAGAAAACACCAATGACTTTATCCCAAACTGGATAGAAGGTGAAGATGCCTATATTCAATTTCCTAATTTAAAAATTGTTACATGGGGTGGATCTACATCGTATATATTAAATCCTGAATTTTCTTTAAGAAATGTAGTTTATCAAACCGAATGGCAAAGAAAGAGTGCAGGAAGTTTTTTACCAAAGTTTGATTATAACTATACTAAACTTTCAAACATTATTGACAACGTACAAGCTATTGAAAATATTTTTAATTTTCAATTGGCTGCTAGCTATTATTATACTTGGGTAATTCGAAAAAACTGGTTTATCTCTCCATTTCTTTCTCCTACATTGGGTATTCGATTTTCAAAGTACGATGACGGTATTAATTCTATTGAAAAAAACAGATACTTTATTAAAAAATTAGAAAGTGGGCTGCAATTAGGGTTTAGTTCTAAAAAAATTGTTTTTGGTGCTAATGTAAACCTCAATGTTAATTGGTACAACGAGGATAGAACAACAAGAATAGTAAACGACAAGCTATATGCCAAAATATATTTTGGATATAGGTTCAATGCTCCAAAAATAGTTCAAAAGCCCTTTAAATGGATAAATAAAAAACTAGGCATTTAATTTGTAATACAAAAATAGTCAAGATTAAAAGCATTATTTCTTCCGCTCAATCACATAATTTACCATAAGCTCGAGAGAGTTTTTATATTTTGAATCTGGATACTGTTTTAAAAGCTGTAAGGCTTCGATTTGAAATGCTTTCATTTTAGTTACAGCATAGTCTAATCCACCATTTTGTTTAACAAAAGTTATCACTTCTTTAACACGTTTTTTGTCTCTATTATGATTTTTAATAGAATTGATTAACCACCTTTTTTCTTTGGGAGAACACTGATTTAGCACATGAATAAGAGGCAATGTCATTTTTTGTTCTTTAATATCAATTCCTGTAGGCTTGCCAATTTTCTCATCGCCATAATCGAATAAATCATCTTTAATTTGAAAAGCTAAACCTATAAGCTCTCCAAATTTACGCATGGTTTCTACATCTTTCGATTCTGGTTTTACAGAAGCAGCGCCAAGGCTACAACACGCAGCAATAAGTGTTGCTGTTTTTTGTCGGATTATCTCGTAATACACGTCTTCGGTAATATCCAATTTTCGTGCTTTTTCAATTTGAAGCAACTCACCTTCACTCATTTCGCGTACAGCAATGGAGATGATTTTAAGTAAATCAAAATCACCATTGTCAATCGACAATAATAAACCTTTAGAAAGCAAATAATCACCAACCAATACAGCAATTTTATTTTTCCAAAGTGCATTTATAGAGAAAAACCCACGACGACGATTACTATCGTCCACCACATCATCATGTACTAGTGTAGCAGTATGAATCAATTCAATAACTGAAGCACCTCTATAAGTTCGATCATTTACTTCACCATTTGCAACCATTTTGGACACCAAAAAAACAAACATAGGTCGCATTTGTTTGCCTTTTCGATTTACAATATAATGTGTAATTCTGTTTAATAAAGCTACTTTTGAAGACATAGAAATAAGAAACTTTTGCTCGAAAAGTTCCATCTCGTAAGCTATAGGTTGTTTTATTTGTTCTACTATCTTCAAAAAAGTTGAATTTACAATAACAAACCTACTAAAAATGCTTGTGATATACTATATGCTTTAAACATTAAGTTTTGTTTGCCAATTGTCCGCAAGCTGCATCAATATCTTTACCTCTGCTTCGTCTTAAATTAACTACAATTCTATTTTTCTCTAAATGATACATATAATTTTTTATGGTTTCGTTTGTTGCCTGTTGAAACTCACTATCATCGATTGGATTATATTCAATAATATTTACTTTGCAAGGAATCGCTTTACATAATTTTACCAATGCATCTATATCTTTTTGTGTGTCGTTAATCCCTTTCCATACAATATATTCGTAAGTAATTATACGTTTTGTTTTACTGTACCAATATTCTAAAGCGTTTTTCAAATCGGTTAAAGGAAAGGTCTCATTAAAAGGCATTATTGAAGTTCGCACCTTGTCTATTGCAGAATGTAAAGAAACTGCAAGATTGAATTTTACTTCATCGTCTGCCATTTTTTTAATCATTTTTGGCACTCCAGAAGTTGAAAGTGTAATACGCTTTGGAGACATACCTAAACCTTCTGGCGACGTAATTTTATCTATGGCTTTAATCACGTTATTGTAATTCATGAGCGGTTCTCCCATTCCCATAAATACAATATTACTTAACGGACGATTAAAGTACAGCTTGCTCTCTTTATCTATAGCTACAACTTGGTCGTATATTTCATCAGGATTTAAGTTTCGCATACGTTTTAAGCGTGCTGTCGCACAAAACGTACAATCGAGACTGCAACCAACTTGAGATGACACACAAGCTGTAGTACGTGTTTTTGTTGGGATTAAAACCGACTCTACAATTAAACCATCATGTAATCGTACTGCGTTCTTAACAGTACCATCTTTGCTGCGTTGTATAGTATCTACTTCTATATGATTGATTACAAAATTTTCCTCAAGCATCTGCCTAGTTTCCTTCGAGATGTTAGTCATATCCTCAAAACTGTGAGCAGATTTACGCCATAACCATTCGTACACTTGATTGCCTCTAAAAGCCTTATCATTTTGACTTACAAAAAAATCTCGTAATTGATCTTTAGTTAGTGCGCGTATGTCTTTTTTATTTACTGACATCTTTCAGACAAAAAAGCCTCGTTAAACGAGGCTCATATTTAAGTTATATAATTAACATGGCATCACCATAACTATAGAATTTATATCCTTCTTTTATGGCTTCTTGATATGCTTTCTTAATAAAATCATGGCCACCAAATGCAGATGCCATCATTAATAGCGTAGATTTTGGCGTATGAAAATTGGTAATCATACAATTTGCTATACTAAACTCATAAGGTGGAAAAATAAATTTATTAGTCCAACCTGTGTAATCGTTAAGCGTTCCACTTGAAGACACTGAACTTTCTACAGCCCTCATTGCTGTTGTACCAACTGCACAAATTCTTTTCTTGTTTTTTAAAGCTGTATTTATAGTTTCTACTGCTATTTTATCTACAACTATTTCTTCGCTGTCCATTTTATGCTTAGACAAATCTTCTACCTCAACAGGATTAAATGTTCCTAAGCCAACATGTAGCGTAATTTCAGCAAAGTTCACTCCTTTAATCTCAAGACGCTTTAACAAATGTTTAGAGAAGTGCAATCCAGCAGTTGGAGCTGCTACAGCACCTTCATTTTTTGCATAAATGGTTTGATAACGCTTTTCATCCTCAGGTTCTACTTCTCTTTTAATATACTTTGGCAATGGTGTTTGACCTAGCTCATTTAGTTTAGTTCTAAAATCATAATATGAGCCATCATATAAAAAACGTAAAGTTCTTCCTCTTGAGGTTGTGTTATCTATAACTTCGGCTACCAAAGTATTGTCATCTCCAAAATAAAGCTTGTTGCCTATTCTTATCTTTCTAGCTGGATCTACCAATACATCCCAAAGACGTTGATCGGCATTAAGTTCTCTTAATAAAAACACTTCAATCCTTGCTCCGGTTTTTTCCTTGTTACCAAACAATCTAGCAGGAAACACTTTGGTGTTATTAAGAATCATAACATCATCTTCGTCAAAATAATCTATAATGTCTTTAAACTGCTTGTGCTCTATAGTTTGCTCTTTTCGGTTTAAAACCATTAGCCTGGATTCATCCCTGTTTTCTGAAGGATGTTCTGCTAATAATTCTTCTGGAAGATTAAAGTGAAAGTGTGATAATTTCATATGTTGACTTTTATTGTTTTTAAATGGTCACATGCTGTCTGCCTGCCGCAGGCAGGCTCGCTATTAGTGGCTCCTTTGAGCGACAAACATTTTAGCATGCTCGTTTCTATTTGAAAGTGTTTGTTTTATTTTTAGAAAGTGGCAAATATACAATCTCAAGATAGGCCTTGTCAAGTATTTAAGTGTTTATTATTTAGATTAGCTGAAATCCTAGTGTTTTTAGGTCGTTCCAAAAGTTAGGATAAGACTTTGAAACTACTTCTGCATCATTAATAATTAAAGGTGTTTTTAATGCTAAAGGTGCAAATGACATTGCCATTCTATGGTCGTTATAAGTTGCGATTTTGACATCTTCTTTAATAGTTTCAGAAGCTGATAATTGCAAAGTGTCTTCAGTAATTTTTATGTTACCTCCAAGTTTTTCAATTTCAGTCTTTAATGCTAAAAGCCGATCTGTTTCTTTTATTTTTAAGGTATGAAGTCCAGTTAAGAAACATTCAATCCCTAAACCTAAGCAGGTAACAACAATGGTTTGCGCTATATCTGGAGCATTTGAAAGGTCAAATTCAATTGACGATTGACGATTGGCGATTGATGTTTTTTTAAGGGTTATAGATTCTTTATTGAATGTGGTTTCGACACCAAACTCTTTATAAATTTCAACTATAACGGAATCACCTTGTAAACTGTTTTTTTTATAATAAGATAATTCTATTTCTGTACCTAGATTACTTAAGGCAACAATACTATAATAATATGAAGCTGATGACCAATCGGATTCAATTGACGATTGACGATTGACGATTGACGATTTATGATGTACTTGGATAACATTATTTTTGAAAGAGGTTTTAATTTCTAATTGGTTAAGCAAAGATAAAGTCATATTTATATAAGGAACAGATGTTATTTTTCCCTCTAAAGTTAATTCTAAACCGTTTTTAAGTTTTGGAGCAATAAGCAATAAGGCAGAAATATATTGACTACTAACATTAGCTTTAAGTGTTACTTTATTTTTTGTAAGCAATCTTCCTTTTATTTTTAAAGGTGGGAAACCATGATTTTTTTCATAGCTAATATCTGCTCCTAATTGCTGTAATGCTTCCACCAGAATTTGTATTGGTCGCTCTTGCATTCGGTTAGAACCTGTTAATATAACTTCTCTTTGATCTTGGGTTGCAAAGAATGCCGTAAGAAATCGCATTGCTGTACCAGCATGATGAATGTCTATTATATTTTCAGATGATTGTAATGCTTTCTGCATGAGTTGAGAATCATCAGAGTTTGATAGATTTTCAATTTTTATTTCAGGATATAATGCCTGTAATAATAATAACCGATTAGATTCGCTTTTAGAACCAGTTATTGTGATTTTTGATTTACGGTTTACGATTTTGGATATATTTAGCTTGATGTTCATAACATAAGATTCCTGCCTTGTTCCTCCGCTAAAGCTTCGGCGACACGCGGACGCAGGAATGACAAAATTATTTTAGCTTTTCGTTATTATGATGTCTGTCGTGATCTCTTTTTGCTTTTAATTCTAACTTTTTATTAAAAGCTTCCTGAAGGTTTACGCCTGTTTGGTTC
>JAKITV010000042.1 GCA_021647885.1 Flavobacteriaceae bacterium | reverse complement strand
GTATAAGTGTGCTTCTCCTGTTGTAGGACAAGTTGCTATTTGAGGAACAGAAGCTTTATAGTGCGTTCTTCTTTTATCTCTTCTTGTTTTAGATATTTTTCTTTTAGGATGTGCCATTTTAAATGTTATTTATCCGTTAATAGTTTTTTTAATGTATTCCAACGAGGATCAATTTCCTCTGATGTCTTTTCTTTTTCTTCTAAGTCTTTTGGACTTAATTCTTCTAATTTTATAAGTATGTCTGATTGTAATGTTCCATCAATTACTCCTGGATGAATACGTTTCGTTGGCATTGATAAAATGATTAACTCATATATATATTCTGCCACATTGATTTCATATTCTCCATGAGGAATAATAAGAATATCTTCATGCTCATCATTATATTCATTACCAAATTTTACAACTAACTTAAATTTACTTTTTACTTTTTGGTTGTAAGGTTCGTTGGTAAGGTCGCAATTAATATTAACGCTTCCAGAAATTTTAAAGTGTAATTCGAGCAGTGTAGTTTTTTTTTCAAGAACTAAATCTGCTTTGATATTTACATCATTAAATTCATTATACTCAAAATATTCAAAGAACTGTTTATCAATTTGATATTCAAAATGATGTTTTGCGTCCTGTAAACCTACAAAAGGTATTGTATACGCTTTCAAAAGCTTCTTCATATTCGCATTCATTTTGAGCCTGCAAATATATAATATTTATTTAAAAGATTATAGAGTTATAAACAAAAAATGTTTACATCTATTTTGAAGCAACTTTTAGAGGTGATTTTGAATAAATTGAATGCTCTTCTCTGTTTCTGAAAATTTTGATTGCAGTAAAAACGGCTTCTTTAAAAGATGTTGCGTCTGCAATATTTTTACCAGCAATTTCATAAGCAGGACCATGATCTGGTGAAGTTCTAACTTTGCTTAAACCAGCTGTAAAATTCACACCTTCTCCAAAAGTTATGGTTTTGAATGGAATAAGGCCTTGATCGTGATAAGATGCAATTACAGCATGAAAATTTTTATAATTATCAGAGCCAAAAAAACTATCTGCTGAATATGGTCCATAGACTAATTTGCCAGAGTTTTTAATTTTCTCTAAAGTTGGTTTTAGGATATTATCGTCTTCTTTACCAATCACACCATTATCTCCTGCATGAGGATTAATACCTAAAACAGCAATTCTGGGTTTGTTGATTTTGAAATCCTTTATTAAAGAATTATAAATTAAATCTATTTTATTATTTATTAACTCTTCAGTTATGTGCTCTGTAATATCTTTAACAGGGACATGATCTGTTAACAAACCCACTTTTAGATGCTCAGTAACCATAAACATTAGGCTATCTCCTTCTAATTTTTGAGCTAAATAATAAGTTTTTTCCATGTCTTTTAGGGATTCTTTCGGAAATCCATATATAAAATATGCTTTAATATCTATTCCCACACGAAGTACCGCACTTAAATTTTTTATAATTAAATCAACTTTGTTAGTCTTATTTATAGACTTCAATATTCTAGGCGACCCAGATTCTATTCCAATAAAAAGTTCTTCACATCCACTTTTTTTTAATTTAATTAAATCGGAATTTGAGATATTGTTAAAAGTCAAAACGTGAGCCATGGATCTCCATTTAAATTTGTATGGATTGAAAGTTTGCGTTGCAGTTAGAACATGTTTTTTTGATTTTAAAAAAAGGTCATCTAGTACTCTTATGGAATTTACCTGCGGAAGTTCTTTTTGTATTTGTGCAAGTTCTAATTGAACAGATTTTATTGTCCTCTCTCTTATGCCAAAAACTTTATTTTGAGAATAGGCTGCGGCACAAAAAGAACAATTATAAACACATCCTCTACTAGTTACAATGTTAGCTTCATTGAAACCCAGAGGATGAATAACAGGTTCGTTTTTAAAAAAATCACGTTCTAGTTCTAACTTATCGATATCTTTGACATAATATTTTGAGCTGGAATCAACTTTAAAAACTCTTCTATTTAAACCAGAAACTAACGGGGACTCTCGGATATTATTATTTATTATGTCTAGTGTAATTAATTCTCCATCGCCTGTTACTATATCAATCAAATTATCAGTTTTCCAATTCAGGATTTTCTTAAATAATTCTTTGGTAGACAACCCTCCAATGATTATGTGTGTTTCGAAATTTAAAGATTCTATTAATTCTTTTACCAAAACGTAATTAGTAGTAAAAATATTAACTCCAACAAAATCTGGTTTTTCTAATTTCAAATAATTTATTAATTTTTTCAACGAAATTCTTTTGTAAACGGCATCAACTAATTCAACACTAATGTTATTATTTTGAAGATATGTTGCTATATATCCTAAGCCAATTGGAGGTAAAGAATCTTCTTCATAAAGAGTATTAACTTCTTTGAATAAAGGGCTATTTATTATAATTATATGTTTTTTGTTTTTTTTCAAGTTTTATTAATAATTGTTTACATATTTGTTTAGGTATTCTTTGATTAATCTCCATTAATAAATTAACTTTATCACGTGCTATAATAGCACTAATAATTCCATTTTCATATAAAGCTTCAATTACCCAAAGAATTCCATGCGTTTTACGTTGTAATTTTTTACTTTCCCGGCGTAGGGCATTGTCTGATGTTAGTAATATTCCTTCTGACCTTAAAGCTAATTCAAGCACTGTGGCATCTGTAAAGCTTAAATTGCCATTATTGTTCATAATGTCAAATACTTTATTTAAGTCAAAATCACCATCCACCATGATGCTATTGACTGAAATCAGCTTACCCAATTTTTCCTTTTGGTTTATCTCGGTTATTTCCTCTACCACATTTTCTGTAGTTAGAATATGATATTCTAATTTTAGAAAGAAATCAATAAGTTCAAGTTCAATTAAATCAATTATGATACATGAATCTTTGATTATTATTTTTACTTGATCAAACAATTGGCTCTATTTTTTTAAATTTATGAATAGGTACATTAGATAATGATGCAGCTTTACTTATAGAAATTAGTTCTTCAGAAAGAGCTCTATTTATAAGTTGAATGAATCTGTATGGTCCCTCTACTCCTATATAATTTCCTGGTTCGTATTTAGCTCCATAAGTTTTCGAAAGCCATATTGACCAACGTCTATGGTAATTTTCAGTTATTACACCTATTTGTTTCAAGCGATAAATAATAGCGCGTAAGGAAATTCCAAAATAGTTCTTTATAGTTATTAATTCTTCTATTTTAATGTATCTCCTTTTTCCCCCTATCATTTTAATGAGAACTTCACCAGGTATAAGAAAACAACTAGCGAAATAATGGCACATTTTTTCTATTAATTTTGAATTCACTTTTATATTAGAATTAAATTTTAAAAGTACGTGTGCCAGTTCATGAATTATTGTGAATCGTATTCTTTCTAGCGGTTTATCTCCTTTATTTACAATTATCAAAGGACTTCCATTTTTTATCAAAGATGCTATTCCATCAATTTTTTCATTATCATCAATAAGAAAGACCTTTATACCATTTGATTCTAACATCTCAATAATGTTAGAAATCGGTTGAGTGCCTAAATTCCAAAAATCTCTTAGTTGTTTAGCTGCTTCATCCAAATCAGAAAAATCATTAATTTTTAATTTCTCTAAAGGATTAATAAAATCATTTTTTATTCCTAATATATTTTCAATTTCTAAATAATTTTCATAATATTTTTTTGCTTTCTCCAAAATAGATTCTTCTTCCTTTTTTGACAGGCTAGTTCTTTTTCTAAAGGATATTGCCTTGAAATTAACAATATTGCTTTTCAAAAAGAAATCTGGATTTACCGATAGTGATCTTGAAAGAAGTAACAAAACTTTAGGACTTGGTTTCATTAGTCCTTTTTCATATTTACTTAATGACTGTTTAGTCACTTCATTTGACATTTTATTGGATAATTCTTGTAGAGACAAACCAGCAATTTTTCTTGCAGATTTTAATCTTATTCCAAAAGCATCAAGTGAATATTTTTCCATAATTAAGTGTTAAAGGTTGACAAATATACATAATTTATGTTAAATGTCAACCAAGATATCTTTGAATATATGCAATTCGAGAATTTGAATTACTTTAAGTTGGGAAAACTCAATTCATCAAATACTATATTAGAACTAATGATGTTGAATTAGAGTTAGGTTGAATGATAGAAATGAATCTTTATTTTTAATATATTGAGATACTAGTCTATTGGGATAACCATTTTAATATTTTGTTATTAAAGATTTAAAATAATACTTTTTAAAGTGTTTACGTTATGTTCTAATTTTCCATCGGAGTTATCAATTGTCATAACGTTCCAATTAAGTTCTTTTAAAATATATTCAGCTTTGTTGAATAGTTTAACTTCCTGCGTTCGATTGTTTTCAACTTGTTCGAATTTATCTAAAAATATTCTGCTCTTAAGTCTTCTCTCTAAAGTTGATGTACTTGCATTTATAATTATTGAAATATCTGGGATAAGTATTTCATTATTTATAGATTTCACAAAATCAAGTGAACATCCATCAATAATTTGATAAACAAGTGAAGATGGGAAGTATCTTTCTGAAATTACATTTATACCTCTTAATAAATTTGGTTTTATTTTGGTCTCAATATGGTTATATCTATCGGCTGCTATTAAACATGCAAGAGAATTTGGTGTTAGGTCACCTAAATATCTATGTATTAATTGGCCAATTGACGAATTAGTAACCTCTTTTGTGTGTAAAAAATCATATTTTATATCAGATAAGGTTAACTTTAATTTTTCTATTAATGTTGATTTACCAACTCCATTTGGTCCATCTATTGATATGAATTTTCCTTTTTTCATTTTTTATGATATATTCTATAAACCACAATAATTTTCATTTTTCAAATTTGCTACAACATCAAGTTAAAAAACGTTTTAATACTGAAACAAGTTCAGCACAAGTTGTCTATATCGTAAGATACCTGCCTATCGGCAGACAGGAGCGAAGTTCGTAGATTATTAGAACTTAATCAAGAATAATTCTTACAAACAAAGCAAACTTATTAACATATTATAATCCTATATTAATTTATCTTACTCATAATCAGTAGTTTTCAGTATTGTAAAAAATTTTGGCACGCTGTTTGGTAATACATAAGTAAGTTCAATTAAAAACATACAATTATGAAAAAGCTACTATTTATTTTCGCAGGTATCGTCCTAACAAGTTTAACCGTAAATGCAACAACTTTTGCAAGAGGTTATGGTAATTCTTTCATATTTGTAGAACAAGGTATTGAGTTTGCAGTATTCCCAGATGGGCAATTCGATTTTAATGTAAATCGTTATGGTCCAAATTTTGGTGCTCAAGCCAATTTTGGTAATGTAAATATTAGCTTTAATACAGGCTATAATTATAATGCTTATGTACAGTACGACGATTATGGTGCTGTAATACAAATCGAAAATGTTCCAATCTATTATGATTATTATGGAAGAATTTCTCGAGCTGGAAGTGTTCGTATAAATTATAATAACTATGGTTACGTTAGCAGAGTTGGTGGATTATATATTCATTATAACAGATATAACAGATTTTCATACTATACTGGCTTTATAAACATTTATAATAGGCATTATGTATATAGTCCTTGGCATTCATATTATGTAATTCCGTCACTACATTATGCGGTTGTTCATCATAGACCATACAGGCAATATTACAACACAGTAAGACACAACTATTATTCGCCTTATACAAATAACTATAGAGAACGCACAAGAATTAATTCTCGTAGAAATGTTGTAGCTTCTAACGGAAGACGTAGCGATAGATACATACAAAACAGAACTACTGCTAGAAGAAATAATGCAACAACCAGAAGAAGTAGTGCAGTAAGAGAGAATAATACAGTTAGACGTGGTAATCGTGCAGTGTCTTCTACAACAAATAGACGTGCTGTAAGTGATAGAGGTGATAGAGCTAATACTGTTAAACAAAGACGTACTGTTTCTAAACAGAAACCTAGAGTTACAACTAGAAACAAAAATACGCGAACGGTTAAAAGCAATACTGTAAGAACGCATAAACCTCGTTCTAAATCTAAAACGAGAGTTGTTAGCAATCAGAGTAAAAGAAAACCAAATACGGTTAAGCAGCGTCAACAAAGAAGCAATAATAGGTCATCACAACGGGTTGTTAGAACAAACCCTAATAAAAAGAATAAATCCAGACCTGCACAAAGAAACAGCAAATCTAGAAAAAGCAGAATAAATTAAATAATAATTTTTGGTTGGTTAGTTAGGGAAACCTTGTAGGAGTATGCCTCAAAGCACCTTACAGGGTTTTCTGTTTATTCCCACGAATCCCGATAACTATCTAGAGGGAATCTTATAAATTAAAACTTTACTTTTTACTTATATATTTTTTTAAGATGACTGTAATATCTTCCGACAGATTAAATCTATACACTACAAACACATAACTCAAACTAATTAATATCGATTTTAAAATAATATTTATAATGGGATGAAATGAGAAGTCCCAAAAATAGAAAGCAATTGCACAGATAAAAACTAAAAATCCTACTTTTAATGAATTAGGTGTGAATGGTAGCATATTAAACTTTCGCTTTACAAAAACAACTTTAATGGTATTGTAAATTAAAATAGCTAAAAAAGTAGCTAAAGCTGAACCATTAATACCATATAACGGAATAAAGATTATATTCAAAATAACTGCTAAAACAACAAGTAATACACCAAAAAACAGAACAACTCTATAATAATCACTATTAAATAAAATAGCATTGTTATTGCCTAAAAGGTTGTCGTATAACTTAGCAATACTAATTAAGAAAACAACAAAAAGACCTCCTGAAAATTTCTCTGGAATAATGGCGTAAAGCTCATTGATATTTAAAACAATCAATAAAAAGATAAAACCACTAATAACAAACAAATTTAATGAACTACGCTTATACAAATCCTTAAGCTCGGTCTTGTTATTGTTATTTAAAAACTGTGCAGTTAATGGTGACATAATTTGATGCATAGCACGTTGTGGCACAGCAATAACAGTACCTATAAACACTGCAACACTATAATAGGCTACTTCTTCAATCATTAGCATTTCACCAATCATAAATTTATCAATATCTAAAATTAGAGTTGCGATAGAACCTGCAATAATAATAAGAGAAGTGTACTTTAAAACAGCATTCAAATTATCAATTTTTTTAATTTTAAATGTTGGAAACCTAATAGAGAACGCATACATTTTCATGATGAGCATCCGTAAAATATAAACGCCAATAATGCCTAAAATAAACTCATCAACCGTAATCCATTTAAAATAAACTGCAATTAGCAGAAGCATTACTCCTACACGATGAAACACCTCTTTCATCAAATTTCCAAAAACAGATTGCATTTGTGTTTTTGCCCAAGCAAAAAAGACCTCAAAATACGCCATAGCAATAGCAGCCACATAAATATACCAGACATAATCGCTAACAATAGCATTTTTTTGTGATAGCAGATTAGCAATCGCATCGTAAGACACATAACCAATTAATCCAACAGGAATAATTAGTAATAGTGGTAAAAACAGCATTAATGTCAAAAAGCTATTAGCTGTCTGTCTTGTTTTATAACTTGAATAAAACTTTATAATCGTATTATGAACACCAAATGCCATTAAAGGCATCATAATATTAGCAGAAGACAATACAAATGCCACCAAACCATAGTACTCATCAGTTAAAAAATTGGTATATAAAAACAAAGTATTAATGGCTCCTATGGCAAAGCCCAAATATGTACTAATGGTATTCTTAAAGGATTGGTTTCGTACTATTCCCATAAATCTTTATAAATTCCAAATTAAAAATTCCAAATTCCAAACTTTAATTCTTGCTTTGGATTTTGGTATTTGGCTATTTGCTTTTTTCAATTAGCATAGCTAATTGTTTTGTTAGCTCTCTCCTACTGTATTGCTGTAATCCAATTGGATGGCTTTGTAAATTATTATTATTAAATGCTTTATAAGACTCTAATATTACAGCTTTTAACTTGTCGTAATCTGAATAGTTGAAATAGCTTCCAGTATTGGTTTCCTTAATTATTTGTTCTACATCTGAATCTTCTGGACCTATTGCTATAATTGGTCGATTGGAAACCATATACTCGAATAACTTTCCTGGAATGATACATTTAGTCTCTTCGGAATCGATTCCAATCAATAATAATAATTGCGCTTTTCTTTGGTACGCAATAGCCTTTTTATGTGATACATAACCAACAAGGTTCACAAACTGAAACAAATTATATTTTTCTAAACTCTCAAGTATTTCTTGACTCACAGTACCAACCAAGTTGAGCTGAAATTGAGATTGAAATACCTTATTTTCCCTTTTTATATCGGCTAATACCCTCCACAAAATTTCAGGATTTCTTTCAGAAAGTAAAGACCCAATGTGTGACAAAGAGAATTTTGAATCTAAAGTAACCTTCTCTGTACTTTCTGTATCGTAACCATTGGTAATTACAGTTATGGGCTTTTTTGTGATTTTCTGAAACTCCTTATCTGTCCTGAAGCTTGTAACAATAACTTGGTCTGCTTCTTGTAAAACTTGCCTTTCTAGTTGTTTATGTTTCTTAATTGAAGACTTGGTAAGTTTTAATTGTTTATGATAACCAATGCTTGTCCAAGGATCTCTAAAATCGGCTAACCACTTTACTCCTAATTGTTGTTTTAATTGCAATCCTATAAGGTGTAAACTATGTGGTGGACCAGTTGTAATAATAGTTTCAATATTATTATCAGAAATATATTTAGAAAGATACTCAACCGAAGGTTTTACCCAATTTTTACGAGCATCAGGAATAAAGAAATTACCACGTATAAAAAGCAAAATCTTTTCGATAAACGTTTGACTTTGTGGTCTATGAATAATACCCTTGCTTATGTTTTGTGAACTCTTTTTCGCTAAAACACTAGCAACACCATAAGGTTCTTTAATAGGTTGTTTTAAGATTGTTATCTCTTTAGGAATCTCTTTTACTAAACTTTCATCTACAATTGGATAACTAGGATTTTCCGGAATATAAACAATGGGTTCAACATTAAAATCTCGAAGATATTTTACAAATTTTAACCAACGCTGTACTCCTGGACCTCCAGCTGGTGGCCAATAATAGGTTATTATGAGTGCTTTCTTTTTTTTCATTTTTGTCATTCCCTCGAATCCCGATAGCTATCGGGAGGAATCTTATAAATTAAAATGGTTTAACCACCTCGTCACTTCATGACACTCCTCCTTAAAAAAGGAGGAGAATTATTATTTTTTCTTCTTAAACCCGTAAAACAATCCTCCTAATAATAATAGTCCGAGTAATATAGAACTTCCCAAAGCAATAGAACTTCCTGTTTTTATAATTTGTGGTTCGAATTTAAATTCTATGGTATGATTTCCTTTAGGTATTTCCATACCTCTTAACACATAATTTACTCTAATATGCTCTGCTTCTACACCATCAACATAAGCTTGCCAACCTTGTCCATAATAATTTTCGGAAAAAACTGCAAAACCTTCATTTGCATTGTTTGATTGGTATTTTAAATAATTTGGTTTATAATCTAAAAGCTTAATTGAAGCTAACGAATCAACTTCAAAATTCAGAATTCCTTCAAACTTATATCTGCTCTTATTAAATATAGCTTCATGCTTTGTATCAAGACTATCCAAAGCTAAAATTTCTTCATTTGCATTTTGCACAACTTTCAACTCACTTACAAACCAAGCATTGCCATTGGCATCTGGATTTGTAAATGCAATAGGTTTGCTATCTTCGCCTTGTCCAATAATGTACTTGGCATTCAACATGTTCAAAACTCCCAAGTGATTATTAGCAATGTAAAAATCGAACAATTCATTATATCGTCTCATTTTTGCTGCATGATAACCATTTAGCGAATTATGAAAATAGGACGCTTTGGTATTCCCAGAAGTGAGATCGAATACACGATAATGTGTTGTATCTTTTAAGATTTCAATATCTGCTGCATTCTTTGTATAAGGTTTTTTTACTTGAATAGAAGACACAAAATCATCATTATTTACATAACGTCTATCTACTACAACCAAATCAAAAACTATTAAAACAGCAAAAGAAATAATTACTATATTTTTAGATAACTTCTTCTTTAAATACATCCAAATTACTCCAGCCGAAAGTAACACAAGAATAAGTGTACGTAAAGTATCATTTGTAAAAAGAACCTTTCTATCTGCTCTTACAGCATCCATAAATCCTTGTCCATAACCTCGAATATATCTACCATCGTTGTTTCCTACAAAATCAAATAACGAATGTCCAAAAAGCAAAAACACCAAAGCTAATCCAGCTGTAATCATTGCAGAATATTTTAATGCTTTAAGTTTGTCTTCATCTTTTTCAAAGTCATTAAATAATTTTACCAATCCAAAAATTCCAAGTAAAGGAATACATAATTCTAGTATCACTTGTATGGAACTTACTGCTCTAAACTTGTTGTATAAAGGAAAGTAATCTATAAACAAATCGGTTAAAAACCCTAAATTCTTACCAAAGGATAGTAGCAACGATAAAATTATGCCTCCTACAAGCCACCATTTAAGTCGCCCTTTAACCAAAAACAAAGCGAAAACAAACAAGAACAATACTACTGCACCAACATAAGCAGGTGCTTCTACAATTGGCTGATTTCCCCAATATGTAGGAATATGTTTTACTTCTTGCAATGCTTGAACTGGAGGTGCGCCCATTTTTCTTAAAGCATCATAGGTATAAGAGTCTTTACCAACATTTTCATAACTTCCTCCTCCTAAAAAACGTGGAATAAATAGATTAAAACTTTCTAAAAACCCATAACTATACTCAGTAATATAGGCTTTATCTAAACCAGAAGTTATTTCTTTTGGAGAACCATCTGCATTAATGGTCAATTCACTTTTACCACGAGTGCTTTCTTTTACATATTCTTGTGTAGCCAATATATTTGTAGCGTTGAGTCCAATAGATAAAATAACAGCTGCTACTAAAATCCCAACAGACTTAAAAAAATGAGGTAATATTTTTTTCTTATAAGCATCAATTAAGTATGCAACACCTAAAACCAAAACCAATAACATTAAATAGTATGTCATTTGGTAATGATTGGCAGATAGTTCTAAAGCCATTGCAATTGCAGTTAATAAAAAACCAATAATATATTTTCGTTGAAACGTGAGCAATATTCCGCTTAAAACCAAAGGCATATAAGCAATCGCATGTGCTTTACTATTATGACCAACACCAAGAATTATTATAAGATATGTAGAAAACCCAAAGGCTAATGCTCCTAGGGCAGCCAATTTAAAATCTACCTTCAGCACTAAAAGGAGTATGTAGAAACCAATAAAGTAAAGAAATAAATAATCGGCTGGACGAGGTAAAAAACGTAGTGTATGATCTAATTTTTTTATATAATTATGAGGGTAATGTGCTCCAAGTTGATAGGTTGGCATACCACCAAAAGCACTATTTGTCCAATAAGTTTCTTCGCCAGTTTGTGCTCTAAAATCGTTTTGCTGCTTCGCCATTCCAATATATTGCATAATATCGCTCTGGAATATTTGCTTTCCTTTTAAAACCGGATTGAAATAAGCCAAGGAAAGTATTACGAAACCAACTAAAACTAATAAATGAGGAAGGATTTTTTTAACTGAAAACTGCATGTAAAGATGTTAAAACAATGAATGTGAAAAATAATCATATTTTTTGAGATTAAGCTGAATTGAAATTGAAAATACTAAAACAAAAATTTAGCTTTGAGATTTTCGTCTATACTGAAATGACAAAAGACATTTATTCGATTTCTTCATAATCTACATATTCACCAACATCTTTATTTGATGCTTTGCCTTGTTTAGGCGTTTTATCGATAGAAATTTCGCCTTCTTTTTGTTTAGGCTGTTGTTGTTTTTGGTGTTGGTTAAATTGTTGCCCAAAGCGTTGTTTTGCCTTCTTTGCAACAAAACGCATTAATAATGGAGCAAATAATCTTGATAAGACTTTTACACCATAGTAAACCAACAATATTATTAAAATAGTTTTTAATACACCCATAAAGAAAGCATGTTACTGTAAACAAAAATATTTTTCAAAAATACAATTCTTACAACTTAAAAAACGTTTAAAGGTCTTAAAAAATTATTAAAATATTTATATTTGAAGAATAACAAACTAACAATGAAATCTATCAAAACCTATTTACTATTTTTTATTTGCCTTATTTTTTCTACAAATGCTTTTAGCCAATATACCGAAGTTATCAATTCCAACCGTCCCGGAGTATCTAGCAGTGCGTTTTCCGTAGGAACCAATGTTATACAATTAGAAGTTGGACCTTTTATTCTCAAAGAAGAACATACACCTTTAAAATATGAAGTATCAGGTTTTGGTGTAGATTTTTCAGCACGTTATGGTTTGCTATTAGAACAGCTTGAAATTAATATAGAAGGCACTTACCAAAATGACACATTTACCGATAATCGTTCTTTAATTTCTAGTGAACATAAGCGTAGCAATTTTAAATCCTTCACATTGGGAGCAAAGTATTTAGTTTTTGATCCCTACAAAAATGCTGAAGAGGACAAGCCAAATTTATATAGCTGGAAAGCTAATCGTGGTTTTAAATGGAAATCACTTATTCCTGCTGTTGCTGTTTATGCTGGAGTAAATTATGATACAAAAAACAATCCATACATTGCTCCAGGAATTGAAGGCATAAGCCCTAAAATTATGATTGCTACACAAAATAATTTTGCTGGTGGCTGGGTGTTTATTATGAATTTAATAAAAGATAGAATTGGTACAGATCAATCCGATTTTCAATATATACTAACTTTAACACATTCATTTAACCCTAAATGGGTTGTTTTTGGAGAAGCACAAGGGATTAGTAGTGACTTTTATGCTGATAATTTATTTAGATTTGGAGGTGCATATTTAATGAGCAAAGATTTTCAGTTAGATACTGCTGTAACCTTTAACACTAAAGACACGCCTTCCGTTTTTAGTGTAAATTTTGGTGCATCTTATCGTTTCGATTTTCATGTTGATAAAGAGATTGACAATAATAGCGATGCCAAAGCTGAAGGGAAACGAAAATCTAGAGGTGCGAAAAAGAAGAAGAAATCGAAAAGGAAACAAGACGATTTTAATGATGATGGTGGTTTAATGTAAATTTATGATTACAGTTAAAGAAGTACATTCTAAAAAAGATTTAAAAGCGTTTGTAAAATTTCCGTTTTCTCTATATAAAGATTCAAAATATTGGGTTCCGCCAATAATAAGTCAAGAAATTAAAACCTTCAATAAAAAGATTAACCCAGTTTTTAATGATGCAGATGCCAGACTTTTTCTTGCCTTTAAAGATAACATCATTGTTGGTCGTATTGCTGCTATAATTAACTGGTTGGAAGTTAAGGGTCAAAACCAAAAAAAAATGCGTTTTGGCTGGTTTGATGTTATAGATGATATTAATGTTTCCAAAGCATTATTAGAAAAAGCGCAAGAGATTGGGAAAGCAAACCAATTAGAATATATGGAAGGTCCTGTTGGATTTTCTAACCTCGACAAGGTTGGAGTGCTTACTTATGGATTTGATCATATTGGCACAATGATTACTTGGTATAACCATTCATATTATGCTTCACATTTTGAAAAACTAGGTTATAAAGTCGAAAAAGAATATTTAGAACATAAACATGCTTTTAAAGATATTACAAAAGAAAGCTTTGCTAGAATTCAAGAAATCATTAAAAAGCGTTATCAATTAAAAGCACTTTATTTTGATAAAACAAAACAAGTTATGCCTTATGCAGATAAGATGTTTGATTTGTTTAATAAAAGCTACTCATCCTTATCATCGTTTGTAGAAATCACAGATATTCAAAAGGAATATTTTAAGAAGAAATTTTTAGGATTTATAAACCCAGAATATATAAAATTTGTGGTCGATAAAGATGATAATTTAGTAGCTTTTGGAATTGCAATGCCTTCGTATGCTGAAGCTTTACAAAAAATAGATGGTAAATTATTTCCTTTTGGAATAAAACATTTATTACATGCAAAAAAACACAGTAAAAAGGTTACTCTTTATTTAATTGGAGTTCATCCAAAATATCAAAATAAAGGTGTTCATGCTATTGTCTTTAATGAGTTTTATAACTCTTTTGAAAAAAGAGGTATTGTAGAATGTATTAGAGGTCCAGAACTTGCCGATAATATCGCTATTCATCAACTATGGAAAAATTTTAATCCAATAACACACAAAAAACGCTGTACATTTAGAAAAGATATTGAATAAAAAAACCATTCAATCCCGATAGCTATCGGGAAAAATGGTTTTTACTAGTCATTTCAATTTAGTGTCTAATCTGCAAAAACTGCTGCTGATAATCTTTTATAAGTTCCGTTTTCTAATCGTTGTCTAATTGAAGAAAATGCAATGAGCGTTTCTTCTACATCTTCTAAAGTATGTGTAGCTGTTGGTATCATTCTTAATAAAATTACACCTTTAGGTACAACAGGATACACTACAATAGAACAGAAAATACCATGATTTTCTCTTAAATCCCTTACCAATGCCATGGCTTCGGGAACACTACCTTGTAAAAACACAGGAGTAACACAACTTTGGGTTGTACCAATATCAAAACCTCGTTCTTTTAATCCAGATTGTAATGCATTAACAATTGTCCAAAGGCTTTCTTTCAATTCTGGCATTGTTCGTAACATATCCAAACGTTTTAATGCACCAACAACTAATTGCATTTGCAATGATTTAGCAAACATTTGTGAACGTAAATTATATTTTAAGTAATCTATTATTTCTTTATCAGCTGCTATAAAAGCACCTGTTCCTGCCATTGATTTGGCAAACGTTGCAAAATACACATCAATGTCATCTTGAACACCTTGTTCTTCTCCAGCTCCAGCTCCAGTTTTTCCTAAAGTACCAAAACCATGAGCATCATCTACCAATAATCTAAAATTATAATCCTTTTTAAGCGCAACAATTTCTTTAAGTCTTCCTTGTTCTCCACGCATACCAAAAACACCTTCAGTAATTACTAGTATTCCACCTCCAGTATGCTCTGCCATTTTTGTTGCTCTCTCAAGGTTTTTTTCTATACTCTCTATATCATTATGCTTATAAGTAAATCGTTTTCCCATATGCAAACGCACACCATCAATTATGCATGCATGCGCATCTACATCATAAACAATAACATCATGCTTTGTAACTAATGCATCAATGGTAGAAACCATGCCTTGGTAACCAAAGTTTAATAAATATGATGCCTCTTTATTGACAAATTCGGCTAACTCATCCTGTAATTGCTCGTGAAGTGACGTATGACCAGACATCATACGAGCTCCCATTGGATAGGCAGATCCATATTGCTTACCAGCTTCAGCATCAACTTTTCTGATTTCAGGGTGATTTGCTAACCCTAAATAATCGTTTATACTCCAAGTTATTACATCTTTTCCTTGAAACTTCATTCGGTTAGAAATCTGTCCTTCAAGTTTAGGAAACACAAAATAACCTTCAGCGTGAGAAGCCCATTTACCTAATGGTCCTTTGTCTCTGTATATCTTTTCAAATAAATCCTTCATCTATAATTCGTCATTAGTTTAGTTGTTGCAAATTTAATCAATTAAATTTTGACTACACAATAATTTTATTTGCACCTTCACAAAACAGTAATCCATAAAAAAAACCTGCAATACTTTATAAAAAATATTACAGGTTAATAATTTTAGGATTAATTTTAGTTTATGTGTTGTATCGTTTTTACTGTTGCTTCATTTTTGCTGTCAAAAAATCCTTGCTCCTCCATCCATTTATCATTAAATATTTTACTCATATAGCGCGATCCATGATCTGGAAAAATAACAACAATCTTATCTCCTTTTTTAAATTCGCCTTGAGCATTAAGTTGTTTTACAGCTTGCAAAGCAGCTCCACTAGTATAGCCGACAAATAAGCCTTCTGTTCTTGCAATCTCTCTACCTGTATGAGCACTTTCTTCGTCAGATACTTTAATGAATTTATCGATAAGATCGAAATCTGTTGCAGTTGGTATTAGGTTTTTTCCTAAACCTTCAATTCTATATGGATAAATTTCATTTGCATCAAATTCTCTTGTTTCATGGTATTTTTGTAATACCGAACCAAATGCATCAACACCAATAATTTTTATATCTGGATTTTGCTCTTTTAAATACTTTGCAGTTCCCGAAATAGTTCCACCTGTTCCACTACAAGCGACTAAATGAGTAATTTCCCCTTCGGTTTGCTCCCAAATTTCTGGTCCAGTAGTTTTATAATGCGCTTCAATATTTAATTGATTGAAATACTGATTGATATATACCGAGCCTTTTATTTCTTCATGTAAACGCTTTGCTACTTGATAGTAAGATCTTGGATCGTCTGCACTAACATGAGCAGGACATATATAGACCTTTGCTCCCATTGTTTTAAGCATATCAATCTTATCTGCTGAAGATTTAGAGCTTACAGCCAAAATACATTCGTAGCCTTTAATTATGCTTACCATTGCAATACTAAAACCTGTATTACCAGAGGTAGTTTCGATAATAGTGTCACCAGGAGAAAGGATTCCTCTTTTCTCTGCTTCTTCAATAATATAAAGTGCTATTCTATCTTTAGTGGAGTGTCCAGGATTAAAGGCTTCTACTTTTGCTAAATATTCACCTTCAAAATCTGAAGTTATTGCATTTAATTTAATAAGTGGTGTATTTCCTATAAGGTCCAACACATTATTAAATACGTGTTTATTTTGTTTCATAAAGTATTATTATGAGCTACATATTTATTAAATGTAGCCTTTAAACTTGACAAAAATAGAAGAAATTTTTGAAATTATTTGTTTTTACCTTCTAAATCTAATAAAAAGGCATATTCTAGAGCATCTTCTTTTAAAGCTTCAAAGCGACCAGAAGCTCCAGCATGACCAGCTTCCATATTGGTTTTAAGCAGTAAAATATTATTGTCTTTTTTAAGGGTTCTCAATTTGGCTATCCATTTTGCAGGTTCCCAATATTGTACTTGAGAATCATGTAAACCTGTTGTAATTAATAGGTTTGGATAGTTTTTTTCTTCAACATTGTCGTAAGGTGAATAAGACTTTATATAATCATAATATTCCTTATCATTAGGATTTCCCCACTCATCATATTCTCCTGTTGTGAGTGGTATGTTTTCGTCTAACATCGTAGTTATTATATCTACAAAAGGAACTTGAGTAATAACCCCGTTGTAAAGTTCTGGAGCTAAATTAACTATAACTCCAATTAACAATCCTCCTGCACTTCCTCCCATTGCATAATGGTGTTTTGCTGATGTGTATTGGCTTTCGATTAAGAATTTTGAACACTCTATAAAATCGGTAAATGTATTTATTTTCTGAAGTAATCTCCCATTCTCGTACCAATGCCGTCCTAAATACTCGCCACCTCTTACATGTGCTATGGCATATATAAAACCTCGATCTAACAAACTCAATCTAATTGTCGAGAAATATGGATCTATTGTAGAGCCATAAGAACCATAGGCATATAACAATAATGGAGTAGATTTATCTTTTTTAGTGTCACGATGATATATTAAAGATATTGGGATTTTGGTTCCGTCTTGTGCTGTAGCCCAAACACGCTCTGAAATATAATTTTCTTTTTTAAATGTTCCGCCTAATACTTCTTGTTCTTTCTTTATTTCTTTGGTTTTTGTAACCATATCAAAATCAATAATTGAAGAAGGTGTCTTTAAAGAATTATATCCATAACGCAGAATTGTTGTATCAAAATCTATATTTGTTGTGGTATATGCTGTATAGGTTTCGTTATCGAATGGTAAATAATATTCTTCAGAGTTATCCCAACGTCTAATCCTAATTTCGTTTAATCCGTTACGTCTTTCGGTAATTACTAAAAAATCTTTAAATATATCGATGCCTTCTAAAAGCACATCTTCTCTATGTGCAATAACATCTTCCCATTTTGAGATTTCGGTAGCATCTTCACATGTTTTCATGAGTTTAAAATTAGTCGCATTATCAGCATTTGTAACAATAAAAAACTCGTTTTTGTAATGATTAATGCTGTATTCCAAACCTCTGACTCTTGGCTGAAATATTTTAAACTCTCCTTCAGGATTATTTGCGTTTAATATTTGATACTCGGTTGTAAGCGTACTATAGCTTGCAATAACAATATATTTTTTTGATTTTGTTTTGTAAACTGTAGTCCCAAAAGTATCGTCATCTTCACTAAAAGTTAATACGTCATTTTTAACTGCATTACCAAGTATATGCTTAAATATTTTATCGGAACGTAAGGTGTGCTCATTTTTAGAGGTATAAAACAATGTTTTATTATCGTTGGCCCAAGTTGCTCCTCCTGTTGTATTCTTAATAGTATCTTTATACGTTTTTCCTGTAACTAGATTTTTTATATGCAAAGTATATTGTCTTCTCCCTACAGTATCTATACCGAAGGAAACTAAATCATTGTTTGGGCTTATACTAATGCCTACAAGTTTAAAATAGGAATAGTCTTTAGCCATTTCATTACAATCTAATAAAATCTCTTCTTTTGCTTTTAACGTTTCTTTTTTTCTTGTGTAAATAGGATAATCTTTCCCTTTTTCGAATTTTACGATATACCAATAACCATTGAATTTATATGGTACAGACTCATCATCTTCCTTAATGCGAGCCTTCATTTCTTTAAACAAGTTGGTTTGAAAATCTTTAGTGTGTGCCAACATTGCATCACAATAGGTATTTTCCTGCTCTAAATACTCTATAACTTCAGGGTTTTCTCTATCATTAAGCCAATAGTAATCGTCTATTCGTAAATCGTTATGGATTTTAAGCCGTTTTGGTTTAATTTTAGCTTTAGGAGGGGTTATATCTTTGCTCATTTATAATATATAAATTGAAAATGCGAAAGTAGGGTTAATATTTAATAGAATAGAGATTTAAGAGAAAAGAGAAAAGATATATTTTGAGGTGCTAAATTGATTCCTTAAATTATTAACTTATTTGGAATATAAACATCATTCTTTTTTGCGTAAAAAATAATCTTATCTCTATAAATAGTCCCATATTCATTTAACAATCCATCTAATAATTCTTCTAATGTGTCCTTAAATAAATCGGCTGGATTATTTTCAAGATAATTAAATAATATATTAATAGCTTTTTCATACTCTTCAATTTCAGCATAACTTACATATAATGACAAATGAAAATGTTCATATTTTGAGTTCAGTTTTAAAGTCTTCTCCAAATAAGGTATTGATTCTTTTCGTCTTTCGACTTTAGCTAAAATTAAACCTATAAAACCTAAAACATTAGTGTTATTAGGATTGTTTTTTTCTAAATCATATAAAATCGAAAGTGCCTTCTCATCCTCATCTTTCTTCTGCAAATCAATTGCATATTTTAGTTTATCATGATCTTTTGCACTTAATTTCTTCATATATATTTAAACAATAACATTATTAAATATTTTTCAAAACACTCAAAACCCTCTCATGCATCTTTTCAGTATAATCCAAATGCGTAACCATACGCAACTTTCCTCCTCCCATTCCAATAATCTTTATATTGCTATCAGCCAGTTTTTGTACAAATACAGTTTCATCTACATCGTCATTCAATTCAAAAATAACGATGTTGGTTTCTATTGGTTCAACGGTTTTTATTAGTGATAATTGACCTAAAACCTTACCTATCTCTTTGGCTTTTTTATGGTCTTCTGCTAATCTATCAATATTATTATCTAAAGCATACAATCCTGCTGCTGCCAGATAACCTACTTGACGCATATTACCGCCAAATAACTTTCGGACTCTAATCGCGTTTTTCATAATGTCGTCATCACCAACCAATACAGATCCAATT
>JAKITV010000008.1 GCA_021647885.1 Flavobacteriaceae bacterium | reverse complement strand
TGAAAGCATATAAGCGCGAAACCCACCACAAGATGAGATTTCTTTAAAGGGCCGTGGGAGATTACCACGTTGATAGGCTATAGGTGCAAGTGCAGTAATGTGCGCAGCCGAGTAGTACTAATGGCCCGTAGGCTTATTGTACGCCTGTTTTTTTTAGGGTATGATTTTATGTATGATGGCATTCAATGCCCTTTTTTCAATATGTTAACTAATACAGTTAACAGTCCTCAGCCTTCAGTTGCAGTAGTTTTTACTGTATACTGTTTTACTGTGTACTGCGCACTGAAAGATTTAAGGTGGTTATAGCAATGGGGTCCACCTCTTACCATCCCGAACAGAGAAGTTAAGCCCATTAGCGCCGATGGTACTACTATTGTGGAAGAGTAGGTCGCTGCCTTTTTTAATCCTCAACAATTTAATTTGTTGAGGATTTTTTTTATGTTTTGTTTTAAAAAGAGATATATTTATAGTCTATCAAAAAAATAAGTAAATATGAAAGAACAAAATTTTAAAAACCATAGTAAGTTTGTGATTGGATTTCACGGTGTAGTTTTTTTTGCTATAATGGCTCTATTGATTGGCTCAATAATAAATTTAGTCAATTCATCTGATGATAATTTGTATTTGTCTTCATTATTAGTTTTAACCTCCTTTATTTTATTATTCTTATTTTTTTTCTCGAGAGCTTTTGCATTGAAGGCTCAAGACAGGGCAATTAAAGTAGAAGAGAATCTTAGACATTATTTACTAACAGGTAAACCCTTAAGTAATAAGTTGTCTGTTAGGCAAATTATAGGGTTACGATTTGCATCGGATGAAGAATTTCCAGCTTTGGCTGAAAAAGCTGTTGCCGAAAACCTTTCTGAAAAGGAGATTAAAAAAACTGTTAAAAATTGGAAACCTGACATATATCGGGTGTAGTAAAAAAAGAGGACTTTCTCATAAACTTACACAGGTTTTAGGATAGTGTCAATTATTTTACAACTCCTTAACTATTAATAACTTCCCTTATCCCGATAGCTATCGGGAGGGACACTTTGTTTTAAAAGTGTCGTAGAGAGAGCAGTGGAGCAAATACCAGAATATCAATTCATAATTTCAGACCAAATACTTATAATTATTGATTTTTTACGAAATAAAAACCATATTGCAAAAACACTTGCTGTAATAACGAATCCTAAATTACCAAAAAATACTCTAAAACTATATGAGTCCTTGTAACTGGGCTTATTTTTCAATATATGGATTAACCATAATATTAAAAAAAATTGAATAACAATGTATTCTATTATATACATAACGTTTAAATTAATCATTTATTAGATTGTCCAAAAATGTGAGACTGTTTCATAAGTAGCACGAATCCAATTTGATTTTGTTTTTTTCTTCCCAGCTACCGCACGATTGTATCGTGTGGTAACTACAACTCTCTAACAACAATTATATCATCAATCATTCCTTTTTCTCCTGAATAATCTACTGCAGAACTATAGGTATAATCTTCAGCTCTAAATACCAAACCTTCTTCTACAGGATTATTATGGATATAATTAATTTTTTGAAATATTACTTTATTGCTCCACAGTTCAATGGGCTTATTATCATGTCTCCAAAATTGATATTTATTTACATTAGATGACTTTTTACCTGTTTTTATAAATTGTTCTAATAAAAATTCTTTTCTACTTTCTTTTGGATTATTTATTATAGATTTAACAATAGCTTTACTAGTAAATCTTTTAAAATCCCCTAATAATAACTCTGGTTTTTGACCTTTTATACTTCTAAAAATTAAATGAACATGATTTGTCATAATACACCATGCATAAATTTCCATTCCTTTTTCTTTTTGACAAAACTGTAAGCTATCTATTAAAATATTTTTATACTCATTTCTTGTAAAAACATCTAACCACTCAACAACAGCAAAGCTTACAAAATATGCTGCTTCTGGATTGTTAAACTTGTAGTTTCTACTCATAAACCAAAACTAAAAAATATTTTTGATTTATATGTCTTTATGTTGATGCTAGTATAATATAATGAACGCGATGCAATCGCGCACCAGCGGGGAATGCAAGCATAACCCTGACATATTTTCATTGCCAGTCAAAATATAAAATAGGTTTAGATAAAAAATACATTTTTATCACTATTAAGATAATAGAAGCCAATATTAATGATATTCCATGTTTTAAAGAGAATAGTTTTTTATAAATAAGAATATAAAGAATTAAAAGCCTTATAAGTAATGAAGTAAAATCATATACTATAAGCAAAAGGTTAGGAAATACTATAACTCTTAATTCATGTGAAATATAATATTGATTTCTAAAAAAAAGGAATTTTAATACCCAAAAAACACATTCAATAATAATTAACAGCTTACATATTCCATATGATCTTTTATTATAAAATAAAAAAGCTGAAGAAACCAATGTAATTAGAATAACATAATAACCTATTTGATAGCTAAATGGTGTGACAATCAATTCCTCTATAAGTAATAATGGAAGTAATTCCTTATTTGGAAAAATAATATTAAAAATAATATATTCGAAAAGGATACTTCCAATTAAAAACAGTAAAAAAAAATTGTTTATTTTTCTTAAGTTATTTCTTTCCATAATTGGTTAATTACAACTACAATCATCCTTGCCTTTGGTTCTAGAGAAAATTCTTGGTAAATCGAAATTTTGAAACGGAATACCAAAATTTATTCTTTCAAAATTTAAATTAAAGGTTTCGGTTGTAGGATTTCCCCATATTGGATAATCCAAATACCCATTATACTCATTTCTAAAAACATCTCCTCCTGTGAAAACCGAATATATATAATTTTGAAAATGTACAGCGAATTTTTCACTTTCCCCGAAATTTGTCTTCCTTTGAAACCTTAAACCTGTAGTTGTGGTAGTATAAAGAAACTTACTATATGCTCCATTGCCATATTGTTTATCATACCACCAGTGTAGATATGCATGTGCCACTTCATGCCCAGCTAAACCGGTTGCAGAATGATGATAAGCCCATTTCGATTTTTCCACAAACAAAACCAAAAGCTTGAAACTAGAACTTAACTCTCCAAGTTTTAAAGTTTTAGTAACGTCATCATAACTCCATGCCGGCTGTTTCCCTTCGTTATAAGTAACATTAACTATCCAATTCTCATCAGCGTCCACAGCATCAATATATTCTCTACCTCTTTCGGTTAATCTTAAAAGCGCCTTATATTTTTCCCATATTTTTGCCGCTTTGGCAGTTGGAACAAATTTACCTCCATCAGGATCTATTCCATTAATCGGATTATTGCCCATCCCCAAATATGGAGAATTAAATTGTCCGGCAGGATCCGTAGTCAACCACCTCCCAATCCTACTATCCCAAAGTCTCAACTCAAACGCCTCCATCCCAGTCTCGGGGTCTTTTTCCTGCCCTTGAAATTTGTACCTGTAATTTCCTTCAAGATTACGGTTCGGCATTGGCATTCCAAATGGATAGTAGTTGTTTAATTCCATTTCTTTAATCTCTCAAAATACTCCTCGAGATTACAATTTTTTGAATTTCTGAAGTGCCTTCGTAAATTTGTGTGATTTTTGCATCACGCATGAGGCGTTCTACATGGTAATCTTTTACAAAACCGTTGCCGCCATGTATTTGTACAGCTTCAACAGTTGTATCCATAGCGACTTGTGAGGCATATAGTTTTGCCATTGCACTCGATAAATCGTAGTTTTTATGATTGTCTTTTTCCCAAGCTGCTTTCATGCACAAATGACGAGCTGCTTCAATTTGTGTTGCCATATCGGCAAGCTTAAAAGCAATGGCTTGATGATTGCATATTTCGGTGCCAAATGCTTTACGTTCTTTAGAATATTTAAGGGCAAGCTCGTAAGCTCCAGAAGCAATTCCTAATGCCTGTGAAGCAATACCAATGCGTCCTCCAGCTAAAGTTTTCATGGCAAACTTGAAACCAAAACCATCGTCACCAATTCTATTTTCTTTAGGGATTTTTACATCGTTAAATTGTAAAGAATGTGTATCACTACCACGAATTCCTAATTTATTTTCTTTAGGGCCAATATCGAAACCTTTCCAACCTTTTTCAACTATAAAAGCATTAATCCCTTTATGTTTTTTTTCAACATGAGTTTGTGCAATGACTAGATAAAAATCAGCTGTTCCACCATTGGTTATCCAGTTTTTAGTTCCGTTTAAAAGGTAATGGTCGCCTTTATCGATTGCAGTTGTTTTTTGAGATGTTGCATCACTACCAGCTTCTGGTTCACTCAAGCAAAATGCGCCAAGACATTCTCCAGTTGCGAGTTTTGTTAAGTATTTTTGTTTTTGCTCTTCGTTGCCAAAAGTTTCAAGTCCCCAACAAACCAGAGAATTATTTACAGACATAACTACTGAAGCAGAGGCATCAATTTTTGAAATTTCTTCCATAGCAATCACATAAGAAATAGTATCCAAACCGCTTCCTCCATATTTAGGATCTACCATCATACCAAGAAACCCAAGTTCGGCCATTTTCTTTACTTGTTCTTTAGGGAATTCCTGTTTGTCGTCACGTTCAATTACACCTGAAAGTAATTCGTTTTGTGCAAAATCGCGCGCTGCATCACGAATCATTAAATGTTCTTCGGTTAGATTAAAATCCATATTGTCTAAAAATTGTTGAATTGATAAAAATGTAATGCAAAGATAAGTCTAAAATGACATTTTTTCAATAATGATTGCTATTTTTACTTTATATGTTAAAAACCGAATATAAAGTTATTGGTGTAATGTCTGGAACATCGCTTGATGGCGTCGATTTGGTTTACGTTACTTTTAGTTTTGATGAGATTTGGCGGTTTTCAATACATCATGCAGTAACAGTTTCTTACGATAAATTTTGGCTTGATATTCTTAAGTGTTTGGTGGATTTTTCTTTAGAAGAATTGAAAAACATTGATGAAGATTACAGTTCTTATTTAGCAAATTTAGTAAAGGGTTTTATAAAAAAATTCAATATTGAGGATATTGATGCCATATGCTCTCATGGTCATACAGCACTACATCAACCAGAAAAGGGATTGACTTACCAAATTGGGAATTTACCAAATATTGCTAATTTACTAAACCAAAAGGTCGTTTGTGATTTTCGCGTTCAAGATGTTGAATTTGGAGGTCAAGGTGCTCCATTAGTTCCAATTGGCGACCGATTGTTGTTCCCTCAATATGATTTTTGCCTTAATCTTGGTGGTTTTGCAAATGTTTCTACTGAAATAAATAATATTCGAATTGCGTACGATATTTGTCCAGTAAATATTGTGTTGAATTATTACGTAAAACGACTTGGCTTTGATTATGATGATGAAGGTAAAATTGCTTCAACAGGAAAAATTAATGATGAATTGCTTCATCAATTGAATGCATTAAATTATTATAAAAAAGACTACCCTAAATCTTTAGGGTTAGAATGGGTTAACTCTAAAATATTTCCTCTAATTGATTCTTTTAAGCTTTCGATTAAAGATATTTTAAGAACTTTTGTAGAACATATTGCTGTCCAAATTTCTAAAGAGATTAACTCCAAAAATGATGACAGTGTTTTAATAACTGGAGGTGGTGTTTTTAATTTATTTTTAATTCAACTGATTAAAAGTTATGTAGATAGCAGGATTGTAATTCCTCCAAAAGAAACCATAGAATATAAAGAAGCACTCATATTTGGGTTTTTAGGTGTTTTAAAATTAAGAAACGAAGTGAATTGTTTGAGTAGTGTTACAGGGGCTAAAAGAAATCATAGTTCAGGAAAAATATTTTATCCTTAAAAACCTGATTATTTTATTACAAAGCGTTTATAGTTTTTTATATTTGCTACCATTCAGGTTCTAACCAATTTAAATGAAAGGAATACTTCAGAAATTTAAAATAAACTCCAAAAAGATATTAAATCAATTTATAAAATAAAAATCAAATTATGGAAGCAGCAATTATAATTGTATTTGTAATAGGCTATTTAGCAATTACTTTAGAACATAATCTTAAAATAGATAAGCTTATTCCTGCACTTGTCATGATGGCTGTTAGCTGGGCTTTAATTTCTTTGGGTATTGATAATTTTCCAGAATGGTTTGATTCTGCAAAACATGGTTTAGTAGATGGTTTTAGTGGCTATTCTTCTGAAGATAAAATGCATATAATGGAAGAAACATTATTGCATCATTTAGGTAAGACTTCAGAGATTATAATCTTTCTTTTAGGAGCCATGACGATTGTTGAAATTATAGATTATTTCGATGGCTTTTCAACAATAAAAGGTTTTATTAAATTTAAAGGCAAGGTAAAAACACTTTGGTTTTTTACTGCTTTGGCGTTTGTCTTGTCGGCTATGATAGATAATTTAACCGCAACAATAGTATTAATTTCTATTCTTCAAAAAATAGTTAAGGAAAGAAATATACGCCTTTGGTATGCTGGTTTAATAATTATTGCTGCAAACGCAGGAGGTGCTTGGTCGCCAATTGGTGACGTTACTACAACAATGCTTTGGATTGGCAAAAAAGTAACTACAGGGCATTTATTTGGTTACTTGTTTTTACCATCATTAGTGTGCATGATTATTCCAACATTTATAGCTTCACGTTTATCGATATTTAAAGGTGATCTTGAAACAACTCTTGAAGATCAAGACAATAAACCTAAAAGTAAGTATAGTTCTAGAATGTTGTTTTTAGGACTTACAGCAATTGTATCTGTTCCTGTATTTAAAATGGTTACACACTTGCCACCTTATGTTGGTATGATGTTGGCTCTTGGTGTTGTTGCAACCTTTGCCGAAATTTATAGTAAAACAAAATTTAGTTTAACTGGAGTTGGTGCAGCAGCAGAAAGCGATGCACATGCACATCATAGTCCTGTGCATTATTCATTATCTAAAATAGAGTTGCCTAGTATATTATTTTTCTTAGGGATATTAATGGCTGTTGCTGCATTAGAGTCGCTTGGTTTATTGTTTGGGTTTGCAACGACTTTAAAAGAATCTATGCCAATGTTAGGAACAGAATTACATGGCGAAGGCGTTTCAGATATTGTAATACTTTTATTTGGATTTGCTTCTGCTATAATAGATAACGTGCCTCTTGTGGCTGCTAGTCTGGGTATGTTTTCTGAACCTATAGATAATGAGCTTTGGCATTTTATAGCGTATTCTGCAGGAACTGGAGGAAGTATGTTAGTTATAGGTTCTGCTGCTGGAGTTGTAGCTATGGGAATGGAAAGAATTGATTTTTTCTGGTATTTAAAGAAAATTTCCTGGTTGGCACTTATTGGTTTTTTAGCTGGAGCACTCGTGTTCTTCTATACAAGAACATTGTTTTAAATACTTTATTTAAAAATCAATCGTTTATTATTCAAAATCTAAATTAATTACAATAATATGTTTAACTCTATGCTAATAAATGCTGTTCAGGATGGAACAGAATTACTAACAGATGGTGAATCTGTAGAAAAAACACTTTCCATAATTGAATTGATAAGAAGTGGTGGAGCAGCTGGGCAAGTAATTATTTTTATATTGTTTTTTTTATTGATTGTTGCCACTTACATTTATTTTGAACGTTTGTTTGCTATTAAAGCAGCATCTAAAGTAGATTCAAATTTTATGAACCAGATCAAGGATCATATTTCAAATGGGAAGGTAGATTCGGCTCAAGTATTATGCGCACAAGTAAACTCACCAGTTTCTCGATTAATAAGCAAAGGGATTACAAGAATTGGAAAGCCATTAGAAGACATTAATACAGCAATTGAAAATGCAGGAAAATTAGAAGTTTATGGTTTAGAAAAAAACGTTAGTGTTCTCGCAACCATTTCTGGTGCTGCTCCAATGATTGGGTTTCTTGGGACAGTGATAGGCATGATATTAGCAATATTTGAACTTGCAAATGCTGGAGGGCAAATCGATATAGAATTATTATCCAATGGTTTATATACTGCAATGACAACAACTGTAGCAGGATTAATAGTTGGGATTATAAGCTATATAATGTATAACCATTTGGTAGTAAGAACCAATAAAGTAATACATCTAATGGAAGCTAATTCGGTAGAATTTCTAGACCTTCTTAACGAACCAGTTTAATATGGATTTTAGAGGAAGAAATAAAGTTACACCAGAGTTCAATATGTCATCGATGACAGATATTGTGTTTCTGCTATTGATATTTTTTATGTTGGCTTCCACATTAGTTTCGGTAAATGCAATCGATATTTTATTGCCTAAAGCAAGTGGTATGACGGAGAATAAAAGGTCTGTATCTGTAAGCATAAAGAAAGATTTAACGTATTATATCGATCAGAAACGTGTTGGTATAAGCGTTTTAGAAAGTGAATTAATTGCTGCATTATCAAAAGAGACTACACCAACTATTGTTTTAAGAGCAGAAAAATCTGTTCCAATAGATAACGTTGTAAAAGTTATGGATATAGCCAATAGAAATAAGTTTAAGGTTATATTGGCAGTAAAGCCTAATTAAGTTAGATGAAATAATCTTATAAATATTTTTCAATTTTTGATTGAGAATATTATTATGCGAATTCCATCTGACAGATAAAAGCAATAGACATAATCAGATGAAATATTTTGAAACTAAATATGAAAAAGATTCAGCAAGAATAACTGCTTTATTTGCTGTTATTTTAATCTTGCTCATCTTTATTGTTGGTCCAAAATATATGGATCCTCCATTAGAATATGGTGTTGCTGTAAATTTTGGAACTACAGATTACGGAAGTGGAAATATTCAACCAAAAAAACCTATTAAATCGGAAGTTAAAGAAGTCATTAAACAACCCGAAGTTAAAGAATCTCAACCAGAAGCATCAAAACCACAAGAGGCAATTGAAGATGTAGTTACCCAAAATAATGAAGAAAGTATTGCTTTAAAAAAGAAAAAAGAAGCTGAAGCCAAAGCAAAGGTTAAAGCTAAAGCTGAAGCAGAACGCATTGCAAAAGAAAAAAGGGAGCTTGAAGAAAAAAAGAAAAAACTGGATGCCCTTATTGGAGGAATAGGTAAGTCGAATGGAACAGATTCAGGAAGTGAAGGTGATGATAATCAAGCAGGAGATAAAGGTCAATTAGATGGCGATCCTTATGCGCCAAGTTATTTTGGAAAACCTGGACTTGGAGGAGGAGGAACAGGTTATGGCTTAAGAGGACGTGGAAAACCTACAAAATCTAAAGTGATACCAGAATGTGATGAAGAAGGCAGTGTCGTTGTAGAAATTCAAGTAAATAGAGCTGGTAGAGTAGTCAACGCTGTTCCTGGAAAAAGAGGAACAACAGGAAATATTTGTTTATACGATGCTGCAAAAAAAACAGCATTGACTTACAAATGGCCTTCCGATTCTAAAGCACCTTTTAAGCAAGTAGGGTTTGTAGTTATTAACTTTAGTGTAAGTCAATAAATGAACTATCAAGATACAATTAATTGGATGTTTAGCCAATTACCTATGTATCAAAATAAAGGTAAAGCAGCTTATAAAGCAGATTTATCAAATACTCTTAAACTCTCTAAGCACTTACATTTTCCTGAAACCAAATTTAAATCTATTCATGTTGCTGGAACTAATGGTAAAGGTTCTACAAGCCATATGGTAGCTTCTATTCTTCAAGAAGCAGGCTATAACGTTGGTCTTTATACGTCACCTCATTTAAAGGATTTTAGAGAACGCATAAAACTTAATGGAACTTGTATTAATAAGCAATTTGTAACTCAGTTTATTAAAAAGAACAAATCGTTTTTTGAAGAAGATTCATTGTCCTTTTTTGAAATGACAGTTGGCTTGGCTTTCGATTATTTTGCAAAACAGAAAGTAGATATTGCTATAATTGAAGTTGGTCTTGGAGGACGATTAGACTCTACAAATATTATTACACCTGAAGTTTCTGTGATAACAAATATAGGTTTGGATCACACACAGTTTTTAGGAAATACTCTAAAAAAAATCGCTTTTGAAAAAGGTGGAATCATAAAACCTAATGTGCCAGTTATTATTGGTGAGACACAAAAAGAAACTAAACTAATTTTTAAAACTTTAGCTAAAAAGAATAATGCTCCTATTTATTTTGCTGATGAATTAATCAATGAAGATTATCCTTCCGATTTAAGAGGGGATTACCAAAAGAAAAATATAAAAACCGCAGTGCAAACTGTATTAGAAATTTGTAAAAAAGGATTTAATATATCAGAAAACAACATTAAAGAAGGTTTACAAAATGTTATATCTAACACAGATTTAAAAGGGCGTTGGCAAGTACTACAAGACAGTCCAAAAGTAATTTGCGATATAGCTCATAATAAAGAAGGTTTAACTTATGTGATGAACCAAATTAAAAGTGAAACCTTTAATAATCTTCATATAGTTTTAGGTATGGTAAATGACAAAGATTTTGATAATCTCATTGATTTATTTCCTAAAAGGACTAATTATTATTTTTGCAAACCAAATATAGAAAGAGGTTTGGATGCTAAAATTTTGAAGTCTCATTTTGTTAAAAGAGGACTCAAAGGCAACGTTTACAAAACCGTTAAATCTGCTTTAGATTCTGCCAAAGAAAATGCAGATAAAAATGATTTAATTTATGTTGGCGGAAGCACATTTGTGGTAGCTGAAATTATTAAATGAAATCCATGTAAATCCAGAGAGCTATCATGGTTGGAAAGGAATCTCTTTTAAATTTTTAGTTAGTAGCATAAAAACAAAAAATCCCAAAGCTTAATGCTTTAGGATTTTGTGGGCGCAGAGGGATTCGAACCCCCGACCCCTTGGGTGTAAACCAAGTGCTCTGAACCAACTGAGCTATGCGCCCTACAATTGGTTTGCAAATATAGAGTAGTTTTTCAATAGACAAAAGCTTTTTTTAATAAAAAAATAGAATTATTTTAAGTCAATATTTATAGGTGTATTTCTGTTTTCACATAGCAAACTTTGTATTTTTATATTCGTTTTTATGGGTCATTAACTCAGTTGGTTTAGAGTGTTACCTTGACAGGGGTAGAAGTCACTGTGACGAATCGAGTACGACTCACATCATTCAAAAAATTGTTCATATGAACAGATTTTTTAATTGCAGTAGTGGGTTTCATAGTATCATTTAAAATAATTCAGTATAACCCACATTAAGTGCAATCTCTTAATCTAGTCATGACTTAATAGTTATTATATTTTTATACATAAAATAGCATATAATCATAAAAAGCTTGGTGGATAAATTAAATATATTTTATTTTGTTGAATATTATTTAATTATATGCTAAAAATTAAAACTGGTTGGATTCTATGGACTTAATGGGGAAAAGGATAAAGAAGAAAAAAGAGGAGTATGGCTTTTTGGTAAAAGAATTATCAGCACAAATAGGTGTTGCTCCTAGCTTAATTTCTCAAATTAAAAAAGGAAAAGTTTTCCCTTCCATAGCAACATTAAAAAAAGTAGCAGAGGCTTTGCAAACTACTGTCAGTGAATTAATTGGGAAAAATAAAAATTTTGATGAACATCCTTTGCTAAAACCTAACGAAAGAAGATTTGTAAGAAAAAACAAAAATTGCACTAACCTCCATTTACTTTCTTATCATGATTCATCAAAACAAATTGAACCTTATATTATTCAATTCAATAAAAACTCAGATTCTAATGGTACCATGACTAACAACTTTTTGGGTCAGGAATTTGTTATGTACTTAAAGGTAGGCTATTATAAATGAACAAGAATACAATTTGAGTGATGGAGGCGGATTTTATTTTTATTCAAGACAACCTCTGCTTTAAAAACA
This sequence comes from Flavobacteriaceae bacterium, assembly GCA_021647885.1. Classification (GTDB taxonomy): domain Bacteria; phylum Bacteroidota; class Bacteroidia; order Flavobacteriales; family Flavobacteriaceae; genus PRS1. The sequence continues at coordinate 67,366 of JAKITV010000008.1, read as the reverse complement.
TTAGTGGTAAAGAAGCCGAACTATTATGGATAATAACACCTCACAATAATTTATAACAACTAATTAAAATTCATAAAAACAAATAGAACAATTACTATGGCAACCCAAGGAAAATATCAACCATCAGAGAAGGCACAAGCATTTTTAGACAAAGTTGAAAAGTCGAAATACGATCGTCAGATTATAATGGGTCTCAAGAAGTTTATAAACAACAATGTACCTGAAGAAATGCAAGGTTTTTATTCGGAAGAAGAGTTAAAGGAGTTAATCGATCTCAAAAACACGACCCACGATGTCGAAGCTCGTATGCCCGTAAAAATCACTAATCATTATTATCAAATCGCAAAAAATAGTAAAGCTTTACGAACCTTGATTAAAGCGAGTCCTGAAGAAACATTTGATCTTGAGGGTGCTCCTGATCCCGGTAAACAGATGGACTATAGTCCTTTGGAGGGTCTGATTCATAAATATGAATTGGGATTGATATATGTGATTAATACCTGTTCTGCGCATTGCCGGTTTTGTTACAGGGAAGAACTAATTGCAAAAAAAGAAATACTTAGAGAAGATGGTACGGTTACTTCAAAGGGTTTGGCAAAAATACCTGAAATGGTTGATTATATCATGGAACACAATAGAGTGGTAGCAGAAAATGGAGGAAGGCATCCTGAAACGAAACGCGAAAAATTAAGGGAAATTTTAATGTCGGGGGGTGACCCAATGGTTCTTTCCAACAAAAATTTGGCAGAATGGTTTGCAGCTCTGGCTGATGCTGGTATTGAAAGTATTCGTGTGGGAACCAAAGAATTGGCTTTTTATCCAGATCGATTCGACAGCAATTTTTTTAATATGCTGGATGATTGGCACGCTGCATATCCCGAAGTTCAGTTAAGAATGATGGTGCATTTTAATCACCCTGATGAGTTTTTGCATAAGGATGAAAACGGAAATTACATCGAAGACCCTGAAGGTGGGTTGGTATGGATTGAAAGTACTAAACGAGCTGTTGAGAAATTGGCAGAACGGAAATATATTATAATTGAAAATCAGGCTCCCTTCATTAAAGGTATTAATCATGACCCTGATGTGATTCGAATCATGCAACGTGAGTTAAAAAGAAACCGGATCAACAATCATTATTTTTTCTGCGGGCGTGATATTATTGGCCACAAGGCCTTTAATCTTACCATAGAAGATGCCTGGAATTTATTAAATGATTCTCAAAAGGGATTATCTGGAGTAGAGGCAAGTGCCAGATTATCGATTACACATTATCTTGGCAAAACAGAAGTAGTTGCAGTAACCAATAAACCAATGCCAGGAGTCCCAAGCGCTAAAAATGGTGTAGTGATTTTTAAATTGTTACGCGGCGTGGCAGATGCCTCTAACAAAGGACAAGTAGCCATAGTGGGGAGAAATCCCGAAGCCATATGGTTTAGTGGATACGAGGATCGGGTAATTTATGATGAAGCTGGGTTATTTGCTAAGTCCATGCAGTCTACGAGTAGCGTTAGTCAAGAACCTGACAATGTAATCGTGTAATAAGTATCGTCATGGTAACATTAGGATTAGTAGAAGGTAAAGAGAAATATTATATATGATAGTCAATCTTAATTCCAAAAAATGATCAATAAACAAGTCAGTTCCCTATCCGAAGCAGTAGCTGAAATATGCGATGATGCTATCGTTATGATAGGCGGGTTTGGTGAAGCTGGAAGCCCCATAGAACTAATTCACGCTTTGATAGACCATGGTGCAAAAAACCTTACTGTTGTAAGTAATAATACGGGAAGCGGTCATGTTGGACTCGCTGCACTTATTGAAAACAGACAAGTCAAAAAAATGATTTGTTCATTTCCAAGAACTGCTAACTCAATGGTTTTTCCTGAATTGTATAATGCCGGAAAAATTGAACTTGAGTTAGTTCCACAAGGTACATTAGCTGAAAGGATTAGAGCTGGTGGCGCAGGAATCCCAGCTTTTTACGTCCCTGCATCCGTTAACACACCACTTGCTGAAGGCAAAGAATCAAGGGTGATTAATGAACAGGAATATGTTCTCGAATACGGTATCAAAGCTGACTTTGCATTGGTTAAAGCAGAAACAGCAGACCGCTACGGTAATTTACTTTATCACGCTACTGCTCGAAATTTTGGTCCGATTATGTGTACTGCTTCAAAAGTTGCCATCGTGCAAGTAAAAAAGATAGTTGAAGCAGGACAAATTGATCCGGAAACTGTAGTTACCCCTGGAATATTTGTTCAAAAAACAATTGAAGTTATTAACCCTACCGATGAATCAAAATTGGTAGAAGAAGAAATAAGCTACCCATGGTAAATAATGATATAAAAACGGGTTGGGATCGTGCTGAAATGGCTCAAAAAGTAGCTTTAGACATTCCTGATGGTTCGTATGTTAACCTCGGAATCGGCATTCCTGAAATGGTAGCCGATTTTGTTCCTGAAGGAAGAGAACTTATTTATCAAACTGAAAATGGTTTACTTGGCATGGGACCTATTCCTGAAGAGGGAAAAAGAGACCGAGAACTGGTAAATGCCGGCAAAAAATATATTACTTCAATACTAGGAGCTGCCTATTTTCACCATGCAGATAGTTTTACAATGATTCGAGGTGGTCATATAGATATTTGTGTGCTTGGTGCTATGCAAGTTTCAAAAGATGGAGATTTAGCCAATTGGTCAACGGGGGCGAAAAACGCAATTCCTGCTGTTGGAGGAGCTATGGATTTAGTAGCAGGTGTAAAAAGGATATTTGTAATTACCCAACATATTACAAAACAGGGTGATCCTAAAATTGTTGATAAGTGTTCTTTCCCTCTTACAGGAAAACAAGTAGTAGAACGAATTTACACAAACCTTGCAATACTTGATGTTAAAGAAGAAGGTTTATTTGTAAGAGAGTTAGCTCCAAACGTTAACTTTGAGTATTTAAAAAAGCACACAGGAGCAAAACTGAATCAATATGCAAAATCACAAGTTTAAATTCATTCAAATATGAATTCTCAAAACTCCATAGTGAAAACAACTAACCAAATAAATAAGGCTATCTATGATCGTGCTTGTAAAGTTCTAACAGGTGGTGTTAGCCGAAACACAATATTTCGTGAACCTCATCCTTATTATGTGGCTAGTGCTAAAGGAAGTTATATAACAGATATAGATGGGGTTAAACGTATTGACTTTGCCAATAATATGGCATCATTAATACATGGTCATTCTCATCCTACAATTGTAGATGCAGTTATTAATCAATTACAAAAAGGAACGGCATTTACTATGGGAACAGAAATTGAAGTTGCTTTTGCTGAATTATTGACAGAACGTTCTAATAGTTTTGAAAAAATTCGTTTTGTGAATTCTGGAACCGAAGCAGTTATGACCATGATAAAGGCTTCTAGAGCTTATACGCGCAAACCAAAAATCGCTAAAGCTGAAGGTGCTTATCATGGTACTTATGATTACGCAGAGATAAGCCAAACTGCTAATCCAACCAATTGGGGAGATATAAACAAACCAAATGCTGTTCCAGTTGTTCAGGGTACTCCTCAAGGAGTAATTGACGATTTAATAATCTTTCCTTATAATGATATTGAAAGAACTTTAAATATTTTAGACCAACATGCAGACGAAATAGCTTGTGTACTCATTGATCCTGTTCCGCACAGAATAGGCCTTTTTCCAGTTACAAATGAGTTTGTTGAAGCTATTTATAATTGGACTCGAAAAAATAATTCCATCCTAGCATTTGATGAAGTGGTAACTTATCGGGTTAATTATGCTGGAGCACAAGCTAACTATAATGTTAAGCCAGATTTAACTGCTTTAGGTAAAATTATTGGTGGAGGATTTCCTATTGGAGCATTGGCAGGTAAATCTGAAATCATGCAAGTCCTCGATCCGCGAGAAACATTCTTGCGTCATCCTCATTCTGGAACCTTTTCAGCAAATCCAATTTCTATTACAGCAGGAATAATAGCAATGGAATTGTTTGATGAAGAAGCTGTTTTGTCATTAAATGCCTTGACATTGAAAGCAAGACATCAGATTGAGGAAGCTATAAAAATTGCAGATGTGCCTATATCCTTAACTGGAGCAGGCTCAATGTTTAGGGTCCATTTGAAAGCACATGCACCAACTTCTTATCGCGAAGCCTATCAAACAATAGAAAAGAAGACTTTAATTAAGGAGCTTTTAGATTATTTATTTCTTAAAGAAAATATAATAATGATTAATACATGTGCTTGTATGTTTGCTACGACACTTACCCAAAAAGAAGTTGACCGATTATCAGAAGCCCTGTTAAATGGATTCAAACTAATTAAACCTAAATTTGATCAATAATTATAAAATAGTAAAGAAATTAAGTTTTAAACAATTCTAAAACACACTTCAATGCCATGCCTAAAGGTAATCACTCAAAACGAATAAGCAATAATCTTGAGCAACGACGTAATTTATTGCGTACATTTAAGTTAATTGCCAAGCATGAGGATACTGCGAATTTAATTAGCATTAAAGCTTTTAATAAAGGTGATTATTTAGTAGAAGAAAGCAAATCAGTTCATGGTGTTTTTTTTATTTTAGAAGGAAAGGTAAAAGTCTTCAGTACTGGTTTAAATCAAAAATCTAATATTTTAAGATTTGTTTCTAAAGGAGATATGGTAGGTTTATCTAGTTTAAATTCTTCATATTATTGGGCAAGTGCTATTGTCATGGAACAGGCAAAAGTATATTTTATAGATTTAGAACATTTGCATTTTATCTTGAATAACAATAGAGAATTAAGCATATTATTAATTAATAAACTTTCAGATAAGCTTAGTCATTACAAGATAAGACAGAAACATTTAACGTTATTTTCTGCATCGGAAAGAGTTATTGATGCTTTATTGCTTATTGCTTACAAATTTGGTGAAACTACTAATCGTGGGATTGAAATTTCTGTTGGTACTGCGAGAAAAGATATTGCCAATTTTGCAAATACTTCTGTTGAGTTTGCTATACGTGCTTTAAGCGATTTAAACTCTAAAAATTATATTACTTTAGATGGAAAAATGATTATAATCAATGAAAAGGAAATTTTATTAGACCAATTAAAACAGGTTTGCAATAAAAGTAATTTACCTAATGATTTAGGTTATAGTTATCCTGATTTTTTCTATTAAAACTTGACTGTTTATTTATTTGTTTATAGTTTTTATCTTTTACACTATTAACTTATTATAAAGATATTACCACTCATTAATTCTATTTGAATCGAGTTTAATAAAAATGAAAAGTAATAATGTAAATCCCCAAAGTCCCGAACCACCATAACTAAAAAATGGTAACGGAATCCCAACAGTAGGTATTAAACCCATAACCATTCCGATATTTATCATAAAATGAAAAAATAAAATGGATGCTACACTATAACCAAAAACACGACTAAATTGAGATTTTTGAAGTTCGGCGAGATATAAAATTCTAATTATTAATAGCACAAATAAAACCACAACAAAAGTGCTACCAAGAAATCCCCATTCTTCGCCAACAGTACTAAAAATATAATCGGTATGTTGTTCTGGTACAAACTTGCCAATAGTTCGTGTACCTTCTAAAAAACCTTTTCCTGTAATACCTCCTGAACTTATAGCTTTTTCAGATTCGTGAAGGTTATATAAAATGGTTTTTTTTAACTGTTCTAGCTTTTCAGGATCTTTTTCTAAACGCAACCATAAACTAATTCTGTCTTGCTGATGAGGTTGCAGAATACTCGTATAAAAAAACTGTACTCCAAAAGAAAGGATAACACAAGCTATAACTGTAGCTATTGGGTTTAGTATTGATTTCCTTTTTTTTTTAATAAAAAAATAATGGATAAAAATTAATATTGAAACAACAATCGATGTTGGTAAAGCCGAAAACTTAAGCGATGAAACGCCTATAACTAAAAGTGCAAATCCAATAAATAAATAAACTTGAGGAATTCCTTCTCTATAAAATACAAAGAAAAAAGCTGCATAAACAATTGTACTTCCTGCATCGTTTTGTAAAAGGATAAGAATTGCTGGAATACTAATAATTAAAACTGTTTTTAATTGATCTTTAATGCTTTTAATATTGGTTTGTAAATCGCTTATATATTTTGCTACAGCCAAAGCGGTTGCAACTTTGGCAAATTCGCTAGGTTGTATTGTCATGCTACCAATAGTATACCAAGAAGTTGCTCCAGAAACTGTTTTACCGAAAAGGAATAAGCCAATAAGTGATAGTATTGAAGCCAAATAAATAATACTAGCAAAACGCTCGTAAAACTTTGCTTCTAAAGAGAAAACCAAAATAATTAAAGCAAAAGTGAAAATGATAAATACAAGCTGCTTACCATAAGGTTGACTAAAATCGAAGTAACTTGTTACTTCTCCTGAAAGTGAAGCTGAAAAAATATTTAACCAACCAAAGCCAACAAGTAGTAAAAATAGAATGATACTTATCCAATCAAATTTAAAATTCCTATTTCGATTTAAACTCATCACTGATTAATTGTAAATGGTTTTCCACTATAAGGTTTAGCATACTCTTCTTCTAAACTTTTTTCGAGTACTAGTTTTTCCATGTGTTTAAGAGTAATTTCTCCTTTAAGATATTTTTCTATCATTAAACTTGCTATTCTTCCAGCCCAACGTGCTCCATAATAGCCATTTTCTACAAAAATTGCTAATGCAATTTTTGGATTGTCTTTTGGAGCGAAAGCAACAAAAATGGAATGATCTGTAAGTTGAGTTCGAACGCCATCAATCGTTGTGAAATTTTCAGCAGTACCTGTTTTACCAACAACGTCTATTTCTGGTACTTTTAAAAACCAAGCTGTGCCTCCTTTATCATATACATCAAAAAGCCCTTGAATTACAGGTTCAAAATGCCTTTTATCTATTGTTGTTTTATTTGGCGTTGTATATTTTACATCAATTTCTTGACCTTCAATATTTTTAATAATATGTGGTGTGTAATAATATCCTCGATTAGCAATAGCAGCAGTCATATTTGCTAATTGTATTGGTGTAACTAAAATTTCTCCCTGTCCAATAGCATTAGAGATTGTTGTTGTAGCACGCCATTTAAAATCTGGATACCATTTATCATAAAATGCACCATCTGGAATATTGCCTTTTTTTCCTATGGCTAAATCATAGCCTAAATAATTTCCGAATCCAAAACTTTTAATATGGTTGCTCCAGACATCCATAGCATGATTGGCGTCGTCGTATTTATCGATGGTTTTTCTATAGGCATTTGCAAAATAAGAATTGCAGGAATGTGTAATTGCTTTAATTAAATCACGTTTGCCACCACCACAATGGCAAGCCATTGGTTTTTTCCCTCCATAGTTGTAGAAATGCCTACAAAATATTGTTGTATTTAAATTAATAACACCCTCTTGAAGAGCTGTTAAAGCGATTAATGCTTTAAAGGGAGAACCAGGTTCGTACATACGCAATAACCCTCTATCTATAAGCGGTCTATTAATGGTATCGTTGTATAGTCTTGTATAGTTTTTAGAGCGTTTTCTTCCAACTAAAAGATTAGGATTATAGGTTGGCGCAGAGACTAAAGTTAGAATTTCTCCAGTACTTGGCTCTATGGCAACAATACCACCTCTTTTATTCTGCATTAAAAGTTCTCCATAAGCTTGAAGTTCTGAATCAATAGTAATCGTAATGTCTTTTCCAGCTTTTGGAATTGTATCAAAAGCACCATCCTTGTAAGGACCAAGATCTCTATTAAATCTATCTTTTTGAATAAATTTTACACCTTTTATGCCTCGTAAATCATTTTCATAAGATAACTCTATACCTTGTTTGCCTATTAAGTCACCCATTTTGTAAAATGGATCATCATTTATTATTTTTTGATTTGCTTCTGCAATAAACCCTAAAACATTAGCTCCAATAGTGGTTTGATAATCGCGTAAGGATCTTTTTTGAATATAAAACCCTTCATATTTCCTCATTTTTTCTGATAGATAAGCGTAGTCTTCTTTAGAGAGATGTGCTAAAAAAACTGAAGGTAATCTTGGAGAATAATTATAAGATTTTTTATAAGTCTTTAAAAAATCTTCTTTAGAAATTTTTAATAGTGTACAAAATTCTAGGGTGTCTAACGGCTCGACTTCCCGAGGAATAATCATAACATCATAAGATGGTTGATTAGCTACTAAAAGCTTTCCATTCCTATCGTAAACATAACCTCTTTTTGGATAATGAAATACTTTTCTTATGGCATTATCTTCGTAAATATTATAGGCTTCATTTGAATATACCTGAAGGTAAAACAGCCTTGTAATAAAAACGATCCCTACTATAATAATAATTAAAAAGAGTAATAATTTTCTCATTTATTTTTCCTGCTAAATAAGATGGTTATTAAAACACAGAGTATAATTGTAAATATACTTGAGAATAACGTCTTTTTTAGAATTAAAAGTATTTTTGTTGTGTTAAAAACTTCAAGAGAAAATAATATAAGGTGATGAATTACTGTTATGATGGAGAAATAAGTTAGTCGTTGTCCAAGTTCAGTGTTGTTGAATTTAACAGTTTGGTGTTCGTAGATGGTTCCAAAAACAAATTTTAAAATCACAGGTCTTATATAAGCTATAGTTACACATGCAGCAGCATTTACACCTCCGGAATCCAAGAACAAATCTATTGTTAAACCCAATAAAAAACTTAATAAAATAAAAAGAAGTCGATTGTTTTTAATAGGAAAAAGAATAATAAATAAAATGTAAATATAAGGGTTGATGTAACCTAAAAAATTAATATTGTTCAGCACTAAAACTTGCACTAAAACCAAGACGATAAAACGAGCAATATTAGTAGAAATAATATTATTCATTTGGATTATTTAAGTTTGAAATTTCTTCGGCATCAAGGTTTTCTATAATATATACATGACCAACACTTGTCATGTCGTTAAATAATTTTACATTTATATTATAATAATTTTCAGTTTCATCTAATTTGAATGAAACAACTTTGCCAATAGGAATTCCTTTAGGGAAAATAGTTGAGCGTCCTCCAGTTATAATGGTATCTCCAACAGCAACAGGAGCTAGTTTAGGAATATCTATAAGTTGCACAAGTAGAGGAGATTCTGCATTCCAAGTTAGTGTCCCAAAATGATTTGACTTTTTAAGTTGGGAGTTAATCCTGCTATTTGTATTTAAAATAGACATTACTCTAGCATATTTTTTAGAAGTATTATCTATAATACCAATTATGCCTTTAGAAGTAATAACACCAAAATCTTGTTTAATACTATCTCTTTCCCCTTTATTTATTGTAAGATAGTTGTTAGTTGCAGAATAGCTGTTTTTGTAAACCAAAGCTGGCTTAAATTTATATTTTGCACTAAAAACCGAATCGTTATTATCTTGCTTTAGTAAATTGGTTTTGGTATTAAAAAAAATGGATTTTAACCTGTTATTTTCTTCTAACAAGATGTCATTCTCTTTTTTTAAATTGAAGTACCTTCCAATATTATTTACAGATTTGTAAATTCCGCCAGTTAAAAAATTAGCCGAATTGATAAACTTGCTTTTATGATAAGAATGCGATTGAAATGTTAGCAAAAGAGAAATAGAAAACAACAACAAAAACAAAAGAAAAGTTTTGTTTCTTATTAAAAAGTTAATGATTTGTTGCATCAGTTAAGCTCTATTTAATCAATATATTTTTATATTTAGTAATGTTTTTTAGTACAATTCCAGTTCCTCTAACAACACACCTTAAAGGGTCTTCAGCAATGTATACGGGTAAATCTGTTTTTTGAGACAAACGTTTATCCAATCCGCGAAGCATCGATCCACCACCAGCCAAATACATTCCTGTATTATAGATGTCGGCAGCAAGTTCGGGAGGTGTTTTCGATAAGGTTTCCATTACTGCATCTTCAACACGTAAAATGGATTTGTCTAAAGCTTTTGCAATTTCACGATAAGATATTTGAACCTGTTTAGGTTTCCCAGTAAGTAGGTCACGACCTTGAACGCTCATGTCTTCTGGCGGAAGGTCTAAATCTTCAGTTGCAGCACCAATTTGAATTTTAATTTTTTCAGCAGTACGATCTCCAATATATAGATTGTGTTGTGTTCGCATATAATAAATAATATCGTTGGTAAATACATCTCCAGCAACTTTTATGGATTTGTCACATACAATACCACCTAATGCAATTACAGCTATTTCAGTAGTTCCTCCACCTATATCAACAATCATGTTCCCTTTAGGTTGCATAATATCTACGCCAATACCTATAGCAGCTGCCATAGGCTCATGAATTAAGTAAATTTCTTTTCCGTTAACTCGTTCTGCAGACTCTTTTACAGCTCGCATTTCAACTTCTGTGATTCCTGAAGGAATGCAAATTACCATTCGTAAAGCAGGAGAAAACAACCTTTTTTTAAGCGCAGGAATGTTTTTTATAAACATATTTATCATTTGCTCGGAAGCATCAAAATCGGCAATTACACCATCTTTAAGTGGTCTGATGGTTTTAATATTTTCATGTGTTTTACCTTGCATTAAACTAGCCTCTTTACCCACAGCAATTATTTTGCCGCTAATTCTATCTCTTGCAACTATGGATGGACTATCAACAACTACTTTATCGTTGTGAATAATAAGGGTATTTGCAGTGCCTAAATCTATGGCTATTTCTTCTGTTAGGAAATCAAAAAATCCCATTGGCGATTTGAATTATTAGGGTGTTGTTATATTGTTTTTTTTGAATAACTGTAAATGTAATAAAATATACGATATTATTCAGTACTTAAAGTGTACTAAAGTTAAAAGTGCGTAAAGTTTTTAAAATAGATAAAAAGCCGAATATATTGCTTCACTTTTACTAAAATATACAATATACGCTACAATCGTTGTTTTAGACTTTTAAAAGGTATGATTTTTTAATGCTTAAAATGGCGAGTTCCTGTAAAAACCATTGCAATATTATGTGCGTTACAATAATCGATACTTAATTGATCTTTAATTGATCCACCAGGTTGAATTACCGAACCAACACCTATATTACCTGCAATTTCCACACAATCTGGAAAAGGAAAAAAAGCATCACTTGCCATAACTGCACCTTTTAAATCGAAGTTAAAAGATTGTGCTTTATGTATAGCTTGGTTTAAAGCATCAACACGACTGGTTTGTCCTGTTCCGCTAGCACATAATTGTTTGTTTTTTGCTAAGACAATAGTGTTGGATTTTGTGTGTTTACAAATTTTTGAAGCAAAGATTAAATCTTCTAATTCGTTTGTGTTAGGTGTTTTGTTTGTTGTTTGGGTCAATTCTTCAACAGCATCAGTTTTAGAGTCTCTATCCTGTACTAAAGTGCCGTTTAAACAACTTCTAACAGTTGTTTTTGGAAAGTTGATATTGTGTAGAATTAGTAAAATTCTATTCTTTTTTCCTTTTAAGATTTCTAAAGCTTCATCGGAAAAAGAAGGAGCTATTACAACTTCACAAAAAAGATTATGGATTTCGGTTGCAGTGCTTTTATCAATTTCAGTATTACAAATTAAAACACCACCAAAAGCTGATACAGGATCTCCTGCTAATGCATCAATATATGCTTGATGCAAAGTTTCACGTTGTGACAAACCACAAGCGTTGTTGTGTTTTAGAATGGCAAATGTTGGTGGATCATTTTTAAATTCATTCATTAAATTTACTGCTGCATCAACATCTAATAAATTGTTGTAGCTTAATTCTTTTCCATGAAGTTTAGTGAATAAGTCATCAAAATTTCCGAAGAAAAAACCTTTTTGGTGAGGGTTTTCGCCATAACGAAGAACCTTAGCATTGATTTCGCTAATTTTTAATGCTGCTATTTCATGGTTTTTATTGAAGTAATTAAAAATTGCTGAATCGTAATGAGATGATACATTAAAGGCTTTGGCTGCAAAATGTTTTCTTTCTTCTTCAGAAATGTTTCCGTTGTTGTTAGTAATGAGTTCTAAAAATTCGGTATAATCCTCAACCGAAGACACACAAATAACATCAGCAAAATTTTTGGCTGCTGCACGAATAAGAGAAATACCTCCAATATCTATTTTTTCAATGATTTCTTGCTCACTTGCTCCAGAAGCAACTGTTTTTTCGAAAGGATATAAATCTACAATAACTGCATCAATTTGCGGAATGTTGTATGCTTTTAATTCAGCAACATCTTTAGCATTATCATGACGATTTAGAATACCACCAAATACTTTTGGGTGAAGTGTTTTTACACGACCTCCAAGAATGGAAGGATACGAGGTAATTTCTTCTACAGGAACAACATCAATTCCTAAATCATTGATGAATTTTTGTGTTCCTCCAGTAGAATAAATTGTAACACCAAGTTGATTTAGTTGCTTTACTATTGGCTCTAAGCCTTCTTTATTAAAAACAGAGATTAATGCAGATGTAATTGTTTTTGTGTTGCTCATTTTAGTTGTTGTGTTAAGTGACAAAAATAACGATATAGAGTGCTTTTAATTAGTGAAAACGGTTTGGATTTTTCAACTAAAATGGAGAGTTATTAACATCTATAGTATTTCGGAAACTTTTGCACAAACAAACTCTAAAAAAGACTCATCTATTTTAGTAAAGGGATTAATCGTGTTAGAGTCGATATCTATTTGTCCAATATTTTTTCCATTAACAAAAATAGGTACAACAATTTCGGCTTTTACATTAATACTACAGGCTAAATAGTTGTCTTGTGCCGAAACATCTGATACTACAAAATTCTTATTGTTTAGGGCAACTTGACCGCAAATCCCTTTTCCAAAAGGAATAATGGTATGGTCGGTTGGCTCGCCAACATAAGGACCAAGTTTTAATTCTTCTTTGTTTCCATTTATAAAATAAAACCCAACCCAATTATAATAAGTTATATTAGATTCTAGCAATTCGCAAATAAGATATAGTCGTTTTTTAACAGTTTCATTTGTATTTGTAACAATTTCGGTTACTCTTGATTTTAAGGTATTTAACATCATGTGTTGAAATTTTTAATAAAAGTATTTAAAATCAAAATAAAAACATTGTATCTTTCTGTCTATTTAATTTTAAAGCGCAATTATCCTACAATATATTGAAGGAACTTTTTATAAAATACAAGTCGGTAATTAAGTTTATACTTACATTTTTATTGGTGTACATTGTGTTTTCTATGTCTTATAAATTTTATTTAGATTATTCAGATGATTCTAAATACTATCCTGATTATTTAACAAATCTAGTAGCAAAGCAAAGCAAGTCTTTATTAGAAACGGCTGGTTATAAAACTCAAATTGAACCACATCCTAACGAAGCTTCAATGAAATTGTTTGTTAATAATAAGTTTGTGGCTAGGATTATAGAAGGTTGTAACTCGATAAGTATTATTATACTTTTTATATCATTTATTATTGCTTTTTCAGGTAAGTTTAAAGTCACATTGTTTTATTTGCTTTTTGGTAGCGTTTTAATTTATGCTGTAAACCTTATTCGTATTGTGATTTTATCTATTGGTTTGTATCACTATCCTTGGCGAAGGGAAATCTTGCACACTGTAATTTTTCCATTAATTATTTATGGATTGGTATTCTTACTTTGGATGTTTTGGGTAAATCGTTTTGCTAATTTAAAACCTAAAAATGATTAATTACGGAAAATACATATTACTATTAGTTTTGTTTTTGTTATTAGTCTTAATTAGAGTTTTTGAGGACGAATTATTTTACGATCCATATTTGCAATTTTTTAAGAATGATTACTTATATATTGATAATCCAAGACGCGAAGTTTTTAAACTTACGGCATTTACTACTTTGCGTTATGTGTTAAATACTATAATATCTTTGTCTATTATATACGCAATTTTTAAAGAGAAGTCTATGATTAAATTCTCGTCTATAATATATACCATAGCTTATGTTGTGTTGTTAGTTATGTTTCTATATTTTGTTTTAAATCCCAAGCAAGAAGATTATTATCTCTTTTTTAACATTCGTAGATTTTTAATTCAACCTATTATTTTATTGTTATTGTTACCTGCATTATATTATCATAAACAACGACAATGATATTTATACGTTATTATTAGTATTAAACAACAGAAACCGAAAAAACTGAATTTATGAGAAAATCAATTTTATTATTTACCTTGTTATTAAGCTTGAGTGTTATAGCTGTCTCTTGCAAAGACTCTAAAAAAGAAGCAGAAACAAAAACAAAAGTAGAACAAACCGAACTTGGTGTAGAAAAAGCAGATTTGGCGATGAACGATGTTTACCATTGCATAATGGATTGCGAAAACGGAAAAACTTATGATAAAGAAGGTGCTTGTCCTGTTTGTAAAATGAATTTAAAGAAAGTAGAAAAGGAAGAAGAAGGCAATCATCAACATGAAGATGGCAAAAAGCATGAAGATCAAGACTAAAATATTATTTAAAACCAAATTGCGTTTGGGTTTTTTTGTGCTTTTAAGTTTAGCATTGTTAAGTTGCAAAGAAAAATTAACTGGGCTACAAATAATTGAAAAATCTATTGAAGCTCATGGAGGTATAGAGTCATGGCGAAAAATCAAGCAATTGAGTTTCGATAAAGAAACAACATTATTTAATGAAGATAGTTCTGTTGAGTTAAGGACAGAGCAGTTTCAGCTATTCCAATTTGGAACAAAGCTATTTGGTAAAATAGAGTGGCAAAATAACGGTAACAATATCTCTATTATGTATGATGGCGAAAAGATTTCAAAGTCGATAAATGACTCGGTAGTCGATTCTAAAAGTGAATTAGAAAAGGCTTCCAATGCCTTTTGGGCTGTTTATTATGTAGCTTGTAAACCCTTTGATCTTATTGATGAGAATGCAGATTTATTACTCGTAGGCGAAACCGATTTAGAAGGTAAACGATGCTATGTTGTTGACGTTTTATACAAAAATGATACAGCAGAATCCGATCGTTGGTCTTACATTATTGATGCTGAAACCTTTAAAGTTGTGGCTAACAAAGTAGTTTTAAAAGATCATACGAGTTGGGTTGAAAATCTAACATTCGATACCTCTACGCCTTTAATATTCAATGCACATCGTAAAAGTTATAGGCTCAATGAAGCAGGAGAAAAAACGTATTTAAGAGCAGAATATTTTTATAAAAATTTTAAAGTAGAGCATATAACTCAATAAAAAACGCCTCAATTAAAATTGAAGCGTTTTTGTAATATCTGTATTGTAATTCTGTGGTTACATCATTCCTGGCATTCCGCCTCCCATTGGAGGCATTGCAGGAGCATCTTCTTTAATATCTACTAAAGCACATTCGGTAGTCAAGATCATTCCAGCAACCGATGCGGCATTTTCTAATGCAATACGTGTTACTTTTTTAGGATCTATAATTCCTGCTTTATGCATATCTACATAAGTTTCAGTTTTTGCATCAAAACCAAAAGAACCTTTACCTTCCATTACTTTTGCTACAACAACACTTCCTTCTCCACCAGCATTTTCTACAATAGTTCGTAAAGGCGATTCTATAGCACGAGCTATAATTTGTATTCCAGTAACTTCATCCAAATTATCAGTAGTAATCTTATCTAATGAAGATTTTGCTCTAACAAGTGCTACTCCACCACCAGCAATAATGCCTTCTTCAACAGCAGCACGAGTGGCATTTAAAGCATCATCAACTCTATCTTTTTTCTCTTTCATTTCTACCTCACTTGCAGCACCAACATAAAGAACTGCAACACCACCAGCTAATTTAGCTAAACGTTCTTGTAATTTCTCTTTATCGTAATCGCTTGTTGTGGTTTCAATTTGAGTTTTAATTTGGTTTACTCTAGCTTTAATATCATTGCCTTTTCCTGCACCATTTACAATGGTTGTGTTGTCTTTATCAACGGTTACAGTTTCAGCAGTTCCCAACATTGTTAAATCAGCATTTTCTAAAGTAAAACCTCTTTCTTCAGAAATTACTGTTCCACCAGTTAAGATTGCAATATCCTCTAACATGGCTTTACGTCTGTCTCCAAATCCAGGAGCTTTAACAGCTGCAACTTTAAGTCCACCTCGTAATTTATTTACAACTAAAGTTGCTAAGGCTTGACCATCTACGTCTTCGGCAATAATTAATAATGGTCTTCCAGATTGTGAAACTGGCTCAAGTATTGGAAGAATTTCTTGAAGATTAGAAATCTTTTTATCGAATAAAAGGATATATGGATTTTCTAAATCAGCAATCATTTTATCCGCATCAGTTACAAAATATGGTGATAAATATCCTCTATCAAACTGCATACCTTCTACAACATCAACATAAGTATCTGTACCTTTAGCTTCCTCAACAGTTATAACACCTTCTTTACCAACTTTATTAAAAGCTGTAGCAATAAGTTTACCAATTATTTCATCGTTATTTGCTGATAGTGAAGCCACTTGCTGAATTTTTTCAGAAGAATTTCCAACTTTTCTTGCTTGTTTTTCAAGGTCTTTAACAATAGCTTTTATAGCTTTATCGATGCCACGTTTAATGTCCATTGGATTTGCTCCAGCGGCAACATTTTTAAGGCCTTCTTTTACAATTGCTTGCGCTAAAACGGTTGCAGTTGTAGTTCCGTCTCCAGCCAAGTCATTAGTTCTTGAAGCGACTTCTTTTACCATTTGCGCTCCCATATTTTCGAGTTCGTTTTCCAACTCTATTTCTTTAGCTACTGTTACACCATCTTTAGTAACTTGTGGCGCACCAAACGATTTACTTATAATTACGTTTCGACCTTTTGGTCCTAAAGTTACTTTTACTGCGTTTGCTAAAGCATCTATACCACGTTTTAAACCGTCGCGTGCTTCTACATCAAATTTTATATCTTTTGCCATAATGAAAATTTTATTTGTCATTCCCTCGAAGGAGGGAATCTTTTAAATTGAACTTTTAGTTATTTGAATGAGATTCCTTAATTGCATTTAGACTGTGCTTAATGTGACAATTTTAGAATTAATAGATTTATACAATTGCAAGAATATCGCTTTCTCGCATTATTAAATAGTCTTTGCCTTCTAATTTTAATTCGGTACCAGCGTATTTGCCATACAAAACAGAATCTCCAACTTTTACAGTTATTGGGTCGTCTTTTGTGCCTTTTCCAACCGCAACTACATTTCCTTTTTGTGGTTTTTCTTTAGCATTATCAGGAATAATAATTCCAGATGCTGTTGTAGTTTCGGCTTCTAATGGTTCTATAAGAACTCTATCTGCTAATGGTTTAATGTTTATTCCCATTGTTTTTTTTTAAATTAAATTATGTGTTTTATGCTTTTGACTTATTCGAAAATTATGCCAATCTGTTAATACTGACAAATTTTCATTTAAAAAAAGCCAACAGTTGAGTTGGCTTCTTTAATGGATTCTATTTATAAAATCTTATTGATTGGTGTCGTTGCTTATATCGTTAGTTTCAGGTAAAGCAGTATTGTTTAAAGGTTGTGCTTTAGGTAAAGGCTGTTCTGTCGTTGCATCTGGATCTAATGCTTTAGATTCTATAGTTGTATCTGGACCACCAATAGCTAGATTAGATAATAAAATTAAGGCTAATAATAAAGTTGCTAATGCCCAAGTACTTTTATCTAAAAAGTCTGTTGTCTTTTTTACACCACCTAATTGTTGTGAGCCTCCACCTCCAAAAGAAGAACCTAATCCTCCACCTTTTGGGTTTTGTACCATAACTACTACCACTAATAAAAAGGCGACTATAACGATTAGAATTAAAAATATTGAAAACGTACTCATTACTATAAATTATTTTGTTCTTGCAATTGTTTTATTGCTTTAATTTGGTCTGCAAAGAAACCACTTTTTTCTGGATATTTCAAACTTAAAATCTTGTAAGATTGAATGGCACTTTTATAATTTTTTTGCTCAAGATAAATTCTCGCTAAAGTTTCGGTCATTAAGGTTTCGGGAGGTAACATTTGCGCATTAGCAATATTAAATGTAGCAGCTTCTTTGTTTGCAGGCTTAATTTTTGGTTTTGCTGTTATAAACTTGTCAATTAATTCAAACTTTTTTGCTTTTGAATTATCTTGAATGGTTTTTTCCTGAATATTATTTTCTTCACGAATTATAGGTTTAAAGCTTGTAATTTTTAACCATTCGCTAAAGGAATGCACTTCGTTTTTATTGAAAGTAAGTGGTTTGCCAATTTCGAGTTTTTCTTCTGGAGTTTGTTTTATTTGTGTTGTTTCTACCTCGATTACTTCTTCTGAAGGAATAATAATATCGTCGACTTTAGCTTCAAATAGAGCAGGGTCTAAAATAGGCTTGGTGTTTTGTATATGTTGTCTTAAAGCATCGTCTATGACCACGCTTTTATTAATAGAGATGTCTTCTATATCTTTAACTTCAATCTGTTTTAAATATTGGGTATTATGTTTTATATGTTGTGAAATTTCGTTTTGTAAAAATTCGGTTGAAGTTATAAAATCGAATAAAATGCTTCGGTCTGTTGTATAAGCTGCAGTGATTTTAAGTTCTTGATTGTATTTAAAACTTTCTTTGTTTTTAAGGCCTTTTAAATAAACTGCTCTTGCAGACTGAAAATAAGGAAATTCATCAACAATAGCTTTTACTGCGCTTGTTTGTTTTGCATTTATAGTTTGCGGTTGCTGTAATAAAGATGTAAAATCGGTTGTGTTCATTCCCATTGTCCTTCGGATATTTAACTCTTTCAAGTTTATTGATAAATTATTGTTTCGTTGAATCTTCGATTTCCCAAAGGGAAAATTGTTTAATTATTATTTTATTATCTTCAATTCAAAAATTATTTGCTGTAAACTGAAGACTGTACATTGCTGACTAATTTGCTACCATTTTGCTAATGAAGCATTAAAAATGTCTTGTGTAATACGTTCAAATATTTCTGCAATTGCAGTATCTTTTTGTCCGCCAACTAATTGTGCGCTTCCTGCATAATCGAAAAAGAAAGAGAAACGTTGTTCAAATTCGGCTTCATCATCATTTCTATCAAAAAAGCGAACGTTTACAGCTATGGTTAATCTGTTTTGTGCTGCGGTGTTTTGTGCTGTTGCTGTGGTAGGCGAAATTCTGTATTCTACTATTTCACCTTCGTAAACCAAATCACCATTAGATTTTACAAGATCTAAACTGGTTTGATTTAATAATAAATCTTGTAATGCCAAAGTGAAATCCCTATCTAAACCTGGCTCGATTAAAAGTGCATTATTTTGAAAATAATTGACTTGGAAGGTTTTAGTTTCAGCAGAAATTGATGCTCCAGTAAATGAATAAGCACCACATCCTAAAATGGTTAGCGATATGCTAATTATAAGTATGTATTTGTATAGTTTCATTTAATAATATATGCTTCGACAAGCTCGGCATGACATTTAAGTTGTTAATTTTAAAACGTTAATCTACAAATCAAATTGTTTTATTTTTCTATATAATGTGCGTTCGCTAATACCTAGTTCGGCAGCTGCTAATTTACGTTTTCCTTTGTGACGTTCAAGAGATTTTTTTATTAATTCCAATTCTTTATCGTGAAGTGATAAGGTTTCTTCTTCTTCAACTTCTTCAGCAAAACTGTATTTGTCTTGAGTGTTCTCAACTATTTCAGTTGGAGTATCGTGATGTTGTTGAAGGGATAACACTCCCGTATCATTTTTAACATTGTCATCGCTATCTTCTTCTTTTCTATATATTTTTTGGATTAAACCTTCGTTGTTTTTTTTGACATCGCTTGTGTTTCCGTTTTGCATAAGCTCCATAGTAAGCTTTTTTAAATCGTTAAGATCGCTTCTCATATCGAATAAAACCTTATATAAAATTTCGCGTTCGTTACTAAAATCACTTTCCGATTTTGAGACATTAACAATTGCAGGTAGATTTCGACCAACATCTGGTAAATAATGACGTAAAGTATCTCCTGTTACAGTTCGATTATGTTCTAACACCGAAATTTGTTCGGCTACATTTCGTAACTGTCTTATGTTGCCGCTCCATCTATACTTTAGAAGCAAACCTCTGGCATCATCGGTTAATTTAATGGTAGGCATTTTGTATTTAAGTGCAAAGTCACTGGCAAATTTTCTAAATAGCAAATGGATGTCTTCTTTACGGTTTCTTAAAGGAGGTAAATGAATTTCTACTGTACTTAATCGATAGTATAAATCTTCTCTGAATTTTCCTTTTTTTATAGCATCAAACATATTGGAATTTGTAGCTGCTACAATACGAACATCTGTTTGTTGTGTCTTGCTTGAACCTACTTTTATAAACTCTCCATTTTCTAAAACACGCAATAAACGAACTTGAGTTGTTAGAGGTAATTCACCAACTTCATCTAAAAAAATGGTTCCTCCATCGGCAACTTCAAAATAACCACTACGTGTTTGTGTCGCTCCAGTAAAAGAACCCTTTTCGTGACCAAATAATTCGCTGTCTATGGTGCCTTCAGGTATTGCGCCACAGTTTACTGCAATGTATTTAGAGTGTTTACGATGAGAAAGCTGATGAATGATTTTTGGGATACTCTCTTTACCAACACCACTTTCTCCAGTAACAATTACCGAAATGTCTGTTGGTGATACTTGTATCGCTTTTTCTATAGCACGATTTAAAGTAGCATCATTTCCAATAATGCCAAAACGTTGTTTTATAGCTTGTACTGATTCCATGTGTTGTCATTCCAGCGTAGGCAGGAATCTTTTTGTTTTTAGTTGTTATTACTTAATCCAACGGCTTCACCAATAAGTGTTGCGCTTGTACATTCGTTTGCTTTTACATTTACAAAATCACCAATTTTATAATTCTCTTTCGGAAAGACTACAACAGTATTATGCTCATTGCGTCCAGACCAATGTGCTGACGATTTTTTAGATTCTTTTTCAATCAGCACTTCTACAATTTTTCCTAGGTCTTGCTGTGTTCTATATAAGCTGTGTTTTTGTTGTAGCTGAAGGATATCATTAAATCGTCTTTTTTTAACCGCTTCAGGAATATCATCTTTCATTTTACGCTCTGCAAGTGTTCCTGGTCTTTCAGAATAGGTAAACATATAACCAAAAGAATATTTTACATATTCCATTAAACTTAAAGTATCTTGATGGTCTTCTTCGGTTTCGGTTGGGAAACCTACAATTAAATCGTGACTTATAGTACAATCTGGAATGATACGTTTAATATTATCAATCAACTCAAAATATTCTTCACGAGTATGTTGACGATTCATTTCTTTTAAAATCCTGTTACTTCCACTCTGTACAGGTAAATGAATATAATTACAGATGTTGTTATGCTTTGCCATGGTTTTAATCACATCCAAAGACATGTCTTGTGGATTTGAAGTTGAAAAACGAATGCGCATCTTTGGCTGTGCTTGAGCACAAAGGTCAAGTAATTTTGAAAAATTAATTGCTGTTGCTTGTTGAATTTCAGAAGCTTTTACAAAGTCTTTTTTTAATCCGCCTCCATACCATAAATAGCTATCTACATTTTGTCCTAAAAGTGTAATTTCTTTATATCCTTTATTCCAAAGATCATTAACTTCTTCTAAAATACTTTGAGGATTTCGACTTCGTTCACGACCTCGAGTAAAAGGTACAACGCAAAATGTGCACATATTATCGCAACCACGAGTTATGGAAACAAAAGCTGTTACACCATTGCTATTTAATCTAATAGGAGAAATATCGGCATAAGTTTCTTCTTTAGATAGGATAACATTTACTGCGTTTCTACCATCTTCAACTTCTGCAATAAGATTTGGTAAATCTTTATAAGCATCAGGGCCAACAACAAGGTCAACTATTTTTTCTTCTTCGAGAAATTTTTCTTTTAAGCGTTCTGCCATGCAACCCAAAACACCAACTTTCATTTTAGGGTTTATCTTTTTAACAGCATTGTATTTCTCTAAACGCTTTCTAATGGTTTGTTCTGCTTTATCACGAATTGAGCAGGTATTTACTAAAACCAAATCGGCATCTTCAAGGTTTTGTGTTGTATTAAATCCTTCGTTAGCTAATATAGAAGCAACTATTTCGCTATCACTAAAATTCATAGCACAACCATAGCTTTCTATAAAAAGCTTGCGTTGGTTGTTTTCTTTGGCTTCTAAAATCAGGCTTTCACCTTGTTTGTATTCGTCTATAATCTTTTCCATATTTATTTTCCACGAAAGTGGAAATCTCATTGTTTTTAATAATGTCAATAAGCATGCAAAGATACGAATATTTTAAGCATTATGACAAAGTGTCAGCCTTAAAATTTTCTTGCACACTAGGCATAAACCATTTACATTTGAGAGACAATTCAAATACAGCTAACCAATTATGAATACTATTTCTACTATACAAGAAAAAATAAATAATGCGAAGGCATTAGATTTTGGAACCCTTTTTAGTAAATCTATTGAGTTGTTTAAAAAGACTTGGTTGCAAGGGTTTTTAATGCAGTTATTTATAATTATTATAATGTTGCCTTTAATTATTGTACTATATGCGCCTTTAGTTGCTATGCTGATTGCTCAAGCAAATAGTGGTTATAGCGGACCAGATACTTATAGTGATTTTTTTGCTGGAATGTCCATTCTTTATTTACTCTTTGTCATTATTGGTATTTTAGTTTTAGGAGCAGTTTCGGTAGCTATTAATGCAGCTTTTTTTAGGATCATGAGAGCTTTGGATGAGGGTAAAACGGTAACAACTTCAGATTTCTTTTGTTTTATTAATGGTAAACATTTAAGTAAAACATTTATGATAATGTTAGTGTCTATATTAATATCTATTCCTTCGGTATTATTATGCTATATACCTTTAATATATATGATAGTTCCTATGTCGTTTTTTGCTGCTGTTTTTGCGTTTAATCCAGAATTAAGTGTAAGCGATATAGTTAGTATAAGCTTTAAAATAGGGCATAAAAAATGGCTATTAGCATTTGGATTAATTATAGTGTCTTCATTATTAGCACAAATCGTTGGCTTTTTACTCTGCGGAATTGGAGTTTTATTTACTGCCGCTTTTGTGTATCATCCAGTTTATTTGATATATAAGAATGTTGTTGGTTTTGATAATGAAGATGAAATAAACGGGATTGGTAATTAAAAGGTTTTTTAAAGCAACCTTTTTAGTTGTTTTGCATCTATATATTAAAACAGATCTGATGAAATTTAAAAACCTTTTTTGGATATTTACCGTAATTACATTGTGGTCATGTAGCAAAGTAGAGTATGAAATTGTTAATGTGGCAACTCCTGAAATAATGAGTAAAACAGAATTTAGAAATTCTGTAGAAGTGCTTAGTCCTCAAAATATTGAAGAAGCAGGTAAAATCTATACTTACAACAATTACATTTTTGTAAATGATGAGTTTAAGGGGGTTCATATAATTGATAACACCAATCCAGAAGCTCCTTCAGCAATTGCATATCTTAAAATTCCAGGAAATATTGATATCTCAATAAAAAACAATTATTTGTATGCCGATAGTTCTATTGATTTGCTAGTGTTTGATATTTCTAATATTAATGGTATTCAACCAGTTGAACGTTTGGAAGATGTGTTCTCGGTTTACGATTATCAAATTCCTTTAGAAGCTCAAGAAGTGAATTTTAATAATTTTGACTCTAACACACAGGTTATTGTGGGTTGGACAGTAACACAAGAACGAAGAGAAATTAATACAGACAATGATTTTATGACATTAGAAACAGGAGGGGATTTAGCTAATAGCGATGTTGGAACAGGAGGCTCTTTAGCGCGTTTTCAAATCGTTGACAATTATCTCTATACAGTAGGAAGCAATGAGATGTCAATTTTTAATATAGCTAACTTAGCACAACCTGTTTTAGAAAACACACAATATGCAGGTTGGAGCATTGAAGCCATGTTTCAAGCAGATGGTTACTTGTATTTAGGAAGCACAAACGGTATGTATATTTATAGTTTAGAAAATGCTGCCAGTCCAGAATATGTTTCAGAATTTACACACTGGGAAGGCTGCGATCCTGTAGTTGTTGATGGTGATTATGCGTATTTGACATTAAGAGGAGGAAATTTATGCGGACAACAAGAAAGTGTTCTAGAAGTAATAGATATTAGTAATAAATCTTATCCTGTACGAGTCGCATTTTACAGTTTAGATAATCCTTATGGTTTAGGAATTAAAGATAACTTATTGTTTGTTTGCGATGGCACTTCCGGATTAAAAGTATATGATAAAACTAATCCATTGGAAATAGAGTTGCTTGCTCAATATCAAGACATAAAATCAAAAGATGTAATTCCTTTAGAAAATGTGTTGATTATGATTGGAGATGGAATTCTTTATCAATACGAATACATAGATAATGGAGTAAATCTTATAAGTACATATACATTATAAAGAGTTTAAAATTAAATATTTAAAAAACATATTATTCATTATTGTTGTTATGTTGTGTTTTACAAATACACAATGTGACACAGATGACGATGTTAATATTGAAGAACAAGAACAAGATTGTGACGAGGTAGTTTTAATTGATGAAGCCTATTATAATAATTTAGAATCTGTTTATTTTACCTTTGTTTCAATTGAAATAAATGAAGATTGTTTGGCTGTCTCGTTATCAGCAAGTGGATGCGATGGTAATAGTTGGGAATTTAAGTTGGTAGATTCTGGTGCTGTTGCAGAATCTTCTCCAGAACAACGTTATCTTAAACTTGAACTAATTAATGATGAAGATTGTTTAGCAGTATTTAGTAGAAATGTCACATTTAATCTTAACCCTATTAGAGTTGAAGGTAGTAACCAAATACTTTTGCACATAGAAGGTTATCCAGACCCAATTACCTATTCGTATTAAATAAAATAAACTTCAAAAACCCGAATTACCTCTATTTTTTAAGTCTTTTTCCATTCATAATAGTTTAATTTTTGGTCTGTTTTAAATTAAAATTAGGAAGGTTTCTTTTTTTTCCTATACATTTGTACCCTCAAAAAAACGAATATGGCGAAGAATTTAGTAATTGTTGAGTCACCTGCTAAAGCAAAAACTATTGAAAAATATCTTGGTAAAGATTTTAAAGTCGAATCCAGTTTTGGGCATATTGCCGACTTGCCGTCGAAGGAGTTAGGTGTAGATGTTGAAGGCGATTTTAAGCCAAAATACGAAGTGTCTAAAGACAAAAAAGCAGTTGTAAAAAAATTAAAAGATTTAGCCAAAAAAGCTGAGATGGTTTGGTTAGCAAGTGATGAAGATAGAGAAGGAGAAGCTATTGCTTGGCACTTGGCAGAGACTTTAAAACTGGACAAAGCTAAAA
This sequence comes from Flavobacteriaceae bacterium, assembly GCA_021647885.1. Classification (GTDB taxonomy): domain Bacteria; phylum Bacteroidota; class Bacteroidia; order Flavobacteriales; family Flavobacteriaceae; genus PRS1. The sequence goes on along the minus strand of JAKITV010000008.1, from coordinate 42,013 downwards.
CCAAGCGTATAGTTTTTCATGAAATCACGAAGTCTGCAATTCAAAAAGCAGTAGAAAACCCAAGAGGAATCGATTACGATTTAGTAGATGCACAACAAGCGCGTCGTGTATTAGATAGGATTGTAGGTTACGAACTCTCTCCAATCCTTTGGCGTAAAATTAAAGGAGGTTTATCGGCTGGACGAGTACAATCGGTTTCAGTACGTTTAATTGTTGAGAGGGAACGTGAAATATTAAGTTTTGAACCAAAAGCATCCTATAGAATAGATGCCGAATTTTCAACAGAAGAAGGGAAATCGTTTAAAGCAAAACTGCCAAAAACCTTTGCTACAAAAGAAGAGGCTTATAAATTTTTAGAAGCTAATGCTACAGCAAGTTTTAAAGTTTCAGATTTAGAAAAGAAGCCTCTAAAAAAATCTCCAGCAGCACCTTTCACAACATCAACATTACAGCAGGAAGCTTCACGAAAACTATATTTTTCAGTAAGTAAAACCATGACTATGGCACAGCGTCTTTACGAAGCTGGTTTAATTACTTATATGAGAACCGATAGTGTTAATTTATCTAACGATGCACGTCAAGCTGCCGAAGTTGAAATTAATAACACCTATGGTTCGCAGTATAGCAAACCAAGAAATTATAAAGGAAAATCCAAAGGCGCACAAGAAGCGCATGAGGCAATTCGTCCAACCGATTTTTCTCGTAGTTCGGTAAATATCGATAGAGATCAAGCACGATTGTACGAATTGATTTGGAAACGTACAATAGCTTCACAAATGAGTGAAGCCCAATTAGAAAAAACCATAGTAAAGATTAATGCATCATCACATAACGATCTTTTTACAGCTAATGGGGAAGTGATTAAATTTGATGGGTTTTTAAAGGTATATCTAGAAGGGACTGATGATGAAAACCATGAGCAAGAAGGTATGCTTCCAGCTTTACAGGCTAATCAAATACTTCAAAATAATTATATTACAGCAACCGAACGATATACACGTGCACCATATAGATTTACCGAAGCGTCTTTGGTTAAGAAATTAGAAGAGCTTGGTATTGGTCGTCCATCTACTTATGCACCAACAATCTCTACAATCCAAAATAGAGGATATGTAAATAAAGGTGCAATTGAAGGTGTAGAACGTAAATATTCACAGTTGACACTTGAAAACGGCAATGTAAAAGATAGTTTATTGACCGAAAAAGTAGGATCAGATAAAGGTAAATTAGTACCTACAGATATAGGAATGATTGTTACCGACTTTTTAGTAAATCATTTTGAAACTATTTTAGACTATAATTTTACTGCTAAAGTTGAAGAAGATTTCGATAATATTGCTGAAGGAAAGCAGAGTTGGACTAAAATGATGAAGGATTTTTATAAAGACTTTCATCCAAAAGTAGAAGACGTGCAATCAAATGCTGAAAGAGAATCTGGTAAACGTATTCTTGGAGAAGATCCAAAAACAGGTAGAGAAGTAAGTGTGCGTTTAGGCAAGTTTGGACCAATGGTTCAAATAGGTACTATAGACGATGAAGAAAAACCACAATTTGCTAGTTTGTCTCCAGAGCAACAAATTAATACCATTACTTACGAAGAAGCAATGGATTTATTTCAGCTTCCAAAAAGTTTAGGTATGTATGAAGGCGAAGACATAGAAGTAAATAACGGAAGGTTTGGGCCATATGTTAAATTCGGAAAAAAATTCGTGTCTTTACCAAAAGGAGTCAATCCTTTAAATGTAGAGCTTGAGGAAGCAATTATTCTTATAAAAGAGAAAGAAAAGGCAGATGCTCCAATTTATACATATAAAGAATTACCAGTACAAAAAGGAAAAGGTCGTTTTGGTCCATTTATAAAATGGAACAATATGTTTATTAATGTGAATAGAAAATACGACTGGGATAATTTATCCGAAATGGATATTATAGAATTGATAGAAGACAAAATTCAAAAGGAAAAAGATAAATTAATTCATCATTGGGAAGCCGAAGGCATTAGAGTAGAAAAAGCAAGATGGGGAAGACACAATATAATTAAAGGAAAAATAAAAATAGAGTTGCCTAAAACAATAGATGTTTCTAAATTTACGCTTGAAGAAGTAAAAGATATTATAGAGAAAAAAGCACCAAAGAAAAAAACAAGAAAAAAGTCTCCAGCAAAAAAGAAATAATACATGAATTTTAGTTTTCTCTCGCCTGTTCAAGATTTGGTTTTAGCACATAATGAGCTTCTATCAACTCAAGTACTCGGAAGAAAACTAAAAATCCATTCACAACAACACGGTATTCCAGATTTAGATGATGTAAAAATTGCCATTGTTGGTGTATTAGAAAACAGGAACGATGTTAATTATATTGGCGAAGATTTTCAATTAAGTGAAATTAGAAGATCTTTATACGCCTTATTCCCAGGAAATTGGCAATTAACAATTGCAGATTTAGGAGATATACCAAAAGGCGAAGCTGTTGAGGATACTTATTTTGCTCTGCAAACTACCATAACCATATTATTAGAAAAGAATATTATACCTGTAATTATTGGCGGAAGCCAAGATTTAACCTATGCTAATTATAGAGCTTATGATGATTTTTCTTCAATGGTCAACATTGTTAATATAGACAGTAAATTTGATTTGGGCGATTCTTCAAGACCAATAAAGAATAATAGTTTTCTAGGAAAGATAATTTTAGAGCAACCATACAACCTTTTTAATTATTCAATATTAGGGTATCAAACCTATTTTAATTCACAAGAAGAAATAGATTTAATGGATAAGCTTTATTTTGAAGCTTATAGACTTGGAGAAATCACAAATAATATTAGTTTTGTAGAACCTGTTATGAGGGATGCAAATATTGTGAGTTTAGATGTAAGTAGTATAAGGTCTTCAGAAGTAAGTGTAAAACAAAAATTTTCACCTAATGGTTTCGATGGTAAAGAAATTTGTGCAATTTCCAGATATGCAGGAATTAGCAATAAAGTATCTTCTTTTGGTCTTTATGAATATAGACCATCAAAAGACGATGACGCAACAGCAATGTTATTGGCACAAATAATTTGGTATTTTATTGAAGGTGTAAATTGTAGAGTTAAGGACGATGATTTTACAGATAAATCAAGTTACCAAAAGTTTACTGTTTTAATTGAGACTGAAGAACTAATATTTTATAAAAGTAATAAGATAGGACGTTGGTGGATAGAAATACCTTTTTTGCCCAATGTTAATAATAAATTAAAGCAGTTTACGTTATTACCATGCATGTATGAAGATTATCTTGATGCAAGCAATGGGAAAATACCTGAAAGATGGTATAAAGCGTATAAAAAAAATAGTGTTTAGATGAGACAAATAACATCGATTTCATCGATGAAATGCATTTTTTTTGGATAAAATGCATTTTTTTTGCCTAAAAAGTTGTTTTTTAAAAAATATATAAATATGTTTACACTCTCAAAAATAATTAACTATAAAAATTAACCACAAGTTATGTACATGAAAAAGTTAGTATTAGTAACCGCAATTTTAGCCCTATTAACCAGTTGTGGTTCAGGAGATAGAGGAGAATTGGTAGGAGTTAAAGGAAAAAAATGGCATCCCGAAAAGCCTTATGGAATGACTTTAGTGCCTGGAGGTGCTTTTATTATGGGTAAATCGGACGACGATTTGGCAGGAGTAAAAGATGCACCTACTAAAACAGTTACAGTAAGAGCATTTTATATGGATGAAACTGAAATTACAAATAGCGAGTATCGTGAATTTGTAAATTGGGTTAGAGATTCTATAATTAGAACAAAACTTGCTATTCTGGCAGATGAGGTTGGAGAAACCGATCCAGATTCAGATGGAATTGGGCAATTTGCTTTTAAAGACGCTGATACAACAAATATGACCGTTTACGAAAAGTATATGTTAGATAATTATAGTGGTTTAGGAGATACAGGTTATGAAGGTAGAAAATTAAATCATGATGTTGACTTAATTTTTGATACCGATGAATATCCAGATGTTTATTATGCAGAGGTTATGGATACAATGTATCTGCCAATAGAAGAATCTTATAATGGAGAACGCACTTGGGATGTAACAAAATTTAAATTTCAATATACATATATGGATATTAAATCAGCTGCTAATTACAGAGAGCTGAAACGTAGCGATGTTATTGAAAGAGAAGAAATAGAAATTTACCCAGACACAACTGTATGGATAAGAGATTTCAAGTATTCATATAATGAGCCAATGCATAATGACTATTTCTGGCATGATGCATACGGAGATTATCCAGTTGTAGGTATAACTTGGAAACAAGCCAAAGCATTTTGCCAATGGCGTACATTAAAAAAGAATACGTATCAAAAGAAAAGAAGTAAACAAAACGTAAATGGATTTAGGTTACCTTCTGAATCTGAATGGGAATATGCAGCAAGAGGAGGTCTTCAAGGTGCAACATTTCCTTGGGGAGGACCTTATGCAATAAACGATAGAGGTTGTTTTATGGCAAACTTTAAACCTTTAAGAGGAGATTATGCAGCAGATCAAGCCTTATATACTGTAGAGGCAAAATCGTATGAACCAAATGATTATAACCTTTATAATATGGCTGGAAATGTATCAGAGTGGGTTCATTCATCTTACGACCCATCCTCTTACGAATATACTTCAACAATCAATCCAAATGTAAACGATTCAGATAACGAACGTAAAGTTGTTCGTGGAGGATCTTGGAAAGATGTTGCTTACTTCTTACAAGTAAGTTCCAGAGATTACGAATATGCAGATTCTGCAAGAAGTTATATTGGTTTCCGAACAGTACAAGATTATATGGGAACAGAAATAACAAAAAACGGAACGAAAAAAATTAAAAGAAAATAACTTAACTAAAAATAAATATTATGGCACAATCAAGAGCAAGTAAGAAGTTTATGAATATGGCTTACGGATTTGGAGCATCAATAGTAATTATTGGAGCACTATTTAAAATTATTCATTTTGAAATCGGACCACTAACAGGTAATGTAATGTTAGCATTTGGTCTTATTACTGAAGCAATTATTTTTGCTATTTCAGCTTTCGAGCCAGTTGACGATGATTTAGACTGGGCTTTAGTATATCCAGAATTACAAGGAGGAAGAGCTAATAAAGAAGATGCTTCTAAAGATGCTGAAGGATTACTATCTAAAAAATTAGATGAATTACTTAAAGAAGCTCAAATAGATGGAGAACTTATGACAAGTTTAGGCGATAGCATTAAAAACTTTGAAGGAGCTGCAAAAAGCATGGCACCTACTGTAGAAGGAATGAACGCTACTCAAAAGTATAGCGAAGAAATGTCTTTAGCAGCTGCACAAATGGAATCTTTAAACAGTTTATATAAAGTACAGTTAGAAACTGTTAACCGCCAAGCTACGATTAACGAAGAAGTTAATGACAATGCAGGGAAATTAAAAGAGCAAATGGCCTCATTAACTACTAACTTATCATCATTAAATGGTGTTTATGGTGGAATGCTTTCTGCAATGAACAAAAACTAATTAGAATTTAATCCATTTAATAACCTAAAACTAATCAGTTATGGCAGGAGCAAAATTGTCTTCAAGGCAAAAAATGATAAACTTGATGTATTTAATCTTCATTGCGATGTTAGCATTAAATATGTCGAAAGAAGTGCTTTCAGCATTTGGATTAATGAACGAAAAATTAACCGAATCTAATGAAGCAGCTACAAATAAAAACTCAGCCTTTTTTGCTGGTTTAGAACAGCAAGCAATCGACCAACCCGCAAAGTATGAACCTTTAAAAAATCAAGCAACTCAAGTTCGGGTTTTAGCAAATAACTTAAACACATACTTGACAGAGTTAAAAGGTAAAATGACCGCAACGGTTGATGATCCTAGTGATTATGAGATTATGGATAGAGGAGATTATTTAGATGATAATTTCTTTAAAGGTGGAAAATTGAAGCCTGAAGGTCAAGAATTTTTAGATGAAATAGCAAAATTCAAAAATGGTATTGTTGAAGTAATAGGTAAAGATTTTCCTAGTATTGCAGAAGACGTTAAAAAGAAATTTGCAACAGATCCTGTAACAAACAGAGATGGCAATGTATTACAGTGGTTAGATTACCACTATAAAGGGTTTCCTTTAGTAGCCTCTTTAACCAAAATGACACAGTTACAGGCAGATATTAAGACAACTGAATCTGAAGTAATGTCATCAATGTTACAAGGAAAGCTTACCGATGAAGTTTCTATGTCAAAATATACTACCTTATTAGAAACTTCTAAATCGGCTTACTTTAATGGAGAAGTGTTTGATGGACAAATTGTATTAGGTCGTACTGATGAATCAACTAAACCTTCTAGAGTAGAGTTGACTTTAGACGGCAGAAAATTAAAAGAAGATATTGATTTTGTAATTGAAGGAGGAGGAGTAAAATTAAATGTTGGTTCAGGAAGACCAGGAGAACATAAAATTGAAGGGAATTTAATTTTCGCTCAAGACGGAGAAGAATTAAAAGTTCCAGTATCACAATCTTTTTTTACAGTTCCAAAACCAAATGCTGCAACAATTTCAGCCGATAAAATGAATGTGGTATATCGTGGTGTAAAAAACCCTATGACGATTTCTTTTGCAGGTATTTCCGATAATAATGTTAAAGCTAATGCATCTGGCTTAACTCAAATTAAAGGAAGTAAATATGTAATTGATGTTACTAAAGTTAAGGGTAGAGAAGTTACTATTAATGTTAGTGGTACTTTACCAGGAGGCGAAAAAGTAAACGACAGAGCTAAATTTAGAATCAAAGATTTACCTAGACCAACAGGAACCATTCGTGGTGAAAATGGTTTAGTAAAAATGCAGCGTAATAGCCTTGAAATATCAACTATTGGCGCAAAGTTTGAAGATTTTGATTTCGAATTACCGTTAAATGTTTCTGGATTTAAATTTAAAGTTCCTGGACAGCCTACAATAAATGTTAGTGGAGGCAAGTTAAATAGTAGAGCAAAACAAGCGTTAAGAAAAGCAAAGCGTGGATCTGCTGTGCAAATATTTGATATACAAGCTAAAGCAAAAGGTGTAAGTATAATACTTAAAAAAGTATCACCTGTATTTATAGAGTTAACAAACTAAAAGAGATAGAATTAATCTGTCCCATACTAATAAACTTGAACTAATATGAATTTAAAAAGTTTAATATTAACCGTATTATGTGTTTTTGCTGTAAGCAGTTCGTTCTCACAAGCAAACATTTTAAACGCTCAAAGCCCAGATGAAATAGGTGTAAAAACAGATGCACAAATAGCGTTAGATAATGATAAACCATTAGAATATGGTTATGTTGACGATAGAGACATATTATATTCTAAAATGGTTTGGGAAAAAATAGTTCTGGACGAGCGTACAAACTTCCCATTGTATTATCCAATAGATACCAATAACATTGGTAGAGATAGACGTTCTCTATTTGATGTGTTAATGACTAGTGTTAAAAATGGGGACATTGAACATATTTACGATGATTCTTATTTTACTTCAAAACGTACATTAAAGGATATAGAAGCAGCATTAACATTAATTGATACTACCGAGCTTGGTATTGAACAAATTAATGCTGGAGAAGAATTATCTCCCGAATATATTAATAGAAGAGATATTACTGCTGCAGATATTGCAGAGTATCATATAAAAGGACTTTGGTATTTTGATAAGCGTTTAGGAGAATTAAGATACCGATTACTTGGTATTGCTCCAGTATCACCAGATGTTAACTTTATTGATACAGACGAAAGTGATTTAGTCCCTTTATTTTGGGTATTCTTCCCAGATGCAAGAGATGTATTGCATAAAGCCAAAGTGTTTAATGGTAAAAACAGTGCAATTCCTTTATCATTCGATCACCTATTAAATTCCAGACGTTTTAATGGCTACATTTTTCGAGAAGAAAATGTACAAGGTGATAGAGCAGTTACTGAGTACATTAGCAATAATGCTTTAATGCAACTTTTAGAATCGGACAGAATTAAAGAAAAGATTCGAGATTTCGAACAAGATATGTGGAGCTACTAAAGCCTGTAGCTAAACAATAAAAAACGCTCACAATTATTTGTGAGCGTTTTTTTTATAACTAATTTTGTGTGCATATGAAGAAAGTCGATTATATTGTAGTTGGTTCTGGTCTTGCAGGCATATTATTTTGCGAAATATTAAAGCAGCATGATAAATCTTTTGTGGTATTCGATAATGAGTCTCAACATTCTTCAACTGTTGCAGGAGGCATGTACAATCCTGTAATCTTAAAACGGTTTACAAAAGTTTGGAAAGCCAAAGAACAACTTGATTTGGCATTGCCGATGTATCATGCATTAGAGCGAAGCTTAAATACAAAACTCGATTATAAAATTTCTGTCTATCGTTTATTTGCTTCTGTTGAAGAACAAAACAATTGGTTTGAAGCTTGTGATAGACCAAACTTATCTGAGTTTTTGTCAGCCAAAATTGAGCATTCAACAAATACAGCTATAGATTCTAAATATGGTTTGGGCAAAGTGCTGCAAACAGGACAAATAGATACTACTTCACTTATTGAAAAATACAGAGATGATTTAGAAACTAAAGGACAGTTTATAAAAGAGACTTTTAATTATAGTGATCTTATTTCAAATCCAACACATGTAATTTACAAAAATCATGAAGCCAGTAAGGTTGTATTTGCTGAAGGATTTGGATTAACAAAAAACCCGTTTTTTAACTATCTGCCATTAAAGCCAGCTAAAGGAGAACTTCTAACAATTTACGCGCCAGATTTAAAAATTGATTTTATACTAAAATCAAGCGTGTTTATTATGCCATTAGGAAAGGACTTATATATAGTAGGCGCAACATATAATTGGGAAGATACAACTCATAATATTACAGTTAAAGCAAAAGAGGAGCTTTTAAATAAACTAGAAAGATTTATGCTTTGTGATTATAAAGTTGTAGATCAAGTGGCAGGAATAAGACCTACCGTTAAAGACAGAAGACCATTGGTAGGACAACATCATCAACATAAAAATATGTTTGTTCTAAATGGGTTAGGTACAAGAGGAGTAATGACTGCGCCTTATGTGGCAAAGCAATTGTTTAGTTTTATTGAAAAAGGAAAACCTTTAGAAAAAGAGATTAATATAAGTAGGTTTAGCTAAAAACTGAATTATTTCTTTACTAAACTCTTATCGAATTTCATAAACAAATTAATCCAAATATTTCTAGAAAGACGTAGTATTATTGGTAAAAACACTACCATAGTAATTATTATACTTATAAAAGCTGTATGTATGCTAGTGCTCAAAAATTTATAGGATATAATAAAAGCAGCAAAGGCAAAAATAATTCCAACAGGATAACTAACATACATCGAACCGTAAAAAAAGGAAGGTTCAATTTTATATTTTGTTTTACAGTTAGAGCAACGCTCGTGCATTTTTAAAGTATCTGTAAGATTATAAGCATTTTTATTTATATACATATTTTCTTCATTACATTTTGGACAACTTCCAGTAAAAATACTATATAGTTTATTTCCTTTTTTTAACATGGGCAATTATGTTATTTTAGCGTTTTAATTAAAAAGAATTCCTCGAGGCTCTGCCTTGTGGTTTTCATTGAAATTGTCATTCCCGTGAAAACGGGAATCTAATTTCAAAATTAACCTATTATTGGGTTAATTACTGTAACTTTTGTAACAAAGATGCTTAATATACATAAGGTTTCTATTTCATTTCAAGGCGATTATTTGTTTGAAGATATAACGTTTCGTTTAGGCAACGGAGATCGTGTAGGTTTGGTTGGCAAAAATGGAGCTGGAAAATCAACATTATTAAAAATATTATCTGGAGAAATGGAATCTGATTCTGGTCAAATTGCATCAGAAAAGGAGATTTCTATTGGCTTTTTAAAGCAAGATATTGATTTTGTTTACGGAAGAACAATTCTTGAAGAATCCTATCAAGCATTTACCGAAATAAAAGAATTAGAAGCAAAAATAGAAAACATAAATAAGCAACTTGTAGAGCGTACTGATTATGATAGCGAATCCTATCATCAACTCATGGTAGATTTAAATGATATTCAACATCAATACGAAATAATAGGCGGCTATAATTACCAAGGAGCAACCGAAAAGATTCTTCAAGGTCTTGGGTTTAAACGTGAAGATTTTAATAAACTCACAGATACATTTTCAGGAGGTTGGCGTATGCGTATAGAACTGGCTAAACTTTTGCTTCAGAATAACGATGTGCTACTGTTAGACGAACCTACAAACCATCTAGATATAGAATCCATTATTTGGCTGGAATCATTTTTAAAAAATTATGCTGGTGCAGTTGTAATTGTCTCGCATGATAAGATGGTTTTAGATAATGTTACCAATAGAACTATTGAAATATCTTTAGGTAGAATTTACGATTATCCAAAACCGTATTCAAAATATTTAGTCTTAAGAGAAGAAATTAGAGAACAGCAATTGGCATCTCAAAAAAATCAGCAAAAACATATTGAGCATACCCAAAAGTTGATCGAGAAATTTAGAGCCAAAGCAAATAAAGCTACAATGGCACAATCTCTTATAAAAAAATTAGATAAAATAGATCGTATTGAAGTAGATGATGTTGATAAAAGTGTAATGTCTTTAAATTTTCCAGTATCTATCGTTCCAGGAAAAGTGGTTATAGAATCAGAAAATGTAGCCAAAAATTACGGCGAGTTACAAGTTTTAAAAAATGTTAACCTTTTAGTAGATAGAGATAGTAAAATTGCTTTTGTTGGTCAAAATGGACAAGGTAAAACTACATTGGCAAAAATAATTGTTAACGAAATCCCTTTTGATGGAAAATTAAAACTGGGACATAATGTTCAGATAGGATATTTTGCTCAAAATCAAGTCGATTTTTTAGATGGCAGCAAAACAGTTTTGGATACCATGATTGATGCTGCAAATAAAACCAATAGAAGTAAAGTGCGAGATATTTTAGGTGCATTTCTATTTCGTGGCGATGATGTTGATAAATATGTGAGAGTGCTTTCGGGTGGTGAGCGAAACCGTTTGGCATTAGCTAAATTATTATTGCAACCTTTAAATTTTTTAGTAATGGATGAGCCTACCAACCATCTGGATATAAAGTCTAAAAGTGTTCTTAAAGAGGCATTAAAAAAGTTTGAAGGCACTTTAATTGTTGTATCGCACGATAGAGATTTTCTTAAAGGATTAACCAATAAAGTTTACGAGTTTAAAAACCAGAGAATTAAAGAGTATTTGGGTGATATAGATTTTTATTTAGAGCAGCGAAACATTCAAAATTTAAGAGATATAGAAAAGCGAGACGTTGTTAAGAAAGAAGTCGTTAATGAACAGAATAAACAATCTTATCAAAATCAAAAAAGAATAAAATCCCTAAATAATAAATTAAGCAAAGTTGAAACCCAGATCAATCAGTTGGAACGAGAAGTAAAAGAGATTGATGTAGAATTAGAAACCAATTACGATGTTACAGTATCTAACCCAAAATTCTTTGATGAGTATCAAAAAAAGAAAGACAAACTCAATGAGTTAATGCAAAACTGGGAAGACTTACATCTAGAAATAGAGCAGTTAAACGTGTAGTCTATTTCTTACTTGCTTACCGTTCATCGAAAAAAATTGGTAGTTTGTCGAATTATTTATATATTCGTATCCAGATTTAAAGCCCAAATTAAAATCTACTATTATGAAAACCTTAAAGACTACACTATTATTTTGTTTAATTACTACATTGGCATTTTGTAATGTTTCGATAAAAGAAAAGAATGCCTTAATTGCTATTTGTAATGCTACCCAAGGCGATAATTGGGCTGTGACTTGGAATATGCAAGATCCTGTCTCTACTTGGTATGGTGTTATTGTAGAAGAAAATAAAGTTGTTGAATTAGATTTAAGTTTTAATAATCTAGTTGGAACTTTACCAAAGGAGTTAGGTGACCTTATTAACTTAAGAACTCTTAATTTATTCAGAAATAAAATCTCTGGAGATATTCCTAACTCAATAGGAAACTTGAAACAGTTAAAAGAATTAAATATAGCTTTTAATAGTTTAGAAGGACGTCTTCCTAATAGTATTGGAAATTTACAAGCTCTTGTAACTTTAGAGTTGTTTATGAATAAATTAGAAGGAAATATTCCATCTACTATTGGCAGTTTAGTTAGTCTTGAAAGACTGGAAATGTTCAATAACGATTTTCATGGTAACATTCCTGCTGAAATAGGTTTGCTAACAAACCTTAAAGAAATTTATTTAAGCAGTAACCGTTTATCTGGAAAAATTCCTGCCACTATTAAGAATCTAACTTCTTTAGAAAAACTAAATCTGTTTGATAATAGCTTATTTGGTGCTATACCTTCTAATTTAGGAGATTTAGCAAATTTAGAAGAGTTGATCTTATCAGATAATTTATTCTATGGAAGTATTCCAAATGAACTTGCAAATCTTCAAAATTTAAAAGTGTTAATGCTTAACAATAACGATTTAAAAGGCGACTTTGCTAGTTTAGCAAAAAGTATTCCTAATATGATACAATTTGAATATATAAACTTAAATGAAACAAATAATTCTGTATTAGTAGATACCGACTAGATAAGAATTTAATCATAGTAACTGTTTTTTATTGGTAAAATGTCATTTCAAATTGGAGTGGCATTTTTTTATATAATATACTTGTTAGAAATAAAAAGCGTTGTATATTTGCAATCCAATATCGCGGGATAGAGCAGTATCCCGTAACAAGTACGGGACATGGTACCTACTAGTTAAGTGCTTTTAATAGAAAATAAGTTAAGTTTAGTATTTAAACTTTCAAAAATATAAATCGCGGGATAGAGCAGTAGGTAGCTCGTTGGGCTCATAACCCAAAGGTCGCTGGTTCGAGTCCAGCTCCCGCTACAAAGAAGCTCCTTGAGACATTCAAGGAGCTTTTATTTTGGAATTAAATCTTGCATCATCTTGAGGACAAAAATCAAAAGCATGAATTGCGTAGCAATTAGAGCTTCTTTGTACAAGATTCCATATATTCTGGTCCAACGAGCATAGCGAGTTTATCCAGCTCCCGCTACTAATATAAAAACCCTTGTAACGTAAGGGCTTTTAGGCTTTGTTTACTTTGCTATGGTTAAAAAATATCATAAATATAGCAAAGTCGTACATGAAAACGTACATATAAAAACATTGCTTATATTTGGGGTTAAACTAAATATTATGAAAAAACTTACATTACTACTTTGCTTTTTATTAAGCATTGCAGCCTTTGGGCAAACCACTTTAGAAGAATACAATTATTTAACCAAAGGTTATAAATTAGATAAAGAAACTGGTCGTGATCTTAAAAGTGGTTATGAATTAAAGTACATAGACGCATGGCATTTTAATGTTAAAGATGGTGGTAATGTTATAAATAGAAAGACTACTATTTATGGATTTAAAAAAGTTGATGAAAATAGGGTCGCTGGGTTTTTAATTGAGAGAAGAAGAGAAGATACAGGGTATATTGACTATTTGTGTGTCCCTACTTTTATGAGTGACAAAGAAATATTAAACCTTGCTGTGAATGATTTTTTTAAAAAAGAAAATAAATCTAAATCAACTTCTTCATCAATACATTATCAATGGAACACATATATGATGCTATCTAAAGCCTATACCTTAAATAAATATTAAAAACCTATACCATGAAAAAAATTACATTACTACTTTGCTTTTTATTAAGCATTACCGCCTTTGGGCAAACCACAACTACTTTAGAAGAATACAATTATTTAACCACAGGTTATGAAGATGATATTAAAAACGGCAGAGAGATCAAAGATGGCTATGAGTTGAAAGAGTTTTTTAATCATAAAATAGAAAAGTACAACTATACTTATTATTATTTTAACGAGTTAGAAACAGGAAAAACCAAAGCCATATTAATGGTTTTAGAAAAACCAAAAAAGAATAAAGTAAAATATTTGTGTTTACCTTTTAATAACGCAGAGCTTTTAGAGAAGTTTTGGAATAAACAGACTAGCCTTGGTCTTAATATGGGTTTATATTTTGAAATTACTGTTGTTGCTATGCTACAAGGTCTGTTTGACAATTATAAAAATGGATCTCCTTTAAATTTAAAAAACGCCATAAAAGAATAAAACATTACATATAAAGTCGTACATGATTTTTACCCAAAGGTCGTTTTTTAAAAGTTAACTATCTTATAATCAATTTGTAAAGAATACAACACATGCAAATAAAAACTCATAACCCAAAGGTCGCTGGTTCGAGTCCAGCTCCCGCTACTTCAGAAAAGTCTAATAAGATGAAAATCTAAATGTTAGACTTTTTTCTTTTTAAAAAGCCCCTAAAAAGAACCCCTAAATTTGACTTTTATTCACTTTCTTCGGCTTTAATCACTCTGTTATAATATTCTTGGAGTAATTAAATACAGACACTAAGTTCGGGATTTTATTTTTAATTGAAGATTAAAGAATATTTTTCGGTATAGGGTTCAATCATCTTTCTTATAATAGAATGAAGCCTGCATTAATTCAGTAAGTCTAAATAGTATATTGCCATCACAGCTTTTAGGCGTTAGAAGTCTTTTTTCAATTAAGTGTCTTATATCCTTTTGAGGTATGTTAAATATTCTAAATAAATTAACCTTTATATCATTATTATAATTGTAAGCAATACAATTGAGTCTAACACTTTTATAGTCTGACAATAGATTTTTTAGGGAAACAAGTAACTCTAAATTTAGTTTAATTTCTTAATAGGCTACAAATTTCCATGATAAAATGCCTCCTTTTTCATCTTTATAGGAACCTTTTAAAATATTTCTTGAGTATGAAAATGGCATACCAAAAGCCTCAACTGTTACATCTAATCGGTCTAATTCTCTAGGTCGGTCAGGAAACATTTCATTAAGAGTTTCAGGGTATAAAATTGACCGCCCTTCCTCTTCCAACTTTCTGATCATTGCCTTAGTAACATTAATTCTTGATGAACTTTCAACAGGAACACCAAATTCGTCTAAATCTGCATCATAATCGCCAGGTGTAATCCGCATATCGTAAGTGCTATTTCTGTAATCAAATTTTATACGTGTTTGGTACTCTATTCTAATTTGCTCGTCTATTTCAGAATCGTCATCTATTAACTCCATTAAAGGTTTAATTTTTGCAGATCCCTTTCCGTTTGTAAAATGAATTACCATAGCTTCTCCGAGAGCGGAATAATTCATAAGAGAAACAGAGTAATTTACTACGCCTCTTCCAATATATATGCTATTTCCCACTTTTGGAGTAAAATTAATATTACCGTCTAAAGTAATACGTTCCACTTCTTCGCCTCTAAGTCCATTCATTTTTAAAAAACTTACCCCAGGCTCAAAAATGTCATCCGAATAATTAAGTTCATAGTGGAATGTGCCTTTCCATTTTTTAAAATTTTCTAATCCATCCTCACTTACATTCGTATTTTGAAATGGTACAACGGCGTCCTTCTCAGTTACATAATTTGAAATAATGGAGTTCTGAATATTCTCTGATTTATTTTTAAATGCTGTTAAGAATAAAAAACCAGCAAAGCACAGAAACAGGAAGATTTTATAGAAAATATTTTTTGTTTTCATAATTTAATATTTATGAATTTACATTCCTGATGTAGATCTCAAAAATTCTTTAAAACTTACTAATTTGCAACCTTCGGGAACATCAAATTCTGAGGCTGGGATTAGTTCATTTGTAAGACTTACAACCTCAGTTTGTATATTACTTTCGTAATCTTCATAATTAATACTCTTCAATGTTACTCCAGCCATTTCTACTTCTTTATATTCTTCAGCAAATTCCAGAGTTGATCTTAAAAAAGCTTCATCAGGAACCATACATTTTGTTATCTTAGAGCTTTCTTTTAATATTTTTCTATAGGCTATCATAATACTGCTTAATGCCGAGTCGTTTGTAATCCATATTTCTTCATACAATCCGCCATTCATAAAAATACTGTATTTGATAGTTTTGTAACCAGCTATTTTCTCTCCGCTACTTTTTGAAATCGTTATTTTAGGCAACACCTTTGCCTTTTCTGCCTTGATCAAATCCTGTATCATTTTTTGCTGTGATACAGGAATATTTTTATTCATCTCATCACTAAAAGATCTTATGGCATTACAGAAATCTGTTGAAGACCCTTTGGCATAGATATTTTGGTTTTCATCAATAAGCATCATTTTATCTTCTGATAAGTTATAAATGCTGGTTGAAACTCTATCTTCATCATATTCTATTGATTTTAACCATTCCTTACCTATGTAAGTAGTATTATTATTTGCTTCAGTAATTACCCAAACCTGAGCATAATTACTCCATGTGGCTACAAGAAAAATCAATGAAGTTAATAAGTAATTATTTGGTTTTTTTATGGTTATTGTTTTCATTGATATTCAATTTTAGATTTAAATAATTTCATATTTTTATTGATTCCCTTTATAAAACTGTAAACACTAATTTTTGCGTTATATCTTTACAAACTCAACACGACGGTTATTTGCCCGACCAGTATCATCTGAATTATCATGAAGGGGCTTAGACTCTCCAAAGCCATTTGATTGCAGTCTTTCAGAGGATATGCCCATGGATATCAATTGATTTTTTACCGTTTCAGCTCGTTGTTTTGATAAGCTTAAATTAAAATCATCAGCACCTACATTATCCGTATGTCCTTCTACACTAAATTTCAGTTCAGGATAGTCTATCATTATCTGATATATTTTATTAATAGTACCCATCGATTCTGCCTTTAAGCTAGATTTACCCGAATCAAACTTAATACCTGTAGTAATAATTTTGCCATCGGTAAGTATTCTGTCATAAAGTTTCTTTGCTCCTTCAGCAATTTTCACATTTTTAATAAGAACTGGATCGTCTAACCGCTTTCTAGCACCAATAGTTAGTCCCTTTGGGTCTGCTCTTAGATTCGGAACATTGATCAACCTGTTCTCATCCAAATATACCTTTAGAGAACGAATATTGAATGAAATGGCTACATGTCTCCACAATGGCATATCGGTGTATGAAGATCCATCAACAGTTCCTGAAAAGTTACCAAGTCTAACATTATTATGTCTAATGGTCATTTCTCTAACGTCATTGAGCTGTTCTGGCTTTCTGCCATTTTCTGCAACTTTATCATAAAAGAAAATTTTATAGTGCGTATTGAGAGACGTAAAATAAATATCAAATTCTATCGTAAATTTCTCAGGTAAATAATCTCCCTTTTTATCGATCAACGGAACAATGGCAGCACTTTCTTGATAGTTAATTACATTTTCTCCATTAAAGGTTGCATTTTCTACGTTCCCTGCATAGATATCCCATTTTGATGGGAATTCTCCATTTTCTTCATTCTCAAGCAAGTCTTCAAACAAAATCACATCACCTGGAACGAAATCAAATTTAGACCAAGGCCTAATAACTTTATTATTGCTAGTATCTTCCTTATTTTGCTTCTTTTGATCTGCTTTTTTCTCATCCGGTAATTTTTCCTTGTTTTTACCGTCAATTTCATCTTCAACTTCGTCTAACCCTTTATCGATAGTTTTATCAACTTTCCGGTCAGCTCTTTTTTTTATTTTTTTACTTATTTTTTTTAAAATTTGTGCCTCAGTTGTAATGGGTGTTAGTAGAAATAACCCGAATAGCGTGAATAAAATTAATTTTTTCATCTTGATTGGCTTTAAAGATTAACATTTGTGGAGTGAATACTGTATTAAAAGATTATAATATTCTGATTTAAAGATGGTTAAAAAGAATAATATAAAACATGATAAATATCATGTTTTTATTAATTGAGATTTGTTAGGAAAATTAATCAGTATATTTTCTTATTAATTCAACAATTGATATAAAACGTTAATGTTATTATTGATGAATTGCTCAATTAAAAAAACGTTTTCGAGAAATAAGTATAATAACTAACATTTTTAGAAAAGCCAACATGGAAAACATTAATTCAGAATCCGCCAAACAAATCGGTCAACAGAATAAATATATATAGCAAGGAAAAGTCCTATAAACAAAGGCATTCAGGCATGCGGTTCGAATCCTGTCAAGAATAGTGCATGTGTATAACCTTTAACCTTTTTTGTTGGAGTTTTTTTATTAATTTAAGATTGTTCAACTATTGCTAATCTTACTTAAAGCTTATTATATATCAAATACAACCATTTCAGCTCTTGCTCCAAATCTAATTGGTATGTGAGACGTTCCAATTCCTTTAGAAACATACATTTTAGGTTCTTTTTCTTTATACCATCCTTTTAGATATTTCCCACTTCCATTTGGTTTAAAAAGAACATTGCCAAAAAGATTAATTTGACCTCCATGTGTATGCCCAGAAAGTATCAAATCAATTTTTAAATCTCCTATTTGTTGTAGAATAATGTCTCTATGTTCAGGACAATGTGTTAAAACAATGTTTGTGCCTGTAAGCTTTAAATTTTCTATAGATTTATTAAAGTCGGCATTCCCACCTATAAAATCATCGATTCCAATAATTGAAATAGTCCTGTCTTTTTTAGTAAAATTTCGATTTTCATTAATTAGGAGTTCACAATTATTATTCTCATAGATATCTTTTAGTTTATTTAAATCTACATTTCCATTATATTCCCTATTTCCTGTAATTGCGTATTTTTTAATAGAATTGTCTATCAATAGTAAAAATTCATTCAATACACTAATATCATTAGTTGAGTTAACAGAGTCTCCTGTTATTAATACTAAATCAGGTTTTATTGAATTTATTTTTTTGGCAATAGATTTATGAAAAGATCGTAGGGTATTAATGTGTAAATCGGAAATTTGAATGATTTTAATTTTACTCTTTTTATTTTTAGAAATATCAAAATAATTCCAATCGATATAATATTTCTCGAACCATAAAATATCTAAAAGAAATAAACCAATAATAGCTAAAATTCCTTTCATGATAAAGCTTCTTCTGGTAATCTTCTTCATTATAATTATGACTTACAACCTTTTAAACGCTGTTTTGTTTTGAGAACGGAAAGGTAACAAATTTGTATAACAAAAATTTGAGTATTATATCAAATTTTTGGATGTAGCTCAAATTATAGTTTACATAAGAAATAGTGAAGCAATCGTATTTTGTTAAATCATTCTATTTAGGTCAGAAAAACAGAATCTAATTGTTTTTTATTACAATATTATAAGTCTTAACTTTGCATCTTCATTCATCGAATGCTATTGCATAAATGAAATCAAAATAAAAAAAATGCACAAAGCAGGTTTTGTAAATATTATTGGTAATCCAAACGTTGGGAAATCAACCTTAATGAACGCCTTTGTTGGCGAAAAACTTTCTATCATCACATCAAAGGCGCAAACCACACGTCATCGTATTTTGGGTATTGTAAATGGTGATGATTTTCAAGTTGTATTGTCTGACACACCTGGAATCATTAAACCTGCCTATGAGTTACAGGAATCTATGATGGGTTTTGTAAAATCGGCTTTCGAAGATGCTGATATATTGATTTATATGGTAGAAATTGGCGAGAAGGAACTTAAAGATGAAGCCTTTTTTAATAAAATCACAAATTCTAAAATTCCTGTATTATTACTATTGAATAAGATTGATAATTCTAATCAAGAAAAGCTAGAAGAACAATCACAATTATGGCAAAGTAAAGTGCCAAATGCCGAGTTTTATCCTATTTCTGCTTTAGTTGGGTTTAATGTAAAAGAGGTATTTAATAGAATTATAGAATTATTGCCGGAATCTCCTCCATTTTATCCTAAAGATCAATTAACAGACAAGCCTGAACGTTTTTTTGTAAATGAAGCCATAAGGGAAAAAATCCTAATGCATTACAAAAAAGAAATCCCTTATGCTGTTGAAGTCGATACTGAAGAGTTTTTCGAAGAAGAAAAAATTATTCGTATTAGATCCATAATTATGGTAGAACGAAATACACAAAAAGGAATTATTATTGGTCATAAAGGAAGTGCATTAAAACGTGTTGGTGTTGAAGCCAGAAAAGATTTAGAAAAATTCTTTGGTAAACAAATTCATTTGGAATTGTATGTAAAAGTGAATAAAAACTGGCGAAGCAATCAAACCCAGTTAAGGCGTTTTGGGTATAACCAGAAATAACTTTTTTGTTAAAGTCTTCAGTCTTCAGTCTTCAGTCTTCCAGTTTCATTTCTCAAGGTATCTCTCATAAAACCATGTAGTAAAAACATCTCGTCCATTCCAGCTTTCTTACCCAGTTGTCCTGCAATATACAATACAAGCCATAACACAACCATTAATATCATTACACCAATTTGCAATCCATAAGAATTCTCTAAAGACCAATTGCTATAAGCCCAAGCTCCAAATCCAATAAACAGAACTGCAACTAAAAAATGAAAAAACATAAACATAGTCCAAACGGTTGGGTTTGGGCCAAATAAACCATATAAAGAACTTGTATTTTCATCAACTTCATTAATTTCTAAATGTAATTGTGGCGACCAAAAGTGCTGTTTAATTCTAGGTATTCTTATAAAAACATGATCGTCAACTCGCGATACTATAAAATCTGATTGAGTGTCTTTGGCATCTTCAAATAATTTTAAAACCTCTTCATTATTACGCTTTACTTCAAATTTAAAACGTGGTCGCAAGATAATTTCATTAGATAATGACATGTAAACTTTTTTAAAGTGTGTGAAAATACAGTTTTTTCTTCAAATTAGAAGACTTCACCAATCTTTAGCAAAAATGGACTATACATCGAGGATATTTTCTATTTTTGCAAAATATTTCTAAAAGAGAAATAAATAAATCAGCTTTAGGCTGTTTGCAGACTTAAATTTTTATAAATGAGTAATATAGTTGCCATAGTAGGACGTCCAAATGTTGGAAAATCTACCTTCTTTAATCGCTTAATTCAGCGCAGGGAAGCCATTGTAGATGCTGTGAGTGGTGTAACCAGAGATCGTCATTATGGAAAAAGTGATTGGAACGGAAAAGAATTTTCGCTTATAGATACTGGTGGATACGTGCTTGGTAGTGATGATGTTTTTGAAGCTGAAATAGATAAACAAGTAGAACTGGCTATAGATGAAGCTGATGCTATAATTTTTATGGTAGATGTAGAAACTGGAGTAACAGGAATGGACGAAGACGTTGCTAAACTACTTCGCAAGGTTGACAAACCTGTTTTTTTAGTGGTTAATAAAGTAGATAATAACAAAAGAGCTGAAGATGCTGTAGAGTTTTACGCTTTAGGGCTTGGAGACTATTTTAATGTAGCAAGTATAAATGGTAGCGGAACAGGAGATTTATTAGATGCTTTAGTTAAAGCCTTACCAGAAAAGGAAAATGTAGAAGAAGACGAGTTACCACGTTTTGCAGTTGTGGGTCGTCCCAATGCTGGAAAATCATCGTTTATAAATGCTTTAATTGGTGAAGAAAGATATATCGTTACAGACATTGCAGGAACTACTCGCGACTCGATAGATACTAAATACAACCGTTTTGGATTTGAATTTAATTTGGTAGATACTGCTGGAATACGCCGAAAATCTAAAGTTAAAGAAGATTTAGAATTCTATTCTGTAATGCGAAGTGTTCGTGCTATTGAGCATTGCGATGTATGTTTATTGGTGTGTGATGCAACCAGAGGTTTTGACGGACAAGTACAAAACATATTTTGGTTGGCAGAGCGTAACCGAAAAGGCATTGTTATTTTGGTAAATAAATGGGATTTGGTAGAAAAGGATAATAAAACAATGAAAGATTTCGAAAAACACATCCGACAACAAATCGAACCATTTACAGATGTACCAATTGTATTTATTTCTACATTAACAAAACAGCGTATTTTTAAAGCTATAGAAACTGCTGTCGAAGTTTACAAAAATCGAACAAAACGAGTTAAAACAAGTGTGTTGAATGATATTATGTTGCCAATTATTGAAAATTATTCACCTCCAGCTTATAAAGGAAAGTTTGTAAAGATTAAATACATCATGCAACTACCAACGCCACAACCACAATTTGCTTTTTTCTGTAATTTGCCACAATATGTAAAAGAACCTTACAAAAGGTTTTTAGAAAACAAATTGCGTGAACATTTCGATTTTCATGGTGTGCCTGTAAGTGTTTATATGCGGAAGAAGTAGATTTTTAGATGTTAAATGCTAGATGTGGTGTAAAGAAAGTTTAGTTTTCACTAATCACAAAACTTTGAATCTTGAACTTTGATTAGTCCGAAGCTTTAGCGTAAGATTACCAACTTCCACCAGCACCACCACCAGAGAAACCGCCTCCTCCAAAGCCACCACCAAATCCGCCACCAAATCCGCCACCAGAGAAACCTCCTCCACCAAATCCGCCAGAGCGACTACTTGTACTACTTCGCCCCATATTGCTTAAAATAATGGCATCCAAAAGACTAAATCCTTTTGTTTTATTTCCTTTGTTACCACCAAATCCACCACGTTTGTTTTTAGCTATGACAATTAAAATTATGATAAATACAACTATAAAAAGTATAATAAACGTAAATGGAACTTCGTCATTATCAGATTGTCGAGTGCCTTGATATTCTCCCATTAAAACCTGAAAAATGGCATCTACGCCTTTATTTAGACCACTATAATAATCACCACGTTTAAATTCGGGAATAATAACAGTTCTGGTAAGCTCTCCAACAATTCCAGCGGTGAGTTTATGTTCTACACCATAACCAGGGGAAATCCATATTTTTCTATCGTCTCTGGCTAATAAAATAAAAACACCATTATCTTCTTTAGCTTGTCCAATTCCCCATTTTTGAGCCCATTTAGGCGTTAATAATCCAATGTTTTCTCCTTTAGTAGTACTAATAATAGCCACAACAATTTGTGTAGAAGTGGTATCGGAATATTTGATTAGTTTATATTCTAAACTTTGTTTTTCTGTAGGAGATAATAACTTTACAAAATCGTAAACACTGGTTTGCTCTTTGGGTATTTCAGGAATATCAAATTGAGCAAAAGCAATATTAGAAAGGCATAAAAAGCACAATAACAAAGACCAAATAAATTTTTGTTTAGCCATTTAACCTTTAGAGATTTCGTCGGTTAATTCGTTCATGTCGTTATTTTCCCATGGAAAAAAAGCTTCTAATTCTTTACCAGCTTTTAAAACACCTTCAATAAGTCCTTGCTTAAAATTACCAGCTTTAAAATGCGATTGCATCACGTCTTTTGTACTATCCCAAAAATCATTAGACACCTCATCGTTAATACCTTTGTCTCCATAAATAACAAAGGTTTTGTCTTCTACGGCAACGTAAATTAAAACACCGTTTTGTAGTTTAGTGTTGTCCATTTTTAGGTCATGAAACACTTCCATAGCACGATTAAAAGCATCAATTTCTGAAGTTTTTTCAATATGAATGCGTATTTCGCCAGAAGTGTTTTTTTCAGCTATTCTAATAGCTTCAATAATTTCTTGTTCTTCTTCTACTGAAAGAAAATCTTCTACTTTAGACATAAGTGCTTTTAATTGAAATCCAATTCTACTTCAACAGGTTTTTCAGCTCCAACCTCAGCATCAAAATAGGGTTTGTCATCAAAATTCAATAATCCTGCTAACAACATATTTGGAAACGTTTTTACATGATTATTATAAGGTTTGATGGCTTCGTTAAAACGTGTTCTTGCAGTTTGTATCGTGTTTTCAGTACTTACAAGTTCATCTTGTAATTTTAAGAAATTTTGATTGGCTTTTAACTCTGGATAACGCTCAATGGTTACTAATAGTCTAGATAATGCACTGCTTAAACCACCTTGAGCTTCGTTAAATTGTTGAAGTTGCTCTGGTGTAATGTTTGATGGATCGATTGTGGTTTGAGTAGCTTTAGATCGTGCTTCTATAACATCTTTTAAAGTATTGCGTTCAAAATCTGCTGCACCTTGAACCGTTTTTACAAGATTGCCAATAAGATCGTTTCTACGTTGGTATGATGTTTGCACATTTCCCCAAGCTTCACCTACATTTTCATTTAGTTTTACAGCTGTATTGTTAAATCCTTTTCCCCAAGAATATAGTCCTATTGCAATTATTGCTACAATAATCCAAGGCATCCATTTTTTCATAATAAATTAAGTTTTATAGTTGATTTTTAATCTTAATAAGTTGGTCTTTAACACCTTCTAATTTACTTATAATTTCAAAACTAGAAAGCGATTTTTTCTTTTCTTCTTTGAGATGTGTTTTTGCACCTTCAAGCGTAAAGCCTCTTTCTTTTACCAAATGATAGATGAATTTAAGATTCTTAATGTCTTCAGGAGTAAACTTTCGATTTCCTTTGGCATTCTTTTTTGGTTTAATGGCATCAAACTCTTTTTCCCAAAAACGAATAAGAGATGTATTCACTCCAAAAGCTTTGGCGACTTCACCAATAGCATAATAGCGTTTTTCGGGTAAATTGATATGCATTAATCTAAAGATTGATTTTCTAATGATGCTTTTGCCAATAATTCGCTAAATTCTTTGGCAGATAAGTTGCCATAATAGAAATTAATAGGATTTATACGTTGTTTATCCTTAAATATTTCATAGTGCAAATGTGGTGCTTCCGAGCGTCCTGTGCTTCCTACAAAGCCAATTAAATCACCACGTTTTACTTTCTGGTTCTTTTTTACATTGTATTTATACAAGTGTGCATACAAACTCACATAACCATAACCATGATCTATTCTAATGTGTTTGCCGTAACCTGTTGCTCTTGAATCTAAACGTTTAACAACACCATCACCTGCAGCATAAACTGGTGTGCCTCTTGGAGCAGTAAAATCCATTCCCCAATGCATTTTTCGAGTTTTGGTAAAAGGATCTGTTCTACGACCAAAACCAGAAGCCATTCGTGTTAAATCATCATTTTTTACAGGTTGTATTGCGGGAATTGCCTCTAAAAATTTTTCTTTGTTTTCGGCCAGAACAGCTATTTCATCAAGCGATTTAGATTGTACTACAATTTGTTTTAAAATAATATCTATGCGTTTAGTTGTTTCAATAATTAGTTTAGAGTTATCGTAACCTTCAAGGTTTTTGTATCTGTTAATACCTCCAAAACCAGCTTTTCGTTGCTCTTCAGGAATTGGGTTGGCTTCAAAATATAACCTGTAAATAGCATTGTCACGCTCTTCTATATTTTCTAATACAATTTCGGCCTCATCCATTTTTTTATTGATGAAATCGTATTGTAGTTCCATGTTTTGTAACTCTCTTGCTAAAGCTTTTTCTTTAGGAGACTCGAAATATTGACTAGCTATTGATACAAATATAAAACCGAATAAAGCAGAGGCTGATAAAAAAACAAAGAGATATTTAAATGTTGTTCTTTTTTTTCGCTCTATTTTGCGATAAGAAAGGGTATCAGAATCGTAATAATATTTTACTTTACTCATTATCTAATTTATGCTATTTTTGTTGTTAATAAAATTCTATCAAAATCAGAATTTTTGTTAGCAAACGATCAAAGATAAAAATTGTTTTGCAATTAATGTAATTTTAACATAAGCTTGATAAGTAATACTTATGAATTCTCAAGACATCCGCTCAAAATTTTTAAGTTTTTTTGAAGAAAAGAAGCACAGTATTGTTCCTTCTGCTCCAATGGTGTTAAAGGATGATCCAACTTTAATGTTTGTAAATTCTGGAATGGCTCCTTTTAAAGAATATTTTCTTGGTAATGCTAAACCAAAGCATAACAGGATTGCTGATACTCAAAAATGTTTGCGTGTATCTGGGAAACACAACGATTTGGAAGAAGTGGGTTACGACACGTATCATCATACGCTTTTTGAGATGCTTGGTAACTGGAGTTTTGGAGATTACTTTAAAAAAGAAGCTATTGCTTGGGCTTGGGAATTACTAACTGAAGTTTACGGAATAAATAAAGACATCTTATACGTTACTGTTTTTGAAGGCGACAAAGAAGATAATCTCCCAATGGATAAAGAGGCTTACGATTTTTGGAAAGCTATTATTCCAGAAGAACGTATCCTAATGGGAAATAAAAAAGACAATTTCTGGGAAATGGGAGAACAAGGACCTTGTGGACCTTGCAGTGAGATTCATGTAGATATTCGTAGTAATAAAGAGAAAGCTAAAGTTTCTGGTAAAGATTTGGTAAATAAAGATCATCCTCATGTTGTGGAATTATGGAATTTGGTTTTTATACAATACAACCGAAAAGCTAATGGCTCTTTGGAGAATTTACCTAACAAGCATATTGATACAGGAATGGGTTTTGAGCGTTTGTGCATGGTGTTACAAAACGTACAGTCTAACTACGATACAGATGCGTTTACTCCTATTATTAGTGAAATAGAAACCATTACGAATACAATATATGGTAAAGATAAAAAAGCAGATGTTGCCATTCGTGTTATTGCAGATCATGTTCGTGCTGTTGCCTTTTCTATTGCAGATGGACAATTACCAAGTAATACAGGAGCTGGTTATGTAATCCGAAGAATTTTGCGTCGTGCTGTACGTTACGGATTTACTTTTTTAGACAAAAAAGAACCTTTTATTTATCGATTGGTTGAAGTTTTAAGTAAAAAAATGGGAATGGCTTTTCCAGAATTGAAAACTCAAAAACAACTGATTGAAAATGTTATTAAAGAAGAAGAGGCTTCTTTTTTACGCACTTTAGATCAAGGATTAATTTTATTAGACAGGATTATAAAGAATTCTGAAGGGAATGAAGTTTCAGGAGAAAAAGCTTTCGAACTCTATGACACATACGGTTTCCCTATAGATTTAACTGCTCTGATTTTAAACGAAAAAGGATTGAAATTAGATGAAGATGGGTTTAATGAAGAATTGCAGAAACAAAAAAACCGCTCTCGTGCAGCAAGCGAAATCATAACTGATGACTGGACAGTTTTAATTCATGATGCTAAACAAGAATTTATAGGCTATGACACACTAGAAGCCAATGTTAAACTAACGCGATACAGAAAAGTAGTGTCTAAAAAAGATGGCGAAATGTATCAGTTAGTTTTTGATTTAACACCATTTTATCCTGAAGGTGGAGGACAAGTTGGAGATAAAGGCTATTTGGAAGTTCCAAATGCAGATGTGATTTACATTTTAGATACAAAAAAAGAAAACAATATTATTATTCATTTTGCAAAGAATTTACCTAAACAATTAGACGAAACATTTAAGCTGGTTGTTGACGCAAAGCAACGTTATAGAACGGCTTGTAATCATACAGCAACTCATTTATTACATCAAGCATTAAGAGAAGTTTTAGGCAATCATGTTGAACAAAAAGGAAGTGCAGTACATTCTAAATATTTGCGTTTCGATTTTTCTCATTTTTCTAAATTAACGGTTGAACAATTAAGAGATGTCGAAAATTTTGTAAATGCGCGTATTGATGGGAAATTACAACTAGAAGAAAATAGAAGTATTCCAATGGAAAAGGCACTGCAAGATGGTGCTATGGCTTTATTTGGAGAAAAATATGGCGATGCTGTTCGTACTATTCGTTTTGGACAATCTATAGAGCTTTGTGGTGGGACTCATGTTCAAAACACTTCAGATATATGGCATTTTAAAATAAGATCGGAAAGTGCAATTGCTGCTGGAATACGTCGTATTGAAGCGATTACTAACGATGCTGTTAAAGATTTTTATTTTGAAAACAACAGAGCGTTTTATGAAATTAAAGACTTGCTTAATAATACTAAAAATCCTGTAAAAGCAGTAAGCGATTTAAAAGAAGAAAATACGAATCTAAAAAAACAGATTGAAAGTTTTCTTAAAGAGAAATCTAAAAATGTTATTGACGATCTCAAAAATGAATTAACCGAAATTAATGGCGTTCAATTTTTAGCAAAACAATTAGATTTGGATGCATCAGGAATCAAAGATGTGTCTTTTAATTTAGGCAAACATTATAAAAATCTCTTTTTGCTATTCGCAACAGCACAAAACGGAAAAGCCTTATTAACCTGTTATATTTCTAAAGAGTTAGTTAGCGACAAAGGATTAGATGCTGGTAAAGTAGTTAGAGAATTAGGCAAACTAATTCGTGGAGGTGGAGGAGGACAACCGTTTTTTGCAACTGCAGGAGGAAAACACCCTGAAGGTATTAAAGAGGCTTTAATTAAAGCTAAGGATTATATTAAATAATCTCGCAAAGACGCTAAGACACAAAGTTGTAAAGATGCCAAGTAATAATAATGAATACTACGAAAATGATTTAGCTTCAATAATAGTTGATTGTTGTTGTCATATTCATGTGAATTTAGGTCCTGGTTTATTAGAATCTGTATATGAAGAAATTTTATATTCTGAATTAATTGAAATTGGGCTTAAAGTTGAAAGACAAAAACAATTACCTGTTATTTGGAAAGATAAAAAGCTCGATTTAGGATTTCGTACAGATTTAATAGTAGAAAATAAAGTTATTAGAGAAATAAAAACTGTGATAGAAATTCATCCAGTTCATCCAAAACAATTATTGACATATTTAAAACTCACAGGATTAAAATTAGGTTTGCTTATAAACTTTAATAGTCCAATTAATTAAAACAGGAATAACCAGAATAGTAAATGGATTATAGGTTGTTTAGCAACTTTGTGTCTTTTGCGCCTTTGCGAGATGAAATTACAAACCAAAATATCACTAGAAAAACAGTCTAATAACCTAATAGGCTATAATTCTAAAATTCTATTATTGGGTTCTTGTTTTGTTGAAAATATTGGCAAAAAATTAGAATATTTCAAATTTCAAGGTGCTGTTAATCCGTTTGGGATTATGTTCCATCCTAAAGCTATTGAAACCTTAATTTCTAATGCCATTAATCAAAAGGAATATACAGAAAAGGATATTTTTTTCATAACGAGCGTTGGCACTGCTTTGATGCACATTCTGTTTTAAGTAGTATTTCTAAAGAGGATTTTCTTGAAGCATTAAATAACAAGCTCAAATTAACAAATAAACAAATCCACGAATCCACACATTTAATCATTACACTTGGTACTGCTTGGGTTTATAAATATATTGAAAGCGACCAAATTGTTGCAAATTGTCATAAAATTTCGCAGGGACAATTCACGAAAGTTATTTTATCTATAGATGAAATTGTTAATAGTATTGAAAACATTGAAAATCTTATGCGTTCTAAAAATCCAAATATTCAAATTATATATACTGTGTCTCCAGTACGTCATCTTAAAGACGGTTTTATTGAAAATTCTCAAAGTAAATCACATTTAATTACAGCAATTCATAAGGTTTTAAATCGTAATTCTGAAATCCAAAATCGTAATTCATTTTATTTTCCTTCCTATGAAATTA
Organism: Flavobacteriaceae bacterium; assembly: GCA_021647885.1. Taxonomy (GTDB): domain Bacteria; phylum Bacteroidota; class Bacteroidia; order Flavobacteriales; family Flavobacteriaceae; genus PRS1. The sequence goes on along the minus strand of JAKITV010000008.1, from coordinate 12,578 downwards.
TGATGGACGAACTTCGTGATTATCGTTTTTATGCAGAGGATATGCTTCATCCAAATAAAACAGCTATAAATTATATTTGGGAAAAGTTTCAACAGGTTTGGATAGCTGTAAAAGCTTCAACTACAATGGATGAGGTTAATACAATTCAAAAAGGAATATTGCACAAACCTTTCAATCCAAATTCTAATTCTCATCAACAATTTCTTCAGAATTTAGAGCAGAGAAAAGCAATACTCAAATCTAACTTTCCTTATATAGTGTTTTAAATTTACTTAATGTGATGTAAACTGTAATTTAAAAATCAAGCATTTATAGTGAGATAATCTTTGTATCAAGGTATTACGCTTAATCTTTTTTAATTGCTTCTCATCGAAAAATCTAATGCTCAATAACAATAAACTATATATTAGTAAGGCTATTAATCAATTTTTTTACGACATTATTTTACTTTCAGGTCAATACATTTTAAAAGAATAAGTTAATCGATTAAATTAACATAAAGATTCTGTTTATCTATTTTAATAACTCAATTGTCGAAAAATCCTTTTATCTATTACAATAATTCTATATTTGTATTGCTATTAATCAATATATTAAGCATTACATGAACTTTGTTATTCAAAGAGGTGTAATGCTTTTTTTTTGCGACATATATTTAAATTAATTTGTTCTACTATAATATATGGCTTTTTACAAACTATTAGGCTAGAATTACAAAACTTGAGGTTTAGAGTTTAGAATTTATTTACAATATTTTTCAGTATCTTCAATCGCTCTATGAAACCCAAAACCAGAAAAGAAGAAATTATAGAAACGGCAGCAAAACTTTTTAAAGAAAAAGGATTTAGTGCTGTAACTATGAGAGATATTGCTAAAGACATGGGAATAAAAGCTGCAAGTCTTTACAATCATATAAGTTCCAAACAAGAAATCCTCTCTAACATTATTATTTCTTTAGCCGAAGAATTTACTCAAGGCATAAAAATTATTAAAAACTCTGAAAATAATAGCTTAGAAAATCTAAAAAATATAGTTAATCTTCATGTAGAAATCACTACCAATAACCCTTTTGGCATGGCTTCATTAAATAACGATTGGATGCATCTCGAAGATACATTAGATTATTATTTAGAGTTAAGAAAAAATTACGAAAACAACTTTAGGCAAATCATTGAGAAAGGAATACAGGATAATGAATTAGTTAATACAAATGCCGATGTAATGCTATTCTCTGTTTTATCTACACTTCGTTCACTTTATATATGGATACCTAATAAAAAAGATTTGCACCAAAATCATTTAGCTGCTAATTTAAGCAATGTATTATTAAAAGGTATTATTAAATAGTTTGCCTATTTTTTGTAAATTTGTAATCGAAACTAACAAGCGTTAGTTAAAATTAAAAAAATAGAACTTGACAAAATTTTATAAAATAGAGATTAAGGATATTTACAAGGAAACAGAAAATTGTTCTGTAATTAATTTTAATATCCCAGAAAATCTTACTCAAGAATTTCACTTTAAACAAGGTCAATATTTAACATTAAAAACAAATATTAATGGCGATGAAGTACGACGTTCTTATAGTTTGTGTTCCAGTCCTGTGGATAATGAATGGAAAGTAGCAGTTAAAAAAATTGAAGGTGGTAAGTTTTCAACCTATGTAAACGAAGATCTTAAAGTTGGAGATGTGTTAGAAGTAATGCGTCCTGACGGAAAGTTTTATGTAGAAATAGATTCCACAAAACCTAAAAATTATATTGCTTTTGCTGCAGGAAGTGGTATTACGCCAGTTATATCAATAATTAAAGCACATTTAAAACAAGAGCCTCAAAGTACGTTCAAGCTTTTTTATTTAAATAAAGAAGCAAAATCCATTATCTTTAAAGAGGAATTAGAAGGCTTATCAAAAGAGTATTTAAAACGCTTTGAAGTATTTCATTTTTTAACACAGGAACAGTTAGATAATAATTTACTTAACGGAAGATTTTCAAAAGAGAAATTAAAACAAATAGCTTCAAAAATTGTAGATTTAAATACTGTGGATGAATGCTTTATTTGTGGTCCGGAAGAAATGTTGTTTCTCATAAAAGATGAATTGACTGCTTTAGGATTGCCCTCAAATAAAATACACTTCGAACTTTTTGAAGTTTCAAAAAAAGAAGAAGGTATTAAAGAAATAAAGTATGTCAACAATGCTGAAGTTACCGTAATTGTAGATGGAGATGAATATACCTTTAAAGTATCTGGAGGAACAAGCATATTAGAAGCAGCTGAAGAAAATGATGCCGATGTGCCCTTTGCCTGTAAAGGCGGAGTATGTTGTACCTGCAAAGCAAAAGTGTTAGAAGGAACAGTCGAAATGTTAGTAAATTATGGTTTAGAGGAAGACGATTTAGCTCAAGGGATGGTGCTTACATGCCAATCTTTACCTACTTCTAAAAAAGTAGTAGTAGATTATGATGTGTAAAAAAATGAGTTGTAAAAGGAGATAAATATAAAAGTTATGTCAAACACTATTGAAGAATTAGAAAAACAATTTCAGGAAAAAATCGATAACGAAATAAAGATTGAGCCTAAAGATTGGATGCCTGACGATTATAGAAAAAACCTTATCAGGCAAATGTCTCAACATGCACATTCCGAAGTAATTGGGATGCAACCCGAAGGAAACTGGATAACCAGAGCACCAAGCTTAAGAGCCAAAAAAATACTTCTGGCTAAAATTCAAGACGAAGCTGGTCATGGTTTGTATTTATATAGCGCAGCCGAAACTTTAGGCGTAAGTAGAGACCAATTTATTCAATGGTTGCACGAAGGTAAAGCCAAATACTCCAGTATTTTTAATTATCCAACGCTAAATTGGGCAGATATGGGAGCTATTGGTTGGTTGGTAGATGGAGCTGCAATTGTAAATCAGGTGTCCTTACAAAAAACATCTTATGGTCCCTATGCAAGAGCTATGGTACGCATTTGTAAAGAAGAAAGTTTTCATCAAAGACAAGGTTTTGAAATCATGGCAAAAATGATGGCAGGGACAAAAGAACAACAACAAATGGCACAAGATGCTTTAAATCGATTTTGGTGGCCTTCTTTAATGATGTTTGGACCTCATGATAGTGATTCTTCAAGGTCATCACTTGCTTTAAAATGGAAAATAAAAAGAGAAACCAACGATACTTTAAGAAAACGCTTTATAGATAAAACCATTCCTCAAGCAGAGTTTATTGGTTTAAAAGTTCCGGATCCTGATGCAGTATTGCAGCCAGATGGCTCATATAAAACAGGGCCTATCGATTGGGATGAGTTTTGGAACGTAGTTAAAGGCAACGGTCCATGTAACAAACAAAGATTGGACCATCATAAAAGAGCACATGATAATGGAAAATGGGTTCGAGAAGCCTGTATAGCTTTTTCAGAAAAACAAGATAAAAGAAAAGTAATTGCAAACTAAAAAATAAAAAACAATGAGTAAAACAGATAATCAAGGACCGCTTTGGGAAGTGTTCACTCAAAAAAAACCAGGTTTAGCATTTAAACATTCTGGAAGTGTTCATGCTTACGACAAGAACTTAGCAATAGAAGCAGCAAGAGATTTGTACACAAGACGTAACGAAGGAACAGGATTATGGGTAGTAAAATCCGAAAATATTATTGCTGTACAATCCGAAGATGCAGAAAGTTTCTTTGATCCTGCCGATGATAAAATATATCGTCATCCTACGTTTTTTGAAGTACCAGACGGAGTAAAACACATGTAAGATTCCTGCGAATCCCGATAGCTATCGGGAAGGAATCTCATAATCAGAAACTTAATTATAAAACGAGCATGCTAAAAGTTTTATCGCCAAAGGAAAATGATTAATAGCGAACAGTCCCGATAGTTATCGGGATGACCAAATTAAAAATAGTATAGACACATGAAAAATAGTTTATTTAAATATTGTTTAAGACTAGGTGATAACAGCCTAATATTAGGACATCGTTTGGCAGAATATTGTAGTAATGGACCATATCTTGAAGAAGATATATCAATTACCAATACATCATTAGACTTAATTGGTCAAGCAGAAGCAATTTTAAAATATGCTGCAAAAGTTGAAGGAGAAGGTAGAACAGAAGACGATTTAGCATATAAACGTCCTGAGATAGAATTTTATAATGTGCAATTAACAGAGCAGCCCAATGGTAATTTCGCACGTATAACTGCACGCCAATTCTTTATGGATGCGTTCAATTTTTATTTGTATTCAGCATTAAAAGAAAGTACAGATAACACTATCTCTGCTATTGCGGCAAAGTCACTAAAAGAAGTAACATATCACTTAAGACGAAGTAGCGAATGGGTAATCCGACTTGGAGACGGAACCAACGAAAGTAAAATTAAAATGCAGGAAGCAATAAATGATTTTTGGCGTTACACTTCCGAAATGTTTGAAATGGATGAAGTAGATGAAGAATTAATTGCGAAAGGTATAGCTGTAGATTTAAAACCTATCCAAGATTTATGGAATAAAAAAGTAGATGAAATTTTAGCAATGGCAACATTAATCCGACCAGAAGATGCTTATATGGCAACAGGAAGTCGAAAAGGATATCATACAGAATATTTAGGCTATATATTAGCAGAAATGCAGTATTTGCCTAGAGCATATCCAACTGCTAAATGGTAATAGAAAACTATTTAAAAAGCAAATAATATAAAGGTTTGTCTGGTTGAGCGCAGTCGAAACCTATAATTAGAATTTAAAAAGGTCAAGTGATACCAACAAACAAAAAATACAATCATATATGGAAACTTTTTGAAGAAATTCCTGATCCCGAAATTCCTGTATTGTCAATATTGGATTTAGGAATTGTAAGGGAAATAGCTTCAGAAGACGACACCATTGTAATTACTATAACTCCTACTTATTCAGGATGTCCAGCTATGAATCTGTTTGAAGACGATATTATAGCTAAATTAAAAGAGAATAATATAGAAAATGTTCGAGTAAAAATGACCTATGATCCTCCATGGACAACAGATTGGATAAATGATAAAGCAAGGAAAAGACTTGAGGATTATGGTATTGCACCTCCTATAAAAGGTTCACAGGATAAAGGAGAATTATTTAAAGAAGGGGTAAAAAATGTTAGATGCCCTCAGTGTAAATCAAAAAACACTAAAGTAATAAGTCAGTTTGGATCAACAGCATGTAAAGCATTATACAAATGCGAAGACTGTTTAGAGCCTTTTGATTATTTTAAGTGTATTTAATACAATAATCTTGTGAATAAAATTAAAAAATGAACAAAAGCATACAAATAAAAATTGAAAACAAAGTAGCGTACATTACGCTTAACAGACCAGAAGTTTTTAACAGCTTCAATCGTGAAATGGCTTTGCTGCTACAAGATACTTTAGATGCTTGTGAAGCGAATAGTGAAGTTAGAGCCATTGTACTTACTGGAAACGGAAAAGCATTTTGTGCTGGACAAGATTTAAAAGAAGTCACTTCTCCAGAATTAAATCCTGGTTTCAAAAAAATTCTTGAAGAACATTACAATCCAATTATTTTAAGAATCAGAACTATTGAAAAACCAATTATTGCAGCTGTTAATGGAGTTGCAGCAGGAGCTGGAGCAAATATAGCTTTGGCTTGTGATATTGTTGTAGCTGATGAAAAAGCAAGTTTTATACAAGCATTTAGTAAAATTGGATTAATTCCAGATAGCGCAGGAACATTCTTTTTACCGCGTTTAATCGGATTTCAAAAAGCATCTGCTTTAATGATGTTAGGTGATAAAATTGGAGCTAAAGAAGCAGAACGTTTGGGAATGATTTATAAATGTGTACCCTCTGAAGAGTTTCAAGAAACCATTAGTAAATTAGCTTTAAAAATGGCGAATATGCCAACAAAAGCTCTAGGATTAATTAAAAAAACATTGAATCAATCCCTGACAAATAATTTGGAAGCACAATTAGATTTAGAATCTAAATATCAAATAGAAGCAGCAGGTAGTGAAGATTATCAAGAAGGCGTAGCTGCATTTATAGAAAAACGAAAACCTGATTTTAAAGGAAAATAATAACTTGTTGTCATCCTGAACGTGTTTCAGGATCTCTAAAATGATAGTAAAGTTTTAAATTGAAACTAACAAAAATGAGATTTCCACTTTTGTGGAAAATAAATATGAACAAACAAACTTTGATACAAGTACACAATAAAGTGAAGCCTTACATTCACCAAACACCTGTACTTACATCAGAGTTGATTAACGAAATATGTGGTTGCAAAGTCTATTTTAAATGTGAGAATTTTCAAAAAATGGGAGCCTTTAAAATGCGTGGCGCAGCGAATGCTATTTTAAGTTTAACAGAAGCACAAAGAAGCAAAGGTGTTGTAACACATTCTTCGGGTAATTTTGCGCAAGCCTTATCATTAGCTGCAAAAAAAATAGGTGTGAAAGCATTTATTGTAATGCCCGAAAATGCACCTCAAGTAAAAAAGAATGCAGTAAAAACCTATAAAGGCGAAATTATTGAGTGTGATTCTAATCCAATTGCAAGAGAAGAAATGGCTGAAAAAGTGAGGATCGAAAAAGGAGCTACTTTTATTCATCCTTCTAATAATGACGATGTTATTTTTGGTCAAGGTACTGCAGCTATAGAATTATTGGAAGATTATTCACAATTAGATTATATCTTTACACCAGTTGGTGGTGGTGGGCTAATTGCAGGAACAGCTTTGGCTGCAAAATATTTTTCTAAAAACTGTAAAGTGATTGGAGGAGAACCAAAAAATGTAGATGATGCATATCGTTCTTTACAAAGCGGAAAAATTGAATACAACGATAACAATAGTACTACCATAGCAGATGGATTACGAACGTTTTTAGGAGATCGAAATTTTCCAATTATAAAAGAAGGTGTTGAAAAAATAATTAGAGTAGAAGAAGATGAAATTATTAATGCAATGAAGTTAATTTGGGAACGCATGAAAATAATCATCGAACCTTCAAGTGCAGTAGCTTTTGCAGCATTACTTAAAGATAAAGAAGATTATAAAAATAAAAACGTCGGCATTATTATTTCCGGCGGAAATGTAGATGTAACCAATCTACCGTTTTAATTAAATGTCACCCTGAGCGTGTCATGCTGAGCGCAGTCGAAGCACAGTCAAAGGGTCTCATCAAAACAAAGAATATGAACATAGGAATTATAGGTTCTGGAACAATGGGAAGTGGCATCGCACAAGTGGCTGCAACTTCTGGTTGTAAAGTTAAAGTGTATGATACCAATCATGACGCTTTAAATAAAAGTAAAGTAGCTCTAGAAAAAGTACTGTTACGCCTTATTGAAAAAGAACGAATTGATGAAACAGAAAAAAATAGAATTCAAGATAATATTTCTTATGTAAATTCATTGAAGGATTTAGCAGATTCCAATCTAACTATCGAGGCCATTGTCGAAAATTTAGAGATTAAAAAAAAGGTGTTTTCAGAGTTAGAAAGTTATGTGTCTGATGAAACAATAATTGCATCAAATACATCGTCGTTATCAATTGCATCAATCGCATCAGCGTTACAAAAACCAGAGCGTTGTGTAGGAATTCATTTTTTTAATCCAGCACCTTTAATGGCATTGGTTGAGGTAATTCCCGCAATACAAACATCTCAGAAGGTATTCGAAAAAGCAGTTTCAACGATTAAGAGTTGGAATAAAACGGTTGCTGTTGCTAAAGACACACCTGGTTTTATTGTAAATCGAGTAGCAAGACCTTATTATGGCGAATCACTTCGTATTTATGAGGAAGGTATTGCAGATTTTATAACCATAGATAATGCAATGAAAACTGTTGGAAGTTTCAGAATGGGACCTTTTGAATTGATGGATTTTATTGGTAACGATATTAATTATACAGTTACCAAAACGGTATTTAAAACCTTTTATTACGATTCTAGATTCAGGCCTTCATTTACCCAACAACGATTGGCAGAAGCAGGATATTTAGGGAGAAAGTCAGGTCGTGGATATTACCAATATAATGAGGATGGTAAAATAGATGCGAGCGGTCATCCTGAGCTTGTCGAAGGATCTCACAATACTGAGTTAGCAGAACTGATTTTCAATCGCGTGTTTGTAATGCTTATCAATGAAGCAGCAGATGCTTTATTTTTAAATATAGCTTCCGCTGAAGATATAGATAAGGCGATGACTAAAGGCGTTAATTATCCTAAAGGGCTCTTAGCTTGGGCAGATGAAAAAGGCATTGATTGGTGTGTTGATAGCATAGATGAGTTATATAACGAGTATCACGAAGAAAGATATAGATGTAGTCCGTTATTACGTAAAATGAAAAGGGAAAAAAAGAAGTTTTTTAGTTAATGAGTTTTTGAGTTTATGAAGAGTAACTATTATTTTAAGTTTGAAAAATTAAAAATTTACCAAAAAGCAATTCATTTTGGAGAATCTGTTAATGTTCAAATAAATTCTTTTCCAAAAGAAGAAACTTATAGATTAGCTTCTCAATTTATTAGAGCTGCCGATTCTATAGCATTAAATATAGCAGAAGGTTCAGCAAGTTCTGACGCTAATTTTAACAGATATCTTCAAACGGCTTGGGATAGTGCTCACGAATGTGTGGTTTGTAGTACAAAAGCAAGATTAAGAAATTTTATTTCTATTGAAATAGATGAAAAGAATAGAGAATCAATTACAGAATTATCTAAAATGATTACATCTTATAAGAACTATTTAAAGAAGAAGTTAAATACTAAATAACTCATAGACTAATTAACTCATGAACCCATCTGCTATTCCACATAAAATGTTGAGCCTTGATGCATTTAGCACATGGCTAGGAATTGAAATTTTAGAATGTAAAATTGGACATTGTAAAGTTGGTATGACTATAAGAAAAGAAATGCTAAATAGTATGAATAAAGCGCATGGAGGAATCAGTTATTCGTTAGCTGATACAGCTTTTGGATTTGCAGCGAATACTCATGGCAAATATGCGGTGTCTATTGAAACGTCTATCAATCATATTGAAGCACTCAATGAAGGCGATTATTTAGTGGCAGAATCGGTAATTGAAAAAGTGAATCATAAGCTAGGCTTTAATATTATCGAAGTAAAACGAGGTGAAGAATTGGTAGCACTTTTTAAAGGCGTCGTTTATCGAACGAATAAAGATTGGGAAGAGTAGATTAACGATTGGAGATTGTGGATTTAAGATTTCAGAATTAAAAAACGTTGATTACAAAATAGTATTAGTAGAATTAATTATAAAGAAGGTTACAGATTATGATTCAAATATTGAATACAAGTTCAAAAATCAAAAATCGTATATCATCAATCTAAAATCATATGGAAGCATATATCATAGACGGAATAAGAACACCAATAGGAAGTTATAAAGGCACATTATCAACGGTCAGAACAGACGATTTAGGAGCATTAGTAATTGCCGAATTATTAAAACGAAACCCAAACATTCCAAAAGAAGATTTTGACGATGTTATCTTAGGCTGTGCAAATCAAGCCGGAGAAGACAATCGAAATGTAGCACGAATGGCTTCATTGTTAGCAGGATTGCCATTTACAGTTCCAGGAGAAACCGTAAATCGTTTATGTAGTTCAGGTTTATCAGCAATTATTCATGCAAATAGAGCAATAAAAGCTGGAGATGGCGATTTATTTATCTCTGGAGGTGTAGAAAATATGACCCGTGGACCTTATGTAATTTCCAAAACATCGAGTGCTTTTGGTAACGATTCTAAAATGTACGATTCCAGTTTCGGATGGCGTTTTATAAACCCAAGAATGCAGAAATTGTATGGAACAGATGGTATGGGAAATACTGCTGAAAACTTAGTAGAGAAGTATAATATTTCACGTAATGATCAAGATAAATTTGCCTATTGGAGCCAAATGAAAGCGACTAAAGCTCAAGAAAACGGAAGACTCGCAAAAGAAATCATGATTGTTGAAATTCCCCAACGTAAAAAAGATCCAATACAGTTTTCAAAAGACGAATTTGTAAAACCGGCAACATCTTTAGAGGTATTAGGAAAATTACGACCAGCTTTTAAAAATGAAGGTGGAAGTGTCACAGCAGGAAATTCATCAGGATTAAACGATGGAGCGGCAGCAACAATAATTGCTTCAGAAGATGCAGTAAAAAAGTACAATCTAAAGCCAATAGCGAAAATTGTAAGTTCAGCAGTTGTTGGTGTAGAACCACGAATTATGGGAATTGGTCCTGTTGAAGCTTCAAACAAAGCATTAAAAAAAGCAGGATTATCAATGGATGATATGGATATTATCGAGCTTAACGAAGCATTCGCTGCACAAGCTTTGGCGTGTACAAGAACTTGGGGATTGGCAGATAATGACTCAAGATTAAACCCAAATGGAGGTGCTATTGCTATTGGACATCCACTTGGTGTAACAGGAACAAGGATTTGTTATTCCGCAGCTTTAGAGCTGCAAGAGCAAAATAAGCGTTATGCCTTAATTACCATGTGTATTGGTGTTGGACAGGGTTATGCTGCGATAATTGAAAACATAAACTTATAACGATTTGTCATTCCGCACTTGATGCGGAATCCATTATAAAGGATTATTAATATGAACAAGATTCAACATTACGTTCAAGGAAATTGGACAACAGGAAAAGAAGAAGGAGTGCCAATTTATGACGCCATTACAGGTGAAGCATTCACAAGCGTTGCCATTGAAGGTTTAGATATTCCAGAAATACTTCAATATGGAAGAACAAAAGGAGGCGAAGTACTACGTAAAATGACCTTTCAAGAACGTGGAAACATGCTCAAAAAATTAGCTTTCTATTTAATTAAAAAGAAAGACGCTTTTTACGAATTAAGTTACCGAACAGGAGCAACAAAAGTAGATAGTTGGATAGATATTGAAGGTGGCTTTGGAAACCTTTTTGCAAATGCATCTTTACGAAAATTATTCCCAAATCAATCCTATCACGTAGAAGGTGAGCCAATCGATTTGTCTCGTGGAGGACGTTTTATGGCACATCATATAATGGTGCCTAAAAGAGGAGTTGCAGTTCATATTAATGCGTTTAATTTCCCGGTTTGGGGAATGTTAGAAAAATGCGCTGTCAATTGGATGGCTGGCGTTCCAGCAGTAGTGTTACCTGCACCTTCTTCGTCATATTTAGCAGAAGCTGTAGCTCGAGAAATAGTCAATTCTGGAATTTTACCTGAAGGCGCATTGCAAATCATTAACGGAACTATCAAAAATATTTTAGATACTGTTGAATCTCAAGATGTGGTAACTTTTACAGGATCTGCAACAACAGGACGTTTACTAAAAGCACATCCAAGAATCATCCAAGAAGCTGTGCCATTTACGATGGAAGCCGATTCGTTAAATGCTTCAATTTTAGGTGAAGATGCTGTTCCAGGAACACCAGAATTCGATTTATTTATAAAAGAAGTCAGAAAAGAAATGACAGTTAAATGCGGACAAAAATGCACAGCCATTCGCCGTATTCTTGTTCCAGAAAACCTCATTGATGATGTGCAAATCGCATTAGGAAAAGCCCTCGACAAAGTTACTATTGGAGACCCAAGACTCAAAGAAGTACGAATGGGTTCGCTTATTAGTAAACAACAAGTTGAAGAAGTTAAAAACGCTGTTCAAGACATTGCGAAATATGCAAAGATTGTATATGGCGATTTAGATAAAATTGAAACAGTTGGAGCAGATGCAAAAAAAGGTGCTTTTGTTAGTCCAATTTTGTTGAGAGAAGACAATCCATTTCAAAGCACAGCAATTCACGAACGTGAAGCATTTGGTCCTGTAAGCACATTAATGCCTTATAAAAATTTAGATGAAGCTATTGAATTAGCAAAAATGGGAAAAGGCTCTTTAGTGTCTTCAATTGTAACGAATGACGATGCTATTGCAAAAGAATATGTGATCAATGCAGCAAGTCATCATGGACGAATTTTAGTTCTCAATAGAGAAAGTGCAAAAGAAAGTACAGGTCATGGTTCGCCTTTACCAAGCTTGGTTCATGGTGGTCCAGGTCGTGCTGGTGGTGGCGAAGAAATGGGAGGAATTCGTGGTGTAAAACACTATTTACAACGTACAGCAATTCAAGGTTCGCCAACGACTTTAACAGAAATTACAGGAATTTATCAGCCAAATTCCAACTATAAAAAAGCCGAACAACATCCTTTTAAATACCATTGGGAAGATATTCAACCAGGAATGTCGCTCAAAACGCATAAACGCACGATTACAGATTCAGATATTATAAATTTCGCCAATTTAACTTGGGATCATTTTTATGCACATACAGATATCACATCTTTAGAAGGCAGTATTTTCGAAAAAAGAACTGCTCATGGTTACTTCATTATTTCAGCAGCAGCAGGATTATTGGTACGTCCAAATAAAGGACCAGTTGCAGCAAATTATGGACTAGAAGATTGTCGTTTTTTACGCCCATTATATCATAACGATACCATTTATGTACGATTAACATGTAAGAAGAAAATCGATAGAGACCAGAGTGGAAAAGTGCTTCCCAGCGGAATTGTAAAAT
>JAKITV010000007.1 GCA_021647885.1 Flavobacteriaceae bacterium | reverse complement strand
AACACACAAACGAACCATTACAGATTCAGACATTATAAATTTTGCCAATTTAACTTGGGATCATTTTTATGCACATACAGATATCACGTCTTTAGAGGGCAGTATTTTTGAAAAACGAACTGCTCATGGTTACTTTATTATTTCAGCAGCAGCAGGATTATTGGTACATCCAAACAAAGGGCCAGTTGCAGCAAATTATGGACTGGAAGATTGTCGTTTTTTACGTCCTTTATATCATAACGATACCATTTATGTACGATTAACATGTAAGCAGAAAATTGATAGAGACCAGCGTGGAAAAGTGCTTCCAAGTGGAATTGTAAAATGGTATGTTGAAATTTTTGATTCAGAACATGAATTAGTTGGAGTTGCAACAATTTTAACAATGGTACAAAAAAAGCAAACGGTTTTTGTTGAAATGACTTCAGAAAGAATTGAAGAATGTTTAAATAAATTGACTGAAGATTCAAAACCAAAATGGGGAATTTTAACACCACAACACATGGTTGAACATTTAGAATTCACCTACAGAATTGCATCAGGAGAAAACCAAGATTTTGAAGTAGCAACACCAGAAAAATATTTAGAAAAAGCGCAAGAAATGCTTTATAATTATGAACCTATGGCTGAAGGTCATGCGTTTCCTTTACATAAAAAAGGAGATTTAGAGAAATTGAGGCATGAGAGTTTAAACATTGCAAAAGAAAAATTATTAGAATCAAGAGAGCAGTATTTAGAATTTTTCAAAGAAAACCCAGAAGCAACAACCAAGAATGTTGTGTTCGGAACACTTAATAAATTTGAAGGTTATTTGTTAGAACGTAAACATTTGAATCATCATTTTAAACAATTTGATTTGCTATAGCAAATCAAATTGTTTAAAATGACTCCCTTGAAAAAGGGAGCCTCATAAATCAAAATTAAATTATGATTTGGAGTATTTATATTATAACAAACAAACCAAAAGGTGCACTATATATAGGATCAACAAAAAGATTAAAAAAGAGAATATATCAACATAAAAACAAAGTACATCCAAGTACATTTTCAGCGAGATATAATTTAGATAAACTTGTATATTTTGAAAATTTTGATAATGAAGAAAATGCAATATTAAGAGAAAAGAGAATGAAAAAATGGAATAGGGCTTGGAAAATCGAATTGATAGAAAAAGTAAATCTTGATTGGAAGGATTTGTATAACGATTTATAATCCTGCAAGATTTCAAAAACTTTGTAGGTATTAAAAAAATTAAGTTTAATTTAATAAGATTCCCACTTTCGTGGGAAGTGAACATGAAACAACCTTACATAAAATTAGATATAAAAAACCAAGTAGGAACAATAGAATTTTTCCATCCTGCTCATAATTCCTTACCAGCAAATCTGTTAGCAAAATTAGTCCAAACAATAACAGATGCTGGAAATAATAATGACATAAAAGTGATTGTTCTAAAAAGTGGAGGAGATAGAACCTTTTGTGCTGGAGCAAGTTTTAAAGAACTTATTAATATTAATAATGAAGAAGAAGGAAAACTATTTTTCTCTGGATTTGCCAATGTAATCAATGCCATGCGCAAATGCCCGAAATTCATTATTGGTCGCATACAAGGAAAAACCGTTGGAGGAGGAGTAGGTATTGCTTCAGCAACCGATTATTGCATGGCAACAGAGTTTGCGGCTATTAAATTAAGCGAACTCAATGTCGGTATTGGACCTTTTGTTGTTGGTCCAGCAATAGAACGTAAAATAGGATTAAGCGCTATGTCGCAAATTGCTATTGATGCCAACAGTTTTTATCCAGCGGAATGGGCAAAACAAAAAGGGTTATTTACACAAGTTTATGAAACTACAGAAATGTTGGATGAAGCAGTAAAAGCTTTTGCTGAAAATTTATGTAAATACAACCCTGAAGCAATGCGAGAAATGAAAACAGTCTTCTGGAAAGGTACTGAAGATTGGGACGATTTATTGCTAGAGCGCGCAAAGACTAGTGGGAAATTAGTGTTGAGTGAGTTTACAAAAGAGAAATTAAAAGGATTTAAATGATTTACAGTTTCAAAGGCTACATACCAGTTATACACAAAAGCAGTTTTGTGCATCCATTGGCAGCAGTAACAGGAAATGTCATTATTGGCAAAAACTGTTACATTGGGCCAGGAGCTGCAATTCGTGGAGATTGGGGACAAATCATTTTGGAAGATGGTGTTAATATTCAGGAAAACTGTACAATTCACATGTTCCCTGGAAAATCTATAACACTTAAAGAAAGCACTCATATTGGTCATGGAGCCATTATTCATGGTGCAAATATTGGTAAAAATGTATTGGTAGGAATGAATACAGTTATTATGGACGATGCCGAAATTGGTGATGACAGCATTATTGGAGCAATGGCTTTTGTAAAGACTGAAACTATAATTCCAAAACGAAGTTTAGTTGTTGGAAACCCTGCAAAGGTTGTAAAACAAGTCACTGATGAGATGATAGATTGGAAAACAAAGGGCACAAAATTATATCAACAACTACCTGCTGATTGTCATGAGAGTTTAAAAGAAGTAGAGCCTTTAAGAGAAGTGCCAAAAGATATGAAGTTGCAAGAATCATTTTATGATACTTTGCGTGATTTTATGAAAAAGTAAATTTTATAAACTAACAAACATTAGTTAATTAAATGTCGAGTTACAAATTTAAAATGCCCAAATTGGGTGAAAGTATTACAGAGGCAACCATAATATCATGGTTTAAAAATGTTGGTGATACTATTGAAGAAGATGAAATGCTACTTGAAGTAGCTACAGATAAAGTAGATTCTGAAGTGCCTTCAACGGTTTCAGGTGTTATTGAAGAAATCTTATTTAAGGTCAATGCAGTTATTAAAATTGGCGAAACCATTGCTATTATTAAAACTGACAAAAAAACGCCCAAAAAGAAAGCTACTATTGCTTCAACCTTTTCAGCAGAAAAGTCACAAGCATTAAAAACAAAATCTGCACCAACTTCATCTTCAATTTCGACTTCATTTTCAACTTCAAACACATTTTTCTCACCATTAATCATCTCCATAGCAAAACAACATCACATTAGTTTTGAAGAATTAGCAAGAATTCCTGTAACAGGTAAAAAAGGACGCTTGAGAAAAAGCGATTTGTTTCAATATATCAAGGAAGGAAGACCATACAAATTTGTGCGACCAAATGAAATGAAGAATCCAACAGTTTATAGGATACCTCAATTAAAATTCGATTTAGGAAAAGGTAAGATTGTTAAGATGGACAGAATGCGTAAGATGATTGCTGATCACATGGTGTATTCCAAACACACATCGCCTCATGTTACAGCTTATGTAGAAGCCGATTTAACCGAAATGGTTAATTGGCGAAACACAAATAAAACTGCATTTCAAGAAAAATATGGAGAGAGCTTACTTTACACCACTTTTTGTTGAAGCAGTAGCAAAAGCAATAAAAGATTTTCCAAATATTAATGCATCGGTTGATGGTACAAATATTATTGTAAAAGAAGATATTAATATAGGAATGGCAACAGCATTGCCAAATGGTAATTTAATAGTTCCTGTGGTTAAAAATGCAGATAAAAAAGATGTAGTACAATTAGCTGCAGAAGTAAACGAACTATCATCAAAAGCAAGAGAAAATAATCTAAACTCCGATGATATTAAAGGAGGAACATTTACAATCTCAAATGTAGGAACTTTTGGAAGCCTTATGGGAACACCAATAATCAACCAGCCAGAAGTCGCCATTTTAGCAATGGGAATCATAAAAAAACGTGCTGAAGTTATTGAAACTAAAAAAGGCGATGAAATTGCAATTAGAAGCATGATGTATTTATCCTTATCCTTCGACCATCGTGCTGTTGATGGACATTTAGGAGGTTCATTTTTACGTTGTGTAGCAGATTATCTAGAACAATTCAATAAAAACAAAATTATATAAAAACATGTCTCAAAACATTAACATCACCAAAATTGAAACTTCTAAAGTCGATACTTTAGACTTCAATAACATTCCATTAGGAAAGACCTTTACAGATCACATGTTTATTTGTGATTACGAACATGGACATTGGATTAACCCAAGAATTGAGCCATTACGATTAATTCCAACACATCCAGCAGCAATGGCATTGCATTATGGACAAGCAATTTTTGAAGGTATGAAAGCAACAATGGATGCAAACGGAATACCAATGTTATTCAGACCAGAAAAAAACGCAAAACGATTTAATTTTAGTGCAAACAGAATGGGAATGCCAGATTTCCCTGAAGACTTATTTATAGAAGGGTTAAAACAATTGGTGGCATTAGATAAAAGCTGGATTCCACCACAAGAAGGATCTGGTTTATATTTAAGACCATTTATGTATGCCGACGAATTTTTTATTGGTATGCGAGCAGCCACTCATTATAAATTTATAATTATTGCTTCACCTTCAGGTCCTTACTTTAGCAAACCCATTAAACTGTTTGCCGAAACCAAATATATAAGAGCAGCCAAAGGAGGAACTGGAGAAGCCAAAGCCGCAGGAAATTATGCAGCAGCAATAAAACCTTCCGAAATTGCTAAGGCCAAAGGCTACGATCAAGTATTATGGCTCGATGCTCATAATTTCAATTTCATACAAGAAGCCGGAACCATGAATCTCTTTTTTAAAATTAATAGAGAAATTATTACACCAAGTTTAGATGGTGCGATTTTAAGTGGCATAACAAGAATGAGTGTTATGGAATTATTGAAAGATAAATGTTTTAAAGTCACAGAACGTCCAATTACCATAAAAGAAATTATCGAAGCCTCTAAAAATGGGACTTTAGAAGAAGCTTTTGGTACAGGAACAGCAGTAGGAATTGCCATGATAGAGGAGATTAGGTATAAAGAGACCACGATACATGTATCAGACGAAAATCCAGTTGCTCAAATGGTTTTAGATACCTTAAATGGTATTCGTTCAGGGAATTTGGAAGATAAACATAATTGGATGACTAAAATTGAAATCGATTTGGGCGTTACCCTCTAAAACCTTTGGTGTAAGAGGGTCAGGGCTTTCGGCAGTCGCTTTTTTATTGTCATTCCTGTGTAGGCAGGAATCCATAAAAAGAGCTCCAACAAAGCTTCAAATGCGAAGCATTCACGATTTCGTATTTAACCTTAAGGATGTATGAGTAATCCTTAACGCAAAAAAAGACCTCATAGGTTTTCAAAACCTGTGAGGTCTAAAGAAAAATAAATTAAAACGATTAAAGAATTCGTGACTAAAAAATTAAACAAAAACATATTAAAAAAAGCATTTTCAACGCTTTGCACAGCCAAAGCAATGACCGAATTGTACGAGGCTAATTTCAAGCAGGTTTCAAAATATGTTCATGCGACCTCAAGAGGTCATGAAGCTGTACAAATAGCTTTAGGAATGCAATTGTTGCCTCAAGATTACGCCTTTCCGTATTATCGAGATGATGCAATGTTGTTGTCGTTTGGTTTAGAGCCTTATGACTTAATGTTGCAATTATTAGCAAAACGTGACGATCCATTTTCTGGTGGTCGCACCTATTATTGTCATCCAAGTTTAAAAGATGATGACAAGCCTAAAATTCCTCATCAATCTTCAGCAACAGGAATGCAAGCCATTCCAGCAACAGGAGTAGCTATGGGAATGCAGTACATTGAAAATTCCTGCGAAGGCAGGAATCTTATGAAAAACAGCAAAAATCTTGATGTAGTTTCAGAGAATGATACGTTTTCAGCATTAAGAGATTCCCACTTTCGTGGGAAGTTACCAGTAACAGTATGCTCTCTAGGCGATGCATCAGTAACCGAAGGTGAAATTGCCGAAGCCTTTCAAATGGCAGCCTTAAAACAAATGCCTATTTTGTATTTGGTACAAGATAATGGTTGGGATATTTCAGCAACAGCTAAAGAAATCAGAGCTCAAAATGCATTCGAATACGCTCAAGGTTTTAAAGGTTTGGAAGCCATTTCTATCGATGGTGCAAATTTTACTGAAAGTTATGAAGCTATTGAAAAAGTTATCAAAACTATACGTAAAGAACGTCGTCCATTTTTAGTGCACGCAAAAGTACCTTTACTAAATCATCATACTTCAGGAGTGAGGATGGAATGGTATCGAGACGATTTAGAAGAAGCGCGTTCTCGAGATCCTTATCCTGTTTTAAAACAACAATTATTTGATAACGGATTTACAAGGAAAGAGATAAACGAGATAGAGGCCTCTGCCTACGCAGAGGTAAAATCAGATTTTCAAAAGGCATTACAAGCCGATGACCCAAAACCAGAAGATTTGTTTACACACGATTTTGCACCAACTCCAATAACCGAAGAAGTAGGAGAGCGTTCTCCTGATGAGAACGATAGAGTTTTAATGGTAGATTGTGCCTTATTTGCTATTGAAGAACTGATGCATAAACACAAAGAATGTTTGTTGTATGGACAAGATGTTGGTGGACGACTTGGAGGTGTCTTTAGAGAAGCAGCGACTTTAGCACAAAAGTTTGGAGATGATCGAGTGTTTAACACACCAATACAAGAAGCTTTTATTGTAGGTTCTACAGTTGGTATGAGTGCTGTTGGATTAAAGCCTATAGTTGAGGTTCAGTTTGCCGATTATATTTGGCCAGGACTTAATCAATTATTTACCGAAGTAAGTAGAAGCTGTTATCTCTCTAATGGGAAATGGCCTGTAAGTATGATTCTTCGTGTGCCAATTGGAGCTTATGGAAGTGGAGGGCCTTATCACTCGTCTTCTGTTGAGAGTGTTTTAACTAATATTAGAGGTATTAAAATTGCGTATCCAAGTAATGGAGCCGATTTAAAAGGCTTGATGAAAGCGGCATATTATGACCCAAATCCAGTTGTAATTTTAGAACATAAAGGTTTATATTGGAGTAAAGTAAAAGGGACTCAAGGCGCAACATCTGTTGAGCCTGCCGAAGATTATATTTTGCCATTAGGAAAAGCTTGGTTATTGCAGGAAATCTGGTCTCAAGATAATAAAGAAACATTGACAATAATTACTTACGGAATGGGAGTTCATTGGGCTTTTAATGCAGCAAAAGGAATACGAGACCAAGTTGAAATTATTGATTTACGAACACTTTATCCTTTAGATGAAGACACGATTATGAAGTCAGTTAAAAAAACAGGAAAATGTTTAGTGGTAACCGAAGAGCCTTCAAATAATAGTTTTGCCAGAGCTTTAGCTGGAAAAATCCAAGAAGAATGTTTCACATTTTTAGACGCTCCTGTTATGGTTATTGGTAGCGAGAATATGCCAGCAATACCATTGAATTCTACATTAGAAGAAAGGATGATTCCTTCAACCGAAAAAGTGAAGGCAAAGATTTATGAGTTGTTGCATTATTAATTTAGATGCTTTAAAAGAATTTTTTAAAAATATTTTTCCAACGTAGTTCTCTAATAAATTTACCTTGATCTTCAGTAATTAAGAAATCAACATTTTCTTTTGAAGCCTTTAGATAACCTGAAACATAATTTTTAAAAAGCGTAAAACTTTTCTTTTTATAGGCGAGTTTTAGGAAAGAAAGCATTGCTAAAGGAAATCCGTATCGTAGTTTGTACAAGGCTTCGCCTTGCAAATGCTTTGAACCTTTACCATAACTTATTCCTGTAGGTTTTAAATGCTTCACTTTTAAAGATTGGTCAGTTTTAAAAGTCCAACCATAATATTGTGCCAAAAGCTCATCAATAGTATCCCAACCCATTGCAGGTTTTAATTTCCCTATTTCTAAAAAGCACTCTTTTCTATAAGCCTTAAGAGCACCTCTTATATGTTTTTTTGTGGTTAAATCTTCTAAAATCCATTCTTTATTCTTACGTATATAACAAAGTCCAGCTACCATTCCTAATTTTTTGTCGGCATTAAAATGATTGACTAATGTTTCTAAATAATTTTCAGGAAAAATAAGGTCTGCATCATATTTGCAAATCACATCATAATTATCATCAAGTGTATCAAATCCTTTATAAAATGCATTAATGATTTTTGCTCCTGGTAAATGCTCGTTAGATGAGTTGGAGTTTACTAAAGTTATCCAAGAATATTTTGTAGCAAAGGCTTCAATAATTTGTTCAGTACTATCTGTAGAATTATCATTTACAACAACAACCTTTTTTGGTAAAAGGGATTGCATAACTAAAGAATCGAGTGTTAAACCTATTGAATCTTCCTCGTTATGTGCTGGAATAACAATGTAAATGTTCATCTAAAATTTCAAATATTAAATTCCATGTACCAATATATAGATTACTTTGGAATTTGGGATTTAATTATTGGAATTTCGCTCTGCATAAACAATATAATATCTAGGTGTAAACCATCTTAAAATTGGACGAAACCCAATCTTATTGGTTGGATTGGTCCATTTTTTCCTTGCTTTTACTTGCCAACCAGATTTTTCCAGTAGCCAATCAAACTGCCAATCTTCAAATTCATGGTAATGTCTGTCACGCATATCTGTTTTGCTTCTGTATGCTGAAGCAAACCATAATTTTAATGGAACACTTGCAAGGAGTTTGTTTGTTTTTATATCTTTTAAAACAGTAAATGGAGAGAGAAGATGTTCAAAAATTTCGAAAGCTGTAACGACTACAGCATCTGAATTTGTAATAACTGAAGTGTCTGTGTCTAAATCTTCGCCTTTAGTATTGGCAACAGAATATCCTTGTTCTTGCATCAGTTTAGAAAAAGGATTTTCTATCCCTAAATCCAAAATAGATTCAGATTGAGAAACATATTTCTGCAAAAAATCAATAGTTTGCTTATATCTTTTGTGAGGAAATTTACCTTCGTACATAATTTTTCCCGCTAATCCCGATAGCTATCGGGAGAAATGTTTTTAATTGAAATCTAATTATTAATTCTTGTAAACAATAGCATTAATATTCATTCCTGCTCCAACACTTGCAAAAAGAATGATATCACCTTTATTTATACTATGACCATTCATCTTTCCTTTTAATATCATGTCGTATAATGTAGGCACAGTTGCAACACTGGAATTTCCAAGTTTGTTAATGGTCATAGGCATAATGTTTTCTGGCATTTTCATACCATATAATTTATAAAAACGCTTTACAATAGCTTCGTCCATTTTTTCATTGGCTTGATGAATGAGTATTTTTTTAACATCGGTTATGGCAATACCGCTTTTGTCAAGACAAGATTTCATAGCTACAGGCACATGGTTTAAGGCGAACTCATAAATCTTACGACCATACATTTTAATATATCTTCGTTTATCACTTATCTCTGGATTGTTGGTTTCTCCAAAATAAATATAATGTGCTTGATCTAAAGCATAAGTAGCGCTTTCATGAGTAATAATGCCACCATCATCATTACTGGCTTCAACAATAACAGCACCAGCACCATCACTATAAATCATGGAATCTCTATCATACTTATCAATAACACGCGATAGGGTTTCTGCACCAATGACTAAACATTTTTTTGCCATTCCAGATTTTATAAAAGCATTGGCTTGAATTACGGCTTCAATCCATCCTGGGCAACCAAAAAGAATATCATATCCAACGCATTTAGGGTTTTTAATTCCTAATAGGTGTTTTACCCTTGATGCAATACTAGGAACTGTATCACTTTGATCTATATTGTATTTCACATCACCATAGTTATGTGCTACAATTAAATAATCGAGTTCTTCTTGGTCAATTTTAGCATCTTCAATAGCTTTTTGCGCAGCATAAAAAGCAATATCTGAGTTGTTTAAAGACTTATCAACATAGCGTCGTTCACCAATACCTGTGATGGCTTTAAACTTTTCTATAATGACTTCGTTAGAAGAATTAATTATTGAGCCGTCGGCATTTAAAAATTTGTGTTGGTGAAAGTTTTCGTTTTTTTCAATAACATCAGGAATGTAGCTACCTGTGCCAGTAATCTTAATATTCATAAAAAGAAATTTGCTCTTAATTATTTACAAAGTAACAAATATAGTTACAAATAATTAAGAGCAAATTTGTTTTTGTTTTATTATACGATGTTCAAAGATGAATTAAACTTCCATAAAGTCTTCAATTGGTGCACAAGTACAAATTAGGTTTCTATCACCATAAGCATCATCAACACGTCTTACACTTGGCCAGAATTTATTATCTTTAATATAATCTAACGGAAATGCTGCAGTTTCTCTTGAATATGGAAAATTCCAGTCACTAGCAGTTAACATAGCTAAGGTATGAGGCGCATTTTTAAGAATATTATTTGGGTTGTCACTTGAAGTATTTTCAATTTCTTTTCTGATAGAGATCATAGCATCACAAAAACGGTCTAATTCGGCTTTCGGTTCGCTTTCGGTAGGTTCAATCATTAATGTTCCAGCGACTGGAAAAGATACTGTTGGCGCATGAAAGCCATAGTCCATAAGTCGTTTTGCAATGTCGCCAACTTCAATTCCATGTTCTTTAAAAGGTCTGCAATCTACAATCATTTCATGTGCTGCTCTTCCTCTTTCCCCAGAATATAAGGTATCAAAGTGTCCTTGCAAACGTTCTTTTATATAATTAGCGTTTAATATGGCGATTTTTGTAGATTCTGTTAAACCATCTGCACCAAGCATACAGATATAAGCATAAGAAATCAAACAAACTAAAGCTGAACCATAAGGTGCAGCAGATATTGCTGTTATTGCTTTTTCTCCACCAACTTTTACAACAGGATTTCCTGGTAAAAACGGAACCAATTGTTTAGCAACACAAATTGGTCCAACTCCTGGACCGCCTCCACCATGAGGAATAGCAAAAGTTTTGTGTAAGTTAAGATGGCAAACATCAGCTCCAATATTGCCTGGATTTGTTAATCCTACTTGTGCATTCATGTTTGCGCCATCCATATATACTTGACCACCATTGTCATGAATAATTTTTGTAATCTCTTTAATTGCAGATTCAAATACACCATGTGTTGATGGATAAGTTACCATAAGTGCGGCAAGATTATCTTTGTGTAAAACAGCTTTTTCGCGTAAATCATCTACATCAATATTGCCTTCTTCAGTAGATTTGGTAACTACCACTTTCATTCCAGCCATAACAGCACTAGCAGGATTTGTACCATGTGCAGATGATGGGATCAAACAAATATTTCTATGTCCTTCATTACGAGATTCATGATAGGCTTTAATTACCATGAGCCCAGCAAATTCGCCTTGTGCTCCAGAATTGGGTTGTAAGGATGTTCCTGCAAAACCAGTAATTTCAGTAAGTTGGTCTTCTAATTTTTTTAAAACAAATTGATAGCCTTCAACTTGATTAACAGGCGCAAAAGGATGTATGTTTCCCCAATTAGCCCAACTTAATGGTAGCATTTCTGCTGCTGCATTAAGTTTCATGGTGCAAGATCCTAAAGAAATCATGGAGTGATTTAAAGAAAGATCTTTACGTTCCAAAGATTTAATGTAACGCATTAATTCAGTTTCAGAATGAAAGGTATTAAAGATCTTATTTTCTAAAAAGGGCGTTGTTCTTTTAACGATTTTATCAATATTGTTGCTTTCTTTAATTGAAGATATTGTGATTGCGTTTTCCCCAATTGCTTCAGCAAAAACAGAAAGAATTGTATTGATTTCCTGTAATGAAGTGGTTTCATTTAATGAAATAGAAACGGTTTTTGTATCAGGATAATAGAAATTTATTTCATTAGCTTCTGCAATGGCTTTTACTTTTGAAGCTTCAGTCTTTATTTGAAGAGTGTCAAAGTAAGATGAATTAGTTTGTTGAAAACCTAATTGTTGTAATCCTTCAGCTAAACTTGAAGTAGCATTATGGACTTTGTCTGCAATATATTTTAAGCCTTTTGGACCATGATAAACGGCATACATTCCTGCCATAACAGCTAATAATACTTGTGCAGTACAAATATTTGAGGTTGCTCTGTCACGTTTAATATGTTGCTCACGTGTTTGCAGCGCCATACGAAGTGCACGATTACCATCAGTATCTTTAGTAATGCCAATAATTCGTCCCGGAATGTTTCTTTTATAGGCTTCTTTTGTAGCAAAGTAAGCAGCATGAGGACCACCATAACCCATCGGAATTCCGAAACGTTGTGTTGTGCCAACAACCACATCTGCACCAAATTTTCCTGGTGCTTCTAGCTTTACTAAACTTAAAATATCTGCTGCTACAGCAACTTTTATTTGTGCATTGTTTGCTTTAGAAATAAACTTTGAAATATCATTAATTTGTCCCGTTTTCCCAGGATACTGTAGTAAAGCACCAAAGAATTCAGTTGAAAAACTAAACGATTCGTGATTGCCAACTATAAGTTCTACACCTAACGGATTTGCTCTAGTTTGTAGTAATGATAATGTTTGAGGTAAAACTTCATCCGAAACAAAGAACTTAACAACATCATCTTTCTTTTGCTGTCTTTCACGAACAGCAAAAAGCAATGCCATAGCTTCAGCAGCAGCTGTACTTTCGTCTAAAAGTGAAGCGTTTGCTATTTCCATACCAGTAAGATCGGTAATCATCGTCTGAAAATTTAGAAGTGCTTCTAATCTGCCTTGAGCAATTTCGGCTTGATAAGGTGTATATGCCGTGTACCAACCTGGGTTTTCCAGAATATTTCGTTGTATAACAGCAGGTAAATTTGATGGATGGTATCCTAAACCAATATAAGATTTAAACACTTTGTTTTTTAAAGATACATCTTGAATATGAGATAAAAACTCATGTTCACTCATAACTTTGTCTAAATTTAAACCATTTTGCAACTTAATATTATCTGGAATTGTTTGGTTAATTAGCTGCTCTAATGTATCAACTCCAATGGTTTTAAGCATTTCTTTGTGGTTATTTTCTCTTGGGCCAATATGTCGTAATGCGAAAGAATCTGTATTCATTCTTATTTAAGTTTTTAATTCTCTCAAGTCTCAATAGCTATAAAGATTGGAGAATACTTTTTAATGTGCAAAATTACATAAATATTTAGTGTTTTTATTCCACAAAAATGAAAGTTTTTAATAAGAGAAAGAGATTAATGGCAGTTTAACTATTTTTGTATTATGCGTTGTTTTAAACAAGTGTTGGATTTTTATATTAACAGTAGTATTCATGTGGCTTTGGCTGTGTTATCATTGTCTTGGATTACGCTTTTAGAGTTTGATATTCCTTATGATAAAGAAGTACTGTTTTTTATTTTTTTTGCATCTGTAACAGGTTACAATTTTGTAAAGTATTTTGGTTTGGCGAAATATCATCATAGACGTTTAGCCAATTGGCTGAAGTGGATTCAGATATTTTTTTTAATTAGTTTTTTTGGATTATGTTACTATGCGTTTAATCTTCGTTACAAAACATTGCTATACATTGCTGGATTTGGGATTATTACTTTTTTGTATGCAATTCCGTTTTTACCAAAACGTCTATTTATTGATAAAAAACAAAATTTAAGAGGGATTAGTGGGTTAAAAATTTATGTGATTGCTTTGGTTTGGGCTGGAGTTACTGTTTTTATTCCTTTAATAAATAATGACTTTCAAATTGATTTTGATGTTGTTATTACAGCTTTGCAACGTTTTATGTTTGTAATGGTATTAATGTTTCCTTTTGAAATTAGAGATATGCAGTTTGATCATTTGAAGCTTTCTACAATTCCGCAGCAAATAGGTATAAAAAAAACTAAACTTATAGGAGTATTACTGTTAGTTGGGTTTTTCTTATTGGAGTTTTTAAAAGATAATATTAATTCTGAAAGGATTGTGATTTTAATTATAATAACGGGTATAACGCTTTTGTTTTTAGTCTTTTCGCAAGAATATTATAAAAAATATTATACTTCCTTTTGGGTGGAAGGAATCCCAATTTTATGGCTGTTGTTGCTGTTGTTTTAACACTTTTTCAAAACACTCTTTCATTTTCTGTTTATCTTTTAATTTTAGGCAATCTACTTTAGATTTAGCGATGGTTTTTGATAGTTTAGCATTGTCACTAGAATGTTTTCTACAAGCTCTACAATATAATATATGAATAACAAGCTTCACTTTTTCCCAAAAAGTAGCTTCATTATATTGTGCCTTGTCGCAATTATGATTTGCTTCTTCACACGTAACAAATATTTTATTTTTTTTACTCATGGTATATTATCAAAACCAATTTTTTTCTAAACATGCTATCATTGTTGTTCTGGCTCTGTGTATTATAACCCAAAGATTAGACGCTGTGATGTCTAATTCATTACAAATAGCTTCAGTTTCATAGCCTAAAATGGTTTTCATTTTAAAAACTTGTGCCTGTTTTTTAGGTAGCCTTCTTATACAGTTATGGATTGCCAAGCCTAATTCAGTATTTTCAAGATTGTCTTCGGCTGTTTTATCAAAAGGATCTGCAACACGTTCTTCTAGCCAATCGCCTTCATCTTCAGAGTCGCTATTGTAGTTTATTCGTATTTCAGCCTTACCTTTTTTAGAATTTATTTTACGATAGTGGTCTATTATTTTACGTTTTAAAATAGAAATTAACCAAGTGCGTTCGCTGGCTTCTCCCTTAAAATTTTTCATGGATTTTAATCCAGCAAAAAAAGTGTCTTGCACCAAATCTTGAGCAATATCTCTATCCTTAACTCTAGTTATAGTATAGTTAAAGAGATAATCGGAATATAAATCTATCCACTTATTAGGATCTATTAGGTGATTTGGCATTTGTAAACTTTAGTGTTTTGTTTATCAAAAATAGGGTAAATATTTTGAATAATCTTATCATTTAATTAATCCAGCTCTCTTAAGAAGTGCTTCAGGTTTTGGTTCTTTTCCTCTAAAACGTTTATATAGAATCATTGGGTCTTCCGTTCCACCTTTACTTAACACAGTTTCTTTAAATTTCTTGGCGATTTCTTTATTGAAGATGCCTTTTGCTTTAAAATATTCAAAAGCGTCAGCATCTAAAACTTCTGCCCATTTGTAGCTGTAGTAACCTGATGAATATCCACCTTGAAAGATATGAGAAAATGAGGTGCTCATACAATTTCTTGCTACATCTGGAAAAAGTTGCGTATGTCCAAAAGCATTTTTTTCATGCTGCTTTACAGATTTTATTGTCTCTGGTGACTCGCCAGCATGCCAACTCATATCCAACAATCCAAAACTAATTTGTCTTAAGGTTTGCATACCTTCATGAAAGTTGGAAGATGCTTTAATTTTATTAACCAAATCCATTGGAATTATTTCTCCAGTTTTATAATGTTTAGCAAAAAGCTCTAATGCTTCTTTTTCGTAACACCAATTTTCTAAAATCTGACTTGGCAATTCCACAAAATCCCAATACACACTTGTTCCGGACAAACTAGGATATGTTGTGTTTGCTAACATGCCATGAAGTGCATGACCAAACTCATGGAATAAAGTAGTGACTTCATTAAAGGTTAACAATGAAGGTTTACTTTTGGTAGGTTTAGTGAAATTGCAAACTATAGAAATATGAGGACGCTCATTAACACCATCTTCAATATATTGTGGTTTAAAAGAGGTCATCCAAGCACCATTACGCTTGCCTTGCCTTGGGAAGAAATCGGCATAAAAAATAGACACAAGTTCTCCTTTTTTGTTAGTTACTTTATAAGTTAAAACATCTTCATGGTATTTATCGATAGTAAATATTTCTTCAAACTGCAAATCGTATAATTTGTTAGCTATTGTAAAGACACCTTGTATTACATTTTCTAGTTTAAAATAAGGTTTAAGAAGTTCGTCGTCGAGACTGAATAGTTTTTGCTTTAATTTTTCAGAATAATAAGCAGAATCCCATTTTTCAAGTCTGTCAATTTTATCTAAATCTTTTGCAAAATTTTGAAGTTCTTCAAATTCACGTTCTGCTGCAGGTTTTGCTTTTTCGAGAAGCTCATTTAAAAATTCTGAAACTTTTTCAGGGGTTTTTGCCATACGTTCTTCAAGAACAAAATGAGCATGTGTTTTATAGCCTAAAAGCGTAGCACGTTTATAACGAAGGTTAGCAATTTTTAAAACAATATCTTGGTTGTCAAGTTCATCATTTTTAAATCCTTTGCTACCAAAAGCAACAGACAGTTTTTTACGCAATTTGCGATTGTTGGCATAGGTCATAAAAGGAATGTAGCTTGGATAATCTAGTGTAATTAACCAACCTTTTTTGTCTTTAGATTCGGCAAGTAGTTTTGCAGCTTCTTTTGCACCTTCAGGTAAACCTGACAGATCACTTTCGTTAGTTATTAGCATTTCAAATTTATTGGTTTCTGCTAATATGTTTTCTCCAAATTTTAGTTTTAGTTGGCTTAATTCTTTATCGATTTTGCGCAGTTTTTGTTTTTTATCTTTAGGAAGATTTGCACCATTTCTTGAAAAGCTTTTATATTTTTTATCAAGTAAAGTTTGTTGTTCAGTAGTTAAATCAAATTCATTTTTTGATTCATAAATTGTTTTAATCCGATCAAACAATTTTTCATTTAAAACAATATCGTTACTGAATTCAGATAATAAAGGCGAAACTTCTTGAGCTATTTTTTGAATTTCATCATTAGTTTCGGCAGAGTTTAAATTGAAGAAAATGCTCGAAATCCTATCCAATTGCTTTCCTGAAAAATCTAATACTTCAATAGTGTTTTTAAAAGTTGGAGTTTCTAAATTGGTTATTATAACATCAATTTCAGCTTTAGCATTTTTAATTGCTTTTTTGAAAGCAGGAAGAAAATCTTTGTTGTTTATTTTAGAAAATGGAGCTGTGTTATATGGTGTTGAAAAGTAGTGACTTAAACTGTTCATTTTTATTTGTAAGAGATTTAATAAGTAATTTTAAACACTTGGATTACATTTTTATAATTGTGTAAGTATTTTCTTTCTAACAGATTGATTTATCGAATATTAACTATAAAAAGGTTGATTGTATAAGTAAATTTTTATTACATTCGCCAATAATTTTTTCATGGAGTTTCATCCTTATAAAAGATTAATTAATAGCAATTATAAAGCCTCGTTAAAATCGAGGTTTTATTTTTTTATTTCTTTTGAAGTTTTTAAAACTTTTGCTTTTAATCCTTCCTTATAGATTACTATTTTGTCTTGAACACAATTGTCGAAAGTCCCAATAATTTGTGCTGCTAATATACCTGCATTTTTTGCGCCATTTAACGCTACCGTTGCAACTGGGACACCTCCAGGCATTTGTAAAATAGATAGTACAGAATCCCAACCATCTATAGAGTTACTTGATTTTACAGGAACTCCAATAACTGGAAGCGGAGATAAAGAGGCTATCATTCCTGGTAAATGCGCTGCGCCACCAGCACCAGCAATAATGACTTTTATACCTCGTTTATGAGCTTCTTTACCATATTCAAACATTTTATCTGGTGTTCGATGTGCAGAAACGATATCCACTTCAATATCAATATCAAACCCTTTTAAAATATCTATAGCGTCTTGCATAACAGGAAGGTCACTATTGCTTCCCATAATTATTCCTACTTGTGCCATATTTTATTTACTTATTACTTTTATCGTTCTTTTTACTTTTTCGGCAATTTTTCGTGCTTCAGTAATATCTTCATTTATAATAGTTACATGTCCCATTTTACGAAATGGTCGTGTTTGTTTTTTACCATAAATATGTGGAGTTACACCATCCATTTCCATTATGCTCTCTATATTTTGGTAAACTACATCTCCATTGTAACCTTCTTCACCAACCAAATTTACCATAATTCCACCAACTTTACTATCAGTTTTTCCTAAAGGTAAGTTTAAAATAGCACGA
The DNA here is from genome assembly GCA_021647885.1 of Flavobacteriaceae bacterium. GTDB lineage: Bacteria > Bacteroidota > Bacteroidia > Flavobacteriales > Flavobacteriaceae > PRS1. Next base: position 62,957 of record JAKITV010000007.1, on the reverse strand, counting down.
AGATGTTGTTCAAATTGAGAGGTATAACTTGTTTCGATTGTGTGGTGACCTGAATTGTGAGGTCTTGGTGCAACTTCATTTATTAAAATTTCATCATCTTTTGTTAGAAACATTTCTACAGCCAACAGACCAACATGATTAAATGCTGCTGAAGTTTTTAACGCTGTTAATTCTGCTTTTAATGCTATTTCTTTACTAATTCTTGCAGGACAAATTACATATTCTACTTGGTTGGCATGAGGATGAAACTCCATTTCAACAACAGGATAAACTTTAGTTTCTCCCGAAACATTTCGTGCTACAATTACAGAAAGCTCATTTTTAAAATCTACAAGTTCTTCTGTAATACATTCTCCTTTTGGTAAGTCGTCAAGGTCTGAAAATGTTCTAATAACTTTAACTCCATTGCCATCGTATCCAAATTGAGCGCTTTTCCAAACAAATGGAAAACGCAATGTTTCATGCTTTATTGCAGTTAAAATCTCATCTTTATAAGCAAATCTTGAAAAGGGAGTTGTAGGCAAATTATGATCTATGTAAAACAATTTCTGTTTAGATTTATTTTGAATAATCCCTAATGTTTTTGAAGAAGGATAAACTTTAACACCTTCATGTTCTAGTTTTTCTAAAGCATCTACATTTATGTTTTCTATTTCAATGGTTAAAACATCTACTTTTTTCCCAAAGTTATAAACGGTTTTAAAGTCCATTAAATCACCTTTGTAAAACTCGTTTGAAGCAATCTTACAAGGTGCTTCATCACTTATATCTAAAACACAGGTATATATATCGAATTTTCGGGTATCGTTTAGTAGCATTTTGCCCAATTGTCCTCCACCAAGTATGCCTAATTTAAAATTTGAAGAAAAGTAATTCATATTCATTACCCACTAAAGTGGGAATCTTATTAATCTTAATTAATATTGATTTTCTGCTTCGACATCACAAAAATACATTTTAATATTCAATCAATTTCAAAATCATAATTCAAAAACCGTAAATCCTTAATCAATTCATTATCTTTGCATCTTTCTAAAAAAGGACAACATGATTAAACTTCATGATAAATATTTTAAACCATTTATATCTGCACAAGAAATTGATGCTGCAATTTCAAAACTAGCGAACGAAATCTCAAAAGATATTGGTGACGAAATACCTGTATTTATAGGTATTTTAAATGGATCTTTTATGGTAGTAAGCGATTTTGTAAAGAAGTATCCTAAACCATGCGAGGTCACTTTTATAAAATTAGCGTCTTATGAAGGCGTAAAATCTACCGAAGATATTCAACGATTAATTGGTCTTACACAAGATTTATCCGGAAGAACAGTAGTGATTTTAGAAGATATTATCGATACAGGAAATACACTACATGAAATACATAGAATATTTAAGAATGAAGGCGTAAAAGCACTTAAAATAGCAACGCTTTTTTATAAACCAGAAGCTTATAAGAAAGATTTTAAAATTCATTATAAAGGTATTGAAATCCCTAAAAAGTTTATCGTTGGTTACGGTTTGGATTATAATGGTTTAGGTAGAGATATTCCAGAAGTATATCAAATTTGTACCACACAAAAGATGACAAATATAGTTTTGTTTGGACCTCCAGGAGCAGGAAAAGGTACACAAGCAGAATTTTTAAAGGATAAATATAATTTGGTTCATATTTCCACAGGAGATGTATTTCGCTATAATATAAAAAATGAAACAGCACTTGGTACTTTAGCTAAATCGTATATGGATAAAGGCGATTTAGTGCCAGATGAGGTTACCATAAAAATGCTTAATGCAGAAGTAGATAGAAATGCAGATGCTCAAGGTTTTATTTTTGATGGATTTCCGCGTACTAATGCACAAGCGGAAGCTTTAGATAAACTCATGGAAACTAAAGATTCTAATATAAATGCAATGATTGCTTTAGAAGTAGATGACGAAGTGTTAGTAGAGCGTTTACTTAAAAGAGGAAAAACCAGTGGAAGACCAGACGATGCAAACGAATCTATTATTAGAAATAGAATTAAAGAATATTATACAAAAACAGCTATTTTAAAAGATTACTATTCTAGCCAAGACAAATATTTTGGTGTAGATGGTGTAGGTAGCATTCAAGAAATTGCTGAGCGTTTGAGCAAAGTAATAGATTCGTTATAGTTGTCATTCCTGCGTCTGCGTGTCACCGAAGCTTTAGCAGAGGAGCAAGGCAGGAATCTATATTCATTTTAGTTTCAATTTAAAAGATTTCCACTTTCGTGGGAAAAAAAATATGACCGAAGGTAATTTTGTAGATTATGTAAAAATAGTAGCTACTTCTGGAAATGGAGGTAAAGGCTCTGTGCATTTACATCGTGAAAAATATATTACCAAAGGAGGACCAGATGGTGGAGATGGTGGTCGTGGTGGTCATGTTATAATTAGAGGTAAAAAAAATCTCTGGACATTATTGCATCTTAAATTTAAACGCCATATTAAAGCCGAACATGGCAGTCATGGCAGCAAAGGAAGAAGTACAGGAGCAGATGGAACAGATGTTTATATAGATGTACCTTTAGGAACTGTAATTAGAGATACAGAAACCAACGAAATCATTTTTGAAATTACCGAAGAGAACGAAGAAAAAATAGTTTGTGAAGGAGGAATGGGAGGGCGTGGCAATTGGCATTTTAAAAGCTCAACAAACCAAACGCCTCGATATGCACAACCTGGAATTCCGCATGAGGAAAAACGAATTACTTTAGAGCTTAAAGTGTTGGCAGATGTTGGATTGGTTGGATTTCCCAATGCTGGAAAATCGACACTTTTATCTGTAATAACTTCAGCAAAACCAAAAATTGCCGATTACGAATTTACCACTTTAAAACCCAATTTGGGTATTGTAAAATATCGCGATTTTCAAACCTTTGTAATGGCAGATATTCCTGGGATTATAGAAGGAGCAGCCGAAGGCAAAGGACTTGGACACTATTTTTTACGTCATATAGAACGTAATTCGACCTTACTGTTTTTAATCCCTGCAGATGTTAACGATATTAAAAAGCAGTACGATATTTTGTTAGATGAATTACGTCGTTACAATCCTGAAATGCTGGATAAAGACAGGTTGATTGCTATTACAAAATGTGACTTGTTAGACGATGAGCTTAAAGCAGAACTTAAAATCGAACTCGATAATTCACTTCCTATAGATTATATTTTTATTTCTTCGATAGCCCAACAAGGCATTACCGAACTTAAAGATAAGTTGTGGAAAATGTTGAATAATTAGTGTAAATCTTCTTATGAACTATTAAATGAATGATTTTTGATTAACTTTATAAAAAATTGTTAGTTATGAAATCACTTAAAATCATCTTATTAGTTTTTTTAGTTTCGTCATGTGCTTCAATCAGGGTAAATTACGATTACGAAAAAACAACAGACTTCAGCAAGTATAAAACCTATAACTATTATCGGGATATAGAAACTGGTATGAATGAATTCGACACCAAACGTTTATTGGCTGCTATTGATGCTAATTTGCAATCTAAAGGACTTATACTTTCTGAAACGCCAGATTTTTTTATAAATATTCAAAGTAGCGAATATCAAAACAACCAACGTAATACAGTTGGAGTTGGTTTGGGTGGAGGAGGACATAATGTTGGAGGAGGACTTTCTTTAGGAATCCCAATTGGACAATCTAATATCAATAGGCGCATCAATATAGATTTTATAGATGAAAATAAAGGCGGATTATTTTGGCAAGCTGTTAGCGAAAGCAGTTATAATCCTAAAGCATCGCCAGAAAAGAGGGAAGCAACGATGAAAGCTATTGTAGAAAAAGTGCTTATCAAGTATCCTCCAGAAAATAAGTAGAAATGTCATTGCATTTAGTTTAGCAAATCAATACTTATATTTACCATTCACATTACAAACAAATGAATGTACATTTTATAGCCATTGGTGGAAGTGCCATGCACAATCTTGCTATTGCATTACATAATAAAGGATATAAAGTCACAGGAAGTGATGATACGATTTTTGAGCCTTCAAAATCTCGTTTAGAAGCAAAAGGGTTATTGCCAGAAACCTTTGGTTGGTTTCCTGAAAAGATAACACAAAATTTAGATGCGGTTGTTTTAGGAATGCATGCCAAAACAGATAATCCAGAATTATTAAAAGCGCAAGAATTAGATTTAAAAATATATTCGTATCCAGAGTTTTTATACGAACAATCCAAACACAAGACAAGAGTTGTAATTGGTGGAAGCCATGGTAAAACTACAATTACATCTATGATTCTTCATGTCATGCATTATCATAATCGTGATGTCGATTATATGGTTGGTGCACAATTAGATGGTTTTGATGTTATGGTAAAACTTACTAAAGACAACGATTTTATGGTGTTGGAAGGCGACGAATATTTAAGTTCTCCAATAGATAGAAGACCAAAATTTCATTTATACAAACCCAATATTGCCTTGTTAAGCGGAATTGCATGGGATCATATTAATGTGTTTCCAACTTATGAAGGCTATGTAGAACAATTCAGCATTTTTATAGACTCTATTGTAAAAGGTGGAAGCATAACGTATAACGAAGAAGATTTAGAAGTTAAGCGCGTGGTTGAAGCTTCAGAAAACACAATACGTAAATTGCCATATCATACTCCTGAATACGAAGTGGTTAATGGAGAAACTCTATTAGAAACTCCAGAAGGGTTATTACCAATTGAAGTTTTTGGAAAACACAATCTAAACAATCTCGCTGGAGCCAAATGGATTTGCCAACATATGGGAATTGACGAAGACGATTTTTATGAAGCTATCGTTACTTTTAAAGGCGCAAACAAACGTTTAGAAAAAATTGTTGAAAGTAAAAACAGTGTTGCTTATAAAGATTTTGCACATTCGCCAAGTAAGGTAGAAGCAACCACAAATGCAGTAAAGGAACAATATAAGGACAGAACATTGATTGCCTGTTTAGAGTTACATACCTATAGTAGTTTAAATGCTAAATTTTTAAAAGAATACAAAGGTGCTTTAGATGCAGCAGATGTTGCTGTGGTATTTTATTCGCCTCATGCTGTAGAAATCAAAAAACTGGAAGAAGTTACTAAAGAACAAATAGCTTCTGCTTTTGATAGGGATGATTTAATTATTTATACTAATCCAGACGATTTTAAAGAATTTTTATTCTCGCAGGATTTTAATAATAAAGCTTTGTTGCTTATGAGTTCTGGTAATTATGGAGGCTTGGATTTTGAGGAGGTCAAGGAGTTAATGTTTTGAAGTTTCGTTTATCGGTGAGTCTATGAAAATCAAGCGATTTCGAAGGACAAATCTTTCTGCGTACAAGAAAGGTGAAACGGGCTACAAGCCATGATGCTACTACTATCTCGCTTATTTTTTTATTTACATTGTTAGGTTTTCGTGTTTTTTTTCAAATTATTGTCATTCAAATTATGCTTTTATCATGTGTTTGTATTATTTCGATAAAAGTACTAAAATATAAACATTAGTTAATCTGAATTATTAGAGTACCTTTGCGCAAGGATTCCTTATCTTTCGATATCAAATATTCACTATCATTTTTGTTGATGTGCTTTTTTAAGCAATCTTTCATCGCATTCGCAAACTTTATACTTATAGTTGAGTTATCAGTAATAAGTCCACCCATCAAAGTATTAATATTTAGTACGCCTAAAAGCTTTTAATCGAGCATTTACGTTTTTTTTGATGACACCAATTGAATAAAGTATGTATATTAATTCAGATAATTATTATGGTGACAATCGTATTTCCACTGCATTACTTCTTGCGGCAGGTACGGGTATTCGTCTTTTCCCTTTAACAAAAAATTCTCCCAAATGCCTAACCCTTGTAAATGAAAAGTCAATTCTTGAGCGACTTGTCAATAACTTGAAAAAACAAGGGTTTAAACGTCTTGTAATTGTTACCGGCTATAAAAGTGAATGTATTATGGATTTTCTGGGTAGTAATTCAGGAGGCTTAAGCATTGAGTACATTCATAGTCCTTTATACCGCACAACTAACAACATTTATTCGCTTTGGATAGCTCGCAATATTATTAATGAACCTTTTGTTCTGCTTGAAAGCGATTTAGTTTTAAACACATCTCTACTCGATGAGATGGTTTTTCCTGATAAAATAGCTGTTGCTAAAATGGAACCCTGGTTAAATGGAACTACTGTTTCTGTTAATAGGCAAAACCAGATAACTGAGTTCCATAAAGGAACAACCGAAACATATACTGATATTCGTTATAAAACTGTTAATATTTACAGCTTCTCGCTTTCATCATGGCAAGCAGTTGTTAAGAAGTTAGACTACTATATTTCTGTGGGTAGCATTAACTGTTACTACGAAACTGTTTTTACTGAAATGGTTGCCGATAAAAGTCTGTCGTTTGAATCGGTTTCATTCGACCAAAAACCGTGGTACGAGATTGATACTATAAATGATTTAGCCGAAGCAGAAAAACTTTTCCCGGTAGAATCGAAAATAGAGCTTAAGTTAGAAAAGACTTGTGCATAGTGATTCAAATAAATATAGGATGGTAAGTAAGTATAAAACACAAACTGAGAAATACGAATATATATCAAAACAACACGGCGGCTATTATCGGTATAATTTTACCGACCATGCCTATTTATACAATCTCTATTTTCCACCTAAAGCGGTATTTACACACCTAAAAGAGAACATTCAGAACTTAGTTTTGAATTACCCTATGGCTCAAGATGCACTTGCCGAGCTAATTGGTGAAATAATAGAGCAGCCAAACGAAAGAATTGTTGTTGGAAATGGTGCGGCTGAAATTATAAAAATACTATCAGGTCATTTAGCAAAAAAAATAATTGTTCCGGTACCTTCATTTAACGAATATGCAAATGCAGCGCCTAAAGGAAATGTAATTGAATTTCCGCTCGATTTTCCATCCTTTCAACTGGATGTAGATAAATTTGCTGCCGAAGCCATTAAAGCGAAAGCCGACATGGCGGTTGTGGTAACACCCAATAACCCTACGTCGATGTTGGTGCCGAAAGCCGATTTAATTCGACTTGCACAAAAGCTGGAAAAGCATAATTGCATGCTTATTATCGATGAATCTTTTCTTGATTTTGCCAACAATAAAGAAAATATTACACTAGAGCAAGATATTGATAAATACTCAAATATGGCTATTCTTAAAAGCATGAGTAAAGCTTATGGAATTTGCGGACTTAGAATTGGATATTTACTAACAGCTAACCTGAAATTTGCAGTAAAAGTTCGAAATGAAATTCATATTTGGAATATCAATGGATTTGCCGAAGAATTTCTGCGTATCTTGCCTCTGTATAAACAGGAATTTGAAGATAGCTGCGAACGGGTCAAATCAGACAGGGATATTTTCTGTGAAAAGCTATCAGCGATTGAAGGGATGACTGTGTTTAAACCTGATGCAAACTATATTTTTTGTCGTTTGCCCGATGCTGCCTTAAGCGGACCGGAAGTAACAAAACGCCTTTTTATTGAATACAATATTTATATAAAAGATAGTGTTGGAAAAACACAACCCGATGCCGACCGCTATATTCGAATTGCAAGTCGCACCAATGAGGAAAACAGTAAACTTATTGAAGCATTAAAAAATGTTATGTATTTAAAGCACGAATAGCATGAACGACAAACAGCAGCCCGGCATGCTTGCTTTTGCCAAAGATTTACCAAATATTTGTTCTTTAGTAGGATTATTGAGTGCTGTATTAGGAATTTACTTTGCAATAGAAGGAAATTTTCCGGCTGCAATAATTGGAGTACTTTGGGCAGTTCTGTTCGATTGGTACGATGGGATTATTGCCCGAAAATTAAAAGGCAGGACAAAAACACAAGGTGTTTTTGGAGCTCAACTTGATTCAATGATTGATATTGTAAGTTTTGGAGTTTTACCTGCATTAATACTTTTAAGCTACGGAAATTATAATGTATGGTTTATACCCGGAACTTTTGTAATTATTGCTACAAGTGCTATCCGTTTGAGTTACTTTAATATTTATGGCCTTATCGACAGTAAAACATATAAGGGACTGGCACTTGATAATAATGTGCTTATTCTGGCTTTTATCTTTTTATTTGAACGTTTCTTCGAGCATTCCACTTTTTCAATACTTATTTATGTCATCTTAATGCTTCTGTCAGCATTAAACTTATCTTCAATACCAACTCTTAAATTTGGAGGAAAATGGATTTATGTACTTGTTATTTATGTAATTACACTGACATCCGTTTTTGGATGGATGCTGTGTAATAGAGTTTGAAAAATATAGAATAATAAATACATGGTTCGGGATTTTTTTCGCATGAAACCTAATGGATAAGATATGGTTCTGTTTTATACTCAATCTAGCTGAGCACAGGATAAACTATATCGTTCGATAAACGAAAGTAGCGGTTTTTTTATTAGAAAGACAACCTATATGTATCAATAAAAAAACCTATCTTTAAGACAAAGACAGGTTAAAATCTATTATATAAATGACATTTCTTACTCTTCCAAAAACGGATAACGATAATCTGTTGCTGGCACAAATGTTTCTTTAATGGTTCGGTTAGAAACCCAACGCAATAAGTTCCATACCGAACCTGCTTTATCATTAGTTCCTGAGCCTCTTGCTCCACCAAATGGTTGTTGCCCAACAACAGCTCCTGTTGGTTTGTCGTTAATATAAAAGTTACCCGCAGCATTTTCTAATGCGTTTGTGGCAATATCAATGACATAACGGTCTGCACTAAAAATAGCTCCTGTTAAGGCGTAAGGAGAGGTTTCATCAACCAAAGTTAATGTGTCTTCCCAAGCTTCATCTTCATAAACATAAATAGTTAAGATTGGCCCAAAAAGTTCGGTACACATTGTTGCATATTTTGGATCTTTAGCTAAAATAACTGTTGGTTCAATAAAGTAGCCTATGGAATTATCATAATTTCCACCAGCTATAATTTCAGCATCTGCATCGTTTTTGGCATTGTCGATATATTTGGATAATTTATCAAAAGCACGATCATCTATTACAGCATTGATAAAATTTGAAGTATCATCAGGATTACCCATTTTCATCGATTGTAAATCGGCTTGTAAATATTTTTTAACGGCATTCCATTTGCTTTTAGGAATGTAAGCTCTAGATGCTGCCGAACATTTTTGTCCTTGATATTCAAACGATCCACGTGTTAATGCTGTTGCTACTTGTTTTGCATCAGCCGAAGGATGCATCCAAACAAAATCCTTGCCACCTGTTTCTCCAACAATTCTTGGATATGAAATGTATTTTCCCTGATTTACATTTCTTCCAATCTGTTCCCAAAAACTATTAAAAACTCCAGTAGATCCTGTAAAGTGAATCCCTGAAAAATGCTTGCTGTCCAACAATACTTCGGTAATCATCGCAGAGTTTCCGGTAACCATATTAATTACTCCATCAGGCAGTCCTGCTTCTTTAAACAAATCCATAATTATTTGAGCCGAATATACTTGCGTACGTGCAGGTTTCCAAACAACCACATTGCCCATCATTGCTGGGGCTGCTGGTAAATTTGCAGCGATTGATGTAAAGTTAAATGGCGTTATGGCATATACAAAACCTTCTAAAGCTCGGTATTCCATTCGGTTCCAAATTCCTGGAGAAGAAATAGGTTGATTTGCATAGATTTCGGTCATAAATTCAACATTAAACCTAAAGAAATCTATCAATTCACAAGCAGCATCAATTTCGGCTTGAAATACATTTTTAGATTGTGCAATCATTGTGGCAGCATTCATTCTTGCTCTGTAAGGACCTGCTAATAATTCGGCACACTTTAAAAATATAGCAGCACGATCTTGCCAAGGTGTTGCAGCCCATTTTTTCCTTGCGTCCATTGCAGTAGTTACAGCATCTTCTATATGTTCTTTTTCTGCTAAATGATAATTGCCAACGGTATGCTTATGGTCATGAGGAGGATGAATGGAAACAGTATTACCTGTTCTTATTTCTTTACCATTAATATAAAAAGGAATGTCAACAGTTTCGTTATACATTTTTTTATAAGTTGCTAGTAACTCATTGCGTTCTGGACTGTTTGGTGCATACGATTTTACAGGTTCGTTAACTGCTTTTGGTACATTATAAAATCCTGTTGCCATGATTTATTTTGGTTTAATTATTTATTAAAAATTAAGTGCAAAGTTACAACTTTTTTGATGATTTTTTATTTGAAGGATTGTAAAAGCCACCTTAAAATATTGCTTATTTTTTGTAAGTTGCTGTATCGTTTAAAGACTACAATTTTTATGTGTACAGTTACTATAATTCCGAAAGGGAAAAACGACTTTGTGTTAACGTCTAATCGTGATGAATCTCCTAACAGGACTTCGTTAGCTCCAGATATTTATTTAGTTGAAGGCACAAAAATGATGTTCCCTAAAGATGAACTTGCTGGAGGCACTTGGATTGGAGTAAGTGAAAAAAACAGATTGATTTGTTTATTGAATGGTGGATTTATTTGCCATGAGCGAAAAGCAGATTATAGAATGAGTCGTGGTGTGGTTGTTAGCGATTTATTAGCTTCTGAAGATGTAGTGGCTTCAATTGAAGATTATAATCTTATTGATATTGAACCATTTACTTTGGTTATTGTTGATTGGAATATTAGTTTGAAGCTTTTTGAACTGGTTTGGGATGGTCAACAAAAACATTTTTCAGCATTGGCACTTGAGCCTAAAATTTGGTCGTCTTCTACGTTATATTCTAAAGCCATGAAAAAAGAACGTTTACAATGGTTTAAAGATTTTAAAATTGCCAATGAATTGCATTCAGCTTCAATTATGAATTTTCATAAAACCGCTGGATACGATAATAAAGATTATGGCGTAATTATGGATCGCGATTTTGTAAAAACCACTAGTATTACTCAAGTAGAAAAAAAGGAAGATGTTGTAGAAATGCGGTTTAATAATCTTCAAAGTAAAAACACTTCAGTAAAAACATTGAAACTTCAGCAGCCTGTAAATGAATAATTCTGGATTTATAATAACATTGGCTTATCCCGAAACTGTTGTTAGAATTTCAGACGAATGGTTTTCTCCGTTTTTAAGATTTATTGGAATTGGTAAAAAAAATTATGTTAAAGCTGGTCATGCAGGTTTAGTGCTTATTGATAAACAAACGGGAATTATAGAATATCATGATTTTGGTCGCTATATCACTACGCAATCTATGGGGAGAGTACGAGGAAAAGATACAGATAATGAATTGGATTTTGCTCTAAAAGCACAGATTGAAGATGGGAAAATTAAAAATTTGGACGAGATTCTTAAGTTTTTGGCTACCAATCCAAAATTAATTCATGGAGAAGGAAAAATGGTGGCTTCGGTTTGCGATGAAATAGATTATGTAAAAGCAAGAAATTATATAACCAAGATGCAGCAACGTCATTTTATTCGTTATGGTGTTTTTATTAAAGAGGCAAGTAATTGTTCGCGTTTTGTAACCACAACATTAATCGCTTCTGTAACAGATGCAAGTATAAAAAAGAAGCTGATTAAATCTACACGATTTACACCAAGTACTGTAGGTAATGTTGTTATTGCAGATACAGAAAACTATATTTATGAAGTTTCTGGTGAGGGAGAAATAACTGAATTTACATCTTCAGTTAAAAAAGAAAATATTAGATGTTTTCTCGATAGATTAAAAGATTACGAGCCTAGTTTAATAGGGAATCAACTTCCAAAATTTGTTGATGGTGTTCACAAAAAAGCGCAATGGCTTGGAGGTGTTGGAGCAGGAGCTTGGTTCGAACTGCATAAAACGGATAGGGATACAGAATATAATTACAGAAAAATTGCGCCTTGTGGACATATAAATGTGAATGACGTTTTTGTGGTAAACGATACTGCGTTTAACTACCATGAAGATTTTAATTTTGTGCATTACTCAAACTGTAAGTTCTTTCATGTAGAACAAAATGATATGGTATTTAGATTTGACAGGAAATTCGTGAATTAATTCATTGCAAAAACTGCACTTAATTTAAAGGTAGGAATTGCGACTTTAAACTTTTTGGTCGTTGTAAAATTAACCATATTGTAATGACCTTGCATTGCTCCAAAAGGCGATGCTAATAAACAACCAGAATTGTAAGTGTGTGATTCCCCAGGTTTTAACACAGGTTTTTTGCCAATAACACCTTCGCCATCAATCACTTCAATATTATTAAGGGCATCAAGAATTATCCAGTGCCTTGAGTTTAATTGAACAGAATCCTTACTTTGGTTTTCGATAGTAACTTTATATCCAAACGCAAAGTGCACTTTATAATTTTTATAAAATGTGCCTTCAAAATTTGTTTCGACAGAAATTTTTATGCCTCTTGTTACTTGTTGAACCATGCAATCAACTTATGTTAAGTAAAATGTGAAATGCTAAAATAGTAAAAATTCGACGCTTGTTATTAATTATTAAGGTCTTTGACGTAAAAAACCGTTGAAAATCTCAAATTAATTAGAAATATTAACCGAAGAGCCTTCACCAAATCCAATAATTTTATCGTAGCGCGCTCCTAAATCTCGGTAATATACTAACACTTTATAGTTGTTTTCGGTTTGGTCAAAATTTCCACTAATTGCACCTTCTTCTAATTTACCGTTTTCATCAACAATAACATATTTATAATTATAAAATCCTTGTTTTAACCGTAATTGTGTTTTGTAGTAACCAGTTCTAGAATTAAAAGTCATTTTAGTAGTATCATCAATAACGTAATTATTGAAATTGCCATACACATGAATGCTCTTACCATTTAATAGTTCTGGATGTGATAATGAGAAATGAATAACAGTATAATCGGCTTCAATATCTACATTATCTGCATCTAAAGCAGTAATCAAGAAATTGCCATTAATATCCGGATTGTAAGTATAAGGTCTTTCGGCTCTAACAATATCTGTAAATAAATAGTTGTGATAAAGATCTTTTAAATCTATAAATTGTACGCCAACATTTGCACCTCTAACATCTTTATTTTCGAAAAATAAATATTCGTTGCCTCCCCAAAAACTGGATTCTGTATCGTATTTGTAGATAAGTTCGCGACCAATAGTATATAATGGTTTTAAATTAGTGATTGCAGTGTTTAAATTATTATTTTGAATAACCACAACTTTAATGGTTCGACTTGGATTGTTAAAATGCGTTGAACGCGAAGACACATTTATATCTACAGATTGTTTTTGTTGCACATATTTTACATCTCGAGAACGCTTAATTGCTACACCTACATTAGCAATGTCTTCATAAATCATGAATTTTCGACTAAACATTAATTCATCATAGTCGTTATAAATATTAATCATATAATTTCCAGATAGTTTTAATCGTGTTTGCTGATTGGGAATTTGTAATTTATAATGCGAGTAGATTTGATAGGTGTTAAAAGAATTTTCGTAATTAATAATCCGCAAGTTATCTAATCCTTGAAGATATTCGGATTTTATTAAGTTAGAAGGTGTCCAATCAAAATTATAATGTGTTATGGTGTAATAGAAATCGGGTTCATCACCATTTAAAACATCAAATTCTAAAAGCAAACGTTCTCGAAGCTTTAAGATTGGTAATTGGCTTTGGTTAGTATTGCTTTTAAACGTAATTGTTTTTATATAGTCTGGCGGATTTATCTCTTTAACTTGACCAAAAGTTATTGTAGAAAATAAAAATAATACTAAAAATGATTTAATAATTAGTGTCATTAAAATGCTATTTAAGCGTAAAGATAAACAAATTTTGTGCCTAAAAAATGTATGAGTTTTTGGTTGTTGAATTTCTATTCAATTTATTATGAAAACTGTATTTTAAATTCGTAAATTTGCATCGATTTTTAGATAATTAAATTCAATTATTATAATATGTCCAACGACATTCGTATTAAAAAGGGTCTAGACATTAAACTTAAAGGTAAAGCCGAAAAAGCTACAGAAAAAGCGATAATAAGCAACTTCTATACCATTAGACCCGAAGATTTCCATAGTGTTATTCCAAAACTTATTGCAAAAGAGGGTTCAAAATTAAAAGCAGGAGAGCCTGTGTTTTATGATAAATCTAATGAAGCTGTTAAATTTGTTTCTCCTGTTTCTGGAGAAATCATAGAAATAACTCGTGGTGAAAAGCGTAAAATATTAGCGATTAAAATTCAAGCAGATAAAGAACAAACCTTTCAAGAAAATAATACAGTTAATGTTGATTCTGCATCTTCTGAAGAAATTAAAAAACAATTATTAGCTTCAGGTTGTTGGCCATTTATTAAGCAACGACCTTACGATGTTATAGCAAATCCTGATAAAACACCTAAATCTATTTTTGTTTCGGCTTATGCAAGTGCACCTTTATCTGCAGATTTAGATTATGTATTGCAAGGAAAAGAGCTCGAATTACAAGCAGCAATTACAGCTTTAGGCAAACTTACCGAAGGACAAGTACATGTTTCGGTTGGTGCAAACTCTAATTCACCTTTAGCTGGATTAACTGGAATTACATTACATAAAGTTTCAGGTCCACATCCTTCAGGAAATGTTGGAACACAAATCAATAAAATAGACCCTGTTAATAAAGGCGAAGTGGTTTGGACGGTTAATCCGCAAGACCTAGTCATTATTGGAGAATTATTATTAACTGGTAAATTCAATGCCGAACGTATTGTTGCTTTAGCAGGTTCTTCAATTAAAAAGCCAAGATATTTTGTTACAAAAATAGGAAGCGAAGTTGCTACTATGATTTACGATTATGGAATTGAAAAAGAAGCCAACGTTCGTATTATTTCAGGTAATGTTTTAAGCGGAAAGCAGATACAACCAGATGGACATCTTGACTATTATAGCAATATTATTACAGTAATCCCAGAAGGTGACGAATACGAATTCCTTGGTTGGACAACACCTGTTTTCAATAAAATATCAGTATCTAGAGCATTAACATTTTCTTGGATGTTTCCAAAGAAAAAATTCGATTTAAATACTAATACAAATGGAGAACATCGTGCTTTTGTAACTACAGGAACTTACGAAGAAGTGTTTCCGTTAGATATTTATCCAATGCAAATCCTAAAATCATGTATGTATAAAGATCTTGACGAAATGGAAGCATTAGGAATGTATGAAGTTGCACCTGAAGATTTTGCACTAACAGAATTTGTGTGTGTGTCTAAACAACCACATCAGGAAATTATTAGAAAAGGTTTAGACTTAATGCTAAAAGAAATAGGATAATTATTCATTGAGCAAAGCGAAATGAAAAATAGTTTTTTTATTCATTTTACACAGAAAAATGAAAAATATTAAATAAATGGGTTTAAAAAGTACATTACATAACTTAAAAGAAAAGTATAAAGACACCAAAATGGAGCCTGCATTTAATGCATTGCATACGTTTTTATATTTGCCAAACGAAACCACTCATGGTGGAACACATATAAAAGTTGCGGACGATCTAAAACGTACTATGAACACTGTGATTATATCACTTATTCCGTGTTTAATCTTTGGGATGTTCAATACTGGTTATCAGCATCATTTAGCATTTGGAGATATTCAAGCAGTAACTGGTGGGTTTTTTAGCAGTGAATTCTGGACAATAGCTAATTTTACAGTTGGTTTCTGGAAAATACTCCCTTTAATTATTGTTTCTTACGTTGTAGGATTAGGGATAGAAGTTTTATTTGCTACTATTAAAAAACACGAAGTAGAAGAAGGATATCTGGTAACAGGAATGTTAGTGCCACTTATTGTTCCTATCGATATTCCACTCTGGATGTTAGCTGTTGCAGTAATATTTGGTGTTGTAATTGGTAAAGAAGTATTTGGTGGTACAGGAATGAATATTTTAAATCCTGCCTTAACTATTCGCGCATTTTTATTCTTCGCATATCCAACTTGGATGAGTGGAGATAAAGTTTGGGTAGAAGGTGCTGTAAAAAGAACTCAAGAAATTGCAGAAGGAGCTAACCTTGACGCTATTTCGGGCGAAACCATATTAGGGAGTCTCGCACAAAATAATGATGTTGCTTTTTCGGTAATGGATATGTTCTACGGATTTGTTCCCGGTTCGGTTGGCGAAACATCAGCATTACTCATATTATTAGGA
Organism: Flavobacteriaceae bacterium; assembly: GCA_021647885.1. Taxonomy (GTDB): domain Bacteria; phylum Bacteroidota; class Bacteroidia; order Flavobacteriales; family Flavobacteriaceae; genus PRS1. The sequence goes on along the minus strand of JAKITV010000007.1, from coordinate 46,798 downwards.
GGTCTATTCTTAATCTTTACCAAAATAGGAAGCTGGAGAATCATGTTATCATCAGTTATAGGAGCATTAGTAATGGGACTCATTTTTAATGGCGTTGTTGATGTAGGTTGGATAAATGAAGGCAGTAAGTTTTATGGTTTAATGGATACAACGTTTTGGCATCACTTACTTATTGGTGGTTTGGCATTTGGTATTGTATTTATGGCAACCGATCCAGTAACAGCATCACAAACTAATAAGGGTAAATGGATTTACGGATTTTTTATTGGTTTTATTTCTATAATGATTCGTGTATTTAATCCAGCGTATCCAGAGGGTGTTATGTTAGCTATTTTATTAATGAATGTGTTTGCACCAACTATCGATCATTATATCGTACAAGGTAATGTGAAACAAAGATTAAAACGTCTCAAAGTTAAAAAGGCATGACAATGGAAAAGAGAACAGATAAAAATTCATATACCATATTATTTGCCATTGCAATGGTAATAATTGTAGGTTCACTATTGGCTTTTTCTGCAGCAGGATTAAAAGAAAGAATAGATGAGAATAAGCGTATAGAAAAGCAGCTAAACATTTTGTATGCCATGGGAGTAAATGAAAACGAAGGTCGTAGCATGAGCTTTGTTTCTAAAGATATAGTTGGAGAAGAATTTTCAAAATACATTACAAAACAATTGGTAATACAAGGAGACAATGTAACCGAAGATGCTAATGCATACTTGATTGATATTAAAAAAGAACAATCATTGGCTAAAGATAAATCTTATAAAAGACAATTGCCATTATTCATAGGAGAGAAAGATGGAAAAACATTTTACATTGCTCCGATTAGAGGTAAAGGACTTTGGGATGCTATTTGGGCATATGTAGCCATGGATACCGAAATGGTTGTACAAGGTGTGTTTTTTGACCATAAAGGGGAAACAGCAGGTTTAGGATCAAATATTAACCAACGTTTCTTTATGGACGATTTTACAGGAGAACACCTATTAGATGCTTCAGGGAAATTTAAAGGCATTACAATTTCAAAAAGTAATGCAGATCCAAAAAACATTGATAAAACAGATAATGAAGTAGATGCTATTGCAGGATCGACAATTACTGGAGATGGTGTTTCCGCAATGCTAAAATCCGAATTGAAATTGTACCTACCTTATTTTAAAAATTTAAAAAAATAACTTATGGGGCTTTTATCTAAAAAAGATATCGCATTAATCAAAGATCCTTTATTCGACAATAACCCAATTACCATTCAAGTACTTGGTATTTGTTCGGCTCTGGCAATTACTGCAGAGTTAGAAGCATCTATTGTAATGTCAATTTCAGTTTTGTTTGTAATGGGATTTGGTAATGTTATTATTTCATTAATACGAAATATTATTCCTTCTAAAATTAGAATTATTGTGCAATTAACAGTAGTTGCTGCTTTAGTAATTATTGTCGATTTAGTACTGAAAGCTTTTGCTTACGAATTAAGTAAAACACTATCTGTTTTTGTAGGATTAATTATTACAAACTGTATCATTATGGGACGTTTTGAAGCTTTTGCTTTAGCAAACGGGCCTTGGCGTTCATTCCTAGACGGAATTGGAAACGCTTTTGGTTATGCCATTATTTTAATAATTGTAGGTTTCTTTAGAGAATTGTTAGGATCTGGAACTTTGCTGGGAATTCAAGTATTAGGAGACCCAATAGAAAAGACTGGAGCATATGCATTTGGATATGAAAATAATGGATTTATGTTGCTGGCACCAATGGCATTAATAGTTGTAGGAATTATTATTTGGGTACAGCGAAGTGGAAATGAGGCATTAATAGAAGATAATTAGTTAGTAAGCAGTTTGCAGTCGCAGTGTACAGTAATTACTGTTAGCTGAGACTAAAGACTGAAAACTCAATAAAAACAATGGAATATTTAGAATTATTTTTCAAATCAATATTTATAGATAACATGGTATTTGCCACATTTTTAGGAATGTGTTCTTATCTGGCAGTATCTAAAAAAGTAGCCACAGCAGTAGGTCTTGGAGCTGCAGTTATTTTTGTATTAGCTATTACTGTGCCACTAAACTGGTTGTTGGATCAGTTCATTTTACAGCCTGGAGCATTATCTTGGTTAGGAGAAGAGTTTGCCGATTATGATTTAAGTTTCCTATCATTTATCTTATTTATAGCAACTATTGCAACTATGGTGCAATTGGTAGAAATAGTAGTAGAAAAGTTTGCACCTTCATTATATAATTCATTGGGTATTTTCTTACCACTTATTGCTGTAAACTGTGCTATTTTAGGAGGCTCATTATTTATGCAATCTCGTGAAATTCCAACACTTGGTTTAGCTACAGTTTATGGAATTGGTTCAGGAATTGGTTTTTTCTTAGCCATTTTAACTATTGCTGCAATTCGTGAAAAAATAAGATATTCTAATGTTCCACCACCTTTAAGAGGGTTAGGAATTACATTTATCATTACAGGATTAATGGCAATAGGGTTTATGAGTTTTGGAGGAATGCTTACAGGAGGAGATGAAGAAGAAACTAAAGAGGAACCAAGTGTAATGTTAAAAGAGACAAATAATAATAGTCTCACTTCTTCTGTAACAGTTGAGAAGGAGAATGAAAAGCAAACAGAAGAATTAGCTGATAACACAACAAAAGTAATCGAGTAGGATGATAATATTAGCAAGTACATTAGGGACAGTTATAGCAACAGTTGTTTCATTTTTGGTTATAACATTAGCATTAGTCGCGTTGTTATTAGTTGTAAAACAGAAATTATCACCATCTGGTCCTGTAACTATTAAAATTAATGGAGAAAGAGAAATTCAAGTCGCTTCGGGAGATAATTTGTTAACTACATTAAGCGCACAAAAAATATTCTTACCATCGGCTTGTGGTGGTGGAGGAACATGTGTTCAGTGCGAATGCCATGTGCTAAAAGGTGGAGGAGAAGCACTACCAACAGAAACGCCTCATTTTACACGTAAAGAGTTAAAAGAAGGAATTCGTTTAGCATGTCAAGTTAAAGTTAAACAAGACATGGAAATTACAATTCCAGAAGAAGTTTTTGGTATCAAAAAATGGGAAGCTACTGTAGTTAGTAATTATAATGTAGCCTCATTTATTAAAGAGTTTGTAGTAGAAATCCCAGAAGATATGGGTTATAAAGCAGGAGGATATATACAAATTGAAATTCCTGAATGTGAAGTTAAGTATACCGATATTGATATTACTGCACATCCAGACGAACACGAAACACCAGATAAGTTCCAGGCCGAATGGGATAAATTTGGTCTTTGGCCTTTGGTAATGAAGAATGATGAAACCGTTGAAAGAGCTTACTCTATGGCTTCTTATCCAGCCGAAGGACGAAAAATCATGCTTAATGTTCGTATTGCAACACCACCTTGGGATCGTGCTAAAAACGGTTGGATGGATGTAAATCCAGGAATCGCATCATCTTATATCTTTAATCAAAAACCAGGTGACAAAGTAACCATTTCAGGACCTTATGGTGAATTCTTTATTAATGAATCTGATGCTGAAATGTTATATGTTGGTGGTGGAGCAGGTATGGCACCAATGCGTTCGCATTTATATCAATTGTTTGAAACTTTAAAAACAGATCGTAAAGTAACTTATTGGTATGGTGGACGATCTAAAGCTGAGTTATTCTATGTTGAACATTTCAGGCACTTAGAAAAGAACTTCCCAAATTTTAAATTCTTTATCGCATTATCTGATCCTGCTGAAGCAGATAACTGGAAAGTTAAAACAGATATTAACGATGAAAAGGGTGACGGATTTGTAGGCTTTATTCATCAAGTTGTAATCGACCAATACTTATCTAAACACGATGCTCCTGAAGATATCGAACTTTATTTTTGTGGACCTCCATTAATGAACCAAGCGGTACAAAAAATGGGAGAAGACTTTGGTATTCCTGATGAGAATATTAGATTTGATGATTTTGGAGGCTAGGCGATAATCGTCTTTTGGCAAAAGAAACGTCATTGCAAAGCAAATTTATTTGCTGTGACAATCTGTTTAATTAGAGTTTCAATATTAAAGATTACTTCGTCAGTTTTTTGCTTACAATGATTAAAGAAAAAATAGCAAAACCCAACACAATTTGTTAGGTTTTCAATTAGGTTGTATCTTATTTTTCGAAAGAATTTAATCATGGTAAGTTGTAGTGTTGCTGTTTTCAATATCAGAAATTATTTCTTGAGCAAGCGTTATTGTTTTGGTATATAAACCAAGTAGATTTATGTATTGCCATCGTCTTCCAAAGACCATAATTTCAAGTTGCTTGTCGGCTAGTAAACTTTTCTCATCAATTTTTATTGGAGGTCTTGGATCATTTTTGTAAAATTCTGTTTGTCTAGGCCAAGGGTTTGTCTTGTTGTAAATCCAATTGTAGTTTTCTTTTACATATGGTTCATACAAAGCCTTAATATCTGAACTAGAAATATCCTCACGGCTTTTTAATTGTTCAATATGCCTATAATAGTTTAGTATTTTAACCTGAAGACTCTTATTAATGTTAGACATACCACTGGAACTGGTAAGTGCGTCAATACCACTTTTATTGACTTCGATATTATGTTCTAGCATCAAAGAAATAATATACATCTGTACGTTTACATCAACTGGTTTTAAGGTTTTAAATTGATCTAAAAAAATATTGGCGTATTCAATACTTGTTTGTGAAATTGAAAGTAAATCTTCGGCTTGTTTTATATCATCTTCAAGATTTAATTTTATGGTGGATAAATGACTATTTGCTTGATTTAGGTTTTTCTTATTCTCATTCCAATTATTGATACTTAATGCAATGAGTATTCCAATAACCACAAGTAAAATTTCACCAATGGCGTAAAGCATGTATTTACTTGTTCGATTTTCTTTTATCATGTTTTGGCGTATTTTTCTAAAGAATTTTATCATTGAGTAGTAAAAAATAGTTAGTTAGCATTTTTAAAGTTAAACAAATTTTCTTCAAATAGATTATAGTAGTAATTTTGCACAGCAAAGAATGCACTTTCAGAACACTAAGAAATGAAAAAAAGGCTATCATTCATACTCATCGCATTATTATTAGTTTCGGATAAACAAGAAATAAAGAATTCAAAAGTTTATGGATTAGTTTTTGGCACATCTTATTCAGTTCAATATTATTCTAAAAGCAATCTCAATTTTGAAACTCAGTTTGATAGTTTGTTTTATGTGATTAATACATCGATGTCAACCTATCAAGTCAATTCAAATATTTCAAAACTTAATAGAAATGAAGCAGTAATAGTAGATGAGCATTTTATAAAGGTTTTAGAAGCTTCGCAGGAAATTTATAAGCAAACAAAAGGCGCTTTCGATCCAACTATTGGTGTTTTAGTTAACGCTTGGGATTTTGGACCAGACCAAAAAATAGCCAATTTAGATAGCTTAAAAATTGATAGTTTAATGCAGTTTGTTGGTTTAAATAAAGTAAACCTAATTAATAATTCCGTCGATAAACCTAAAGGAACTTTTTTAGATTTTAATGCAATAGCCAAAGGTTATGGTGTAGATGTAATTGCCGAGTTTTTAGAACATCAAAATATAGAAAACTATTTGGTGGAAATTGGAGGAGAGATACGAGCAAAAGGTATAAATCTTGAAAAACAATCTACTTGGAAAATTGGTGTTGAAAACCCGAATTTTGATGGAGAGCAATCTATACTAAAAGCCATTACACTACAAGATGAAGCTATGGCAACATCAGGAACGTATCGTAAGTTTAAAATTGATGAAGATGGTAATAGATATTCTCATATAATCGATACTAAAACAGGCTATCCTAGTAAAACAAATTTGTTAAGTATATCTGTAATTGCAAAAGATTGCATGACAGCAGATGCGTATGCAACAGCTTTTAAAGCTATGGGAATTGAGAAAATTAAAGTTTTTTTAAAAGACCATTCAGAATTAAAAGTGTTTTTGATTTTTGAAAATGAAGAAAATGAATTGGAAACTTTGTCTTTAAATGGGTTTCCTGATGAGTAACTCTGTCATTCCTGCGAAGGCAGGAATCCATTTTCAATTCAGTTTCAATGGTAAAGATTCCTGCCTTCGCAGGAAAGACAATTATTTATAACACACAGGAATAATCTCGCCTTTTGCCAAACAATATCTTGTAATATCATCTACTGAAAGTATTGCAGTATAATCAATCTCATCTACCTTAAAGCCAATACTTCTGAGTTTGTCAAAATAATCACGACCATAAACTCGAACATGATCGTACTGTCCAAAGATTTTTGCACGTTCCTTTTTGTCTATGATACTATCGTCTTCAAAAGTAGTTTCACGAGATAAGTCTTGCGGAATTTGAAAAATCCCCATTCCTCCAACTTTTAAAACACGATACAATTCTTGCATTGCTTTGGTATCATCAGGAATATGCTCTAACACATGATTGCAAAAAATGATGTCAAATTCGTTATCACCAAATGGTAAATCACAAATATCTGCTTTTACATCTGCTAAAGGAGAATATAAATCGGTAGTAGTATAATCAAGATTTTTTAGTTTTCTAAATCGTTTATAAAACGCTTGTTCAGGAGCAAAATGAAGAACCTTTTTTTTAGCAGAAAAGAAAACAGTTTCATTTTTTAAATACAACCAAAGCAAACGATGGCGCTCTAACGATAATGTTGAAGGTGATAAGGCGTTATCACGTTGTTTGCCATAACCATAAGGTAAAAAATTTCTGAATGATTTTCCATCAATTGGGTCTGTAAATCTATCTCCTTTTAATAGGAAGGATAAAAAGGGTCGCGCAATATAACTTAGCCTTATTAAGAAAGGTCTAGGAATAATATTTAGGATTATTTTGAAGAGTTTTTTCAAGGTTATTACACAGAGTTACACAGAGTTCTCACAGAGATTCACTGAGAGTTATTTTTTTACTTTTTTTTGACATTGTTGATATATCTTTTTAAACCATTTTTTAATAAAGTAGTATGAAAGTTAATTAGTAAACCCAAAGGATAGTTTCCTAATTTTAAATAAGTAAGAATTTGAGCAGTATGAACGTCTGTAAGATATTCAACAGTTTTCAGTTCAATAACAATTTGATCTTCTACTAGCAAATCAATTCTATAACCATGGTCTAATTTGATGTCTTTATATACTATTGGTAATGCTAATTCTTTTTCAACTTTAAATCCTTTTGATGTTAACTCAAAAAGTAAACATTCTTGATACGCAGATTCTAACAAGCCAGGCCCAAGAGTACGATGTACTTCAATTGCAGCTCCAATAATTTTTTCAGTTAGTTTATTATCCATTTTCTCTGTATAATAGTTTTTAAGTAAAAGCTTGATTAAGGAATTTTGTTATTTCACAAAGATACGCAGACTTTTTCGCAGAGATTCACAAAGCAGTTTGTGATTCATTAAAGTGCTATAATAAATTGTAATATGTCTTCATAAATTTTCAGTCAATTTAGTATTTTTTTCTCTGTGAAGCTTTGTGTTTCTCTGTGAATCTCTGCGAAACAGTTATAAAACGAAAGTTTTTTGTCTAAACTCATCTTCCTCATCACTCACAATCCCTAAAGCTTCATAAATATAAGCAAATGTTGAAAGCAATTCGGGTTTACCATTTACTAAAGCGACATCATGCTCAAAATGTGCAGAAGGTTTATTGTCTTGTGTTGTAATTGTCCAACCGTCTTTATGTTGTTTAATACGATGAGTTCCCATATTTATCATTGGCTCGATGGCGACAACCATACCTTCAATAAATTTCTTGCCACGTCCTCGTTTTCCATAATTTGGCATTTCGGGATCTTCGTGCATTTTACGTCCTAAGCCATGACCAACCAATTCGCGAACCACACCATAACCATGAGCTTCACAATACTGTTGAATGGCAAAGCCAACATCGCCAACACGATTATTTAATTTAAATTCTCTAATTCCAACGTATAAAGACTCTTTGGTTATCTGCAATAATTTTTCAGTTTCTGTATCTATTTCACCTATAGCAAACGTATAAGCATGATCGCCATAAAAACCATTTTTAATTGCACCACAATCAATTGATATAATATCACCTTCAATTAAAGGTTCTTTATTAGGAATACCATGAACTACTTGTGAGTTCGGACTCATACACAATGTATTAGGGAAATCATACAATCCTAAAAATCCTGGAACTGCACCTTGATCTCTTATACATTCTTCGGCAATTTTATCTAATTGCAAAGTGCTAACGCCTGGTTTTACTTCTTTTGCAATTATGCCTAAAGTTTTGGAAACCACTAAAGCACTTTCGCGCATTAACTCTATTTCTTCTTTGGTTTTAACTATAATCATCCATAAAAAATATTGGCAAAGATAATCAAAATTAAGCTTGTGTTAATTTTTATTGGAATATGACTTTTGATAGTTTTTTATAGTTTGTTTTTTTATAATTTTGTAGTCTAAAATGAAAATTTATGTATAAAGCGGTAAGTGCAGAAGATGCTGTAAAAGTAATAAAATCGAATAATAGGGTTTATATTCAGGCAGCTGCAGCTGCACCACAGGTTTTAGTAAAAGCAATGTCTGCAAGACATGAAGAGCTTAGAAATGTTGAAATATGTCAATTACATACCGAAGGTGAAGCACCTTATGCGAATCCAGAGTTTATAGACAGTTTTCATGTTAATTCTTTTTTTATTGGAAAAAATGTAAGACACACTCTAAAAGCTGGTAATGGTTCTTATACTCCGGTTTTTTTGAGTGAAGTACCTTTGCTTTTTAAAAGAAATATAGTTGATTTAGATGTTGTATTAATTCATGTTTCAGTACCAGACAAACACGGTTATTGTTCATTAGGAGTATCTGTTGAGGCTACTCTTGCTGCTATTGATAATGCAAATTATGTAATAGCACAAGTAAATAAACAAATGCCTAGAACTCATGGTGACGGAATAATCCATGTTTCTGAAATAGATTTGTTTGTAGAATGTGATGAGCCTTTGCCTGTTCATCTCATGCCTGAACCTACCGAAACAGAAAGCAAAATTGGTGATTATGTTGCGAGTTTAATTGAAGATAAAAGCACATTGCAAATGGGAATTGGTACAATTCCTAACGCTGTGCTTTCACGTCTTACTAATCATAAAGATTTAGGTTTACATACCGAGATGTTTTCGGATGGTGTTATAGATTTAATATTAAAAGATGTTATAAACAGCAACTACAAAGGTGTAAATAAAGGAAGAGCTTTGGCTACCTTTTTAATGGGTTCGAAACGACTTTACGATTATGTAGATGACAATCCATTTGTGGAAATGCGTGAATCAGACTATGTAAATGATGTGTCTGTTATAAAGCAAAACCCAAGAATGGTATCAATTAATTCAGCAATAGAAGTTGATTTAACAGGGCAGGTTTGTGCAGATTCTATAGGTACACGATTGTATTCTGGAGTTGGAGGACAAATGGATTTTATTCGTGGTGCGTCTTTAAGTGAAGGTGGGAAAGCCATAATTGCGTTGCCATCTGTAACTAAAAATGGGATTAGCAGGATTGTACCAAGTTTAAAACCAGGTGCAGGAGTGGTAACAACAAGGGCACACGTACATTATGTTATAACCGAATATGGTATTGCTAATTTATATGGAAAAACCATAAAAGAACGTGTAAAAGCTTTAGTAAATATTGCACATCCAGACCATAGAGGGATTATAGATAAAGAATATTTTAATTTAATACGAAGTTAAGATTATTTAAAAAGACCGAAGAATCCTTTTTTCTTTTTTTGGACATTCATATTTGGGATTTCGTTGGTAATCATTTGATAGATTTCTCCCCAACCTAAAACCCCTCCAATATTTCTATCGTCTATAAATAAATCGGCATAAATTTTTCTACTTTTAGAATAATCGAATTGTTCTTCTTCAAAGCTTTTGTTTACAGCATAAAACTCAATACCATTTTTCTTACAAAAGGCAACAGCTTCACTTAACCTAATTCCGCTTCTGTAAGTCCATAAAATTAATCGATGCCCATTTTCCTGTAGTTTTTTTAAGGTTTCAAATGCAAAAATCCTAGGCTTACCAATGTCTGGATATTCATCCTCTACAATGGTGCCATCAAAGTCAACAGCAATAATTAATTTGTCGTGAAAATTCATAAATTCATTTTAATGCTTATAGATGTACAATATATCTACATTTTTTTAATCTAACAAAGAATTTTGGGTCATTGCTTTAGGTTGTTCTATTCCCATAAGTTTAAGAATTGTAGGTGCAATATCTCCTAAAATACCATTATGTATTGATTTTAAATCTTTATCGATTAAAATAATTGGTACTGGATTTGTGGTGTGTGCTGTATTGGGTGAACCATCTGGATTTATCATGGTTTCACAGTTGCCATGATCTGCAATAAGAATAGTAGTGTAATTGTTTTCTAGAGCAGTTGTTACAACATCTTTTACACATTTATCAACTGCTTCACATGCTTTTATGGCAGCTTCCATAACTCCAGTATGTCCAACCATATCGCCATTGGCAAAGTTAAGACACACAAAATCCACTTTGCCTTTTTGAAGTTCAGGAATAAGTGCATCACGTAATTCGAAAGCACTCATTTCTGGTTTTAGATCGTAAGTTGCAACTTTAGGAGAGTTTCGTAAAATTCGGGTTTCACCAATAAAAGGTGTTTCACGTCCTCCTGAAAAGAAAAAAGTAACGTGAGGATATTTTTCGGTTTCAGCAATACGAATTTGGTTCTTATTGTGTTTTTCTAAAACTTCGCCTAAAGTATCAGAAAGATTTTCTTTTTTGAAAATTATATTGATACCTTCAAAAGCATCATCATAATTGGTCATGGTTACATAGTATAAATTCAGTTTATGCATATTTTGCTCATGAAAATCTTTTTGAGTTAATACTTGAGTGAGTTGTCTGCCACGATCTGTTCTGAAATTAAAAAAGATAACCACATCATCATCCTTAATAGTTGCTATAGGCTGATTGTTTTTATTTACCATTACAATTGGTTTGATGAATTCGTCAGTAATATTATCATCATAACTTTTTTGAATGGATGCAGTAGCATTGGTAGATTTTTCGCCTTTACCATTTACCAAAGCATCATAAGCTAATTTAATACGTTCCCAACGGTTATCTCTATCCATAGCATAGTAGCGACCTGTAATTGTAGCAAGTTTGCCGTTGGTGTTTTTTAGGTGTTCTTCAAGTTCTGTAATAAAACCAAATCCAGATTTAGGATCCACATCACGACCATCTGTAAACGCATGAACAAAAAAATTAGGCAAACCAAAATTATTAGCAGCATCTAACAATCCGAATAAATGATTAATATGTGAATGCACACCACCATCGCTTAACAAGCCTAAAAAATGAACATTTTTGTTGTTGTTTTTGGCATAGTTAAATGCATCTACTAAAACTTGCTCATGAGCTAAAGTTTTATTTTCAACAGCCAAATTTACTTTTACCAAGTCTTGATATACAATTCTGCCTGCACCAAGATTCATGTGTCCAACTTCGCTGTTTCCCATTTGTCCTTCTGGCAAACCAACATGTAAACCGTCTGTTCTTAAAGATGCATTAGGATAATTTGTGTAAAGTGAATCTATAAAAGGCGTGTTGGCATAATCTATTGCAGAGACTTTGGGATTAGGAGATTTCCCCCAACCATCAAGGATCATTAAGATGACTTTTTTGTTCATAGGTTAAAATTATATTCAAAGATAAAAACAAAATCCTGCTAAACAGCAGGATTTACAAATGAATATGTTGTAAAATTAAGCTATAAGTTTTTATACTTTTCAATAGCTTCTTTAATTTTTTCTATTCTATTTTCTGGATCCGGATGTGTGCTTTGAAATTCTGGTGCTCGATTTGATCCTGCTGCAGTTTTTAAAATTTGCATTACACTAATCATTTCTTCGGCATTGTATCCAGCGTTAATCATAAATCGTATTCCAAGATCGTCACTCTCCAGTTCATCCTCTCTACCATACTTCATGTTTATAACATTAGCAATTGCTGCTGCACCTTGAGCGGTACTTGGGTCAAATCCAACAGCAACACCACTTAGTATACCTTGAGTTAATCCTTGTTTTGACATTCTATCTGCCGAATGCCGTCCTACCACATGACCAATTTCATGACCTAATACTCCAGCGACTTTGTCTTTATCTAATCTGCCATTTTCATCTACCAATTTTGAAAAAAGAGCATAAGTAATAAATATTTGCCCACCAGGTAATGCAAAAGCATTTATAGTTTTTGCATCTGCTAATAAATGAAAGTCATACTTGTAACCTGTTTTTTTGGCAATACTATTTTCAACCAATCTTTGCCCAATCTGGTCAACAAAATATTGATAACTCTCATCTGGATATAAACCACCATATTGCTGTGCCATATATGGAGCACTCTGCAATCCAATAGCAATTTCTTGATCTTCAGTAATTGTAATATGCTGTTCTTTCCCTGTATATGGATTTGTCTCTGCACTAGAGCAGTATTTTATAACTGCAAAAAGAATTATTGCTGCACCTATTAATAATCTAACTTTATTACTCCCTCTTCTCATGCATTAATTTTGTAGTATTAAAAATACAAAAGTTTGTTATAAAAATTTATAAGAATAGTATAAACAGAGTCTTTTGTTAGTTAAATGGACACTTGTTTTTATAAAAGATACTTTTTGCATTAATTTGCAAATATTGAATTTTAAAATTTTACAGATGTCTTATACTTTTAGAATAATTGAAAACAATAATATTAACAGTATTATTCCATTAGTTCAAAAGCTTAATGATAATAAACAGTCTGAAGCTATTTTAAAGCAGCGATTTGCAGAAATGGTAACTCAAAATTATGAGTGTGCAGGCATTTTTGATGGAGAAAAATTAATAGGTATTTCAGGAATGTGGTTTTGTACACGTCACTATTCAGGAAAAAGCATAGAAGTAGATCACGTTTATATTGATGATAGTTACAGAGGAAAAGGTTTAGGAAAACAGTTTTTTAAATGGATTTACGATTATGCAAAACAAAGAGGATGTAAATCGGTAGAGTTAAATACTTATGTTCAAAATTATCCTTCACATAAATTTTATTATAATGAAGGATTCGAAATTTTAGGATATCATTTTTTCAAGAAACTATAATTTTTAAAATTTCTATTTTAAAGTATTTAAAGCTGAATTAGGTTCAATTTCATAAGGTGTTTTATTGTATTCAAATACACGTGCAGTTAGCTCTCCTTTAAGCAAAATATCATTATTAAAAACGTGTAAATAACTCCCTTCTCTTAAGCCAACAACTGGTTGTGTGTTAAAATTATGAAATTCTTGTATGCGTGTTTCTCGTGTTTCTCCCATATGTTTACTTGTTGGATCGGGATCTAAATAATGGGGATTTATATTAAAAGGCACTAAAGACAAAGTTTTAAAACTAGGTGGATATACAATAGGCATATCGTTTGTAGTACATAAGGTAAGACCGCAAATATTGCTCCCTGCACTTGTACCAAGATATGGAGTTCCTTTTTTTACAGCATCTTGGAGTGTAGTGATAAGATTATGTTTATACAATTGGTTTACCAAAACAAAGGTATTGCCACCACCAATAAATATTCCTTTTGCATCTTCAACAGCTTTTATAGGATCATTAAATTCATGTATTCCTTTTACTGTTTTCCCAATTTTAGAAAATGCAATTTGGGTTTTTTTGGTATAAGCTTCATGAGATATTCCACTTGGTCTAGCATAAGGAATAAATAAAATAGAATTGGTGCCTTTAAAATGTTGTATTAAATCTTCTAATAGATATTCTAAAAACCCACTACCATGAATTGTAGATGTACTTGCAATTATTATGTTTTTCATTAATTTTAGCTATTATTTGTAAGAATAAAATTTAAAGATTGCTTTCTTTTTTGTAAATTTAGATAAATACATCATTTAACAAAAGTTTAGAAGCTCTTTACATTTTATTAAGATTATAAATTCCTTTCTTTAACCTATGAAATGAGCATGTTAAAATCTTTCTCACAAAAAGGAGTGATTAATAGCCATGCCTGCGGCAGACAGGCGAACAGTCCCGATAGTTATTGGGATGACCATTAAAAACAATAAAAACTAACACATGAAAAAAAACTACTTTATATTAATCATCTTATGTTTTACGGTTTCTTTTGCATTTTCTCAAGACATTGATCGCATTGAAGTATTTGGAAGAATTGTTGTAGATAGTGTAGACGTAGAAGGTGTTACAGTTTACAATACATCTTCCAACAAAGGAGCTATTACAGATATTGATGGAAAATTTTCTATTGAAGTTGCTCTTAACGATAGGCTCGAAATTTCTGCTTTACAATTTGAAAAATTTGTTGTAGTAATTAATGAAGATATTATTTCTAATAAAATAATGACTGTCTTTTTGGTTGAAAGAATAAATAAATTAGACGAAGTCGTTATTCTGCCTTATGGGCTTTCTGGAAATCTCACGGTTGATATAGAAAGTGTAAAAACATTTAATCCGGATTTAGATGCGATTTATTTTGGAATCCAAAATATGGATGATTTTGAGTTTTCAGACGATTATAAGTCAGGAGTTGTAAACATGGCAATGGAAGAAGGGCGCTATTATAATGGAGCAGATTTTGTTCAAATTATAGGGCTTTTAGTGAAACCGATTTTTAAATCTAACAAGAAAGATATTATCAATAACTCTGATGCTTATAAAGACTTGACTACAAAATATTCGTTATCATATTTGCAAAAAAACCTCAATATACCTGAAGATAGTATAGATGAGTTTATTCATTTTGTTGAAGACAACGGATTTGATAAAAACTTAATGGAAGAAGGAAACGAATTACAATTTTTAGAATTTTTAATTAGTCAGAGTAAAGCGTTTAAAAAAAGTAAAAGTGGTAAAAATTAAAGTTTCTATTCTTTTTTTAACTCTTTTTTTTACAAGTATAATATCCTCACAGTCAGTAAAATTAAATGGTTTAATTATTGCTAATGCTGATGTAGAAGGTATCCATGTTATAAACAAAACATCACAAAAATTTACTATTACTAACAATAAGGGGGTTTTTGTAATTCAAGCAAAACTTAATGACACATTAGTATTTTCTTCAATACAATATAAATTAGAAGCCATAATAATTTCGAAAGAAATAATAGAAACCAAAATCATTATTGTAAACTTAATTGAGAATATTTATGAGTTGGACGAAGTTGTAGTAGGAAAAGTGCTTTCGGGAAATTTAGATTTAGATATTGACAACTCCAATTTAGAACGACCTCTAAATTTTTATGACTTAGGAATTCCAGGAAATACTAGTAAACCTAAAACGCAAAATGAAAG
This sequence comes from Flavobacteriaceae bacterium, assembly GCA_021647885.1. Lineage (GTDB taxonomy): Bacteria > Bacteroidota > Bacteroidia > Flavobacteriales > Flavobacteriaceae > PRS1. Next base: position 31,396 of record JAKITV010000007.1, on the reverse strand, counting down.
ACGTGTTTTTGAAGCAGACGCTGGAAAGTTCGTTTACTTTTATGGACTTGGATTTATGATTAATACCAATAAGATTTTAAATAGAATTACTGGTCGTACAAAAATGCTAAAATTAAGAGTTAAATTAGAAGCCGATGAAAAATTGTTGTATAGTATTAAAGCAAGATTATCTGAAGATTTTTTTAGTGTATATCCATTAAAGGATAATTTGCAGATGGAATTTTTTTATTTCTGTTCAGATGACGAAAATTTTAATAAACGTTGTAAAGAAAAAAGTGATGTGGAAATATTAGAGTTTTTAAAAGAAAAGTATTTCGAGTATAAGCAAATTATTAATGTAATTGAAGATTAAACTTTTAATACAATTTTAAATAATTAAATTATATTCCCACTATATTTGTAAAGTGATACAACAAGCAACATTTTTATTTATTAGTGGCGCAGAAATTACTGTAATCCTATTTATAGTAGTGATGGTATTTGGTGCCGATAAAATTCCTGAAATAGCTCGTGGTCTTGGGAAAGGAATGAAAACACTTAAGAATGCCACCAACGATATTAAACACGAAATTACTAAAAGTGCCGAAAAGCATGGCATTGATACAGATGTTACCAAGAACATTAAAGAAGAAATAGATAAAGTAAAAGACGAATTTGAAGATTTTACAGGCTCTGTAAGTCGTAAGCTATAATTTTTTATTGAAGTTTGTCATTCTCTTGAATCCCGATAACTATCGGGAGGGAATCTATTTCTTTCTACTAATTGTTAAGCCGTCACGAATTGGCAATAACACGGTTTCAACTCTTTTATCTTCTTTTAAAAGCATATTATATTCTATTAATGCTTTAGTTGAAGTGTCATCAGGTTGTATAGCTTCAATTACTTTACCGCTCCAAAGCACATTGTCTGAAAGTATAATTCCACCAGAATTTAATTTAGCTATTATACAACTAAAGTAGTTTGAATAATTTTCTTTATCGGCATCAATAAAGACAAGGTCAAAAGTTTTATTCAGTTTTGGAATAATTTTTAATGCATTTCCAAGATGCTGATGAATTTGTTGTCCAAAACCAGATTTGTCAAAATATTTACGCTGAAAGTCAAAGAGTTCTTCATCAATATCTATAGTATGTAATTCTCCATTGCTTTGCATACCTTCTGCTAAGCATAATGCCGAATAGCCTGTGTAAGTGCCAATTTCGAGAATGTTTTTAGGATTAATCAATTTAGAAATCATGCTCAATACTCTACCTTGAAAGTGACCACTCAACATTCGAGGTTGTAATATTTTTTGATATGTTTCTCTGCTAAGCTGCTTTAATAACTCTGGTTCGTCTTGGCTGTGTTTTACAACATAATCATCTAATTCTTCAGGTAAAAATTGCACTATTTAGTTTGTTTTTCAAGGGACTTAAGTCCCTTGGATTCGTGAAATAAATTTTTGTTTGGCAGCTTCATCATTTCCACATAACCACTGTATCACATTATCTTCCCAAATAGCATCATATTCATTTTGGTTAATAATATCACGCTCCATTGCTAAATCTAATATCTTTCCTGGATAAGAAGATTGTGCATCGCTTTCCATTTCTCCCAAAGGATAAGGATCATCCAATCCCATAAGTACTTGTTTAGAGCCTTGATTTTCCACCAATAGTTTTAAAGATCCAGTATCGTGAACTAAAGTGTCGAAGAAAATGTTTTTATGTCCAACTGCTTTTCTAGGATGGTGTTGCCCTTCAAATAAATCTGGTCTTCCATCAAATCCTTGTATGCGCCTGCCCAAATTAATTTGTGCTAATTGTCCACCATGAGCAAAACAGGTTCTCATGTTTGGAAATTTTTCTTGATAGCCATTTAAAGTTAAGAAATGATACGCATCAGCACATTGCGCAAGCATCCAAATAAGGTGAAATCTCCAAGAAGTGTTTTCAAGATTTATAAATTTTTCACCATCGTAAGGATGAATCTCTACTGCCAAATTGTATTTACTTGCCAACTCAAAAATAGGTTCGTTTTCTTCGTCAAAAATACAACGCCAAGTTCCAATGGTATCCATATAATGGGTTGGTAAACATAGTAATTGCATTCCTAATTCTTCAACACAACGCTCAATTTCCCAACAAGCACCTTTTACAAAACCAGGATGTACTACAAAGCCACAGGTAAATTTACTGGGATTATCACGCTGTACTTTAGCATTAAAATCATTTTGAAAGCGTAAGGCTTGTTTCATTTCTTCAACACGTAAACCGTTTCCATAGAGTTGCGACAGATTTAAAACTACAGCATGATCTATATTGAAACGTTCCATCCATTCTAATTTTTCGTTGAGAAAAAAACTAGAATCGGTTACAGGACGACTCCAATCTTTTTGAAGCATGAATTTTCGGTCTTTATCTACCCAAAAAATCTCTTTATCCTTCATAAATTGAGGAATTTCCTCTGGATAAGGCAGTAAATGAGAGTGACCGTTTATGCGCAGTTTTCGTTTTTCCATATTTAAGCTCTCTCTAACTTTCCCAAAGGGAGAGGATTTATTTGTTTATTTTTCATCATTATATAACATATTCGTTTTTCCTTTTGGAAAATGTCCGAAAGGACAAAAGGGCTTTATAATTCTTTAGGCGGTTCCATTACAGTGCCACATTTTTTACAAGTACGTTTCTTTTCATTACCATAAAACTTATCAAAAATTCCAGGCATATCGGTTTCAATATCATCTAATTTGAATTTCTTTCTATATAGCTGATGATTACATTTTTCACAGTACCATTCTAAAGCATCTTTCATTTTCTTTTTTCGAGGATATTCAATAACCAAACCTATAGTATTTGCACCACGTTGAGGTGAATGCGGTACTTTTGGTGGTAATATATAAATCTCTCCTTCATTTATTGGTACATCTTCAGGCTTACCATTATTCATAATTTTTAAGACCATATTACCTTCCACTTGGTAGAAAAATTCAGGCGTTTCGTTATAATGATAATCTTTTCTACTGTTTGGTCCACCAACTACCATAACAATATAATCACCATTTTTCCAAACCACTTTATTTCCAACAGGAGGTTTTAATAAATGACGGTTTTCTTCAATCCAATCTTTAAAATTTAAAGGTGAAACTAGTTTGCTCATTGTTTTATGTTTTGGGCGTGTCAACACTTTTATCAAAGTGTCGTCAGGCTTTTCGCTATATCTTTTTACGTGTTCTCGATACGATGCTTCGCATCACTCGAACTGACGTAAAAGGATGTCGCTTCAATCCTTCACGCGATTATTTTACTAATATACAAGACCTCACAGGTTTTAAAAACCTGTGAGGTCTAATTTTTATAAACTTTTTGTGCGTCCACCGTCAACAGGAAGATTAATTCCGTTAATATAACTTGCTGCTTCACTTGCTAAAAAGGTAATGGCATTGGCGGTTTCTTCAGGTTTTGCAAAGCGTTTTGCAGGTATCGAATTTTTCATTGCATTAGATACATTCTCTTCTGAAGCACCAATTTTTAATGATTTATTTTTGATGATTTCCGATAAACGTTCTGTTTCGGTAGCGCCAGGAAGTACGTTATTTACTGTAATTCCGAAACTACCTAATTCGTTAGCCAAAGTTTTACTCCAATTAGCCACAGCACCACGAATGGTATTGCTAACGCCAAGACCATCTAAAGGTTGCTTGACCGAAGTCGATATAATATTTATAATCCTCCCAAATCCTTCAGATTTCATAAATGGCACAACTGCTTGAGCTAATATATGATTGCATTTTAAATGTTGGGTGAAAGCGCTTTCAAAATCTTCAATAGCTGCAGAAAATACTGGACCACCTTTTGGACCACCTGTATTATTAATAAGAATATGAAATCCGTTATTTGTTTTGATATAATTTTTGATTTTCTCTTTTAAATCTTTAGGATTAGAAAAATCGGCAACTATATAATTATGATTCCTATGACTTGATAATTCGGCAAGAACTTGTTTTAATTTTGCTTCATTTCTTGCAACTAAAGTGATATTCACGCCTTCTGCTGCGAGAGCCATTGCTGTTGCTTTACCAATGCCTTGTGTACTTCCACACACCAGAGCGTTTTTGTTGTTTAAGTTTAAGTTCATTTTTTTGAGATAAAAGACAAGAGAACGAAGAATAAAGACTCTTCTTTTTGGTCTTTCCTCTTTTATCTTTTGTCTATGTTCTTTTTAATACTTTATACACACATTTTTAGCTTCTGTAAAAAACCGTAAGGCTTCAAATCCACCTTCTCTACCAACTCCTGAAGCTTTTACACCTCCAAAAGGTGTTCGTAAATCACGCATCATCCACGTGTTTACCCAAACAATTCCTGTTTGTAATTGGTTGCTCATTCTCATAGTTCGTTTTAGGTTGTTTGTCCAAAGTGTAGCTGATAATCCATATTTTACTTTGTTTGCCATTTCGAGAACTTCATCTTCAGTATTAAAAGGCATGATTGTTACTACAGGACCAAATATTTCTTCTTGGTTTACTCTACATTGGTCAGTTTGTACTTCAATAATAGTTGGTTCGAGATAATAACCGTTTTCGTAACCTTTAACAGTTACTTTGTTTCCACCACAAAGAATTTTTCCGTTTTCTTCTTTGGCAATATTAATATAGCTCATCACTTTTTCTAAATGAGATTTAGAAACTAATGCTCCAATATCAGTTTCATCATTTGAAGGATGACCTACTTTTAAGTCTTTGACACGTTCAACAAAATCAGTTTTGAATTTATCATAAATAGACGCTTCCACAAAAATGCGACTTCCACACAAACAAATCTGACCTTGATTAGCAAACGATGAACGTACTGTTGTTTCCAACATGTCATCATAATCACAATCAGCAAAAATGATATTTGGATTTTTCCCACCAAGTTCTAAAGATAGTTTTTTAAACATTGGTGCTGCAATTCTTGCTATATGTGCTCCTGTTGTTGTTCCTCCTGTAAACGAAATGGCTTTAATGTTTGGATGCTCAACAATAGCTTGTCCTGTTGAAGAGCCTAATCCATGAACAATATTTAACACGCCTTTTGGTAAACCAGCTTCGTTACAGATTTCGCCTAATAAAAAGGCTGTCATTGGTGTTACTTCGCTTGGTTTGGCAACTACGCAATTTCCTGCTGCAATGGCTGGAGCGATTTTCCAAGTGAATAAGTAGAGTGGGAGATTCCAAGGTGAAATACAACCAACAACACCAATCGGTTGACGTAAGGTATAATTTATAGCGTTTTGACCAATACTTTCATGGCTTTCACTAGCAAATTGTGTAATGGCATTTCCAAAGAAACGAAAATTACTTGCTGCTCTTGGTATATCTACTGCTTTTGCTAAACTAATTGGTTTACCATTGTCTTTACTTTCGGCTTCTGCGAAGCGCTGTAAGTTGGCTTCGAGCAATTCTGAAATCTTGATGAGTATTCTACTACGTTCTTCTAATGTGGTTTGTGACCAGATTGGAAAAGCTGTTTTTGCAGCTATATATGCAACTTCTATATCTTCGCTTGAAGAATTTGGAATTTGTCCATAGATTTCCCCATTTGCAGGACAATAATTGTTTATCCAATTATCTTGTAATGGATTGTGAAAGTTGCCGTTTATGTAGTTTTGGATAGTTTTCATTCAAATAAGCCATTAATATTTATATCAATTTTACCATCTTTATAATGAGTAGTAGCCCAAGCTATACCTCTGTCTTTATTTTTTATATAATGAAACATTATAACAAATTCAGCATTGAAAAATAAGTTTTCTTTTATTAATTCGGCTAACCACAGTAATTCTTTTTTATTGATAACTTTTTCCAATTCAATTTCTATATTTCCTTTACCCCTTATCGCCCAATAATCTTGTTTAATTATTTTAAAGTTTATTGGAATATTACCAGTAATTTCAGAAGGAATTTGCTTTAGGTAAGTTATCTCTGTGCAATTAATGTCTTTAATTGGTTTTGCATCAAAATGATAAGATTTTTTTACGCGTTCAACTTGAAAATAATTTATACCTCGACCTTTTAGACTATTCATTATTTTGGTTTTTTGTTCATTATCCATCCTTAATCCAAAATAGATTGATTTTAAGGCCTTAAAATCATAATTATTTATTCCATGGTCATTAGTTATTAACCTATATTCTTGTTCAAATCTCCATCCTCTATATTTGTAACCAAATGCTTTATTTACAATCTTATCCCTTTTTCTTTTATTGGCAATATCAGCAATGCCTATTTCAGGAATGTTTTTGTTGTATTTGACATTAAAATTGTGATTATAATTTTTAGACAACAATTCTAAATCATATTCAATACAAAAACCTTTGTGTGAATTACCATAATGTGCCCATAATAATGCATCTTTATAGGTTTTTGATAATGAATAAATTCCTATTTTCTCAATTTGTAATAAGAATTTCTCAAAGGCGTATCTCAAATTATTAGATTCTCTCGTTTCTTTTTTTCCTAATAACTGAATAAAAGTTGTTAATTGTTTTGTAAACCTATTTGATATAAGTCCTTCACAAGGGTCATTAAGATCTTTATAGTAAGTCCCCCAAAAATAATTTCTTTCAATTGAGCGTAAATCCCTTTCAAAATTTGAAATATCTTGCCCTTCAACCTTATTTATATTTCCATCTCTATATTTATAAGCTAACAAATTACAATTTTTTATAAGCCATCACTTTAATTTCCACCACCAAATCAGGATGCGGTAATTGGTGTACTGCAACAGTGGTTCTTGCTGGTCCTGTTTCGGCATTAAAATATTCGGCATAGGCTTTATTATATCCTGCAAAATCGTTCATATTTACTAAAAAAGTGGTGACATCAACCACATCGCTTAAGGAAGCACCTTCTTTTTCAAGATTTGCAGCAATATTGTCTAAAACTGCTCTTGTTTGGGTTGCAATATCTAAACGTTTTGTCCCCATTTCGTCAACTAATTCAACACCTGCAAAACTATTGTCTGCACGACGTGAGCTGGTTCCTGATACAAAAATAAAATCACCTACACGTTTGGTGTGTGGGTATGCTCCTCTTGGTGTTACTTTACTTCCTGCGTCCCGATAATTATCGGGAGCAGGAATCTCATTTTTTTTGTTACTCATAATTATTTCCCACGAAAGTGGAAATCTTATTAATGTTAGTTTTTATTTTTCTTTGTTAAAAACCTACAAGGTTTTTGAAACCTTGCAGGATAGACTAAATATTATTTCAATCCAGCAATTCTATCATCTTCAAGAATTGCTTCAGTTTCTTGTTTTACTTTTTCTAAAATTGTTCTTAACTCATCTTTTGTCACATCGAACGCAGTCGAGATGTCCTTATCAGCAATTAGATTTAAAATGGCTTTGTCTTGTGCTCTTCCTCTCGTCATAGCTTCATTATAACCAATGTCTTCATTGAAAGTTACCAACGAATATTTTGATGAATATTCATCTGGAAAATGCTGTTCTAAATCCATTTCCAATTTACGCTTTTCTTGGAATATAGGATTTGCTACATGATCTCGCATTTCATAGAAGTTATCAATCGCTAAATCTGCAATCGCATCTGTATCTTTTTTACGTGTTTTTTCGTAGGCTTTAAAAACAGTTTCCCAATCGCCTTCATATTTATCTAATATTTGGTCTAGTTCTACTACATCTTCAAAAGAAGCATTCATTCCTTGTCCGTAAAAAGGCACGACAGCATGTGCTGCATCTCCCATTAACAACGTGTTTCCTTTGTAATGCCAAGGCGAACATTTAACGGTTCCTAATGCTGATGTTGGGTTTTCAAAAAAATCATCTATCAAATTTGGCATTAATTCTAATGCATCTGGAAATTCTTTTTGGAAGAATTCTATAACGATTTCGGGAGTTGTTAGATTATTGAAATTGTATTCGCCTTCATCATGACTTAAAAACAACGTTACCGTAAAACTACCATCTAAATTAGGCAAGGCAATAAGCATAAAATTACCTCTTGGCCAAATATGTAATGCATTTTTATAAGTTTTAAAGCCTCCTGTTTCTGTAGGAAGGATACTTAATTCTTTATAGCCATGTGTGAGATAATTTTGTGAAAAGCTGAACAAGAACTTTTTGCTTAAATAATAGTTTTGGCGTAAAACAGAACCTGCTCCATCTGTACCAATTATAACATCGGCATCTTCAATAAATCTAGTCTTGGTTTCATAATCATAAAAGCTTACTGTGGTTTTTTCGAAATCTACAGATGTACATTTTTTGTTGAAAAGGATTGTTACATTATCTAAGGCTTCGGCTTCATCCATTAATAAAGCGGTAAGTTGTCCTCTTGAAATTGAATTGATGTATTCATGATTTCGACCACTATAATTTGAGAGCTTTGTGTTACCTTCTTTATCGTGTAACATACGACCATTCATGGGAATACAAAGGGGTTTAACCTTATCTTGGATTCCGACTAATTTCATGGCTTTAATTCCACGATCTGAAAAAGCGAGATTGATTGATTTGCCTGCACTTATGTTAACTTTTCGAAGATCTGGACGTTTTTCAAATACATTAACATTGTAACCTCGTTGGCCTAATCGTAACGCCAATAACGAACCGCAAAGTCCTGCGCCAATTATGAGGATGTTTTGTTTGTTTTTCATATTTTTTCCTATTAATCCCGATAGCTATCGGGAAGGAATCTCATTAATTTTAACTTGATCTATTCTTATATTCTTTTTCCATTGATGAAAAATAACCAAAAAATCTAAACTGTTTAAAAAGTTGTCTAAATTTTTCTTTTGAATCCTAAATCTTCCGACCTTTTCAGCTAAAGCTGAATTCGAGCAAGCGGAAGCTTTTTAACGAATTCTTCAATTTAAATTTTACGACAATTTTTAAGAGGTCGTTTTTCAATGCTCTGCATTGATTTTGTTTTATATGTTTTGTCATACTGAACTTGTCGAAATATTTTTTATGAGATTCTTCACTTCGTTCAGAATGGTACTTTATTTACTCAAAATATTCTTCAATTTTTCAACTATAAAATATACATCTTCAAAAGTATTATAAAGTGGTACAGGAGCACAGCGAATCACGTCTGGTTCTCTCCAGTCGCTTAATACTCCTGATTTAGTCAATTTATCATGTAGGTTTTTATCTGCATTTTTTACTTGAATTGACAATTGACAACCACGTTCTTCAGGATTTGTTGGCGTAATGATTTTTATGTCTTTATTATTTAATTTGTTGATTAAAAACTCAAAATAGCCAGTTAATTTTCTGGACTTTTTAGTGAGCCTTTTAATTCCAACTTCATTAAACAAATCTAATGAAGCTTTAATGGCAGCCATAGATAGAATAGGAGGATTGCTTAATTGCCAACCTTCGGCTCCTGGAAGCACATCAAATTCATGTCTCATATTAAAGCGTGTTTGCTTGTTATGGCTCCACCAACCTGTAAATCGGTTTAAATTTTTATTATGAGCATGACGTTCATGAACAAAACAACCTGCGAGACTTCCTGGTCCAGAATTTAGATATTTATAGGTGCACCAAACGGCAAAATCTGCTCCTGAATCATGTAGATTTAATACTACATTTCCAGCTCCATGAGCACAATCGAAACCTACAAAACAATCAAACTTATGGCCTAAATCTGTAATACGTTTTAAATCAAAATATTGTCCTGTATAATAGTTAACTCCTCCAATCATTATTAAAGCAATCTCATCGCCTTGAGATTCTAAAATAGCTTCTAAATCTTCATAATGTAATAACTCTTCATTCTTTCTTGGTTTCCAAAGTATTAATCCTTCTTTATCATCGAAACCATGATGACGTAATTGAGATTCTACTGCATATTTATCTGATGGAAAGGCATCACTTTCAATTAGTATTTTATAACGCGATTGAGTTGGCTGATAAAAAGAGACCATCATAAAATGAAGGTTCGCAGTAAGTGTATTCATTACAACAACTTCAATGGGTTTTGCTCCTACTAATTTAGCCATACTATCGGTTAAAAATTCGTGATAAGACAGCCAAGGATTTTTAGCATGAGCATGTCCTTCTACACCAAGATTTGCCCAGTCTTCAAGTTCTTGATTAATGTATGATTTTGTAGATATTGGTTGTAAACCAAGTGAATTTCCTGTAAGATAGATTAATTCATTTCCGTTTTTGTCTTTTGGGATATGGAATTTATTCCTATAATCAGATAATTCGTCTAAATAGTCTTGCTGTTTTGCGAAATCAAGACCAAGTTGATATTTGGACAATTTTTTAAGATATTTTGGTTGTACTCAAAAATAGGGATTTTTACACTAAAACGATTTATTCTAGGGTTACTTTTATGTTAGTAAAATTTAGATTCCAATTGCCTTCTAGTTTTTTGTGTTCTAAAGCTATTTTTAAACCATTAAAATCTTGATAATTTTCAAAAGAGTTGATTAGCGATGGTTCGTCTGAATTGCCTTTTCTGTAAACCCATTCTCTAATTATATAACTATCATCATAAAATAAATCGTAAGCATCACCAGGTGTGTAGCCACCTTTACTTGAGTAGGTAAGCGTAATTTTATTGAGTTGTTTTTTACTTATTGGTGCTTTAGTTACTACTGGTTTAGAAATTGTAATACCTTCATCCCAAACCAATTGAAATGGAATTAGCAGCCAAAATTTATCATTAATAAAACCTTGATCTACTTTTATATTTGTACTATCAATTTGTGATCTGTTATAAGAAATTGTGTTATTTTTAGTTATTAAAGTAACGTCATTAGTTTTTGGTTCCCATTGCCAAGAGCGTTCAAAATGGCTTGAATCTCTATCTACATTAAAAGTAAAATCTATTTTAGAAACTTTATTCCAATGCTCATAACCATTTGCATTAGCAATTTTTTGTGCAATTGTTAATGGTTTTTCTTTTGCCCCAATCTTTATCTCTTGTTTGCAAGATAAAACGGAAAGAGTAATAATAAGAATATACATCAAGTGCTTCATAAGGTGTGATTTTTACCAAATATAAGGAACATTGAGAAAAAGTTTTATATTAGAAGTTGAAACTAATTAATATGTCTAAAAACGAAAAGTTTTTTAAAACTAATAAAGCTACGTGGAATGAGAAAGTAAAAGTACATGCCAAGAGTGAGATGTAATATTTGGATGCTTTTAAACAAGGTAAATCATCATTAATGGCTTACGAATTAAATGTGAACCAAAAATCGTTATTGCATTTACAGTGTCATTTTGGGCAAGATACATTGAGTTGGAGTAGATTTAAGTGATGAAGGTATAAAATTAGCGAAGCAGTTAAATGAAGAACTATCATTAGATGCTGAGTTTTTTTGTTGTAATGTTTTGGATATTACAAGAATAATTAAAGATACTTTTGATATTGTTTTTACCAGTTATGGTGTGATTGGTTGGTTGCCAGATTTAAAGCCTTGGGGAAGAATGATTGCTCAGCGTTTAAAAAAAGGAGGCACTTTTTTTATAGCTGAATTTCACCCAATTGTTTGGATGTTTGATTATTTAAGTGGTAAGCCAATTATGAAATATGGTTATATGCAAGAAAATGAGATTTATGAAGAGTATCAAGGTACTTATGCTGATGAATCATCAAAAATGATAAGCAGAGAATATTGTTGGAATCATGGTTTGGGTGACGTTATATCTGCATTAACAGAAGCTGGATTGCATATTGAATACTTAAATGAATTTGACGAAAGTCCATATAACGTTTTACCGGATTTAGTAAAAACTGAAACGGGTTATTATGTAACTAAAGATAAATTATATCCTTTAATTTTCACTCTTAAAGCGAGCAAGATTTAATGTCTTTTTATTATAAGACCTCACAGGTTTTAAAAACCTGTGAGGTCTAGTTTCTATACTAATGGTTACTTTTTATTAAGTGAGGAAATTTACTTTTAAAGCGATTTAATCTTGGAATAGATACATTTTGAATATATCTGTTTTCAGGATGTAGCCTTTCGTAATTTTGGTGGTAATCTTCAGCAATCCAAAATTTTTGAAATGGATAAACTTCGGCTGCGATTTTAGCATTTAGTTTTTTTGCGAGTGCTTCTTTTTTCTTTAAAATAATTTGTTTTTGCGTATCGTTTTGATAAAAAATAATGGAGCGATATTGTGAGCCTCTATCTGGTCCTTGACCATTAAATTGAGTGGGATTTTGTGAACCAAAATAGACATCAACTAAAGTTGAAAAATCTACAATGTTTGGGTCATAAATAACTTCTACAGCTTCGGCATGACCTGTTTTTTCTGTATTGCTTGTTTCGTATGTTGGGTTTAAAGTATGACCTCCAGAGTAGCCATTAATAACTTCTTCTACGCCTTTAACGCTTTCGTAAACAGCTTCTACACACCAAAAACAGCCGCTTGCAAAATAAGCTCTGGCTTTTCCGTTTTGTAAAGGAACTTCAATGGGTTTTAATTTTAGTATTGCGTCCTGTTTTTTGTTTTCTTTTGCATGGTTTTGGCAGCTAAATAAAAGAATGAATGATAATGATAATACTAACGATTTCATGTGTCTATGATTTATTGTTTTTAAGTAGTCGATATTTTTGTGTGAAACTTAAATCAAATATGTTTATTATCTATTATCGTAATATTACTTTATTGTTATAACAAAAAAAACCTCTATCATTTCTTAATAGAGGTTTAGATTTGTACGATGTTATTCTGAATTATAATTTAGCAAATAGTTTTTGCATCTTTGCTTTTTGTTCGGTAGCAAGAACTTCGTCAACTAAAATCCGTCCACTATGCTCATCTGTAATTATTTTTTTACGAGAAGCAATTTCCACAATTACTTGTGGTGGAATAGTAAAATAAGAACCACCTGCAGCTCCTCTTTCAATCGGCACAACTGCTAATCCGTTTTTAACATTCTTACGAATTCTATGATAAGCAGTTACTAAACGTTCTTCAATTAAGTGCTTATACTTTTCAGATTTTTTATTTAAAGTTTCTTCTTCTTTTTCAGTTTCAGCAAGAATAGTATCCAATTCTGCTTTTTTGTGCTTTAAATGATTACTTCGTTCTTTTAAACGTTCTTTAGTGGTATTGATTACCTCATTTTTTTGTTCAATTTGAACAAAAAATTCTTTAATGTGCTTTTCTGCAAGCTGAATTTCTAACTCTTGAAATTCAACCTCTTTAGTTAAAGAATTAAATTCTCGGTTGTTTCTAACGTTTTTTTGTTGTTCATTATATTTTTTAATTAAAGCTTTAGCCTCTTCCATAAGGTTCTTTTTTGCTTTAATTTGCTCTTCTATATTAGCAAGACTCTCGTCTAATTTTTGAAGTCTAGTTTTTAAACCTTCAACTTCATCTTCTAGATCACGTACTTCTAATGGAAGTTCTCCTCTTACACTTCTAATTTCGTCAATACGAGAATCTATTAATTGTAAATCATATAGTGCTCTTAATCTTTCTTCTACACTAACTTCTTTCTTTTTAGCCATGTTTATAAATACTTTACTGGATTGGTATTTGTCTTTGATAAAACGACTGCAAAATTAGGCATTTTTTTTATAAGAAATGCTACTAAAATATTTTTTGTGAATTGTTCACTTTCATAGTGTCCGATATCGGCTAAAAGGATGCTATTTTCGGCAGCAAAAAAGTCGTGATATTTAAGGTCGGCAGTAATAAAAGCATCAGCTTTAGCTACTTTTGCTTCATTTATTGCAAAACTTCCTGAACCTCCAAGAACTGCAACTTTTTGTATTGGTTTACCTATCAAACCCGAGTGTCTAACACATTTGGTATTCATTTTAGATTTTAAGTGATTTAAAAAAGAAGCTTCTTCCATTGGCTTTTCCAGTTCTCCTATCATTCCCATTCCGATATGCTGATTTTTATTTTCTAAAGTGGTTATTTCGTAAGCAACTTCATCATAAGAATGTACTTTAAAAAGTGTTTTTATTATTTTTGACTCTAAATGTTTAGCATAGGTTACCGAAATTTGGATTTCGGGTTCAAAATGTAATGTTCCTTTTTTCCCTTTGCTTGGGTTTGAGTTAATATTTCCTTTATAAGTCCCAATGCCTTCAGCATTAAAACTACATTCGTTATAATTACCAATATTTCCAGCTCCTGCATTAAATAATGCTTCTCGAAGCTTATCGGCTTCTTCTTTTGGAGCATAAGTAGTGAGCTTTTTTATAGTCCCAGTTTGAGGAATTAAGATTTGTTTATTTATGAGCCCAATTTTCTCACAAATCATATCGTTTACACCTTGTAAAGCATTATCCAAAGCTGTATGCATTGCAAATATGGCAATGTCGTGTTTTATGGCTTTCATAACCACACGTTCGACATAGCTTTTACCAGTTAATTTTTTTAGGCCTTTAAAAATAATAGGATGAAAGCTAACTATAAGATTACAATTGTTTTCTATGGCTTCATCTACAACCGCTTCCAGCGTATCTAAAGTGACTAGAATGCCAGTAAGTTGTGTGTTTTTGTTGCCGACAAGAAGACCTACATTATCAAAGTCTTCTGCGTATGCCAAAGGAGATAACTCTTCGAGATGATTTATAACGTCTTGAACAATCATGAATTTATGTTTTACTTCAAATATAAATAATTACTTTCATCTAAAGATTTTTATTTTTTAAGTTGATAGATGTAACCTTTGATGAATAAAATAATTACTAAATTGGTCAATGTATTAATTATTCCATTCAAGTCGGTTTAGTAGCTATGAATTTTATCCGAAAAATATTATTCCCAATCGTTCCTATTTACTTTGTAGTTACTTGGTTTCGTAATTACTTTTACGATATTGGTATTTTTAAATCGAAATCGTATAATTTTCCTATTATTTGTGTTGGTAATTTAAGTGTTGGTGGTACAGGTAAATCACCAATGATTGAATACTTAATACGATTGCTAAAAGGCAAATATAAAGTTGCAACACTAAGTAGAGGTTATAAACGGAATACCAAAGGTTTTTGTATTGCAGATGAAAATGCTTCAGCAGAAAAAATTGGAGATGAACCTTTTCAATTCCATCAAAAATTTAAAGATATTATTGTAAGTGTGGATGGCAATAGGCAAAATGGAATTGCACAGTTAAAACAATTACAGAATGTTCCAGAAATTATATTGTTAGATGACGCTTTTCAGCATAGAAAAGTTAAAGCTGGATTAAATATACTGTTAACAGCTTTTGATAAACTTTATGTTGATGATTTTGTATTGCCAACAGGTAATTTGCGCGAATCTAAAATTGGAGCGAAAAGAGCACAAATAATAGTTGTTACTAAATGTCCTGACGATTTGAATGAAAGTAAAAGAAAAGAAATAATTACAAAATTAAAACCACTTTCCTTACAAAAGGTGTTTTTTAGCACAATTAAATATTCTGAAACGGTTTATGGCTATCAACTAAGTGAGCCTTTAATTAATTTACAGAAAGAAAGATTTACTTTAGTTACAGGAATTGCCAATCCAAAACCATTATTGAATTTTTTGAAAAAGAGTGGTTATAACTTTGAGCATTTAAACTTTAAAGACCATCATAACTTTACGGAAAGTGAGTTAAAGTTGCTAAACACCAAACCCTTAATTTTAACTACAGAAAAAGATTATATGAGATTAAAGGATAATATTGCTAAAGAGCGATTGTTTTATTTACCAATTGAAATGCAGATTTTTAGCAATGAAAAATTTGACAATCTTGTTAATGAATATGTAATACCAATTTAAATTTATAAGGTCGCATTATATTGTTTCTTTTTCACAATATTTTTGTAAAAATTATTTACTATAACAAAGGCTATGCTAAATAATTTTCTCTTCAATCTTGCAAAAAACAACTCAATACAATTATTACGACATCACAAAATTAAATTGGTATAAGTCGTAACTAAGCTGAAGCAGAAGACTTATTTTTAAATAGAGCAGAGAATAATTTCTTTTCAAAATCTTCTTGTTTAAATGGTTTAGAAATAATATCATCAAAACCAGCTTCATCAAACTCCTGCATTTTATCTTCTAATGTTACTGCTGTAAGTGCAAATATGGTAAGCTCTTTGTCGAATGTTCTTATCCTTTTTGTAGCTTCGATACCACTAATTCCTGGCATATGAATATCCATAAGTACTATGTCGTATGTATTTTCTTTAACCATGTCTACAGCATCTTCGCCATTATCTACAACTTCACAGTTAAGGTTCATTTTGGATAAGATTTTTTTAGTTATCATTTGGTTAATCTTATTGTCTTCGACAATTAGAATAATTATTTTACTTAAATCTATATCGTTTACATTTTTAAATAAGTCTTTCTTCTCTGGCTTAATGATTTCTTTAGATTCTTTTAAAGGTAATTCAATACTAAAAGTTGTGCCTTGTCCTAATTCACTTTTTAAATACACTTTACCTTTAAGTATATCTACAAGACCTTTAACTATTGATAATCCTAAACCTGTTCCTCCGTATTTTCGATTAATTTGAATAGAGCCTTGAGAAAAACTCTCGAACATATGCTCTTGCTTTTCTTTTGTAATCCCAATCCCATTATCTTCAACTTCCAACCGTATTTTATATAGACTTTGATTTTGATCTATTTTAAGGATTCTAATCCAAATATCACCATCTTTGGTAAACTTAATCGAGTTGCCAATTAAATTAATTAATATTTGAGAGATTTTTAATTGGTCTCCATTAAATACCTCTGGAAGTGATTTATCGTATTCAATATGAATAGCAATATTGTTATCTAAAGCAGAATTATTTAAAGCTGCCGCTACGTTTTCTACTTTATGCTTTAAATTAAAAGTTTCTGGGTCTAGTTCTACCTTATTAGCTTCAATTTTATTGATTTGGAGTATGTCATTAATAAAAGTTAAAAGGTAGTCTCCCGAAAATTTAAGCGATTTTAAATGTTGAATTTGATCTGGTTTTGGATTTTCTTCCAAAAGCATATTTGTTAAACCAGTAACAGCGTAAAGCGGAGTTCTCAATTCGTGTGTTACAGTAGATAAGAAATTTGATTTGGCTGTTGCAGCAATTTCGGCTCTTTCTTTTTCTGTTAGAAGTTCTCTATTTTTTTTGAACAACATATTATTAGTTTTAAGTCTAATATTGTTGTTTTTATATAAAGATAAAGTTAATAATGAAAGTATCGTTATAAGCCCGATACTTAATATCGTTGTTAATTTGCTCAAGCTATTTTCTTCTTCTTTTTCGTTTAGCTCATCGGCTTGAAGTTTTATTACTGCATCTTTATCATCAATTATAAACTGTGCTCTCTTTTCGAGCGATAACTTCTCGCTTCTACTTTGTAACATGGAGTTATTAAGCTCTATATATAATCTTAAGTTTTTACTTGCTAACTCATAATTTTTTGTTTCAGAGTATATATTGCTTAACAGAAAATAGCTTTCGTTTAAAACCTCTAGATTTTCATCATTCTTAGCCATTTTTGAACCTTCCATGGCTTGAGATAGTGCAGCTTTATATCTCTTTTGTCTACAAGCAATGACTCCACTTTTTATAAGTGCTTCACTTAATAAAGGCGTTAAGTTGTCTTTTTTCGATAATATTATTGTTTTTTCTACAAGTGAGTTTGCTTCATTTAGACTATCTAATCCAATAAGTGCTTTAGCTTCACTTAAAGTAACTTCGGCAATAAGTTCGTTAAGGTTTTCTTCTTCAAATATTGTTTTTGAGGATTTAAAATATTCTAAAGCATTTTTGTAATCTTTTTCTCCTAAATATATTGAACCATAGATATATCTGGATTTTGCTAAATTTAATTTGTCATCAATACTACTTTGTATAGCAATAGCCTTAATTATTGAAGATTTAGCATTTTTAGGTTCTTCAATGTTATATTGGAGTTTTGCGATTTTAGAAAGAATTATTCCTTGCCCTTTCTTATCCTCTATGTTTTCTAAAATAAGAAGAGCTTGTTTAAGAGTTTTTATGGCATTATAAAAATTACCATTTTGTACATCTCTCTCAGCATTATCTACAGCAACTTCAACTTTGTTTTGTTCCAAAGTAGGATCGTCTTCAATTCTATTTTGAGGATAAGTTTGCGATGCAATTAAAACTAAAAAAACAAATATGTAATATTTGATTTGGGGCATTTTAGGTTAACTTTATCGACAAATATAACTATTTATTCGATAAAATACACTTTTTTTTATTTTTTTTGTATTTTGTCGATAATTTATGTATTTGATAATTTCTCGATTAAATTAATAATTCTGTAAGAATATCCTGTTTCATTATCGTACCATCCTATAATTTTTACCATGTTGCCAATAACAGAAGTCATAAGTGAATCAAAAATACAAGAATGAGGGTTTCCAACGATGTCGATAGATACTATTGGGTCTTCGGTGTATTCTAAAATACCTTTATATTTAGTTTTAGATGCTAATTTAAAAGCGGCATTAATTTCATCTACTGATGTGTTTTCGATTACATTAAAAGTAATATCTGTAAGCGATCCATTGGCAACAGGAACTCTAATACCACAGCCACCAATAACGTTGGATAATTCTGGAAATATTTTTGTTAATGCTTTTGCCGCTCCTGTTGTGGTTGGTACAATAGATTGCCCAGCTGCTCTTGCACGACGTAAATCACGATGAGGTTGGTCGTGTAAACTTTGGTCTGTTGTATAAGAATGTATTGTAGTTATGTATGCTTGTTTAATTCCGCAGAGATTATTTATGATATCTATCATTGGAGCTGCATTGTTTGTTGTACATGATGCGTTTGATAATATTTTGTCATTATTATCTACAATATGGTCGTTAACTCCTAATACTATTGTTTTGATAGAATCATCTATTGGAGGTGCAGCAAGAATTACACGTGACGCTCCATTAGTAATATGATGTTGTATAGCTTCAGTAGTTCTAAACTTTCCTGTGGCTTCAATAACGAAATCTATGTTGTATGGTTTCCAATTAATAGATTCAATATTGCTTTTATTTTGAAGTGCAATAGTTTTATCATTTACTATAATGTGGCTTGAATTATAACTTATTTTACCTTGAAATACGCCATGAATACTATCATATTTAAGAAGATGACTTAATGTTTTTGCATCTGCCAAATCGTTAATGGCAACAACTTGAATGTTTTTGTGGTCTTGTAATAACCGAAATACACGTCTGCCTATTCTTCCGAAACCATTTATGGCAACATTAATCATAATTAATTGATGTGTTTTTGAGCTTTATAAGAAGATCTAACAAGCGCACTGCTTTCTACGTGGCGGAAACCTAAATCTAAACCTATTGCTTCGTATTCTTTAAATTGATCTGGTGTAACAAATTGTTCTACAGGAAGGTGCTTCTTGCTTGGCTGTAGGTATTGACCAATAGTAATAATATCTACATTAGCATTTTTAAGGTCGTGTAAGGTTTCTATAACTTCTTCACGAGTTTCACCTAAACCTAACATAATACCAGATTTTGTGCGCCTTTGTCCTTGTTCTTTTAAATATTTTAGGACTCCAAGACTTCTATCGTATTTTGCTTGAATTCGTACTTCTCGTGTTAAACGCCTAACAGTTTCAATATTATGCGAGATTACTTCAGGAGTAACTTCAAGAATTCTGTTTAAATGTTGTTCTATACCTTGAAAGTCTGGAATAAGTGTTTCCATAGTAGTTTCAGGATTCATCCTACGAACAGCTTTAACAGTTTCAGCCCACATAATACTTCCCATATCTTTCAAATCATCACGATCTACACTTGTTAATACTGCGTGTTTAATTTTCATGAGTTTTATGGAGCGTGCTACTTTTTCTGGTTCGTCCCAATCCACATTTTCCGGTCTTCCGGTTTTTACACCACAAAACCCACAAGATCTTGTGCAAATATTACCAAGAATCATAAAGGTTGCTGTACCTTCTCCCCAACATTCTCCCATGTTTGGACAGCTTCCAGAAACACAAATAGTATTTAAACTGTATTTATCAACTAGACTACGAAGTTCGGTGTATTTCTTTCCTGTAGGAAGTTTTACACGCAACCATTTTGGTTTTGATTTTCGTTCTTGTACTCTATTTGTAACAGTTTCTTGACTCATTAATTGTTGAATTTTCAATGGGCAAATATACAAAGTATTCTCTTAAAAGTATGTTATAAAGTAGTTAGGAACCAAATACTAAAACCTATTAAGAATATTATTCCAGACCAGCTTAAAACATGAAGTTTTAAAGTAGGACGCCAAGTTTTAGGCGTATGTTTACTACTAATTAATTTATAATTTATTATGGCGTAGAAAGGAGCGGTTAAAAACGATAAAATGGTTGCGATTTTCACTAATAATCCCATTTCTGAAGCGAAAGCAAAAAAGATAATTATAGTGCCAAAAACCAAAGTTAGTATCCAAAAGATATAACCTTTCTTAAAATTGTTATTAAATAGTAATTGTGTGGTTTTGTGCATTGCTCTAGGAGAAGCATCAAGTGTTGTTAAAGTTGTGCTAAACATTGTTGTAAATGCAGCAATACCAATAATAACATATGCCCAATTCCCCAGACTCTTAGTGTACATTTCTATAAGTTGATTCGAAAATACTCCAGCCGAAACACTAAACGATTCTCCACTAAAGTGCATTACTAAAGTTCCTAAAAGAACAAATCCGACACCTAAAATAATTGTACTTAAATAACCAATATTAAAATCGAAAAGAGCAGATTTTGTATTAAATTCTTTGTCATCTTTTCTTTTTTCAATAGTCCAGAGCGAGTGCCAAACAGAAATATCTAAAGGCGCTGGCATCCATCCCATAAAAGCAATTAAAAACGCAATTTCTAAACTATTATCTGGAAGAACCTGTTTAAATGAAATAGGTTGTGAATTATCTAGTAAAGCAATGCCAACAGCAGCCAAAGTGCTAATTGTTAGGATAATTATGATAATCTTTATTAAACTATCTAATAATTTGTATTTGCCTATTATTAAAAAACTAAAACAGATTACAAGTATAATAACAGTCCAAACTTCAATACTTACAAAACTTCCAAATAAAGAAGATGCTAAACCAGCTGTAACTATAGTAACAGCTGTTTGTATAGTGAACATGGTTGCAAATGTTATAATGAAATAAGCAACTAAAACACCTTTCCCTAATTTTTTGTAACCATCCAACAAACTTTCGCCTGTGGCTGAAGCGTATCGTGGGCCATATTGAAAAAAGGGATATTTAAATAAATTTACCAAGAATAAAGCCCAAATTAGTCCTAAACCAAATTCGGCACCAGCTTTTGTAGATTGTACTAAGTGAGAGACACCAATTGCAGCGCCAGCAAATAATAAACCTGGACCAAGTTTTTTAAGATTAAACTTCATTATTTCTTCTGAATAATTTCTGAAAGTAATTTCTTGGCACGAAGTAATTTCACTTTTACATTACTCATGGGCTCATTTAACTTTTTTGAAATTTCTAAATAACTTAATTCTTGAAAGTATCTTAAGTTTATTACTTCTTGATAATGTGGTTTGAGCTTCTTAATGTCACGTAGTAGTTTTGCCAGATTCTGTTCTGTTATGATTTTATCCTCTGGAGTTGGTGTTTCATCAATAATATCATAAAAATGTTCTGTAGAGCTATCGGTTTCTTCATGATATATTGAAGTTTTCTTTTTGCGTAGAAAATCAATATGAATATTTTTGGAAATAGTAAAAAGCCAAGTTTTAAATTTATAGTTTTCGTCGAAAGTGTCTATTTTATCAAACGCTCTAGAAAATGTTTGAATCGTAATATCTTCTGCATCATTTTCATTTTCAGTACGTTTTAATTGAAAGCCATAAACGTCATTCCAAAAAGTATCTAACAAAAAGTTAAATGCCATTTGATTATTCTCTTTAGCTTTTATAATAGCTTGTTTTATTTCCAATTACTGGGTTTTAAAGTAAGATTTGAGATAAAGATAAAGAATTGTGAGAAAATTAAAAATAAATCGAATAAAGGCAGTAAAACGATAGTATCGAGTTCGTTTAGTTTTTTTGCAGAAAAACCTATGCTAATGTATTGCACAACAAACCTTAAGAGTATTAATACGATTACAATTTCCCATTTAAAAAGAAATGATAAAAGAATGATACCCAAAACCCAAAACAAGAGTTGAGATATGAAAAACAACCCTAACATAAATTTGTGCTTTAACTTATAATATTTTGAAGTTGAAACATGTCGTCTTTTTTGTTTGAGCCAATCTTTAAATGAGGTTTCAGGTAAAGATTCGGTAAAACTATCTTTTGTAAAGCAAATACTTGTGTTTATAGAATTGGCTACTTGGTTAATAAATAAGTCGTCGTCACCAGATAGAATACTCATATGGCTCATAAAGCCTTTAGCTTTAAAGAATTCATCTTTTCTATAAGCTAAATTACGACCAACAGCCATATATGGTATTCCTAATTTTGCATAAGAGAAATATTGAATTGCAGTTAATAAGGTTTCAAAACGAATTAATGTGTTTAAAAATGAATACTTACTTTTTTTATAGCTTCCATATCCTATTACTATGGATTTTGTATTACTAAAATGACTGCTCATTGATGCAATCCAATGTTTAGAAATTGGTTTACAGTCGGCATCCGTAAGGAGTAGATAATCATTTGTGGCTGCTTTTATGCCTAGAGTTAATGCATATTTTTTGTTTCCCCAAAATGCTTCAATATTTTCAACATTAACAATTTTTATATTGTTGTTTGTTTTTGCAAAAGCTTCAATGATATTTAAAGTATTGTCATGTGAGGCATCGTTAATTAATACGATTTCAAAATTTGGATACTCTTGTTCTAATATATGTGGAAGAAATTGCTTTAAATTTTCGGCTTCGTTTTTTGCACAAATAATTACAGAAACAGCAATGTTTTTTTGTGAAGGTGTTTTGGATTTCGCAAAAGCAAACCTTGAAAAAATAAAACCATAATATATAAGCTGGATAATGATAATAATAATGAATGTGTAAAATAAGATATCTAACACAAGCATTGTTTACGAAGTATGTTGAGGTTCGTCACAGTCTTTAAATTGATCTGGGGTTTTTCCGCAAAAACCACAAGATTCACCATTTTTGTTAAGTACTGGATTTTGACTGGCACATGTACCTGCAAATTTGCCGTCTTTTTTTGCCCAAATCTTTATAGCAATTCCTGCTACTGCTAAAGCTAAAAGAAGTAATGTAATTAAGAGAAGTTTCATGTGGTATTGTTTATGTTTTTCAAATGTCACACGGAACTCGCCAATAATAATTTCAATAGAAAGAAATTTTTATCATGCTCGTTTCATTGCTAAAATGATTTATGCAAAGATAAAGTTTTTATGTAAAAAAAGATGGAAAGATAATATTAACTTTTCTGACTAATTATCATGATTAAGCAATATTTGTGCTACGGCATTTTCTAAAGAAGCATTTTCATTACCACCTTTTGGCTCAATAGTGATGCTTAAACTTAAAGCATTTTCTATGTAAGGTACAGATTGTAATTTACGATCGTTAACATCTAATATGCCTAGATTTACCATTTTGTCTTGCAATTTAGCCCACATTTGGTAACATTGTTCTTCGGAAAGTTCAGGCAATGATACAACATCTATTAATGAGGATTTTTCAATTGGATTAATATATGCAACTGTCTTTAAATCTTTAGCTCTTTCATTTCCGCGAAGCACATATTTTTGAGTTTCTGGATTGTTAAGCTTCATAAGTTGTCGCATTACTTTATCGAGCTTATCATTGTTTTTATTGATATCATTTCGTAAATCAAAAACTTCTTCTACAATAGTATTATTTTCATTTAAAAGACTCTTATTTTGATTATAAAACATATAAGAACTTCCAGCAAAAATTAAAGCTGTAACACTTGCAGCAACACTAAACCAAAAAGGGACTTTACGATGTTTATGGATTTGATGAACAGCAGATTGATTATCTATTGCTTTTATAATAGTACCTAAAGTGTGAGAAGGAGGATTAATTGCATTAGATCTTGCAGCCAATTCTAATTGTACTTGTAAAATTTCGTATTCTTCTTTTATATCTTGGTGTTTAGCAATATATGCTTCTACTTTATTGGTTTCACTAACTGTAGTAGCGCCAATTAAGTATTTATCTAATAAACCAGACTCTAAAAAATCGTGTACTTCTTTTTCCATGATTTTATTTTTTAAGGATTATAGATTTTTTTAAGTTCTCGTAATCCAATTTTTAATCTAGATTTAATTGTGCCTAAAGGAATGCTTAATTCTTCGCTGGCTTCTTGTTGAGTCATACCTTCAAAAAACAAAGCCTTTAATACAATTTGATATTTAGATTCTAAACTAGCAACATGCTTTTTTAAATCTATTGTATCTTGATTTAAACTAGATGTTGATAATTTATATACGTTAGAGTCGGCAATTTGGACTTCTTTGGTAAACTTAATATTATGGCTTCTTAATTTATCAATAGCAGTATTTCTGGCAATTCTATAAAGCCATGTAAATAGTTTTGCTTTATTGGAGTCGTATTTTTTTGCATTTTTCCAAATCTTAATAAAACTTTCTTGTAAAGCGTCTTGAGCTAATGCATTATCTTTTGTTATTTTAGTAATAACACCCAAAAGAGAACCAGAATAATTCTCATAAATTAATGAAATTGCCCTTTTATCGCCTTCTTCTAGCAGACTAACAATATGTTGCTCTAATTTTGAAACCAAATTATTTTTTTATTAATAACTTACAAGTTTAAATAATATTTACTTCTACTTCCAAATTAATATCAAAAATTCGTTTAACAGTAGATTGAATAAGTTGGGATAATTTAAAAATATCTTCCCCTTTTGCATCATCATAATTAACTAACACTAAAGCTTGATTCTCATGAACACCGTAATTTCCAAAACGCTTTCCTTTAAAACCAAGGTGTTCTATAAGCCAACCAGCGGGAATTTTTATTTTATTTTCTGAAACTGAATAACTAGGTATTTTTGGGAAATTTATTTTTAGCGTATCAAAATGAGATTTAGAAACAATAGGGTTTTTAAAAAAGCTTCCGCTATTACCAATAACTTTTGGGTTAGGTAATTTTGATTCTCTAATAGCTATTACAGCCTTTGAAACATCTTGAATAGTAGGGTTTTTAATATTCATTTTGTTTAATTCTTCTGTAATTGCACCATAAGATGTTTTTAATTGATGGTCTTTAGTTGTGAGTTTTAAAGTGATATTTATTATAATATATTCACCTTTTAAATCTTGCTTAAAAACTGAATTTCGATAATCGAAATTGCAATCTTCTTTGGTAAAGGTTTTTATGCTAAGTGATTTAATATGTAATGCTTCACATGCTACAAAAACATCTTTTAACTCCACACCATAAGCACCTATATTTTGAATTGGTGCAGCACCAACATTGCCTGGAATAAGTGATAAATTCTCAATTCCACCAAAATCATGTTCTAAACACCATAACACAAAATCATGCCAATTTTCTCCAGCAGTAGCTTTAATAGTTACACTGTTTTCAGTTTCAGAAATAATTTCAATGTTTTTTATGTCTAAATGAATTACTAAAGCTTCAACATTTTTTGTATGAAGCATATTACTTCCGCCACCAAGAATAAACTTTTCTGGATAATCTTCGAGTTTTAAAACAGATATTAACTCTTCAATATTTTTTACCGAAACAAAATGTTTTGCTTTAACATCTATGCCAAAAGTATTGTATTGTTTGAGAGATATGTTACTTAAAATATCCACTAACCATTATATTTTTTAAGTGCTTCTTTTAAAATATTAACCGAAGCTATTAAATCTTCTTTTTTTAGTACATAAGCTATTCTAATTTGGTTTAATCCTAAACCCTTTGTAGAATAAAAACCTGCTGCCGGAGCAACCATGATTGTTTGTCCGTTGAGTTCAAAATGCTCTAAAAGCCATTGTGCAAAATCATCGGCATTATTTACAGGTAATTCTACAATGCAATAAAATGCGCCTTTAGGTTTTGCAACTTTTACACCTTCAATTTTTTGTAATTCTTCAATAAGTATATCTCTTCTTGAAACATATTCGTTTATAACATCATCAAAATAGCTTTGAGGTGTTTCTAAAGCAGCTTCACTGGCAATTTGAGCATAAGTTGGAGGCGATAAACGAGCTTGAGCAAATTTTAATGCAGTTTCTATTACAGCTTTATTTTTTGAAACTATACATCCAATTCTTGCGCCACACATACTATATCGTTTAGAAACCGAATCAATCATAATAGCATATTCTTCTAATCCTTCTTCTTGCATCACAGAATAATGCTCACTACCATCGTAAGCAAATTCACGATATACTTCGTCGGCAATTAAGAAAAGATCGTGTTTTTTAACAATTTGTGCTAATTTTTTTATCTCGTCTTTACTATAAAGATAACCAGTTGGATTTCCAGGATTACAAATAAGAATGGCTTTTGTTTTTGAAGTGATTAGTTTTTCGAATGCAGAAATAGGAGGTAAGGCGAAATTATCTTCAATTTTAGAAATAACAGGAACAACAGTAATACCTGAAGCTATAGAAAACCCATTATAATTAGCATAAAATGGTTCTGGAATAATGACTTCATCACCTTCATCCATAATACTTCCAAAAGTAAAAAGTAATGCTTCACTGCCTCCAGTTGTTACAATAATATCGTTGGCATTAACTGTAATATCATTTTTTGCATAATAATTGGCAATCTTGTTTCTGTATTCTTCCGATCCTTCCGATCTACTATATGCTACAACTTCCAGAGTATTGTTCTTTACGGCATCAAGAGCAACTTGAGGCGTTTTAATATCTGGTTGCCCAATATTTAAATGAAACACTTTTACACCTCTCTTTTTTGCTTCTTCGGCGAATGGTACCAATTTACGGATTGGCGATTGAGGCATTGATTTTCCTTTGTTAGATATTGCTGGCATTTGGTTATTATTTATCTAATTACAAAGTTGCAAAATTTATCTTAAAGTTTATTTAAAATATTGCCCTTTATATATTATTTGCATAAAAGATTTGTAAATTGTGTAGAGCCTAGTTTTAGAAAATGATTTGTATGTTGAAAAGGTATTTTATTTTTATTCTTTGTAGTGTGGTATGTTTTCACAGTTTGGCACAGGGAAACTTTGTTTTGCGAAAAGGTAATAAGGATAGAATTAATTTTAAGCTTATCCATAATCTTATTGTTATTCCAGTACAAATAAATGGGGTAGAGCTATCATTTTTGTTGGATACTGGAATAAGTAAACCTATAATTTTTAATTTTTTTAATCTATCTGAAGAACTTCAAATTAATCAAACAGAGCGCATTTATTTAAGAGGTTTAGGTGATGGAGATCCTGTTGAAGCTCTTAAATCCAAAAACAATATTTTTAAAATTGGAGAAGCTATTAATCTTAATCAAGATTTATATGCAATTTTTGATTCATCATTAAATTTTGCACCACGACTTGGTGTTCCCATACATGGAATAATTGGATACGATCTTTTAAAGGATTTTGTTGTTGAAATTAATTACACTAATAAATATTTAAAGCTTCACGATCCAGAAAGTTATAGATCAAAAAAATGTAATAAATGTAAATCGCTTAGTCTAGAGTTTCATAATAAAAAACCCTACATAATTGCTTCAATAAGTATAAATGGAGAAACTAAACAAGTAAAATTGTTAATAGATTCAGGAGGGAGTGATGCATTATGGTTATTTGAAGATGAAGAAATAGTTATTCCAAATAAATATTTTGAAGATTTTTTAGGAAGAGGTTTAAGCGGAAGCGTTTATGGCAAACGTGCCAAACTGGATAAGTTTTCTGTTGCAGGTTTCGAATTAAAAAAAATTAATGCAGCCTTTCCAGATTCTCTATCTATTGCACATGCCAAAAAAATTAAAGACCGAAACGGAAGCCTATCTGGCGAAATTTTAAAACGTTTTAATATAATTTTAGATTATCCTAATAGTAAAATAACTTTAAGAAAAAACAGCAATTTCAGTAATCCATTTTATTATAATAAAAGCGGTATTACCCTAGAACACAATGGAGTTCGAGTAATTAGGGAAATTGATAGAAGCTCTGGTTTAACTCGGTTTAACAGTGATTCTGAATCTGTAGGAAGTGTTAATATATTTGCTAATTCTTACAAATATTCTTTAACAGAGGCATTTACTATTGTTGAATTAAGAGAGAACTCTCCAGCAAAAAATGCAGGTCTAGAACTAGGAGATATAATTTTGGTGGTTAATAATAAAGAAGCCCATTTATATTCTTTACAAGATGTAGCTCAATTGTTTTATGGAGAAGATGGTAAACTCATTAAGCTATTAATAGATAGAAAAGGAATACAACTTAAATTTCAATTTAGATTATTGAGTTTACTGTAATAAAAAAACCCACAAAATTGCAGGTTTTTTTATAATAAGTATAAAGTAATACTAGTTGTTTTCTACTACACTTTTACCTTTTTTATCTAAAACGCTTTTCTTACTCGAATCTACAACCAAGCCTTTAATTTTTAAGGCAACAGTTGGAGAACCTATAGCATTTGAGGTTACTGTTATGGTCTTTCTAATAGGCATTACTCTATTTGTGTCATACTTTACTTCAATTTTTCCTGTTTTTCCAGGCAAAATAGGTTCTTTTGGCCAACTAGGAATTGTACAACCACAGGTAGATTTAACTTTGGTAATAATGAGTGGGGCTTCTCCAGTATTTGTGAACTCAAAAACCCTTACTCCATCTGCACCTTTTTCAATAGTACCATAGTCTATAACATCAGTTTTAAATTCAATTTTTGCTACTTTTTCTTGAGCATTTACTGAAAAACTGATTAAACTAATACATAAAATTGTTATTAAATGTTTCATCACTTTAATTTTAAATTCAACGTAAACATACTTACTTTTTAGACAATGTGCAAAAAAATTAGACGTAATGCATTTACATAAATAAATTAACCTTATATAATTACAAATAATAATTTTACAGAAAAAGAAATATAAGTACTTTTGCACATTAATACTCAAAAACTATTCCAAAGTATGTCTATTCCATCACAGTATAATGCAAATAATGTAGAAAGCAAGTGGTACGATTACTGGATGAAACATAATTATTTTCATTCAATACCAGATGAAAGAGAACCATATACAATTGTTATTCCTCCTCCAAACGTAACAGGAGTCTTACATATGGGACACATGCTTAATAATACTATTCAAGATGTATTAATTCGTCGTGCTCGATTAAAAGGATTCAATGCATGTTGGGTTCCTGGTACAGATCATGCGTCAATTGCTACTGAAGCTAAAGTTGTTGCAAAATTAAAGGAACAAGGTATAGATAAAAATGACTTGTCTCGAGATGAATTCTTAAAACATGCTTGGGAATGGACGCATGAGTATGGAGGCGTAATTTTAGAACAATTAAAGAAGCTAGGATGCTCTTGTGATTGGGATCGTACAAAATTTACGATGGACGATGATATGAGTGAAGCTGTAATTAAAGTCTTTGTGGATTTATTCAATAAAGGCTTGATTTATCGTGGCTACCGAATGGTAAACTGGGATCCTGAGGCGAAAACAACTTTATCTGATGAAGAAGTAATTTATCAGGAAAAACAAGGCTTATTATACTATTTACAATACAATATTGAAGGTAGTGAAGAAAAAGTTACAATTGCGACTACACGTCCTGAAACTATTTTAGGAGATACTGCTGTTTGTATTAATCCAAAAGATGAACGTTTTACACATTTAAAAGGAAAAAATGCAATAGTACCTATATGTAATCGTATTATACCAATTATTGAAGACGATTATGTAGATATAGAGTTTGGGACAGGTTGTTTAAAAGTAACACCTGCACACGATGAAAACGATAAGAATTTAGGAGAAAAACACAATTTAGAAGTCATAGATATCTTTAATGACGACGCTACTCTAAATAGTTTCGGACTCCACTACGAAGGTAAGGACAGATTTGTTGTGCGTAAAGAAATTTCAAAAGAGTTAGAAGAAAAAGGATTTTTAGTTAAAACTGAAAACTATATCAATAAAGTTGGTACAAGCGAACGTACTCACGCAGTAATTGAGCCAAGATTGAGCGATCAATGGTTCTTAAAAATGAAAGATTTAGCGAAACCAGCAATACAGTCGGTTTTAGTAGATAAAGATATCAAGTTATTCCCAAAAAAGTTTGAAAACACTTATCGTCACTGGATGGAAAATATTCGAGATTGGAATATTTCCAGGCAGTTGCTTTGGGGACAACAAATACCAGCGTATTATTATGGTGATGGGAAAAATGATTTTGTAGTAGCCGAAACTAAAGAAGAAGCATTAATGTTAGCACAGGAAAAGACTGAAGACCGAGGACTGAAGACTGAAGACTTAACACAAGAATCAGATGTAGTAGATACATGGTTTTCGTCTTGGTTATGGCCAATGACTGTGTTTGATGGTATTCGCAATCCAGAAAATGAAGACATAAACTATTATTATCCTACTAACGATTTGGTTACAGGACCAGACATTCTGTTCTTTTGGGTAGCACGTATGATTATTGCAGGATATGAGTATAAAGGAGAAAAACCTTTTAAAAATGTGTATCTCACAGGATTAGTTCGCGACAAGCAACGTCGTAAAATGAGCAAATCTTTAGGGAATTCACCTGACGCTTTAAAACTTATTGAAGAGTTTGGAGCAGATGGTGTTCGTGTTGGGTTATTATTGAGTTCTGCTGCAGGAAACGATTTAATGTTTGAAGAAGCTCTTTGCCAACAAGGAAAAGGATTTGCAAACAAAGTATGGAATGCCTTTAGGTTAATAAACGGTTGGGAAGTTGCAGATATCGAGCAACCAAAATCATCGCAAATTGCCATAGAGTGGTTTGAAAGTAAATTCCAACAAACACTTTTAGAAATTGAAGATCATTATAGCAAATATAGATTGAGCGATGCCTTAATGGCAACTTATAAGTTAATTTGGGACGATTTCTGTTCATGGTTGCTGGAAATGGTAAAACCAGCTTATAAACAACCCATTGATAAAACCACTTATGCTGCTATTATCGTTATTCTTGAGAGCAATTTAAAGATATTACATCCTTTTATGCCGTTTTTAACTGAAGAAATCTGGCAATGCATAACTGATAGAAAGCCAGAAGACGCTTTGATTATTTCAAAATGGCCAGAAGCTAAACCAATAAACAAAAACTTAATTTCGGAGTTTGACTTTGCTGCTGAAGTTGTTTCAGGAATTAGAACCATTAGAAAGCAAAAAAGCATTGCATTTAAAGATGCTATTGAACTTCACGTCTTAAATAATGAGAAGACAGGAACAACCTTTGATGTTGTGATTAGTAAACTAGGAAATATTTCAACACTAAACTACACAGAT
>JAKITV010000041.1 GCA_021647885.1 Flavobacteriaceae bacterium | reverse complement strand
ACCTTAAAAAAGCGTTTAGAAAAACTAATATCAGCAAGCCAAGAGCTAAAGTTTTTAGTTGGTTTTTTCTATTTTTCGGGTTGGCAAGAAATTTATAAAAGTCTTAAAGATAATAAGCAAGTAACGCTTAAAATATTAGTTGGTTTACAAGTAGATAAATATTTAAGCACCATAGTAGAAGTTGGTATAGACGACAATAGCTTAAGCCAAGAAGAACACTTTACACAGTTTATGAAATCCATGGGTTTTGCCATTAATAATGCAGAAATGGATAATGAAACGTTTTATAATCAAATAGAATTTTTTATTCAGTTATTAGAAGAAGGCAGATTAATTATTCGCAAGACTTTAAATCCAAATCATACAAAAGTGTATCTATTTCAATTAGACAATCAATACCAAGATTTATTTAATGTTAAAGGCGAATTTATTACAGGAAGCAGCAATCTTACTAAAGCTGGTTTACATAGTCAAGAAGAATTTAATGTAGAAATTAAAGACTATGGTTTTGAAACTGCAGAAGCCTATTTTGATAACCTTTGGGAAACAGCTGTACCAATTACAGAAGCGCAGAATGGAACCAGAATTATTGTTGATTTTTTAAAGAATAAAAGTCAATCTTCACTAATAACTCCTTTTGAAGCTTATGCCTTAATATTAAAAACGTATATAGAACTTCAAGAAGCAAAAAAAATAAATGATGCTATTACAAGACTATTAGAAGAAAATGGTTTTGATAAGTATCAATACGAAATCGATGCAGTAAATCAAGCGCTTAATGTAATAGACACTTACAATGGTGTTATTATTGCAGATGTGGTAGGTTTAGGAAAATCTGTTATTGCATCATTAATTGCCAACCAAATTGGTAAAAGAGGCTTAATATTATGTCCTCCAGGTTTAATAGGAAGTAAAAAAGAAAATAGTGGCTGGTGGGAATATTGGAATAAATTTAAACTCTATAATTGGGATATTGAAAGTTCAGGAAATTTAGAAGCTGTTGCAGAAAGTATTCGGAAAAATAATTTAGAGTATCAAATTATTATTGTTGACGAAGCTCATAAATTTAGAAACCAAGATACCTCTGCTTATGAAGCTTTAATGGATATTTGTAGAGGCAAACAAGTAATTCTGTTAAGTGCAACTCCATTTAATAATTCTCCAGCAGATGTGTTTTCGTTATTAAAACTATTTATTGTTCCAGGAGCCTCAGGAATTACTATTGAAACCGATTTAGAAGGCAGATTTAATGCTTACAATTACAGATTTAAAAGATTGTCTAACATTATTAAAAATCATGCTTCAAATAATCCAGATAAAAGAAGAAAAGCCGAAAGAGATTACGAAAAAATGTTTGGCTTGTCTTTGCCAATAAACATTACTATTGTTAGAGATAATGTTAAAGCAATGGCAAATGATATAAAAAATGTGATTACACCTGTTGTAATACGAAGAAATAGATTAGACCTTAAAACCGATTTTGAATACAAAAAAGAAATTGCAAACCTATCTGAAGTAAAAGATCCTGTTGAGCAATTTTATGAATTAACTAAAGAACAATCTGATTTCTATACTCGAATTATTCAAGATTATTTTAGTGAAAGTGGTCATTTTAAAGGCGCAATTTACAAACCATTTGAATATGAAAATCCACAACAAGATGAAGATAAGTTAAATGAGGATGATAATAGAGCATTTCAACAACAGCGTAACTTATTCGATTTTATGAGACGTTTGTTGGTAAAACGTTTTGAAAGTTCATTTGGTGCTTTTGAAAAAAGTATTCAGCGTTTTTTGAAAACCAATAGAATGGTATTGTCATTCATAGAGCATTCTGGAAAGTATATTATGGATAGAAAAGTTATTGAAAACATATATAATGATTCAGATGGAGCTGATGATTTTACTTATAAAACCATCAAAGAAGCTTTAGAAGAGTTTGAGAAAAATGCAATAAATCATACAAAACCAAAACATACAAAAATTTATAACATTAACACTTTTCAATATAAAAAAGAGTTTTTAGATGATATTAAAAATGACATCAAGCTTTTTGAAAAAATTAAAGATGAAATAAAAGACTTAAAAATTATAAAAAATGACCCAAAACGAAAAGCTGTTTTGGAGACTATAAAAGACGTTTTAAATAAAGATTCAAATCCAAGAAGAAAAGTAATACTATTTACAGAATATACAGATACTGTTAGGCATTTACAAAAATATTTTGAAAAAGAGTTATTAGGTAGAACACTATTTTGCGATGGTGGAATTACAAAAAAATTCGCAAAAGAATTAGATGCTAACTTTAATGCAAAACATAACGAGCAAGTAGATGATTATGATGTTTTAATAACAAGTGATAAATTATCTGAAGGTTATAATCTAAACAGAGCAGGATTAATTATTAATTACGATATTCCATGGAATCCAACAAGAGTAATACAACGAGTTGGTAGAATAAACAGGATGAGTGCCAAGGTTTTTGACGAACTATATATATATAATTTCTTCCCAACTGACCAAGGTGCTGACATTGTTAAAAGTAGAGAAATTGCTCAACAAAAAATGTTCTTAATTCATAGTGCATTAGGTGAAGATTCTAAAATTTTTGATGCTGATGAAGAACCAACACCAAGTGGTTTATTTAGCAAGATTAGTACTAATCCTGAAGAAAATGATGAGTTAAGTACAAGCACGATAATTAGAAACGACTATAATAAAATTGTTGAATCTCATCCAGAAGTTATTAAAAAAATAAATGGCTTACCCAACAGAGTAAAAACAGCAAAGCTATACATTGATAATAATGTAGTTGTATTAAGAAAAAAAGGAATGGCACTATTCTCTATAGTACATCAATATGAAAATGAAAAACCGAACAACAAACCAAAAGAAAAAACATTTGAAGAATTAATAGACTATGTAAAATGTACACCAGAAGAAAAAAGACAACCATTAAATAGTAAATTTTGGAAATCTTATGAGGAAATTAAAGCCTTTAAACCAAAATATAAATCTGGAAGAAGTGAATTAGCATTGGAAAACAAAGCCAATATAGCTTTAAAAACACTATTGAAAGAGAAAAGAGATGATTTAGACCAAGAATTAGTCGCATTCATGGACACACTATTAAAAGATATTAAAAAATATAAGACCTTACCAAAATTTACTTTAAGACAACTAAAACTCTCAACAAATGAGAATAGTTTTGATGAACTTATAGTAAACATCAAAGATTTACGAAGACGTTTAGGTGATGACTATTTAGATGTGATTTTAAGTAGAACAGGAAATGTAGAGAATGATGTTATTATTGCAGTTGGAAATTTAAAAGAAAATGACTAGTTAAATGGAAAAAGTTCTCTTGATTGGTAATGGTATAAATAACATTTTGGGCAAAAATCTACATAGTTGGGAGAATATATTGAAGCGTATTGCTGATATAAGTGAATAAAAAATAAATATTACTAATAAAAACCACTCACTTTTAAATTCAAACTAAAACATTAATTCTTGTATGTTTTGGGATTAACTCGCTTCGCTCTTTTTCCCTCAAAGCTCCTCCCGATAGCTATCGGGATTGAAAATAAAAACCCACTTTTATAAATTCAAGCAATCTTGATTTAACGCATGGGTTTTTTATTTATTCGTGACCACGGAGGGATTCAAACCCACGACCGCTGGAGCCGAAATCCAGTGCTCTATTCAGCTGAGCTACGTGGCCAATTCAGTTATAATAATTTTGCTTTAACAATGGTAGATATTGTTTTTCCGTCTGCTTTTCCTGCTAATTGTTTACTTATAATTCCCATAACTTTTCCCATATCTTTCATTCCGTTTGCTCCAATTTTTTCGATAGTTGAAACCACAACTTTTTCAATATCCTCTTCACTCATAGCTTCAGGTAAAAACTGACTTATGATTTTAGCTTCTTCCAACTCTGGTGTTGCCAAATCTTCTCGACCTTGCTCCAAGAATATCGCTGCACTGTCTTTGCGTTGCTTTACTTGTTTTTGAAGAATTTTTAATTCTTGTTCTTCTGTTAATTCTTCAGAAGCTCCACTTTCAGTTTTAGCCAATAAAATTGCTGATTTTACAGCACGTAATGCTGTTAAAGCCGTTTGATCTTTAGCTTTCATAGCTGTTTTTATTGCAGTCATCAACTCTTGTTGTAAGCTCATAATATATATTTTGCACGAAGATAGCAAGAAAAAAGATTCCCTCCTTCGAGAGAATGACAAAATTGTTATTAAAAAGAAAACCCGAAAAAAATGAGGGAATATTTTTCGGGTTTATGCGAGGTTAAACACTAAACTTGATTTGCTATTAATCTACATTATCGTGTAAAAAAGAATTGTTACTTCGCAATTGTATGTCATCATTTTCATCTAATCCAACAGATAATCGTGACGCATTTGTTTCGGATGAATGTTGCACATCTTCAAGATCTACACCTTGCCTTTTATAGGCTGGTTCTTTTTCTATTTCATCGATTTTCGCATTATTAAATTTATAATTAAAGTCTTTCATTTTTTGTCGTCGCTCATTGGCTCTTTCTTTTAACAACTCTGAAATAGGATTATTAACTGGGTCTAATTCTTCAGTTAAAGATTTTTCTTTTTCTTCTTGATCTAAAACTTTCTTTTCAAAGACTATTTCTCTTTCTACTTCTAAAGCAACTTCATTTTGTTCAGTCTCTTCATTTATTGCCGACTCTAAAACAATGTAATCATCTAATGCATAACGTGTTTCTCCATCTTCATTAGCTTCAGTTACGGTAATAAGCTCTATATAATCCTTAACAGGAATATTCTTTACGTTTTCTTCTAATTCAAACATAACTTCTTCATTAGTTGAAGGTTCTTCTATATCTGTTTCAGGTGTAGAGATCGGCAAATCGAAGGTTAACATTATTTGCTCTTTTGGTGTGTCTTCAACAATGACTTCTTCGGAAACAACTTCATTAATTACAAAGTCTTCTTCTTTCACGTTTAGCAATACTTCATCGTAAACAACATCTATGTTTTTAATGATTTTGGTTGTAGCAATAAAATCCATTTCCTGAACCTCATCTTCTATTAAAGTATGAACAATTTTTTCTTCATCCTTTTCTAAAATGATATCTGGCGTAATTATGGCTGGCTCTCTTTCGGTGGTTAAATCTTGTTCGGTAGTTTGATCATCTTCCAAAGAGTGAATTACTTTTTTAGTTTCAGTATTCGTAATATCATCTTGCTGTTCTACATTAAAACCAGTAGCAATTATAGTTACAGAAATATCATCTTCAAGGTTTTCATCTTCTCCAACACCCATAATAATATTCGCTCCGTAACCAGCTTCGGCTTGAATATGATCGTTAATTTCTCCTATTTCGTCAATAGTAATTTCTTGAGATCCAGAAACGATAAGCAACAATACGTTTTTGGCTCCAGTAATTTTATTGTCATTTAATAACGGAGAATCTAAAGCATTTAAAATGGCATCATGAGCACGATTAGAACCTGAAGAAGTGGCTGAACCCATAATTGCTGTGCCACTATTACTCAAAACTGTTTTTGCATCGCGCAAATCGATGTTTTGTGTATAGTGATGAGTAATTACTTCGGCAATTCCTCTAGAAGCTGTAGAAAGCACTTCATCGGCTTTAGAAAATCCAGCTTTAAATCCGAGGTTACCATAAACCTCACGAAGTTTATTGTTGTTTATTACAACTAAAGAATCTACATGATCTCGCAAAACCTCAATACCTTTTTGAGCTTGTACATTCCGTATTTTTCCTTCGAATTGGAATGGCATCGTAACAATTCCTACTGTTAAAATATCCATCTCTTTGGCTAATTTAGCAATAATTGGAGCAGCTCCTGTTCCTGTTCCACCTCCCATACCAGCAGTTATAAACACCATTTTTGTATTGGTGTCCAACATACGACGAATGTCTTCAAGGCTTTCGACAGCAGCCTGTTCACCAATTTCTGGATTGGCACCTGCACCTAATCCTTCGGTTAGATTAACTCCCAGTTGAATTTTATTTGGAACTCCACTATTTTGTAATGCTTGTGCATCTGTATTGCAAATTACAAAGTCAACACCCTTAATGCCTTGTTGAAACATGTGGTTTATAGCGTTGCTGCCTCCTCCTCCAACACCAATTACCTTGATGACATTGGATTGATTTTTTGGTAAATCGAAGGTTATATTACCAATATTTTTGTTGCTACTCATAAAATTAGATTTTACTGGTTTTGTTTTTGTTCAATATTGTTGATTAATTAATTATATTTTTTACTCTGCGTTGTCTAAAAAATCCTTTACGCGTTCAGTTAATTTATCTAAAAATGATTTTCTTTCTGTTTTAGGTTGATTAGATTCTTGCTCTTCGCATTCCCCAAGCTTGTGAGTATCATCTTCAACCTTTTCCAAACATTTTTTTTCTTGTCTGCGTAATCCATCCATTACCAATCCTACTGCTGTAGCATATAAAGGGCTTGTGACTTCATCGTCACTATCTCCAGCCAAATGCTCGTTTGGATAACCTACTCTAGTATCCATTCCTGTAATGTATTCTACAAGCTGTTTTAAATGTTTTAATTGGCTTCCGCCTCCTGTTAATACAATGCCAGCAATAAGTTTTTTCTTTTGCTCTTCGTGACCATAGTTTTTAATCTCTACATAAACTTGTTCAACGATTTCTACTACGCGAGCATGTATTATTTTTGAAAGGTTTTTTAAAGTAATTTCTTTTGGTTCTCTACCTCTTAACCCTGGAATTGAAACAATCTCATTGTCTTTATTTTCTCCTGGCCAAGCCGATCCAAATTTTATTTTTAATAATTCTGCCTGCTTTTCTATTATAGAACATCCTTCTTTAATGTCTTCGGTAATTACATTTCCGCCAAACGGAATTACAGCAGTATGTCTTATTATTCCGTCTCTAAAAATTGCCAAATCAGTAGTGCCACCACCAATATCAATTAATGCAACTCCAGCTTCTTTTTCTTCTTGGCTTAATACCGCATTTGCTGATGCCAATGGCTCTAAAGTGATACCTTCTAATTCTAAACCTGCACTTTTAACACATCGACCAATATTCCTTATAGACGATACTTGACCTACTACAACATGAAAATTGGCTTCTAATCTTCCGCCATACATTCCTATAGGTTCTTTTATTTCTGCTTGACCATCAACTTTATAATCTTGAGGTAATACATGAATGATTTCTTCGCCTGGTAACATAACCAGTTTATGTACTTGATCAACTAAACGATCAATATCGTCTTCATCTATAACCAATTCGGAATTAGATCGAGTAATGTAATCACTATGCTGAAGGCTTCTAATGTGCTGTCCTGCAATACCTACTGTAACCTCTTCAATTGTTACGCCCGATTCGGTTTCGGCATCTTGTACCGCTTGCTGTATAGATTGAATGGTTTGTGTAATATTATTTACAACACCTCTATGAACACCTAAACTTTTTGACCTACCAATGCCTAGAATTTCTAATTTATCGTATTCGTTTTTACGACCTATCATTGCCACAATCTTTGTTGTTCCTATGTCTAATCCTACTGAAATGTTTTTGCTCTCCATCGTTTACTTTTTAGTACATACCACTTGGTTTTCAAATTGTAAATTCACTTTACTATACTTTTTTAGCGTTTTATCTTTTTTTGCTTTTTGATAAAAAGCTTTAAAATTGTTTATTTTTTTATCTAACCTATCTAAATTCCCTAAAACAATTTCAAAATCCAACACTCTTGTTTTAAGTATTATGGTTTCATCTTGTTTTTGATAAATCTCTACGATATGCGTTTTTAAAAATGGGTCATTATATATTTTACTTGCTATTTTAAAAATAATATTCAGGTTATTTTTTTCGACATAACCAGTAACCAAAGGCACACGTGCTGTATAATTTTTAGATAATGGCATAAATAAACCTTCATCATCTATATAATAAAATGCATTTGTGCTAACTCTTGCTATAGGTTTTCGCTGAATAACATCTGCTCTAACCTCTCCATTTACAGTAAGATACACCTGTGCTGTTTTAATCATGGAATTAGAATTTAGGGCAGTTTCTAACTCATTCAAATCTAAAATTTCTTTAGCTACGTTCGTAACGTCTTGTTTATTTTGTATTAACAATTTATTAACCATTTCATGAGTGATAAATAAATTGTCTTCTCCAATAAAGTTTACATCAATTTTAGTGACGTTCCGTTCTGCATTTCGTATAGTTGAAAACGCAAACAAAAAGCTTACTAATGCTAATAAAGCCAATGCTTTTATGTAATTCCTGTTAACTCGCAATTTCTAATTTTTGTTTTATATGTTTTACTTCTTCTCCAATATCTCCAGCTCCGAGAGTTAAGATAATTTGAGTATCATAATTTTTTATTTCTGAAACGATTTCCGATTTCAAAATGAGCTTCTTGTTTATGTTATTTATTTTACTTAATAACCACTTTGATGTTACACCTTCGATTGGCAACTCTCGTGCTGGATAAATATCAAGTAGCAATACTGTATCAAATTGTGACAAGCTTTGTGCAAACTCATCTGCAAAATCTCGTGTTCTGCTATATAGATGTGGTTGAAAAATCACTAATACTTTTCGCTTTGGATACATCTCGCACATGGCTTGATATACTGCATTTATCTCTTCTGGATGATGTGCATAATCGTCTATAAAAATTAACTTTTCTGTTTTAATTTGATAGGTAAATCTGCGCTTTACACCTTTGTAAGATGCTAATGCTCTGGCAAGACTGTAAGGAGAACAACCAAATTCTACAGCCATTGCCAGTGCAATTAATGCATTCGACAAATTATGTCTACCTGGTAGGTTAAATTTTAAATTTTCAATATTTTGACTCGGTGTTTTAACATCAAACACATAAGCTCCGTTTTCTATTTTTATGTTTGTAGCCATGTAATCTGCATCTTCTTCTATAGCGTATGTAATTCCTTTTATTGGCAAACCTTTTTTTACGAATAATTTTCCGTTAGGTTTTAATTTTTTAGAAAATTCTCTAAACGATTCTTCTAAATCTTCCGCTTTACCATAAATATCTAAATGATCTGCATCCATAGATGTTATACAAGCAAAATCGGGTGATAATGTTAAGAATGAACGGTCAAATTCATCTGCTTCAACTACAAAAACTTTATTGCCCTGAAGAATGAGATTAGAATTATAATTCTCGCTTATTCCTCCTAAAAAGACTGTAACTTCCACATTACATTCTTTTAACAAATGTCCTAAAATACTTGTGGTTGTGGTTTTGCCATGTGTTCCAGCAATTGCGATACACGTTTTATTTTTTGTGATTAAACCTAAAACTTGAGAACGTTTTAAAACCTGAAAATTATTATTTAAAAAGTATGTAAGCTCTTCATTGGTTTGCGGAATAGCAGGTGTATAGACTATTAGTGTGTCTTTTGGATTTAAAAAGCGTGTTTCTATATTTGATACTGAATCTTCAAAATGTATTTTTATATCAATCTTTTCAAGCTCTTTTGTAATTTCGGTTTGTGTTTTATCATAACCAGCTACATACTTATTCTTTGCTGCGAAATAACGTGCTAGTGCGCTCATTCCTATTCCGCCAATACCAATAAAATAAATGTTATGTATGCTGTTTAAATTCATTTCTTTAATAGCTTTTCAACTTCGTCTGCTATATCTTTTGTCGCATTAACCAATGCTAATTTTTTAATATTCTCTCCTAATTCAAGTTGTTTTTCTTGTGAATTCACTAATTGAGAAAACTTGTTTTCAAAATCGATATCTAAATCTTCTTCTTTAATTAAAATCGCTCCGTTTTTTTCTACAACTGCGTTTGCGTTTTTAGTTTGATGATCTTCTGCAACATTTGGAGATGGAATAAAAATTACTGGTTTCCCAACGATACATAACTCGGAAACCGAACTTGCTCCAGCTCTAGAAATAATGATATCTGCAGCACTATAAGCCATACTCATCTTATTTAAAAATGCATGTACTTGCACATTTTCTTCATTATCATATATTTTATAAGTGTTGTAATACAACTTACCACATTGCCAAATAATCTGTACGTTTTGGGTTTGAAAGAATTCTAATTTATCTTCAATTAATTGGTTAATACGTTTAGAACCCAAGCTTCCTCCTATTACCAATAGTGTAATTTTAGTATGTTTAAGTTTAAAATAATCTTTAGCCTCTATTGAATTACCATCTATATTTAATATGTCTTGTCGTACTGGGTTTCCTGTTTTGATTAATTTATTTTCTGGGAAAAACCGTTCTAAACCATCATAAGCCACACATATTTTATTTGCTTTTTTTGCCAATAACTTATTTGTGATTCCTGGATAAGAATTCTGTTCTTGAATTAAACTCGGTATTTTTTTATAAACAGCCATTTGCAATAAAGGACCACTTGCAAAACCTCCTGTGCCAATGACAACATCAGGTTTAAATGCATTTATTATTTTTCTTGATCTATACAAACTACTTATTAGTTTAAAAGGAAACGATAAATTTTTAAGTGTTAGCTTACGCTGAATCCCGGAAATCCATAATCCTTCAATTTTATATCCTGCTTGAGGTACTTTTTCCATTTCCATTTTATCTTGAGCTCCTACAAATAAAAACTCTGCATTTGGATAACGAGATTTTAATTCGTTAGCAATCGAGATTGCAGGGTAAATATGACCTCCTGTGCCTCCTCCTGATAAAATGATTCTATATTGCTTTTTATTTGCCACTAATTCACTAATATTATTTTATAAATTCCAAATCTCAAAATCCAACTCATTTTCAAATTTTATATGCTCTTAACTCAAATTGCTTCACTCAAAATTTCGAGTGGGTTATCTAAATTTTCTTCTTGTTCTTTTATCTCTTGTCGTTTTGCACTAACGCTTAATATAATTCCAATTGCCAGACAAGTCATCCAAATAGATGTTCCTCCACTACTTATTAGTGGTAATGTTTGTCCAGTTACCGGAAATAATTCTACTGCCACTGCCATATTTATTAATGCTTGAAAAACAATCGGCAAACCAACTCCAATTACCAATAGCTTTCCGAAAATCGTATCTGCCTTGTGAGATACTATTACTATTCTAAATAATAACATTAAATAAAGTAGCATTAGGATTAATCCACCAATGAGTCCGTATTCTTCAACTATAATTGCATAAATAAAATCTGAAGATGATTGTGGTAAAAAATTCTTCTGAATACTTTTTCCTGGCCCAACGCCTTTAATCCCACCAGTTGCTATGGCAATTTTGGCTTTTTCAATTTGGTAATCGGCTTCAGTATCTTCTCCATTCGAGAAATTTTCTATTCTGTTCATCCAAGTATCAACTCTGTTAGGCAAGGCATCTGGAAAAGCTTTCGCAACAAGAATAAAAATTGCAAATGCTGCAACACCAGATATCACAATTAAACTTAAATATTTTATAGGATAACCTCCAAGAAAAGCTAATGTCATTACCATTGTAAACAAAATAGCTGCTGTTGAAAAATTAGCTGGAAGAATTAAAGCTAATACCAAAAACACAGGCAACCATAAAGGCAAAATGGTTTCATTAAAGGTTACTTGTTTATCTTTAATTTTAGATAAATATCTAGCAACATAAACCATTAATACTACTGATGCCAATGTTGAAGGCTGGAATGTAAACCCAACAAAAGGAACGCTAATCCAACGTTTAGCATAGGTTAAGGCTTCAGGTGTTGACGATTGAAACATAGTAATGATTAACAAAACCA
This sequence comes from Flavobacteriaceae bacterium, assembly GCA_021647885.1. Classification (GTDB taxonomy): domain Bacteria; phylum Bacteroidota; class Bacteroidia; order Flavobacteriales; family Flavobacteriaceae; genus PRS1. The sequence goes on along the minus strand of JAKITV010000041.1, from coordinate 12,146 downwards.
AAATAACAGGAATCATTACCATAGATAATCCTCGAAAATAGCGATAAGGAATTTTATGAACTCCATACATTATTGTAAATCCTAAAAAGAGGTGTACAAAATGTTTAATAAAATAGTTAAATGTATCTCCATCTCCACTTATATATGCCAAGTTACTCGCTGCACTATAAACAGGTAGGAAAGAGAATATTGCAAGCAATGCTGCAATAGCCCAAATTAACCTATCTCCTTTTATGTTATTAAATAATGCTTGCATGACTCTTAAAGTCAATTTTTAAATTACTGTTTTGTCATTCTGAACAAAGTGAAGAATCTGCATTCTAATTAGATATTTCGACTGCGCTCAATATGACTTTATTATCTTTATTATAGTTTACGAACTGCTTCTTTAAATTGCCTTCCTCTGTCTTCAAAATTTTCAAATAAATCAAAACTTGCACAAGCTGGTGATAACAACACGTTATCTCCTGCTTCAGCTATTTTGTATGCTATTTTTATGGCTTCACTCATAAATTGGGTTTCTACTATAATATCTACCATGTTCCCAAATGTTTGAAGTAGTTTTCTGTTATCGACACCAAGACAAATAATAGCCTTTACTTTTTCGTTTACAAAAGGAAATAATCCATTATAATTATTGCCCTTATCCTCACCTCCAACAATCCAAACTGTTGGAGCATCCATGCTTTCTAAAGCATAATATGTTGCATTTACATTTGTTGCTTTAGAATCATTAATGTATTGCACTTTATTTATTCGAAGTACATGCTCTAATCGATGCTCTGCACCTTGAAAATTTTCTAAACTCTCACGAATAGTGTGCTTTCTTATTTTTAATAAATGTGCCACAGTTGAAGCTGCCATGGCATTTTTTATATTATGTTTCCCCTCTAAAGTTAAGCTTGTTGTTGGCATAATTATTTGGTTATTTTCTATTGTTATTTTTATATTATTATTTTCTAAATACGCACCATTATCCACCTTTATTATTAATGAAAAAGGTAATAATGTAGATTGAACTGGATTCATTTTTAAGTAATTTACTATTACTTGATCGTCAGCATCATAAATGAGATAATCGTCTTTGGTTTGATTCATTGCAATTCTAAATTTTGAAGCAATGTAGTTTTCAAACTTATAGTCATATCTATCTAAATGGTCTGGTGTAATATTTGTAATAATGGCAATGTGCGGCTTAAAATTTTTAATTCCATCTAACTGAAAGCTACTCAACTCTAACACATAATGCTCAAAATTTCTTGTTGCAACTTGTTTCGCAAAACTCTCTCCAATGTTTCCAGCAATGCCAGCATTAAAATTGGCATTAGTTAAAATTTGATGAATCATCATTGTAGTTGTAGTCTTACCATTGCTTCCTGTTATTCCTATTAGGTTTGCATCTGTAAATTGTGATGCTAATTCAATTTCAGAAACAACTGAAATATTATTCTCAACCAACTTTTTTACTATTGAAACGTTATCTGGAATTCCAGGGCTTTTCATTACCACATCTGCATTTAGAATTTTATGTTCCGTATGCTGTAGTTCTTCCCATTCAATCTCATTATTTATAAGAACGTCTTTATATTTTTCTTTAATCTTTCCTTTATCTGAAACAAAAACTTCAAATCCTTTTTCCTTTCCTAAAAGTGCTGTTCCTAAACCACTTTCTCCTGCTCCTAATATGACTAATCTCTTTCTTGCCACGAATTCACGAATGTTTCTCTCTCCTTAATTTTATCTTATAATAGATTCCTATCTACGCAGGAATTTGTTATCTAATTTTCAATGTCACAATTGTAAGTATTGCAAGCAAAATTCCGATAATCCAAAATCGGGTTGCTATTTTACTTTCATGATATCCAGCTTTTTGATAATGATGATGCAATGGCGACATCTTAAAAATGCGTCTTCCTTCGCCATATTTCTTCTTTGTATATTTAAACCAACTTACTTGCATTACTACCGATAAATTTTCTGCTAAAAAAATGCCACACAATAATGGGATTAACCATTCTTTTCTAACTGCAATTGCTATTACTGCTATAATTCCACCTATTGTTAAACTTCCTGTATCTCCCATAAACACTTGAGCTGGATATGCATTGTACCATAAAAACCCTATAAGTGCTCCTACAAATGCTGCTATATAAATAGTAATTTCTTCTACTCTTGGGATATACATAATATTGAGATAATCGGAAAAAATGATATTACCAGATACCCAAGCAAAAATTCCTAAAGTGAGCACAATTATAGCAGACGTTCCTGCTGCAAGCCCATCAATTCCATCTGTGAGATTTGCTCCGTTAGATACTGCTGTGATGATAAAAATGACTAATGGAATAAAAATTAACCATGCATATTTTGAGAGTCCCGGACTTATCCAAGTTATTAAGCTGGCATAATCAAATTCATTTTGCTTTACAAAAGGAATTGTGGTTTTTGTAGAACGTTCTTCAACTTCAAAAAGTTTTGATGGAGAAACATTAGGATCAGCCGCTAAAATTTGTTGTTGTTCTGCAATTGGCAATTTTTCTTTTATAGTAACTTGCGGATGAAAATACAATGTTGTTCCAACAATGATTCCAAGACCTATTTGACCCAATACTTTAAACTTTCCTTTTAATCCTTCTTTATCCTTTTTAAATTTTTTGATATAATCATCTATAAACCCAATTGTTCCCATCCAAACAGTAGTTACAATAAGAAGAATGATATAAATATTGTCTAGTTTTGCTACCAATAGCACTGGAATTAAAGTAGCAAGAATTATAATAAGCCCACCCATTGTTGGTGTTCCAGCCTTTTCTTGTTGACCTTCTAGACCTAAATCGCGAATGGTTTCGCCAACCTGTTTTTTATTTAAAAATCTAATTATCCGTTTACCATAAATTGTAGAAATAAGCAATGATAAAATTATTGCGAGTGCAGCTCTAAAGGTTAAAAACCCAAAGAGTGATGCTCCAGGAAATTGGAATTCATTTTCTAAATATTCGAATAAATAATATAGCATCTTACTTTTGCAATTGTTTTAAAAATTCTTCTACTATTTTGTAATCGTTAAAATCGGTTCGCTTACCATTAATTTCCTGATAGGTTTCATGTCCCTTTCCAGCAATTAGAATGATATCCTTTGGTTGCGCTAATTGGCAAGCGGTTTTTATTGCTTGTTTTCTATCGACTATAGAAATGGTTTTCTTGAAATTTTGTGGTTTCACTCCTGATTCCATTTCTGCAATAATTTCTTCTGGCACTTCAGAACGTGGATTATCACTTGTAAAAATCGCTTTTGTACTTAATGTTGAAGCAATATTTGCCATTTTAGGTCTTTTGGTTTTATCTCTATCTCCACCACAACCTACAACAGTAATTAATTTTTCATTTTGAGTTCGAATACCGTTTATGGTTTCCAATACATTTTTTAGAGCATCAGGTGTGTGGGCATAATCAATTATAGCAGTAATCTCATTGGACACGAGATATTGAAACCTTCCAGTTACGCTATCCAATTCACTTATTAAACGAAGAGTTTCATCTTTTTCTAAACCCAATAAATCGGCTGTACCATAAATAGCAAGCAGGTTGTATGCATTAAAATTTCCTATGAGTTTAGACCAAATTTCATTATCATTTATTTTAAGCAGAAGACCATTAAATTGATTTTCGAGGATTTGTGCCCTATAATCGGCATAGCTCTTTAAAGCATAAGTATATTTTCTTGATGCAGTATTTTGCATCATTATCAATCCATTTTTATCGTCTATGTTTATTAATGCAAATGCTGATTTTGGTAGCTTATCGAAGAATGATTTTTTAACATCACGATATTGGGCAAATGTGTTATGATAATCCAGATGGTCGTGTGTTAAATTGGTAAATATTCCTCCAGCAAATTGCAATCCTTCAGTTCTACTTTGATGGATACCATGAGAGCTAACTTCCATAAAGCAAAACTCAACGCCTTCAGTATTCATTTCGGCTAAATACTTATTTATTGCTAAAGAATCTGGTGTTGTATGTGTTGCATCATACTCTTTATCATCTACAAAAATTTTAACTGTTGACAATAACCCAACCTTAAAACCTGCCTTTTTAAATAATTGGTATAGTAGTGTTGCAATTGTTGTCTTCCCATTTGTTCCAGTAATACCAATAAGCTTTAAATTTCCTGAAGGCACTCCATAATAGTTTGAAGCCATTATTGCCAAAGCTTTATGAGAACTATCTACCTCAACATAAGTCACATTATCAATAATGTTTTCTGGAATTTTTTCACAAATAATTGCTATAGCACCTTGACTAATTACAGTATCTATAAAATCATGTCCATCAGATTCTAATCCTTTTATTGCTACAAAAACATCTTTTTCTGTTACTTTTCGAGAATCAAATTGAAGCTCGTTTATAGCAATGCCAGTACTTCCAACTACAACATTTATAGTGACCTTATACAATATGTTTTTTAATTCTGTCACGATAATTCCAATACTACGATTTGATTTTTCTTTATTTTTACTCCTTTAGCAACCGATTGTTTTTTTACTTTTCCACTTCCTACAAGTCTCACTTTCATTCCAATATTTTCAAGCAATGTAATTGCATCCATAGCTGGCATACCTTCTACATTAGGCATTATTGTCTTATACTTTTGAGCAGTTTCAAAATATGCTTCATAATTTTTTTCGACTGAAGCGCTACTCACCTCCAAATCTTCAACAGTATCAATAATTGGAGTATCTGTGTAAATTTTTTGAGCAATTTTCTTAAACACTGGAGCAGCAACGATATTACCATAATACCCTTTTTTGTAATCTGGCTTATGAATAACTACTATACAAGAATATTTTGGGTTATCTGCTGGAAAGTAACCAACAAACGAAGAAATATATCTGTTGGATTCTATCCAATATTCTGTTTGACAGGTTCCTGTTTTTCCTGCCATTGAAAAGTTTGGTGAAAAAATATTATGCGCTGTGCCATGTTTTTTTTCTACTACATTCTTCATCATTTGCTGTACTTTCTTTGCTGTTTCTACTGAGCATACTGATGGATTTATAATTTCTTTTTTGAAAGGAACAATGGTTCTATTAAATTCTTTTACGGCTCTTATAAAACGAGGTTTTACCATTTCGCCATCATTAGCAATAGCATTGTAAAATGTTAAGGTCTGTAAAGGAGTTAAGGAAACACCATAACCAAATGCCATCCAAGGTAAATCCAATCCATCCCAATTTTTCTTGTCGGATGGATGCGTTATTATAGGCTTTCCTTCACCAATTATTGGTAAATCCAAAGTGTTGTTCAACCCCATTTTATAGAGTCTGTCAACAAATTTTGAAGGGTTATTTTTATAACTATTATTAATAAGTTTTACCATTCCTGTATTTGAAGACATTTCAAATGCTTCTGAAGCTGATATTTTACCATAACCTCCTTGTTTAGAATCCCGTACTTTACGACCATAAAATGAGAGTACACCTTTTTCGGTGTCCACAATATCACTTGTGTCTATAACCTTATCTTCTAGGGCAGCAACCATTGCCATTAGTTTAAATGTAGATCCTGGTTCGTGAGATTCTCCAACAGCATAATTCAATCGTTCATAATAAGTGCCTTTAGAAGTACGACCAAGATTTGAAATTGCTTTAATCTCGCCTGTTTTGGTTTCCATTACAATCACACTACCATGGTCTGCTTCATAATATTCAAGCTGTTCTAATAATGCATGATGTGCTATATCTTGAATGTTCACGTCAATGGTTGTATAAACATCGTAACCATCTTGAGGTTCAACTTGATTAAAATCCTGAATAGGTTTCCATTGTCCTTTTCCTATTTTTTGTTTTAAACGTCTTCCATCTGTTCCTCTTAAATATTTTACACCAAATGCGCCATCTATTCCTGGTCGAGTTACATTCCCTTTTTCATCAATTCTTTCGTAACCAATGGTGCGCTGTGCAATTCCTCCCATTGGGTGCTCGCGTTTTGTAGTTTGCTCTACAATTAAACCTCCACTAAAAGCTCCCAATTTTAATAATGGGAAGTTTCTAAACTTTAAATAATCTGAATAGCCAAGATTTCTAGCTAACAAATAATATCTGTTTTTATTAGCTCTTGCCTTTCTAATGTTTTTTTGATAATACGCCGAAGGTTTACCATGAAATTTGGATAAAGCATCACACAATGGTTTTAAATATTTTTCAAAATTTTTATTTGAAGGCGTAATGGCATCTATTCTTATGTCATATTTTGGAACTGATGTTGCTAATAAACTACCATCTACCGAATATACATTACCTCGATTAGCAGGAATGATTACATTTTTTATAGTTCTTTTATCAGCTAATTCCCGATATTGATTACCATGAACAAATTGAATATCAACCAGTTTATAAACCACCAGAAGTGAGAAGATAAACATACATCCTGCTACAAAATACAATCGGTTTAATATGTTTTTCTCGCTTACTGCCAAGTTTAAATTTTAATTTTGTGGTTTTACTTTTATTTTTTTTGGTGGTATCTCTGATGGATACAAACCTCTATTTGCTAATTTTTTTACTACTGAAGATTCCATTTTAAGTTTCATTAACTTAGAGCGTCCATCTACAAAAGCTGATCGCAACTCTTTAACTTCTTCGTTTAATTTTGCAATTTCATGTACTTTTCTATCTGCACTATGCGAACTTGCTATCATAATAATTGCGAGGAATGACAAAAAAAGTATAAGTCTCCAATTCTTAAACGAATCTTCGCTTATTAAAAATTTCCCTCTTAAGATGCTGTTAATGTTTTTTTTCATAAGTCCTTTTGTCCTTCGGACATTTTAACTCTTACACGTTTACTTTTTATTATTGTTTCGTTGAATCTTCGATTTCCCAGAGGAAAAGATTTATATTCTTAAAGCTTTTCTGCTATTCTTAATTTTGCACTTCTTGCCCTATTGTTTAAATCTATTTCGTCTTGTGTTGGAATAATTAATTTTCCTATCCTTTTTAATGGAACACTAAAATTGCCAAACATGTCCTTTTCAGGTTCGCCTTCAAACATTCCACTCCTTATAAATCGTTTAACTAATCTATCTTCCAAAGAATGATATGATATAGCACTTAATCTGCCTCCTTTTTTTAACAACTCTGGAGTTTGAAGCAAAAACTCTTTTAATGCTTCAATCTCCTGGTTGACCTCTATTCTTATAGCTTGGTAGATTTGAGCCAAAATTTTATTTTTACGATAATCAGGAAGATATTTTTTTAACACGCTCTTTAGCTCCTCTGTTGTTTTTATCTCTTCGTTTTTCCTCTCGGCAACTATCGTTCTTGCTAAAGCTGGTGCGTTTCTCAATTCGCCATATTGCCAAAACACTTGTCTTAATTGCTGCTCTTCATATTCATTAACAACTGTGTGTGCCGACAATATTTCTTGTTGATTCATTCTCATATCGAGGTTTGCTTCAAATCGTGTTGAAAATCCACGTTCTGCCACATCAAATTGGTGTGAAGACACTCCAAAATCGGCAAGGATACCATCAACTGTTTTTACACCATGAAACCTTAAAAAGCGTTTTATGTATCTAAAATTTTCATTAATTAGTAGAAACCTGCTATCATCAATTGTATTTAAAAGAGCGTCTTGATCTTGATCGAAAGCTATTAATCTTCCTTTATTTCCTAGTTGTTTTAATATTTCTCGGCTATGTCCTCCGCCTCCAAAGGTTACATCTACATAAACACCATCTTCTTTAATATTTAATCCGTTTACTGATTCTTTTAGCAATACAGGTTTATGATATTCCATCGGCTTCATCGTCTTGTCCCATAACCTCTTCAGCTAAATCTGCAAAATCTATTGCTGCATCATCTATAGCTTTTTCATAATTATCCTTATCCCAAATTTCAATAATATTAACTGCTGAAGACACTACAATTTCTTTTGAAATACCTGCAAAAGCAATTAAGTCTTTAGGCACAAGTAAACGACCAGAAGCATCCAACTCGATAAATTTAACTCCAGCTGTAAAACGACGAATAAAATCGTTGTTCTTCTTTTTAAAACGATTCAGCTTATTCACTTTTTGCATTAATGCTTCCCATTCATTCATTGGATACAACTCTAAACATGACTGAAAAACAGCACGCTTTAAAACAAAACCGCTTTGAACAACAGGAGACAGCTGTTTTTTTAATGCAGAAGGCAGCATAAGCCTACCTTTAGCATCAACTTTACATTCGTATGTTCCTATAAGAGAATTCAAAGTTTAATTGGTTTAATTGTATAAAACTCAAATCTAATAAAAATATTACCACTTTTTACCACTTTCTACCACTTTGTTAATAATTTTCTATTAAAAGCATAATAATTCGTTTAAAAACATGGTTTGATATTCTTTAAATGCTTTAAATCAAATGGTTAAAAATTGAAATTTTTAATTAACAATGCTCATTCATCCATAGAATCTTTTTAATAAAAATTATGTAGATTTGTTTCAATAGAAACGACACTAAATACATGACGTACACATTAAAAAAAGAAGGTGATTTTAGTTATATTGAAGCTGGTGAAGGCACTCCAATTATAATTCTTCATGGCTTAATGGGAGGCTTAAGTAACTTTGATGCTGTTACCGATTTTTTTAGCAAAAACGGGTTTAAAGTTGTTATTCCTGAATTGCCATTATATACCAAGCCGCTTTTAAAAACAAATGTAAAGAGCTTTGCCAATTATTTACATGACTTTATAAATTATAAGAATTATGACAAAGTCATATTATTAGGAAATTCTTTAGGTGGTCATATTGGTTTGTATCACACAAAATTGTATCCTGAAAAAATTAAAGCTTTGGTTATTACCGGAAGTTCTGGATTATATGAAAGTGCCATGGGAAGTGGCTACACTAAAAGAAGCGATTATGAAGTTATAAAGAAAAAAGCTCAAGAAGTTTTTTACGATCCAGAAATTGCCACTAAAGAGATTGTTGATGAAGTTTATGCAACTGTAAATGATAGAAATAAACTCATTAAAACTCTTGCCATTGCCAAAAGTGCAATTCGTCATAATATGTCTAAAGACCTTCCAAATATGGAAACACCAACTTGCATTATTTGGGGAAAAAACGATGTTGTAACGCCTCCAGAAGTTGCAGAGGTTTTTCAAGAGCTTTTACCAGACTCCGACTTGTTTTGGATTGATAAATGTGGACATGCAGCTATGATGGAACACCCAGAAGAATTTAACCAAATTCTTTTACAGTGGTTAATCGATAGAAAATTTTAATAGTAGTTTAATTATACAAGATTTCCGCTGTTGTGGAAAATAAATATGAAAATTAAATCTGCCGAATTTGTTATTAGCAATCAAGATGTAAAAAAATGTCCTAGCAATAACTTGCCAGAGTATGCTTTTATTGGACGTAGTAATGTTGGGAAGTCTTCGTTAATAAATATGCTTACAAGCCGAAAGAATTTGGCAAAAACTTCTGGAAGACCTGGAAAAACACAACTCATCAACCATTTTATTATTAATAAAAATTGGTTTTTAGTCGATTTGCCTGGTTATGGTTATGCGAGAGCTTCAAAAACTTCAAAAAAAACGTTTCAAAAATTTATAACTGCTTACTTTGAACAACGCAAACAATTAGTTTCTGCTTTTGTACTTATTGATATTAGACATAAACCTCAACCTATAGACTTAAAATTTATGGAATGGTTGAGTGAACATCAAATTCCGTTTTCGATAGTTTTCACTAAAGCAGATAAATTAAAGCCCAAAGCTATAGAAAATCATATTGAAGATTATAAAGCCATCCTTTTAGAAACTTGGGAAGACATGCCTAACTACTTTATTACGTCTTCTTCAAAAAATATTGGCAAAGATGAGTTACTAAGCCATATTGAAAACATAAATATTGAAGTCAAAGATCAGTTTCAATCATTTCTAAAATAAGATTTAATATTTTATTATTTAAAATAACTAATAGTATTTTTTTACTTTAGCACTAACTTAATAAATATGAATTACCTCCATAATATTGGAAAATATTTTTTGATGATTAAAGAGATGTTTCGCAAACCAACAAAATGGTCTGTAATGAAACATCTTATCTTAAAGGACATTGACGATCTTATTATAAGTTCGCTAGGTATTGTTGCTTTTATCGCCTTTTTTGTTGGTGGTGTGGTTACGATACAAACTGCTTTAAATATTAGTAATCCATTAATACCAAAGTATTTGGTTGGCTTTGCTACACGACAATCTATAATTTTAGAGTTTGCACCTACATTTATTTCCATAATTATGGCTGGAAAAGTAGGTTCTTTTATTACTTCCAGTATTGGAACGATGCGAGTTACTGAGCAAATTGATGCTTTAGAAGTTATGGGAATAAACTCCTTAAATTATTTAGTGTTCCCTAAAGTTATTGCGCTCATGTTATATCCTTTTGCTATTTCTATTGCTATCTTTTTAGGTATTGTTGGAGGAATGGCAGCATGTGTTTATGGTGGCTTTACTACACTTGAAGATTATATTAATGGAGTGCAACTGGATTTTGTTCCGTTTCATCTTACCTATGCCTTTATTAAAACTTTTGTTTTTGCTTTTTTACTGGCTACCATACCATCATTTCATGGTTATTATATGAAAGGTGGCGCACTCGAAGTTGGTAAAGCCAGTACAACATCTTTTGTGTGGACGAGTGTCATGATAATTCTTTTAAACTATATACTAACCCAAATGTTATTAAGCTAATGATTATAGTTAAAGATCTATACAAGTCTTTTGGAGAAGCTCATATTTTAAAAGGTATAAGTGCAACGTTTGAAAAAGGGAAAACCAATCTTATTATTGGTGCAAGTGGCTCAGGGAAAACCGTTTTTATAAAGTGCCTGTTGGGATTATTCCCTTATGAAAAAGGTTGTATTTCTTATGATGGGAAAATATTTTCTGATTTAACCGAAAACCAAAAACGTGACTTAAGAGCAGAAATAGGAATGCTGTTTCAAGGCGGAGCTTTGTTTGATTCTATGACCATTGCCGAAAATGTGATGTTTCCTCTTAGAATGTTTACCAAACAAAGTAAAAGCGAAATGGAAGACCGTGTTAATATTGTTTTAAAGCGTGTTAATCTTGCCGAAGCTCATAACAAAATGCCGAGTGAAGCATCAGGAGGAATGCAAAAACGTGTTGCTATTGCAAGAGCAATTGTAAACAACCCAAAATATTTATTTTGCGATGAGCCCAACTCTGGACTAGACCCAAAAACTGCAATTGTAATAGATAACCTAATACAAGAAATAACCGACGAATACCAAATTATAACAGTTATAAACTCTCACGATATGAACTCGGTAATGGAAATTGGTGAAACAATTATTTTTTTAAAAGACGGTTACAAAGCCTGGGAAGGCTCTAAAGAAACCATTTTTAAAACCGATAATGAAGCTGTAACAAATTTTGTTTATTCTTCAAATCTTATGAAGAAAGTACGGCAAATGTATATTGAAGAGCGGCAATAATAATTACTCGTTTTTAGAAAATTCGTTTAATGTTGAGATAAATTCAGTTTTAATTGATTTTATCGATTGTTAAACGAAGTACGACTATTATTTTAACAAAGTCAAATAGTTTTAATTCACACTTTTAACTACAAGAGTATCTAAATTTAATTTCACTTTTAGCCAACGCTCTAATTTTGCTTTGTCTTTAATAATAGATTCTTCGGTTGTTGATCCTTTATCCCATTTTACGGTAAAGACAGGAAGTGTATCCAGTTTAGTAAAATTAGATGTAATGACATTAGAGTATGAAAACTCTTCTATGTTTTCGTAAATGATTTTCACTTCTTGTGTTAGCTCTTCAAATGCAATATAATTTCGTTCTAGTTTTGCCAATTTTGAAACTTTATCCTCTAAAAACTGAATTTTTTGTGTTTGAGATAATAAATCTAAAGAATCTCTATAACGTAACTCTTCCATATATTTTAGATTATCAATATTTTTAGATTTATTCTGATTAAAAATAAGTTTGCTTTCATTTAATGCTTTGTAATCGTTAGACTTCATCCTGTTTCTAAGCACAGCTATTGTAGATTCTGGTATTTCATCTAATCCAAAAGTATTTAATTCTATATAAGAAATACTGTCTTT
>JAKITV010000002.1 GCA_021647885.1 Flavobacteriaceae bacterium | reverse complement strand
AGAACAACCGTTTGTTAATTATTTAGAAAACCTCGATTTTTTATTACGGTTTTGGAAAAAGGATAATTATATATCAAAATCGTCTATAATTTTTACAGGAAAACCCTAACGATTTTAATTTTTTTGAAAGAAAAATCAATCTGCTAAAACAATTATTTTATTGTCTTTCAATTCTATTGTTCCCGAATTTATCGCTAACCAAATCCCTTGGTCTTCACCTTTTGTAAATTTTCCTTCAACATCTTCATCTAAAGTAATTTCGCCAAAAATTTTCACATAACCTTCTTTTAGAATAGAGACAATTGGTGCGTGGCTGTTTAACATTTCAAACTCACCATTAACACCAGGAACAGAAACTGATTCTACATTTCCACTAAATAATGTCGCTTCTGGGGATACAATTTCTAAATACATAGTAAAACTTGTTTTACTACTCCCTTGTAGAAGGGAGTCTTTTTAATGTTTATTAAAGGTCAATTATGAGATGCTGAAACAAGTTCAGCATTAGCTTCGGCTACGCTTCAGCTAACATTTTTTCTCCAGCTTCAATAGCCTCTTCAATGGTTCCTTTAAGGTTAAATGCTGCTTCTGGTAAGTTGTCTAATTCACCATCCATAATCATATTAAATCCTTTAATAGTGTCTTTAATATCGACTAAACAGCCTGGAATACCCGTAAATTGCTCTGCTACATGGAATGGTTGCGATAAGAAACGTTGTACACGACGAGCACGTCCTACAGCTAATTTATCTTCTTCAGATAATTCTTCCATACCAAGAATAGCAATAATATCTTGTAATTCTTTATAATGTTGTAATAATTCTTTTACGCGTTGCGCACAATTGTAATGCTCATCTCCTAAAATATCTGCTGTTAAAATTCTTGATGTAGAGTCTAATGGATCTACCGCAGGATAAATTCCAAGCTCTGTAATTTTACGAGATAATACTGTTGTTGCATCTAAATGTGCAAAAGTTGTTGCTGGTGCAGGATCTGTTAAATCATCTGCAGGCACATAAACAGCTTGTACAGATGTAATAGACCCTTTTTTAGTTGAGGTAATACGTTCTTGCATTGCACCCATTTCTGTTGCTAATGTAGGCTGATAACCTACTGCTGAAGGCATACGACCAAGTAGTGCAGATACTTCTGAACCTGCTTGTGTAAAACGGAAAATGTTATCTACAAAGAACAATACATCTTTTCCTTGTCCGTCAGATCCACCATCACGAAAATATTCTGCAATAGTTAATCCAGACAATGCTACACGAGCACGTGCTCCAGGAGGCTCATTCATTTGTCCGAAAACAAAAGTTGCTTTAGATTCTTTCATAACCGTTTTATCTACTTTTTGAAGATCCCAACCACCTTCTTCCATAGAGTGCATAAAGTCGTCACCATATCTTATAATCCCAGACTCTAACATCTCACGAAGCAAATCGTTTCCTTCACGAGTTCTTTCTCCAACTCCTGCAAAAACCGAAAGCCCACCATGTCCTTTTGCAATATTGTTAATTAACTCCATCAACAATACTGTTTTACCTACTCCTGCACCACCAAATAAACCAATTTTACCACCTTTAGCATAAGGCTCTACAAGATCGATTACTTTAATACCTGTAAATAAAACTTCAGTAGAAGTTGATAAATCTTCAAATTTTGGTGCTTCTCTGTGTATAGGAAGACCATCTTCTCCAGCTTTAGGCAAGTTTCCTAAACCATCAATAGCATCACCAATTACATTAAATAAACGACCATAAATATCTTCACCAATAGGCATCTGAATAGGTGCTCCAGTTACTACAACTTCTGTTCCTCTGCTTAAACCATCTGATGAGTCCATCGCTATTGTACGCACAGTATCTTCTCCAATGTGAGATTGTACTTCGAGTACTAATATAGAACCATCAGGTCGGTTAATTTCTAACGAATCGTAAATCTTTGGAAGTTCTGAATCAGCACCGAATTCTACATCGATAACTGGGCCAACTATTTGCGCAACTTTACCTGTAACTTTTAACATTACTTATATGTTTAATATTATGCTATTTAATTGAAAGAAAACACTACTGGTTTTCGCGCTGCAAAGATATATTTTTTAATTAAAAAAGAGCATAAATACGATTAAAAAAGATTAGTTTTTTACATCAACTTTTAAGCTGTATATAGAAGTGTGCTAAATAAAAAAACCCAGAATTAAATTCTGGGTTTTTAAATGTACAAAACAAATTACTTTGTCTTTTTTATTTGAACTTTAATTATTAATTGTCCAAGAAATAAAATACTGCGAACCAATAAATGGAGCTCCAACAGCAGATTGATATTCTTGACCACCTAAATTAGTTGCACCTGCTTTAAATATAGATTTAATAGATGGTACGGAGTAATTTATTTGAGCGTCAACTACAAATCTAGAATCCACTATAGCATTTGCTATACTAGATTCCCATAAATACTCATCGCTCCATCGCGCATTAACACCAAAGCCAAAGTTTTTAAATAATCTTGGATTTCCAAAAGAAACATTTACTTTATGTTCAGGCGTATTAAACCCTGCTTTAAAATCTGGATCTGATGCTTGATTTAAATCAAATTTTGCATAGGTATAATTGAATCCTAATTTATAGTCTTTAGCTATTCTTGTTGACAAGCCTATTATTGCTCCATAAGAATTAACATCAGCTAATGAGTTAGTATATAATTGAAAGACATTATAATTTCCTGATACAATATCACCAACACCTGACAAATCGCCTGTTGATCCAGTTATAGGTGTAACAACTGTTTTATTGGCAATAAATCCTTCATAAATATTATAATATGCATTAAAATCTACAGTAATAGGACCTACGTTTCCACGATATCCAACATCAAAAGCGGTAACTTTTTCTTGTTCCACCAAAGCTGTTTGTACTGGCGATAAAAGCGATGGGTCTCCACTTGCGGCAAATGCAAAAAGAGAAGATAAAGTATAAGAATCGTTGTATGCATCTCTTCCTGTTAGTGTCGTTCCAGGTAATCTTCTATCTAAATTAGCTGGTGCAGAACCTACTAAAATAGCACGCCCTACATTAAAACCAATAAATAATGATTGTGTGTCTGGGTTTCTAAATCCTGTTTGAAAAGAAGCCCTTAAGTTATGCTGCTTGTTTTCTCCAGCAGAATAATTAAGAGAAACTCTTGGCGAATAACTTGCATCAAAAAATTCATTTTTATCATAACGTAGAGATGCTGAAATTTTTAATCTATCATCAGCAAACTTTTTAATTGCTTGCACATAAGCACCAAATTCATTATATTCAATTGGGCCATCATAATCGGTAAAGATTGTTCCGCCGGAGTTTAAAGAATATTGTCTCCAAGAACCACCAACCTGTAAATCCATGACATCATTTAGCAAACGTTTAAAGTTGTAATTTCCTTCACCAATATACATTTTAGTATTATCAAGAAATTTTGATCCTGTTGTAATATCTGGATCTGTTGTAACTTGATTAAAAAGAGTGTTAAATTCAGGAGTGCCTGGTTGAGGTGTAAGAACATCAGCAGCAACTCTTGCTGCAGCATGTGCTTCATCAGGAGATAAGCCGCCAAATAGTACACCTCCTAAATAATTTTGGGCATAAAGACCAAACCATTGTGCTGCACCAACTTTATTCATATTAATCCCAGTAAAACGCATATCGTAAGAATTACCCGCTGTTTCAGAAGTGGAGTATCCTCTCACAAAGAAATCATCGCCTCTAATTTCTAATTTATGTTGTTGTATTCTGAAATCCTTCAGTTGATATCTGTTTGCACCTTGATATACGGTATTACCAAACCCAATTTTTGATCTCCAAACCACTTCAACGTCATTACCAAAAGGTTTATAATTTAAGGAGAAATCTGCTTTTCCACTTTTAGCCTTATTGTCGGTTAAATCAGCTTCTCTGTATCCTGTACGACCAACTTTTGATGTTCCTAAAAACCCAGTAGGTGTTCCTGCAATTGCATCCCAGTCTAATGTTGTAGCTACTTCATCTCCATATATATGCAAAGCATCATGAGCGGGACTTGATCCAAAAGGAAGGATAGCGTCAGCTGTTCCTGGCAGGCCTTGTACATATTCGTTATAGTCTGCTACATGCCAATCAGTTCCATATAAGTAAGAAAAGGATCCTTTAGCTGCAAATTTATCGCTAAAAACATGAGCAGCTCGAATTCCAAAATCATAAAATTTATTGTCTCCCGCTTCATCTTGCACTGTTAGTCCTGTTTTATAATAGGCGCTTACACCTTGATCGTCCCAAGGGCTTTTACTGTTCATAAACAAAATACCATTAAATGCATTCGCACCATATAAAGCTGAAGATGCTCCTGGTAACAGTTCTACGCTTGCAATGTCCAATTCATTTAAACCAAGCATATTACCAATCACAAAGTTTAACAATGGAGAGGCATTATCCATGCCGTCAACTAATTGAACAAATCGTGTATTAGCAAAAGTTGCAAATCCTCTGGTGTTTACAGAGTTAAAAGTTAAACTTCCTTGGTTTACATCTACACCTTTTAAGTTTTCTAAACTTGTGTAAAAGTTAGGAGATGCTGCGAATTGAATATCGTTAGCATCAAATCTTTCAATAGTAACAGGAGATTCTCTCACACTTTCAGGTGTTCTGGAAGCAGAAATTACTATCTCATCAAGTTCATTACCTTCATTTAAAACAAAGTCTAGTGTTTGAGGATTAGTGGTTACTTCTTTAGTCATCGATTCAAATCCTACACTACTTACTCGTATTGAAAAAGGAGGTGCTAGATCAATAGTAAGCGTGAAACTTCCGTCAAAATCTGTAACGGCTCCAGTTGTAGTTCCTACAACAATAACGTTTGCGCCTGGTAATGGTTGACCATTATCATCTAAAACGTTACCATTTACTGTGGTTTGTGCATAAGAAAATGCACAAAAAAACAATAAAATAATTTTAGTAATTGTTCTCATATTGTGTATTAGTTTGTTTTTATAGAACAGCAATATACACTTTTTTGATAAAATGGTATAAAAAAAAAGGGAAGTGAAATAAAAATTATCGTTATATAGAATTATTCTACGGTAACAGATTTTGCAAGATTACGTGGTTGATCTACATTTTTTTCAAGCATAACAGCAATATGGTAGGACAATAATTGTAAAGGAATTGTAGTTAAAAGAGGAGTAAGTAACTCTAACGTTTCTGGGACTTCAATAACATGATCGGCTAATTCTTTTACAGTCGTGTCCCCTTCGGTTACAATAGCAATTATTCTTCCTTTTCTAGATTTAATCTCTTGTATGTTGCTTACAATTTTATCGTAATGCCCTTTTTTTGTTGCAATAACAACTATTGGCATATTTTCATCAATTAAAGCAATTGGGCCATGTTTCATTTCAGCTGCAGGATATCCTTCTGCATGTATATAGGAAATTTCTTTTAGTTTTAAAGCGCCTTCAAGAGCTACAGGAAAGTTATATCCTCTGCCTAAATATAAAAAATTAGGCACATCTTTATATATATCAGCAATTTTTTTAATAAGATTATCTGATTTTAAAGCGGCTTTAACTTTTTCTGGAATCATTTCTAACTCAAGCAAATGAAGACGATAGTTTGAACTTGATATAGTGCCTTTTGCTCTGGCCAATCGCAATGCTATTAAAGTTAAAAGAGTAATTTGTGTTGTAAATGCTTTTGTTGATGCTACACCAATTTCTGGTCCAGCATGTGTATATGCTCCAGCATCAGACTCTCTTGCAATAGAAGACCCTACAACATTACAAACACCAAAAACAAATGCGCCTTTTGATTTTGCTAATTTTATTGCCGCAAGAGTATCTGCTGTTTCACCAGATTGTGAAATAGCAATAACAACATCATTTTCTTTTATTACTGGGTTACGGTATCTAAATTCTGATGCATATTCAACTTCAACGGGAATTCTCACTAAATCTTCAAAAATATATTCTGCTACTAATCCTGCGTGCCAAGACGTGCCACAAGCAACAAAAATTATTCTTTCGGCATTTAGAAATCTTTTCATGTTATCCTCTACACCAGCCATTTTAATGATAGCTTCCTTGCTTAAAAGCCTTCCTCTATAGGTGTCTTTAATAGCACTAGGTTGCTCAAAAATTTCTTTTAACATAAAGTGGTCATATCCTCCTTTTTCTATTTGCTCTAGGTTCATTTGCAGTTCCTGAACATAAGGATTTACTAAAGAATCGTCTTTAATTTTTCTAATTTCCACATCTTTATGCCTTCTAATAATTGCCATTTCTTCATCTTCTAAATAAATGGCATTTTTTGTATATTCTAAAAAAGGCGTAGCATCGCTTGCAATAAAAAATTCATTATCTCCAATGCCAATAGCCAATGGACTTCCAAGTTTAGCAACTACAATCTCATTGGGCTTGTCTTTGTCGAATACTGCAACAGCATAAGCTCCGACAACTTGGTTTAATGCAATTTGAACTGCCTTTCCTAGCTTTACATTTTCTTTTAGTTTAACATCTTCAATGAGATTTATTAGGATTTCGGTATCTGTATCCGAAGTAAATGAATATCCTCTTTTTATTAATTCTTTTTTTAAAGACTCGTAGTTCTCAATTATTCCATTATGAATAATTACTAGATTGCCAGAATTTGAATAATGCGGATGAGAGTTAACATCATTAGGAATACCATGAGTTGCCCAACGTGTATGACCAATACCTAAAGTTCCATTTGTAGATATTTCGGATTCAATCTTTGTTTCAAGATCATTAACCTTGCCTTTAGTTTTGGATAGTTTAATATCTTCACCATCAAATAAAGCAATTCCAGCACTATCATAACCTCTATATTCTAAGCGTTTTAGTCCATTTAGTATTATAGGATAGGCTTCACGATGCCCAATGTACCCAACTATTCCACACATATTTTAATTATTTGGTTCTGTATAATATATTTTAAAAGTAACCCTTTTATCTGGGTTAGACGTATTGTTTCCATGAAGAACAGTTCCTCTAGGGGATAATATAGTGCCCGAAGGGAGAACATTTAAAATTTCCGTGTTGTTTTGCAATTCAAGATTATTTATTGAAATAACATTTGTTGTTACCACAAGACCGAGTTTAACATTTGTAGAATCTCTAATAGCTAAGTTTTTTAAATGCTCTGTGATTCTAATTTTATATTTTATGCCTTGTCCATTAGGTTCATCATCTACTCTTTGTAGAGGAACTAAATGATCTAATTTTGATGAAGTAACACTAACTGATTGATCAATAATATAGTCAATAAGTGGTATATTGTTATTTAAATCAAATAAATACACGCGATCTGGTTCTTCTCCTTGCATTGTAGTCTGGTCAACATAAAACTCTAAATAAGCTTCGTTAATGAGTCTTTTTAATACATCTCCTTCTTTATAATCATTTTTAAATTGTTCGAATTCTGGAGAGTTTCCTTCTTCGTCTCCATTAAACAAATTGATTATTGCCATCGAACCTTCTCCTCCCTTTAAGTATAATTTTTCATCGCCATTAACTGTGTCTCCGTCTGGAATTGTAATAAAGCTATTGTCAAAGATATTAACTTGATTCCCAGTAAAATTAAGAACAAAGGTCCCTGCTTTTTCAATTGTATCATCAATATTATCAGAATTTGGGTCATCTACATCACTCGTATAGTATAATGTTATATTTGCACTGTTATTATTAGTAGGGGCAAAATTAAGCATCATTAAAGTTCCGTTAAGATCGGTAGCTTCGGTTTTAAAATAAAGACCTCTAAAATATTCTGTAAAATTATTTTGGTTACTCAATTCAGGCTCTCCTTCTTTGTTAAAAATTAAATCCTGCCAAAAAGTATTGTTGGGATTGTTGAGTTTTACTCTTATTGCTGGAGCTAATCTATTAGTCACTACAGGCTCATTGGTAGTGGTATCAATTTCGGTTAAAACAATTTGGTTTTCACTAGTAGAGAAAATCAAATTCTCATAAAGTAGTTCGCCCTCTGAAAAAGTAGATCCATTAGAAAAATATTTTTGAGGATCATTAAATTCTGAATCTGGATCGAAACTTCTTAAAAAGTAATTGTTTTTAAAAATGGAAAGCTCTATTGGCGTGTTCCCAAAAATTGAATCTAATTCATAAGTTGTGTTTCCTTCATCATCAGTTTCAATAGCTCTACTGAAATATGGAATTGTTAATACGACTGAATCTAATACAATATTTTCTCCAAAAGTTGGATCAAAAGCAGATGGTGTCATTTGTGACACAAAATTATAAATTGAAGTTCCAAAAACGGGATCAAAATAATAACCTAATAAATTTGATGATAATCCGTTGGTTTGAACTGGACCAGTGTTTTTGTTATAAGTTATAACTGTATATTCGTCGAAACCTGTATAAAAATTTGTTGCATTATCAGGGTTTATAACATCGGAATCTAAACTTGCAAAATCTTTATCACAAGCAATAAACCCTCCAAGAATAAACGCGACGACTGCTATATTTTTTAAAATTAAATGTATCTTTTTCATGTGTTATTTGTTATTGTCTTTTAAAAGACACATGCTGTTCGCTATTTATGATTTTCTTTTGTGAGAAAATTTTTATCATGCTCGATTCATGTATTTTTACTGACTTAAAACTTTTGTTTTATAAAATTCGGTGTAAGCTTCTGCAAAAGTTTCAGGGCTGTGATAGTCTAAAACAGGTTTTTTGCAGTTGTTTAAATACTCTTGTAATTCTTTTGGTATTTCTTTTGAACCTACTATTAAAGCATCAGAATAATCTACAGCAACTTTCATTATATTATTGTAAGTAGGGTTTTTTAAAGTTTCAATAGCTTCATTATCTAGATTGTCAAATTTAATTTTGTTAATCATATCTTTATTTAACGCACCATCAAAACTTTGATTGTATAAAGAGGTAACAACTTTACTACTTGCAAATAAAGGTTCATCTTTATAATATTCTTTAAGGTAAAGCGGCAATAATGAAGCCAACCAACCATGCACATGGATTATATCTGGAGCCCAATTCAGTTTTTTAACGGTTTCAATTACTCCTTTTGCAAAGAATATAGAACGCTCATCATTGTCTGGAAATAAATTTCCATCCTCATCTGTTAATGTCGCTTTTCGTTTAAAATATTCTTCGCTATCAATAAAATAAACTTGTATTCTTTCTTTAGGAATTGAAGCCACTTTAATTATAAGAGGCATATCTAGGTCGTTAATCACTAAATTAATTCCAGATAAACGTATAACTTCATGAAGTTGATGCCTTCTTTCGTTAATGTTTCCATATCTAGGCATGAAAATTCGTATTTGCCCACCTTGCTTGTTTACCATTCGAGGTGCTTCAAACGACATTGAAGAAATTTCAGTTTCAGGTAAATATGGAACTACTTCTGACGATACATACAATATTCTCTTCTCTTTCATGTGGTTATTTTTATTGCTTTTCTTTGGACACATGGAACTCGTCGACAATCAATTTCCTTTTGATGAGAAACTTTTATCACGCTAGTTTCATGAACCTATTATGTTTTAATATAAAAATAAAAACACGCAAAATTACAAAAATTATGCAGATTAATTGTAATATATTAAGTTTGCACGCTGTTAATTTTTTACTAAAGTGAAAGTATTTAATTCTAAAGAGGACATATTCAATACAATTGAAGGCTTTAAAGCTCAAAACAAAAAAGTTGGGTTTGTGCCTACAATGGGAGCTTTGCATGCTGGTCACTTGGCATTGGTAAGCAAGGCGCTAAAAGAAAATGATGTAGTTGTTATTAGCGTTTTTGTAAACCCTACTCAGTTTAATAAAAAAGAAGATTTAGAAAAGTATCCTCGAACTTTAGAACGCGATCTTAACTTGATTAAAACACTTTTTGCAACCAACATAATAATATACGCACCATCGGTAAAAGATATTTATGATGAAAATATTGAAGCTTTAAATTTTGATTTTGATGGATTAGAAAATGAAATGGAAGGTAAATTTCGTCCTGATCATTTTGATGGTGTTGGAACTGTTGTAAAACGTTTGTTCGAAATTGTAAAGCCACATAATGCTTATTTTGGAGAAAAAGATTTTCAGCAATTACAAATTATAAAAAAACTTGTAGAAAAACTTCATTTATCAATAAATGTTATTGGTTGCAAAATTTATAGAGAAGAGAGTGGTTTGGCTTTGAGCTCTCGGAATGAACGGTTAAAACTTGAACATCTAGAATCAGCACCAACTATATATAAAATATTAAAAAAAGCTAAAGAAAGGTTTGCGAAACAAAGCCCTAAAAAAGTAACAGAATGGGTTATTAAAGAATTTGAAAAACAGAAGATGTTAGAATTAGAATATTTTGTAATTGCAGACATTAAAACCTTAAAGGAAATTAAAAGAAAATCAAACAAAAAAGTATATCGTGCATTTATTGCTGTTTATGCAGATGAAATTAGATTAATAGATAATATAGCACTTAATTAATTATATTTACTTCAAAACAAATTAATAGTTATAAAATTAACCTTGAATAAGACAGCCAAAAAGACAATAAAAATTTTAATTCCGCTTTTATTAGCATTTTTTTTTGGATGGTACACGTTTTCGAGAATCCCCGTTTCAGATATTATTCCTTATTTTGAAAGTGCTAATTATAGCTGGATAATTCTTGGTGTTTTTTGTGGGCTTTTAAGTCATTTGTCAAGAGCTTACAGATGGAAATATATGTTAGAACCTATGGGTTACAGCTTAAGATTTCCAAACAGTATAATGGCAGTATTTATTACTTATCTCGCCAATTATGGCATTCCAAGATCCGGAGAAGTATTAAGAGCAGCTGTATTAACTAATTATGAAGATGTTCCTTTCGAAAAAGGTTTTGGAACCATAATAGCCGAACGAGTTGCAGACTTTGTTGTTTTATTAGGGATTATTGCAATTACACTTTTTCTTCAGTTTGACTTTATTTATAATATTTTGGCAGCATCGTTTCAGCCAATAAAACTTATTATTGGAGGTTTTGTTGCACTTGGAGCATTTGCAATTCTTTTCATTTATATAACAAAAAGTAAATCTAAAATTGCATTAAAAATCAAGCAGTTTATAAAAGGATTAGTTGAAGGGGTTTTAAGTATTTTTAAAATGAAACACAAATGGGCATTTATTTTTCATACTTTGTTTATTTGGGGAATGTATTTGCTTATGTTTTACATTTCAACATTTGCAATAGTTGAGCTCGACAACATTCCAGTTGGTGCAGTTTTAATTGCATTTATTGCAGCAAGTTTTACAATTGCAGCAACCAATGGAGGTATAGTAGTGTATCCTTTAGCAGTAGTTGCAGCATTTTCTATATTCAATATCCCTGAAGCTCCAAGTCTTGCATTTGGATGGATAATATGGTCGGCACAAACTTTTTTAATAATAATTTTGGGAAGTTTATCGTTTATATTTTTACCTGTTTACAACAGGAAGAAAACAACCATAAAGATTAATAAGACAAATTAAATACATTAAATAATTGTCTATCTTGCAATAGTAAAATCTCAAAATCAGTTGAATAATTATGAAATCTATCCTCTATGTTTTTATAGCCTTTTTTTGTGCTAACATTATAATAGCACAAACTATTTATGAGGAGTTTGAATCGTATAAACTAGGCGAAAGAAGGGAAATAAAAATTCAGCTACCAAGAAACTATGATGAAAATATAGAAAAATCCTATCCATTATTTATAGTTTTAGATGGTGATTATATGTTTGAAATTGTTGCTGGAAATGTCGATTATTATTCTTATTGGGAAGACATGCCAGAAGCCATTGTGGTTGGCATTAATCAAGCCGATACCAGAGATGACGATTGTTATTATTCTGAACAAAATGATTTACCTGTTGAATCAGGCGCCAAATTTTTCGAGTTTATTGGTATGGAGCTGCTTCCGCATTTGAACAGTACATACAGAACAGAAAATTTTAGAGTTGCTGTTGGTCACGGCGAAACCGCAAATTTTATAAATTATTTTTTGTTAAAACCTAAACCATTATTTCAGGCTTATATAACTATAAGTCCAAGTTTAGCGCCAAGTATGAACAATTATATTTCAGAACGACTAAAACAATATAAAACTAAATTATTTTATTACTTAGCAACAGCCAGTAACGACATTAAATATATTAAGAAAGACACCGAAGCATTAAACGCAACTATAACGTCTATTGATAATAAAAATATATTATATAATTTCGACAGCTTTGAAGATGCCACACATTATTCTGCTCCTGCACATGCAATCCCAAAGGCATTAGAAAGTATCTTTTACGTGTTTCAGCCCATCAGCAAAAAAGAATATAAAGAAAGTATTTTAACTTTAGAAACCTCTCCTGTGGAATACCTTCAAGAAAAATATAAGGTTATTAGTGATTTGTTCGGAATTGAAAAACAAATTCTCATTAACGATTTTAAAGCCATAGCTGCTGCAATAGAAAAGAAGAAAGCGTTTGAGTATTTCGAAGATTTAGGAAAAATTGCTCGAAAAGAATATCCAGAAACACTTTTAGGAAATTATTATTTAGCACGATTTTACGAAGAAACTGGAGAGCCAAAAAAGGCTATGAGGACATATAAAGGAGCTTATGGTCTTGAAGAAATTGGAGGGATTACAATAGATCTTATGCTAGAAAAAGCAGGAGAAATAAAAGCAGATTTTGGATATTAATGGGATTAAAAACTAAAGTAAAAACCACTTTTTTTTGTCAGAGTTGTGGCACGCAATACAACAAATGGCAAGGTCAATGTGCAGCTTGCAAAGAATGGAATACCATTGTAGAAGAGGTTGTCCAAAAAGCTGAGAAAAGCGATTGGAAAACTCCATCGTCATCAACATCTAAACGCGTTTCAAAACCTTTAAAAATTAATGATATCGATGCTTCAAAAGAAGCAAGATTAGACACGTTTGACAACGAATTTAATCGTGTTCTTGGTGGTGGAATTGTTCCAGGTTCGCTCATTTTACTTGGTGGCGAACCAGGAATTGGCAAGAGCACACTAATGCTTCAAGTATCTTTAAAATTGCCTTATAAAACGCTCTATGTTTCAGGTGAAGAAAGCCAGAAACAAATAAAAATGCGAGCCGAACGTATTCATCCAAATAGTGAGAATTGCTATATTTTAACGGAAACCAAAACGCAAAATATCTTCAAACAAATTGAAGCGTTACAACCAGATATTGTTATTATAGACTCTATTCAAACACTTCATAGTGATTATATCGAGTCGTCTTCGGGAAGTATTTCTCAAATAAAAGAATGCGCTACAGAGCTTATAAAATTTGCTAAAGAAACGGCAACACCTGTTATTTTAATTGGACACATTACTAAAGACGGAAATATTGCTGGACCAAAAATTTTAGAGCATATGGTCGATACGGTTTTACAATTTGAAGGAGATAGAAATCATGTATTCAGAATATTACGAGCTAGTAAAAACCGATTTGGTTCTACCAACGAATTGGGTATTTACGAAATGCAAAGCTCAGGATTACGAGAGGTAAATAATCCTTCAGAAGTGTTAATTTCTAAAAAAGACGAGGAATTAAGTGGCAATGCCATTGCCGCAACTTTAGAAGGCATGCGACCTCTTATGATTGAAGTCCAAGCTTTGGTTAGTACAGCAGTATATGGTACACCACAGCGTAGTGCCACAGGATTTAATGCCAAACGCTTAAATATGTTATTGGCAGTTTTAGAAAAACGAGCGGGTTTTAGATTAGGTGCTAAAGATGTATTTTTAAATATCACAGGAGGCATTACTGTTGACGATCCAGCAATTGATTTAGCAGTTGTGGCAGCCATTTTATCTTCGAACGAAGATGTTGCTTTACAAAAAGATTATTGTTTTGCAGCCGAGGTTGGACTCTCTGGAGAGATTCGTCCTGTACAACGTGTAGAACAACGCATTCTTGAAGCCGAAAAATTAGGCTTTTCAACCATTTTTGTATCTAAGTACAATAAAATTTCATTAAAGGATACTTCTATAAAAATTCAGTTAATAACTAAAATTGAAGATTTGGTTGAGCTTATAGTTTAGATAGAAAAATTAGATTCGGTTTTAATTACCAAATAGTGATTAAGTAAAACGCAATAACATTTAGTTTATGAAAAATTTTTGGACAAAACTAGGAGAGAAGTTCACGCATCTATTTTTAAAATACATGCCAAATGCATTTGTATTTGCATTACTATTAACCATAATAACAGGTGTTGGTGCTTTTATTTGGTTAGATGTTACACCGTTAAAAATTATTCAATCTTGGTACGATGGCTTTTTTGACCTACTTGAATTTGGAATGCAAATCGTATTAATCATCATTACTGGTTTTTGTATCGCCTTATCGTCAACAATAAACAAAGGCATTGATAAACTCACAGTATTTATTAACAGCCCAAAACAAGTTTACTTTTTGGTGGTTATGATTGGCAGTTTGTTATCATTAATTAGTTTTGGTTGGATTGTAATTACATGTGTTTTGGCAAGAGAATTAGCATTACGGGTTAAAGGCATTAATTACCCTTTTTTAATAGCCTGTGTGTATTTATCTTTTGGTAATTGGGTGTCTGGATTATCGAGTTCAATTCCATTATTATTAAATACAGAAAAAAATTATTTAATTGAAACAGGAATTTTAACTGATGTTATTTCTACTTCATACACTTTAGGGTCACCTTTAAATATTGCAATGATCGTTTTGTTTATTGTAGTAGCACCTTTATTTATGGTTCTGTTAGCTCCTAAAAAGAAAAAGGGAAATGAATTAAACGATTTATTAGAAACAAAAGAAAAGACCAAAGAAATTTCTATTAAAGAGGAAGCTTTAAGTTTGAAACTTCCTTTTAAATCAGTCTCAGACTCATTAAACAATAGTAGTTTTCTTCAAATGATTATTGTAATTATGGGATTGACATATATTATTTTTCATTTTAGTACAAAAGGTTTTAATTTGAATTTTAATATCATGATTTTTATTTTTTTGGTCGTTGGTTTGTTCTTGCATAAAACACCTATGCGTTATGTAATTGCAATGAAACGATCTTGTAGCAATATCTCAGGAATTATATTTCAATATCCTTTTTATGCTGGCATAATGGGCATTATGTTATATACAGGCTTGGGAGTAAAACTTGGGGAAGTATTGGCTTCATTCGCAACTATAGATTCTTACCCTTTTTACGCCTACGTAACTGGAGCTGTTGTTAATTTTGCAATCCCTTCAGCAGGTGGTGAATTTGCTGTGGTTGGCCCAAGTATCATTAATGCTGTTAAAGAAATAGGTGTTGGCTTACCTCAGGAAGAAATCACTGCTATGATAGCTCGAGCATCCTTATCGGTTGCTTATGGAGAAAGTTTAAGCAACTTACTGCAACCGTTTTATTTGCTGTTAGTATTTCCTATTATGGGCAAAGGCATAAAAATACAAGCCAGAGATGTTATGGGTTATTTAGCACTTCCGTTTTTAATATTTTTTATCATACAAGCAATATTGGTAACTTGGATGCCGATTTAGATTAACTATTATAAACGCATTTAATGTGTTTTATATGAAAGTAAAAATGCGAAAGATGTTTTTAATAATTATTTAGATTTCATCTTTGCTTTATCATAGTCAATACCATTTTAAAATTTTCAACTGCTTTTAATGCATGTGGAATATTAGCTGGCATGATAATAGTTTCGTTTGCTTCAAGGATATTCGATACACCATCAATAATAATATCTGCTTTACCATCAACTATATAAACAACTGCATCAAAAGGAGTTGTGTGCTCACTTAATCCTTCTCCTTTATCAAAAGCAAATAATGAGATGTTTCCATTCTCTTTTTTTAATATATGTTTGCTAACAACAGCTTTTTCATTATAACTAATGCTGTTATTAAAAGAGAATTTCACTCCTTTTTCAAATTCGTTACTTACCATTTTATATTGTATTTAATTATAGTTCATTAATATAGATTCTGCATCGTAGTGCGGAATTGTAAAGTATTTATAAAACAGACTTAAACTGCTCCAAAAAGCGAATATCGTTTTCGCTTAGTAATCGTATATCGCTAATTTGATGAAGTAAGAGCGCAATACGATCTATTCCCATACCAAATGCAAAACCAGAATATTCTTTTGAGTCTATTCCGCAATTTTCCAACACATTTGGATCTACCATACCACAACCCATAATTTCCAACCAACCTGTGCCTTTGGTCATTTTATAATCGGTTTCGGTCTCAAGTCCCCAATATACATCAACCTCAGCACTAGGCTCAGTAAACGGAAAGTATGAAGGTCGTAATCGTATTTTAGATTTCCCAAAGAGTTCGGTAGTAAAATATTGCAAGGTTTGTTTAAGGTCTGCAAAACTCACATCTTTATCTATATACAAACCTTCTACTTGGTGAAAAAAGCAATGAGAACGTGCCGAAATGGCTTCGTTTCGGTAAACTCTTCCTGGAGAAATTGTTCGGATTGGTGGTTTGTTATTTTCCATGTAGCGTACTTGTACCGAACTTGTATGTGTGCGCAATAAAATATCTGGATTGGTTTGAATAAAAAACGTGTCTTGCATATCTCTTGCAGGATGATGCTCTGGTAAATTTAATGCCGTAAAATTATGCCAATCGTCTTCAATTTCTGGTCCTTCGCTTACATTAAAACCTATTCGAGAAAATATATCTATAATCTGGTTTTTCACTAATGAAATTGGATGACGTGCACCAATTTCGATAGGTTCTCCAGATCGCGATAAATCTCCTAAAACACCTTTTACTTGTTCCTTGTTTTCCAGCTCTGCTTTTAAAGTGTTTACTTTGTTTAGAGCTGTTGTTTTAAGCGTATTAATAGCTTGACCGAATTCTTTTTTCTGGTCGTTTGCTACATTTTTAAATTCTGCAAAAAAATCGTTAAGCAATCCTTTTTTGCCTAAATATTTTATACGAAATGCTTCAACCTCTTCTTTAGATTGGGTTGTAAATGCTTCTGCTTCTACAATAAGTTCTTTTATCTTATCTATCATAATATCACGTCGAAATGATTGCAAATTTAGTGAATTTTGAGCATAAAAAACTCCTTCAATTTGAAGGAGTTTAATTTTTATAACACTATTGTCTGCTATAAGACTTAAGATTGCTTTGCTTTAAGATAAAAGACTCGATTTCAATTGTCTAACAAACAGCTAATTATTGTTTGACATTTTTATATTTTAATATAAGGAACTAATTTCTAATATAAACTTCTCTGTAGGTGATGTCTTCATCAACTTCCTCAAAATAAAATGTATTTCCTTCAAAAGTAAGATTTACAACAGAGGTTTCTCCATCAATTGTAGTTGAATAATTGCCGTCTCCAACGTTTTCCCATGTTCCTGTACCAGAAAAATCTAACTCACATGGGCCTGCAAAATCATCATAATCAGAAAAGGAGAATGTTCCATCTGCATTTACTTGAATCGTGTCTTGTAAATCACAGTCACTTAACTCTATTTCAACATCGTTTTCAAATGATTTATAATATGTCCAAGTTCCAATAAAAGAATCTTGAGATGGTGTATCATTATCTTTATTGCATGAGGTTAACATAAGCGCAAATACACTAAAAAGCAGTATTAATTTTTTCATAATAAATTTGGTTTTAAAATTTAAGTGACAAATTTAGCGAATTTTAAGCAATTTTTTATCTAATAAACTCTGTTTCAAGAAAATAGTTTACAATAGCTTCTTTCATCAATACGCTTTGTTCTCCTGCTTTTAAGTGAGGCAACTCCTCTTTTGTTTTATAATGAGGCCAACCTTGCGCATCAAAATAATCGAATTCGTAATAACCATAGGGTTCTAATAGCCTACAAATGGCAATGTGCATTAGCCCTATTTTGTCTTCTTTTTTATATTCTCTATGCAACTGTCCGAGTTCTTGTACGCCAATTAAATAAATAATAGCATCTACATCCAGAGTGTCTCCATCGGCAAACTGAATAGATAATTTCTCTACTGTTTTTTCCCAGCGTTGTTTTAACTGCTCATCTCTAGACATATTTTTTTAAGTAATAAATTCGTTAATTTACAAAGTTGTAAAGTTAATTTATATTTGCTAAAATTATTATAAACATGAATGTTTTAGATATTGTTTTAGGCGCATTGATTTTGTTTGGTCTTGTTCGCGGTTTAATGAAAGGGCTTTTTGTAGAAGTCGCTTCAATTGTTGCATTAATTCTTGGTATTTATGGTGCTATACACTTTAGTGATTTTGTTGCCGAATTTTTAGAAAGTCGTGTTGAGTGGGATGAGCAGTACATAAATATTACTGCATTTGCCATTACATTTATAATTATAGTAATTGCAATTGCTATGGCTGGAAAAGCATTAACTAAACTTGCAGATTTTGCTGCACTTGGGATTTTAAACAAACTTCTTGGTGGTGTTTTTGGTGCTTTAAAAATCGGATTGATTTTAAGTATTATCTTAATTGTTTTTAACAGATTGAACAATACACTTCCTTTAGTTGAAGAGCATGAAATAAAAAGTTCGATACTTTACAATCCTATAAAATCGATTGCGCCTTTTATTTTTCCTAGTATAATTAAAGAAGAAGAGGAAAAATAAATTTAATTCTTATAGTTTTTCGCTACAGTTCTTTGATGTCTTGAGAAGGTATCCAGCCTGTTTTGCCATCTGTTAATTTAATTTTAGTCCAATTTTCGTTGTAGATTTCAATAACTTGAACTTTAGTGCCTTCGTGAAGTTTAAAAGCAATCTCGCTTCTTAAATTAGGTTCGCTTTTTATTTCGCTTTCATGAGCAAAAATTATTGCTGGTTTGTTTTTTTTGTCGAAATCATATTTTTGAAAAGCAAACACTAATGTAATTAAAACCAACAATAAAGACAGATTACTGCTTAAAAAAGCCAGTCTCTTTTTGTTTGTAGTATATGAAAAATAATAGGTTAAAAATAAAATCGCAAATAACACTACAAAAGCGACTGAAAGCATTGCCCAAACATCAAAACTAAACTTATTAATAATACTATTGGTTATTTTAGAAAAGCCCATTTCTGGTATGACTTCAATAGCATCAATAGTCATGTTTTTAGCAAAGGCCAAGTTGTTTTTTATGTCTTTATCGTTTGGCGATAATTGTAATGCCTTTTCGTAATAGTACACACTTGGTGCTATCCTGTTAAGTTTATAGTAGGCATTTGCCAGATTAAAATAAAGTTCGGCAGAATGATTTTTGGTGTCTAAAATACGTTCATAAATATTTATGGCATCTTGATATTTTCCGTCGTTATATAAACTATTTCCTTTTGCAAATAGCTCGTTGTTTTGAGCAATTGTAAAAGTGCTTATCAGTAATGTTAATATGTAAATTATTTTTTTCATGTGTTTATATTTATTGTTTTTTATTGGTCACATGCTGTTCGCTATTAATCATTTCCTTAGGTGATAAACATTTTAGCATGCTCGTTTCATATAATCGTTAACTATCTTCAAAATGTAATACGCTTCAAAAGATTCCTTCCCGATAGCTATCGGGATTCGCAGGAATAAAATTATCTTATTTGTTTATCTATGGTTGAAATTACTTTTGCTGCCTTATCATAATCTTGCTGCATTTCCACATTTGTAAATGGTGAATATCTTGCCAACTCACAACTTTCCAATAAACCATTAAACTCTATAATAGTATTTTCGTTTACCGCTTTTTCTTTTAGTAACTCTTGAATTTTATCTTTACTGAATTCGCTGGTTTCAATATTTATCTTTGCTTTTAAATAATTATGAAGCGCTCTTTCCAAGGCATCATAAAAATCGGTTTTGTTACCTAAAGATTTCTTTGCCTCACTTAAGTATTTACGAGCTAATCTATTTGCTTTTCTCACTTTCTGCCCAACAACATCGCTATCTCTTTCGTCTTTTTTACGTCTTATTATAATTGCTATTGGAATTGCTAAAAATGGTGCCAATAATACTGTCCAAAACAGCTTCGTTTTAAAAAAAGGTTTGGTATGCATAGAAACTAAATTAGGCTGTGTTTTAAAAGATGCGAATTGCTCGTTAGATATAATAATCTGCTTTTTATTATTCACTGAAGCAGAGTTGTTTTCATTACTTAAGCTGCTGTTTGTTGGGCCTTCGGTTACGTTTATAATCAATTCTTTTGATGATATGGTTTTATAGCGTTCCGATTTTAAATCGAAATACGAAAACGAAATACTAGGTATAGGATATTTACCTTGAAACGAAGGAACGATAGTATAAGAATCGGATATTCTGCCTTGCATACCAGATAAATTAGTGCTTACTTTTTCAACATATTCTGGCTCATAAACTTCTAATGAGCTAGGAAGTGTTAATCTAGGAAGTTTAAATAGTTTAAGGTTTCCCTTTCCAGAAACTTCAATAGTTGCTTGTAATGCTTCAGTAGCTTTTAACTCATTTTTTGAAGTGTAAACTTTAAAACTAAAATCGCCTACTGCTCCAGTAAAATTATCTGGTTTACCATTTTCTGGTAACATCTTGACAGTTATCGTTCTATTAGGTGTAGCAACTGTTTTATGGACAGTTTGCGTAATTCGACTACCAAAAAAATCTCGCCTATTAGTTGGCACATCTACTGAAATATTTAATGTTAAAGGCTCTAGTTCCAGTTTCCCAGTTTTTTGTGGATAAAGCACCATTTTGCGAACCACAACATAATGATAATCTTCTCCTTTATAAGTCCCTTTTTCTAATTTAAATTCTTTTATACCAATGGTTTGGCTCCAAAAATCATTATACCTAGGCGTATCAAGCTCTCTTAAATTGCTTAATCTAACATTTGGTGAAACGTAGAGTTTGTAAACTACAGTTATGGCTTCGTTTAAAAAAGGATTGGTTTTAGATATCTCTGTAACTAAATGTATATTTTCTGACACAATATAGTTTGGGTCGTTGGGATTTGTAGGTTTATCTACTGCTGCTGTAACTTCAACACTAACAGGTAAAGTTTTATAGGTTTCTCCTTCAATTTCGATAGTGGCTTGGGTAATAGTAAATTTGCCTCTCTTTTTTGGCACTAAAAAATAACTATAGGTTTTAGAATATGATTTTATACCATTAACCCATGAATTACTTATTGATTGATTAGGCCCAATAACCGTAAAATGTTCGAAGCTAGGAGGATTGAAGTTGTCTCCATCTTTATTCATCACAAAATCTATACGAAGACGCTCATTTATTCCTAGTTTTTTCTTGCTTACTTTTGCTTCAAACGTAACTTGAGCTGAAGCTAAACTTGGCACAAGTATAATAAATAATAATATGTATTTTATGAGTTTCATTCTTTGAAATAATGAACAATGATTGAGATTTCCACCTTCGCAGAAATGACAAATATACCTACTTACCAATCCTTTTCAGTTTTTACTTTTACTCCTTTTACCTTTTTGGCATTTATTTTTTCTTGTACTTTCTTTTCCTGGTTATTCATTGCCTCTAGTAAATTCTTAACTTGTTGAGGCGATAATTTTCCTGGTTGAGGTTGCTGATCTTTCTTTTCGTTTTTAGAGCCTTCATCTTTTTTATCTCCCTTTTCATCTTTAGGCTTTCCGTCTTTATCTTCTTTATCATCTCCATCTTTATTGTCTTCTTTGTCATCACCTTTACCCTTGTTTTCATCTTTTTTATCGTCGCCTTCTTTCTTATCTTCATTCTCTTTGTCTTGATCTTTTTGGTCTTGATTCTCTTTATTATCGTCGCCTCCACCACCATCACCTTGCTGTTCTGCACATTCTTTTGCTAAAACAAGGTTATATCTTGTTTCTTCGTCTGTTGGATCATTCCGTAATGCATTTTTAAAAGCTTCTACAGCTTCCTTACATTGTTTTTGCTGCATTAATGCATTACCTATATTATGAAATGCTTGATGTTTTTCTAGTTTAGTAGTTGCTAAATTTGCCGTTTCTATATGTCTTAATAAGGCTTCACTATAAAGACCTGATTTATAGTAAGCATTCCCTAAATTATATGTTCCAGAAGTATTACTTGGTTTTTTTGAAATGGCTTTTCTATATTCTTTTTCGGCAGCTACAAAATCTTCATCCACCAAAACATTACCATCATAAACATAATCGTTAGATTTTTGCAATGCTTTATCTTTTTCTTGTGCAAAAGAAAAGCTTGTTATTAAGATTATTATGATTGCTGTTATTTGTTTCATTATAAATTATTCCAAATACCAAGATATAAAACCCTGTATTTTTGTTCGTTAAAAAATTTATAAAATTATGTATTATTCTATTAGTTTCAATTAATAAGGTTTCCGCTTTCGCGGAAATTATAAATTTTCGTTAAATAAATTCAACCTATTTAACCATGCTGTTTTTCGTTCTAATAAAAATATATCTATAAACAAGAAGAACAAACCGAGTGCAAGAAACCATTGAAATTGATCTTTATACTCTGCAAATTGTTTGGCTTCAAATTCCTTTTTATCCATTTTGTTTAAAATATCCCTAATTTCTTCTACAACCTGATTTGTATTTGCGCCATTAATATATGAGCCATTGGCTTGAGCAGCAATGTTTTTTAAGGTTTCTTCATTTAATCGCGTAATTACTGTTTCGCCTTGATTGTCTTTTTTATAATTAAGCACAATGCCATTACGCTTTATTGGTATTGGACCTCCGTTAATATCTCCCACACCTATCGTAAAAATTCGAATACCTTCTTCATTCGCTTGTTCTGCTACATTTGAAGCTAGGTTATTATGGTCTTCTCCATCAGAAATAATTATAAGCACACGATTTGTTTGTTCTTCGTCATCGTAATAAGTTCTTGCCAATTGTATAGCTTCATCAATAGCTGTTCCCTGTGAAGATAGCATGTCTGTATCCATGCTTTGCAAAAACATTTTAGCAGCTGCATAATCTGTAGTAATTGGCAATTGCGGAAATGCTTTTGCCGCATAAGCAATAATGCCAATTCTATCACTCGCTAGATTGTTTATAATTTGAGTAACTAATTGTTTAGATTTTTCTAATCTGTTTGGTGCAATGTCTTCGGCGAGCATGCTTTTAGAAACATCGATTGCAAAGACAATATCAACACCTTCTCGTTTTACGGTTTCTAATTTTGTGCCTATTTTAGGGTTTACTAATGCAATTATTAAACTAGCAAACGCTAAACATAATACAATAAGCTTTAATATTGGTTTAAATAAAGATCGGTTTGGACTTAATTTTTTAAGAGATTGTTTACTAATAAATTTATTCTGAACATATCGTTTCCATAACTGAAGCAGTAGAAATAATACTATAATTACTGGAATAACCAGTAACAACCAAAACCATATTTTCTCTTCTAATTGATACATATTTATTTCCCACGAAAGTGGGAATCTTATTTTTTATTGTTGCTTATTTTGCCTTGCCACGAATTCACTAATATCATTTTTTAAATTCCAACTTTTTTACTCTAACAAATAACTCTAAAAGCAAAATTCAAAGTTTTATCTTTGTTTTGTATTCTTTTATCTCTTTTCTTATTTTAAATGAAACTTCTAAATACAGTAAATCTTAATAACAACTCTAACATTAAAAATAGACCTGCGAGTAAAACCAATGGACGGAATTTTTCTTCGTAATTATAAAATTTAAATTCTTCGACATCTGTTTTTTCTAACTTATCTATTTCTTTATAAATTTCTTTTAATTTTTTATTATCAGTTGCTCTAAAATATTGTCCTCCAGTAACTTCAGCAATTTCTTTTAGCAATTCTTCATCAATTTCAACTTTCACTCTTCTATACACAAAACTCCCATCACGATTTAGACCAATAGGAGACAAAGCCATCCCATTAGTTCCTAATCCGATTGTGTAGGTTTTAATTCCATATTCTACTGCAAGTTCGCTTGCTGTATTTGGATCTATAAACCCTGAATTGTTTACACCATCGGTTAGTAAAATAATCACTTTGCTTTTGGCTTTACTATCTTTTATTCTGTTAACCGAAGTGGCTAAACCCATTCCAATTGCTGTTCCGCCTTCAATTATATTATTGTATTTTATCTCTCTTAAAGACCTTAAAACAATAGACTTATCGCTTGTGATTGGAGTTTTAGTATAACTTTCTCCAGCGTATTCTACTAATCCTATTCTGTCGTTTGGTCGTCCTTTAATAAACTCGGCAGCTACATTTTTTAGTGCTTCAAGACGATTCGGTTTTAAATCTTTTGCCAACATACTTGCAGAAACATCTATAGCCATTACAATATCAATACCTCTTGTGGTCTTTGTTTTAGTTGAAACATCTACGGTTTGAGGTCTTGCTAAAGCTGTAATAATTAATACCAATGCCAATAATCGAAAAACAAACATTAAGTGTTTTAATTTTGGAAGCCAAGAATTGCCAGCTTTAAACCCTTTAATACTTGATATTTTAAACGCTGCTGTTTGTTGTTTATATTTCAAAACATACCATAGAATAGCCAATGGAATACATAACAGTAACCAAAACATTTGTTTGTTAATAAATTCTATGCCTTCAAACATCTATTCTTCTTCTAGTTTAATTAATTCTATCGAATTTAATATTCGTTCTACTATTTGATCCGCATACACATCGTTATCTTTCCAGGTCAGCATAATGGTTTGTAAAATATTTTCGGTAGTAAAACCGAGTAACACATAGTTACCGTTTTCAAATTTATCTGGAATTGCAGTTGGAAACCTTGCAGTTCCATATGTCTTTAAACCTGCTGCGCCATTAGGTGTTATAAACTGTTCTTGTTTAACAATTATATTTTCTACGCCTTTGCTTTCTAATATTTTTATGCTGCCTTCTGCTGCTTTATTTAAGTCTATTTTATTTTCTTTTTCTCCATCTTGACCTTTTTCCTGTCCTTGGTTTTTAAATTTAGTGGTGCCAACTATAATATCAATATTTGAATTTAAACCACCAAAGCTAAACATAGCAACTTCAACTTGACCTTTTAATTCTTCTGGAATTTCAGCTTCAGTACGCTGGAGAACTTTGGGTGTAGTTATTGTAATTCCCGGAGCTCCATACTCGCTGGTTACCCAATCCTTAATCTCTAATAACTCTTTGCTTTCATGACCAATAATACTATCTTTTACATACTCAAAACCATATTTTATTACAAAACCAGTAAGTGTAGCAAACAATATAAATACTGCAACGATTATTGTTATAATAATTTTTCTGCGTTTCTTTTTTCGTTCCTGTTCTTCTTTATATTTTTGGTTGAGCAGTTTTTCTTCTTCGGTTGGTTCTGGAAGTGATTCTTTTACGTGGTCAATCTCTAAATCTATTGTATTTCTATCTAATTCTGCAAGTGCAATATCTGGTTTGGATTTAGCGAATTTTACTAAATCCGCACGTTTTAAAATAGTTTCAATGCTCTTTATATCTTCTTTGCTTAAATCTATTTGTTGACCATCTTTTAACAGATGTAATCTGTTTATCAATTCTTCCGTAGTACTTTCTAAAGCATGATCGTAAACTTTCTCGTCAAGGTATTTCCTTATAATTCCTGTTAACTCTGAATAATATTCCTTTATTTCTTCATTTTGTAAAAATTCAGAATTATCCAATTCCTGCAAGGCTAATTTGGCGCGTTCATAAGGTGGAAGTAACGCAATTTTTTCTTCTTTAGTTAACGGTTTTTCTCTCCATATAAACCAATACAATAATCCGGCAATAATAGCCAAAACTATCAAAGTATAGATTAGGTATTTCCACCAATTGCTTGGACTTTTATCGACTTCAATAATTGGTTTTATATCGAATAACCCTTGTTTTGTGGTATCTACAACAATGTTATTTACCTCAACTTTTAAAGAATCGGTTAAGAATGTTTTAGTGCCAATTATTATTTTTTGTCTTGGGATGGTGTAAACCCCTGAATCGAATTGTGTTAATCCATACTTTTTAATAAGGTTGAATTTATCATTTAATTTTGTCGTATCAACTTTATAAGACTCTATTACTTCTAAAGGTAAAAATGTTTGCCCTTCGGGAAACACAACGAAGTCTGTTGAATCTACTTCAACCTCAATTTTATAAGTAACCTGTTCTCCAATTTTTATAGATGTAGAATCTATTGAAGATGCTATTTGAGAAAAAGAGAAAAAAGAATATAGAACAAAGAAAAAAGACAGTGCAAATTTCTTTGTTTGTCTAAATTCGTAATTCAAAATTCGTAATTCAAAATTCATAATTCAGCTTATCCTCTTTGTTTAAAATATCCTAATAATTTTCTTACATAGCTTTCGTCAACGCGACAATTAATAATTCCTGCTCCAGATTTTGCAAAACTATCTTTATAATAATTTACTTTCTCTCGATAGAATTTACCATAATTAAGCCTCACTTTTTTAGAAGCAGTATTTACCAGTAATAACTCTCCAGATTCTTCATCTTGCATTTGCACCATTCCTAAATTTGGAATAGATTCTTCGCCTTTATCGTAAACTCTAATTCCTGTAACGTCATGTTTTTTAGAAACAATTTTAAGAGTTTGCTTGTAGTCGTCTGTGATAAAGTCGGAAAGCACAAAAACAATTGCTTTTTTCTTCATTACATTAGATAAAAACTTTAGCGCTTCAACCAAATTAGTTTGTTTGCTTTTTGGTTTAAACTCAATCAATTCCCGAATAATCCTAAGTACGTGAGATCTTCCTTTTTTTGGTGGAATATAAAGCTCTACTTCATCCGAAAATAAGATTAATCCAATTTTGTCATTATTTTGGGTTGCCGAAAATGCAAGTGTTGCGGCAATTTCGGTAACAATTTCGTTTTTAAATTGGCTTTCGGTTCCAAAAAACTCACTACCAGAAACATCTGCCATTAACATCATGGTAAGTTCACGTTCTTCTTCAAAAACTTTTATAAACGGTTCTTGATAGCGTGCAGTTACATTCCAATCGATATTACGAACATCATCTCCATATTGATACTGACGTACTTCACTAAAAGTCATACCGCGTCCTTTGAAGGTGGAATGGTATTCGCCTCCAAAAATATGATCGGACAAACGACGTGTCTTGATCTCTATTTTGCGTACTTTTTTTAGTAATTCTTTGGTGTCCATTGTTCAATTTACGATTGTAGATTTATGATTTACGATTTCTGAAATTATTGAAATCTAAAATCGATATTCGTCATTCTAAAATCAGAAATCCTATGGTACTTCTATCTCGTTTACAATCTTATTGATAATATCTTCGGAAGTGACATTTTCGGCTTCAGCTTCATAAGTAATTCCTATTCTGTGACGCAGTACATCGTAAACTAATGCACGAACATCTTCTGGAATTACATAACCTCTTCTTTTAATGAAGGCATAACATTTTGCAGCCATGGCTAAATTAATACTTCCACGAGGTGAAGCTCCAAAGGATATTAAAGGTTTTAAATCGGGAAGTTTATATTTTTCGGGATAACGTGTTGCAAAAATAATATCGAGAATATATTTTTCTATTTTTTCATCCATATACACTTCGCGAACTGCCTTTTGAGCGTTTAAAATTTGCTCAACAGATACAACAGGATTGATTTTTTCGAAACCTCCTTTTAAATTTGCACGAACAATAAGCTGCTCTTCATCCATCTTTGGATAATCGATAACTGTTTTTAACATAAAACGATCGATTTGTGCCTCAGGCAAAGGATATGTTCCTTCTTGTTCTATTGGGTTTTGAGTAGCCATAACCAAAAATGGTTTGTCTAGTATAAAGGTCTCATCGCCAATGGTTACTTGCTTTTCTTGCATGGCTTCCAGTAATGCAGATTGCACTTTGGCAGGTGCTCTATTTATCTCATCTGCCAGAACAAAATTTGCAAAAATGGGTCCTTTTTTAATGGAGAAATCATTCTCCTTCATATTATAAATTAATGTTCCTGTAACATCTGCAGGTAATAAATCTGGTGTAAATTGTATTCGGCTAAAACTTCCATCCACTGCTTGTGCAAGTGAGTTTATAGCAAGCGTTTTTGCAAGACCAGGAACACCTTCGAGCAAAATATGTCCTTGACCGAGCAACCCAATAAGCAAACGTTCTACCATGTGCTTTTGACCTACTATTACTTTGTTTATTTCCAACGTTAGTAAATCAACAAAAGCACTTTCTTTTTCTATTTTTTCATTAATAGCTTTAATATCAACAGTACTATTATCTTCTATCATTTTGTTATTTTTTTCAAGCGTGAATATAACTCACTTTTTTTAACATCGCAAATTGTTAAATTTATTTGTTTTTTGCTGTTAATAATTGGTTAAAAGATTCAGCTTGTAAAAGACTGTTTTAAGTTTAGTTTATTATTTTTAATGTTGCAAATTTATATTTTAATGAAAGAAAAATTTTCACAAGTAATAGCAGGAACAATGGCTTGGGGACGATGGGGAAAACAACTCAAAACCAAAGAAATGGGTTCGTTAATTCATCATTGTTTAGAGAACAATATCACAACTTTTGATCATGCCGACATTTATGGAGACTATTCAACAGAAGCTGAATTTGGTATTGCCTTTGCCGAAAGCGGTATTAATAGAAGTGATATTCAGCTTGTTTCTAAATGTGGAATTCAATATTTAGGCACAAGCAGAACTAATAAAATAAAGCATTATAATTATTCTAAAGATTACATTATCTGGTCTGTTGAAGAGTCTCTTAAACACTTAAAAACAGATTATTTAGATGCTCTTTTATTGCACAGACCAAGCCCTTTAATGCATCCTTGCGAAGTTATGGAAGCTATTGCTAAACTAGCTCAAGAAGGAAAAATAAAAGATTTTGGAGTGTCTAACTTCACGTCTTCTCAAGTTGACTTAATTTTTAGCGAAGTACCAATAACAATTAATCAAATTGAGTTTTCTATCACTAATCATTTAGCTATGTATAATGGCGTATTAGATCAAATGATTATTAAAAAGATTATACCAATGGCTTGGTCGCCTTTAGGTAACACATTTAAAGAAATGACCGAACAAATGAAACGGTTACACAAACAATTAGAAATATTTCAAGAAAAGTATAACGCGACTAAAGACCAATTGCTTTTGGCATGGATATTAAAACATCCTGCTAAAATTCATCCTGTAATCGGAACAACAAATAACACAAGAATTACAAATGCAAATATAGCCTTGGCAATAGATTTAGAGCTTGAAGATTGGTTTTTTATTTTAAAGGCTAGTCAAGGACATAAAGTGCCGTAATTTTATAAAGCAGTTTTCAGTTGCAGTAAACAGTAACTAAAATAATAAATATACAGATTTCCGCTTTCTCGGAAAATAAATATGATTAACAAACGCCTTTTAATAAAGAATCTTTTAGCTCATAATGATGAGAATAGTTTCTATGACAAAAAGCGAAAGATTGATATTAGCCAAAAAGAGGGTAAAGCAAAATTCTTAAAGCATATTTGTGCGCTTTCAAACAGTAATCCTAAAAACAATTCTTATATCGTTATTGGTGTAGAGGACGAAGATAATACAATTATTGGCGTGGATTTTTTTGACGATAGTAAAATTCAGAATCTTATAAATGCATATTTAGCCAATCCTCCAATTGTACAATATGAAAACATTCCGTTCCCACATTTATCTAATGCTAAAGTTGTAGGTTTGGTCACTATTAGAGCTATTGAAAAAATAACTTCCCTACGTAGAAACATTTGGAAATATTATGGTGGCTCAGTATTCTTCAGAGATGGAAGTATGAGCATGCCTAAAGTCTTTGACATTGAAATAAAAGATGTGAATTCTAATATTGTTTCAGCTATTGAAAAACATGCTCAAAACAATATACAGCATACGCTTGATGGTGTTTTCGATTTTATGAATACGCGTAAAGATTACAATCCACAATACAAAGTGTTTAAAGAATATTTTGTAGTGTGTTGGGCTGGGCAAAAAAAAATGGTTAAAGACAAAACCTTTTTCTCGAGAGTAGATATTGAGCTTATAAACGAACAGGTGAGGTTGTTCTATTCTGCCCTCGATGATGTGTATATAACTTTTGATGATAACAAATTTAAAATAATTGAATATGTAAATCTTGGTCTTCAAAATTTAAACAAGTATTACCAATTAGAAGAAACTATAATTAGTTTTGAAGATAACGTAACCTATACTATTGAAACTACGCTTTTATTTAATCCTCCTCAATATGATAAAAAAGTATTGCACCATATTTACAATTCAAACAATGCGATTTTAGAAAAGTTGAAAAAAGGAATTTCGTTAAATAAAAATGAAGCTATAGATTTAAGAAACCTGCCTGCTACTTATTTAATTTGTTACCTCAATTTATTTCATGAAGCTATAGATAAGTTACATGAAGCAAAACCTCTTTTTAAAAACTATAGTGATGAAGTTTTTGAGCTTTATAAAGAATCTATAAGAATATTAAGAAAGGTAAAGTATAGTTGATTTTGATTTCTATTTGCTAATAATTACCATTTATATAGTATTTCTTACCAGCTATGTATTTCTATAAACAAAAAGATGCTGTTTAACTTACTTTTACACAGCTATTAATCAATTATAAAAAATCTTGTTGATTTGTGATGTTAATCATGATGACGCAAGATTTTTTTGTTAACTTTCTTACCAAAAAGCATGAGTTATAAACAGTTAAATTGTTGACATGTGGTTAATAACCCAATAACTATAAGACTGTAAAATCAATTGTAATTATTTAATGTTGTTTACCTTAATATCTAAATGATGAATATAATTTCAAGTCTTTGCATAACTTTTATAATAGTATTGGTGTTTTATTTGGTAATACCAACTAAAAAAATGAGAACAGTTAATGAAGCTTTAAAATCGTTGCTTCATATTTTGCCTATTACTAAAGTAAT
Organism: Flavobacteriaceae bacterium; assembly: GCA_021647885.1. GTDB lineage: Bacteria > Bacteroidota > Bacteroidia > Flavobacteriales > Flavobacteriaceae > PRS1. The sequence goes on along the minus strand of JAKITV010000002.1, from coordinate 162,090 downwards.
TGATTCTATAATGAATAATTCGAATGATTTGAAAAAAAAAATTAAAATCAGATAAAATAATAATACAATTCAACTGATTTAAACCTCTATTTTCCTAAAAATCATTAATTTCGCAGTCTTATAGAATTAACGATATAATGAGCATCAAATTTCCTGAATATAAAGGGCTTGATTTACCAAAAGTAGCAGAAGAAATTCTTAGCTATTGGGAAGAAAATAACATCTTCGAAAAAAGTGTAACTACTCGTGAAGGCAACGAACCGTTTGTGTTTTTTGAAGGACCTCCTTCTGCAAATGGTTTACCAGGAATTCATCATGTTATGGCTCGTGCCATTAAAGATATTTTTTGTCGTTACAAAACCCAAAAAGGCTTTCAGGTAAAGCGTAAAGCAGGTTGGGACACACATGGCTTACCTATTGAACTTGGTGTTGAAAAAGAACTCGGAATTACCAAAGAAGATATTGGTAAAACGATATCAGTAGAAGAATATAATGCAGCTTGTAAAAAAGCTGTAATGCGCTATACAGATGTTTGGAATGACCTCACTCAAAAAATGGGTTATTGGGTAAATATGGACGATCCATATATTACCTACAAACCAAAATACATGGAAAGTGTTTGGTGGTTGCTCAAACAAATCTATGATAAGAATTTATTGTATAAAGGTTACACCATCCAGCCATATTCACCAAAAGCAGGAACTGGTTTAAGCTCACACGAATTGAATCAACCTGGAACCTATCAGGATATTACAGACACAACAGTTGTTGCGCAATTTAAAGCTAAAGAAGAGTCACTTCCAGAGTTTTTACAAAATGAAGGAACACTATACTTTTTGGCTTGGACCACAACTCCTTGGACGCTTCCAAGTAATACAGCATTAACAGTAGGGAATAAAATTGATTATGTTTTAATTAAAACTTTTAATGAATATACTGGAAAACCTATTAATGTAATTTTAGCTAAAAATTTAGTTGGGAAACAATTTGGAAAGAAATATATACAAGCAGAATCTAAATTGAACTTGTTGGCTTACAAAATATACAAATATGATACTGTACAGTTTGAAAATTTAGGATTTTCCTTTAATAAAGAAATACTTCTTACATCAAAAATATTAGAAAATATTAAACTAACAAAAGAGGAAGAAGAAGAATTATATCAACTATATGTTCCATACTTGAAGTCTACTAATAATTCCAAAATTCCATTTCACGCTGTAAAAGAATGCAAAGGCAAAGATTTAGTCGGAATTAAATACGAACAGTTGTTGCCTTACGCTTTACCAAACGACAATCCAGAAAATGCTTTCCGTGTAATTTCAGGAGATTTTGTTACAACCGAAGATGGTACAGGAATAGTACACACAGCACCAACTTTTGGTCAAGATGATGCTATGGTTGCAAAACAAGCAAAACCAGAAGTGCCACCATTATTAGTAAAAGACAGCGAAGGTAATTTGGTTCCTCTTGTAGATTTACAAGGACGTTTTCGTCCAGAAATGGGAGAATTTGCTGGCAAATATGTAAAGAACGAATATTATGAAGATGGTGAAGCTCCAGAACGCTCGGTAGATGTTGAGTTAGCTATTAAATTAAAAGAAGAAAATAAAGCCTTTAAGGTTGAAAAATACAAGCATAGTTATCCAAATTGTTGGCGAACAGACAAACCAATTTTATACTATCCATTAGATTCTTGGTTTATTAAAGTCACAAATGTAAAAGATAGAATGTTTGAACTGAATGAAACGATTAATTGGAAACCAAAATCGACTGGAGAAGGGCGTTTTGGTAACTGGTTAAAAAATGCAAACGACTGGAATTTATCACGTTCTCGTTTTTGGGGAATTCCGTTACCAATTTGGAGAACTGAAGATGGTAAAGAAACCATTTGTATTGGCTCGGTTGAAGAGTTAAAAGATGAAATGCAAAAAGCCGTTACAAAGGGATTAATCCCATTGGACATTTTTGAAGATTTTGAAGTAGGAAACTATTCAGAAGAAAACTACGATAAGATCGATTTACACAAAAGCATAGTAGATAAAATTATATTGGTTTCTCCATCAGGAAAACCAATGCATCGTGAAAGCGATTTAATTGATGTATGGTTCGATTCAGGAAGTATGCCTTATGCGCAATGGCATTATCCTTTTGAAAATGCTGATTTGATTGACAAAGGAACAACTTTCCCTGCCAACTTTATTGCTGAAGGCGTTGACCAAACTAGAGGTTGGTTTTACACATTACATACTATTGCTACAATAGTTTTCGATTCGGTAGCATACAAAAATGTGGTGTCAAATGGCTTAGTATTGGATAAGAACGGACAAAAAATGTCCAAACGCTTGGGTAATGCTACAGATCCTTTTGAAACGTTAGAAAAATATGGTGCAGATGCTACACGTTGGTATATGATTGCGAATGCAAATCCTTGGGACAATTTAAAATTTGATTTAGAAGGGATTGAAGAAGTAAAACGTAAGTTCTTCGGAACACTATATAACACCTATTCATTTTTCACACTATATACTAATCTTGATAAGTTTAAATACGCTGAAGCAGATATTCCTTTAGCTGAACGTCCAGAAATAGACCGCTGGATTTTATCGGAATTACATACTTTGATTAAAAAAGTTGATGCCTTTTATGAAGATTACGAACCAACAAAAGCAGCAAGAGCTGTTTCCGATTTTACACAAGATTATTTAAGTAATTGGTTTGTACGTTTAAGCAGAAGGCGTTTCTGGAAAGGAGATTACCAACAAGATAAAATTTCGGCATATCAAACACTATACATGTGTATGGTTACTATCGCAAAGCTAGGAGCTCCTATTGCACCTTTCTTTATGGATAAATTATATTTGGATTTGAATTCTGTTACCAATAAAGAAGCTTTTGAAAGTGTGCATTTAGCAGATTTCCCTAAATATGACGACTCGTTTATTGATAAAGTTTTAGAACGTAAAATGGAAAACGCGCAAACAATATCGTCATTAGTATTGTCGTTAAGAGCTAAAGAGAAAATAAAAGTGCGTCAGCCACTGCAAAAAATCATGATTCCTGTTGACAGTAAAACCCAAAAGGAAGAAATTTTAGCCGTTTCAGATTTAATAAAGCATGAGGTGAATGTTAAAGAAATAGAGCTTTTGGAAGATGCTTCAGATATTTTGGTAAAGCAAATAAAGCCTAATTTTAAAGCTCTGGGACCACGTTTTGGCAAGGACATGAAGTTGATTTCCAGTACTATAAATAAATTTACTTCAGAAGATATAAATAAAATAGAACAAAGTGGTATTTTTGCCGTTGAAATTAATGGGGAAAGTATTATCTTACAGCTTGCTGATGTGGAAATCACATCTCAAGACATTGAAGGTTGGCTAGTAGCAAATGAAGGTGCTTTAACTGTTGCTCTAGATGTTACTTTAACCGAAGATTTACGAAAAGAAGGGATTGCTCGTGAGCTCGTTAATCGTATTCAAAATTTACGTAAAGATTCAGGGTTTGATGTGACAGATAGGATAGACGTGATGCTTCAAAAAGATGATAAAATAGTTAAAGCAGTTCATTCAAATATAGAGTATATTAAAACAGAAACCTTAACCGAAAAGTTAGAAATTATGGACAAAGTAAACAATGGTATAGAAATTACTTTTGATGATGTAAGTACCAAATTGTTTATTAAAAAACATTAAGATTATGGCAATAGAAAATAACAACAGATATTCTGATGCAGATTTAGCAGAATTTAAAGAACTAATACAATCAAAAATAGATAAGGCCCAACACGATTTAGAACTTATTAAAAGTGCTTATATGAACGACCATAATAATGGTACTGAAGATACAGCACCAACGTTTAAGGCGTTTGATGAAGGCAGTGCTGTTATGAGCAAAGAGTCGAATTCGCAATTGGCAATTAGACAAGAAAAATTTATTAGAGATTTAAGAAATGCACTTATTCGTATAGAAAGCAAAACTTATGGCATTTGTCGCGTTACAGGAAAGCTTATTAATAAGGAGCGTTTAAAATTAGTACCACATGCTACATTAAGCATTGAAGCTAAAAACATGCAGAAATAAAGCTTTTTTTAAAAAGAGACAGATTTCCCAATCATATATGTCATACTGAACGTAGTCGAAATGTCTATTAAAGATTTTTCACTCTTCCCGATAGCTATCGGGACAGAATGACATTTTAATTTTAGTAAACTAAATGTCATTAAAAAAGGCAACACTTATTATAGTTCTTATTCTACTTATAGATCAAATCTCTAAGTTTTACATTAAAACTAATTTTATCCTTGGCGAAGACATAAGAGTTTTTAGTTGGTTTCAAATTTTATTTATAGAAAACAACGGAATGGCTTGGGGAGCAAAATTAAATGATATTTTACCTTTTATTTCTGATAGATCGGCAAAATTGTTTTTAACATTGTTTAGACTTGCTGCAATTGTTGGAATAGCATATTGGCTTGTAAATACGTTAAAGAAGCATAGTTCTAAAATTCTTATAATTGCAATTTCATTAATTTTTGCTGGCGCATTAGGAAATATTATAGACTCTGTCTTTTATAGTGTTTTGTTTAATGATAGTTATGGTCAAGTTGCAACATTTTTACCACAAGATGGAGGTTATGATTCTCTGTTTCATGGAAAAGTTGTAGATATGTTACATTTCCCGATGTGGAAAGGCTATTTGCCAGAATGGTTGCCATTTTGGGGTGGAGAATACTTTACGTTTTTTAATCCGGTTTTTAATATTGCAGATATGGCAATAAGCTCTGGAATAGGATTGCTTTTAGTTTTTAATAAAAAGGCATTTCCTAAAGAAGGTACTTCAGAAAAAGTAACATCGTAGAATTAAATACTTTAAATCTAAACCAACTTTGTTGATATATGAAATAAAGCGTCACCTTGGTTTACGATTGGAGCTTCATTAACATTAAAAATATATCCTGAATGTTGTGCTTTTACAAAATGATGAAATTTCCCAAAAGGATCTGTAATATGACCTATTACATCACCTTTGTTAACTAGTTTATTTATAGTAGCAGATGCTCTAAACATCCCAGAATATTTTGCTCTTATCCATTTGCTTTCGGCAATAAATACACACTTCTTTTTTGGTTTGGAAATTCTAAATGTTGTATGCAGCATTCCTAAATGATGCAATATACGTTTTGCTCCATTTACGCCAGTATTAGTTATGTTCTTGTTAAAAGAAAATGATTTTCCTCCTTCAAATAATAGCATAGGAACACCTAGTTTATAGCACGTATTTCTAAATGATTTATTTAGGTTTTTAGAATATAATACAAAAGGAGCACCAAAAACTGTAGCTAATTTTTTTAGTGCAGCATTGTTGTTAGCAATTCTAATTTGTGCAGCATTAAAACGATTTGCCGCTCCTGTATGGTAATCTAGTATTAAATCTACTTTTGGAACAATTTCATTTATCAATTTATAAGCCACACGACTCGCTAAAGATCCAGATTTTGTTCCTGGAAACATTCGATTTAAATCTCTTCCGTCAGGAAATTCGCGATCCATATGTAAAAACCCAAAAATATTAATAACAGGAATACAAATAATTGTTCCGCATTTAGGTTTATTTATGCCTTTGGCTATAATTTGTCTGACAATCTCCACACCATTAACTTCATCTCCATGTATACCAGCAGTAAACAATATTGTTGGACCAGATTTTTTAGAACGTTCAATAATTACTGGTACTTCAAGCGTAGTTCTTGTGTGTAATTTGGCAACATTAAAATTGATTTCTCTCCTTTCTCCAAGTGGTATGGACTCTCCTAAAATGTTTAATATGTCTGTTTTTTTGGGAGCCATTAATTTCGATTTCTTTCGATAAATGTAATAATTGCTTTTGCTATGTTTTTTTGAGTTGCCTTCTCAATTCCTTCAAGTCCTGGTGTAGAATTAATTTCTAAAATTAAAGGGCCTCGATTAGATTGCAACATATCAACGCCACATACAGGAAGTTTTAAAGCACGAGCAGCTTTAATTGCTAATTTTAATTCAGGTTCGCTGAGTTTTATATAATTTGCTGCTCCACCTCTATGTAAGTTAGATCGAAATTCACCTTCAATTCCTTGACGTTTCATAGCTCCTACGATTTGACCATCTACAATTAAGGCTCTTAAATCTGCACCATTGGCTTCTTTTATATATTCCTGTACAATGACTCTAGCTTGTAATCCATTAAAGGCTTCCAGAACAGATTCTGCAGCATTTTTAGTTTCAGCCAAAACAACACCAATGCCTTGTGTGCCTTCCAGAAGTTTAATTACAACTGGAGTTCCGCCTACATGTTCTAAAACCTCTACAACATCTCTAGAGTAGTTGGTAAAAACCGTTTTTGGCATTCCTACTCCTGCTTTTGATAGACGTTGAAAACTACGCAATTTGTCTCTAGAATGAATTATGGCTTCAGATGTAACAGTTGTAAAAACATTCATCATTTCAAACTGTCTCACTACAGCACAACCATAATAAGTTACCGAAGCTCCAATCCTAGGAACAATAGCATCTACATAATCTAAATATCTGTCTTTATAATAAATAGTAGGTTTTTCTTTTTCGATAATTAAATCGCATTTTAAAGGGTCGATCACTTCAATGGTATGACCACGCTCTTCACCTTCTTCAATAAGTCTGGCTGTTGAATAAAGATTGGCATTACGAGATAAAATAACAATATTCATGTGATGTTAAGTACTTAAAGTGTCTAAAGTTTTTAAGTGCCTAAAGTTAATTTTCAACTTATAACTTTTTAACTTTAAATACTTAAGTGCACTTATTTATTAATGCAATATACTAAAAAAGCTAAACCATTTTCACAATAATGGGATTTAACATACCTTTGAAATGAGCTATTAAAATCGTCTTGTTTTGTTAATTTCATTAAAGGCGAATTCAATCAGACCTTATTAAAAAAATAGACAACAACTGATTAAAAAATGAGTAAATCCACATTAGAAATACAACTTAAAACCTTGCCAAATGCTCCAGGAGTATATCAGTATTTTGATGCAAATAACATCATATTATATGTGGGGAAAGCAAAAAATTTAAAAAAACGCGTAAGCTCTTATTTTACAAAAAAACACGAGAATGGCAAAACAAGAGTGCTGGTTAAAAAAATTAATAGCATTAAACATATTGTTGTTACTACTGAAACAGATGCCTTATTATTAGAAAATAATTTAATTAAAAAGTATAAGCCAAGATATAATGTGATGCTTAAAGATGATAAGTCGTATCCTTGGATTTGTATAAAAAAGGAACGGTTTCCTAGAGTGTTTCAAACGCGACGTTTATTAAAAGATGGTTCGGAATATTTTGGACCTTATACTAGTGTTAAGACAGTTTATACTTTACTCGATTTGATTAAAGGATTATATCCCCTTAGAAATTGTAAATATGATTTAGCAGAAGAAAAAATCAAAGCTGGAAAATATAAAGTTTGTTTAGAATATCATTTAGGAAACTGCAAAGGTGCTTGTGAGGATTTAGAAACAGAAGCAGAATATAATGAAAGTATAAAAGCAATACGAGAAATTTTAAAGGGGAATTTTAAAGATTCGCTACTTCAATTTAAAAATCAAATGAAGCAATTTTCAAATGAGATGCATTTTGAAGACGCTCAAAAAATAAAAGAAAAGATAGAAATTTTAGAAAACTACCAAGCCAAATCCACTATTGTAAATCCTAAAATTAGTAATGTAGATGTGTTTTCTATTGTGAGTGATGAGAGTTACGCTTATATAAATTTTTTACAACTATCTTATGGTTCAATTATTCGTTCACATACTTTAGAGTTGAAGAAAAAACTGGAAGAGACAAACCTCGAATTATTAACGCTGGCAATAACTGAAATCAGGCAGCGTTTCAATTCCACATCAAAAGAAATTTATGTGCCTTTTAAATTAGATTTAGGCAAAAACATTAAAGTCACTATCCCAAAATTAGGAGACAAAAAGCATATTTTAGATTTGTCTATTCGTAATGCAAAATATTATAGAATGGATCGTTTTAAACAAATTAAAATTACAGATCCAGATCGGCATGTAAATAGAATTATGGCACAGATGAAAGTTGATTTACGCTTAAGCGACGAACCAAGACACATCGAGTGTTTTGATAATTCCAATATTCAAGGAACAAATCCGGTTGCAGCTTGTGTAGTCTTTAAAAACGGAAAACCTAGCAAGAAAGATTATCGCCATTTTAATATTAAAACAGTTGATGGGCCAGATGATTATGCGTCAATGGAAGAAGTAGTATTTAGAAGGTATAAACGGTTACTGGAAGAAAAACAACCTTTGCCACAGCTTATAATTATTGATGGAGGCAAAGGGCAATTATCATCAGCTTTAAAAAGTATTGACAAACTTAATTTGCGACATGAAATTACTGTTATAGGAATTGCAAAACGTTTAGAAGAATTATTCTATCCAGATGATCCAATTCCACTATATTTAGACAAAAAAAGCGAAACGTTAAAAATTATTCAAAGATTAAGAAATGAAGCGCATCGTTTTGGCATAGAACACCATAGAAACAAGCGCAGTAAAAATGCATTAACCACAGAGCTGGAAACCATTTCTGGAATTGGAGAAAAAACAATGATAGAATTAATAAAGAAATTTAAATCAGCAAAACGAGTTTCGTATGCTAAACTTGACGAATTAGAAGATGTAGTTGGAACCTCAAGAGCAAAAAAAATTTATAATTATTATAACAAATCTTAAAGTGAAGAGAACACTAACACTTATTTTATTATTCTTTGTTTGTATAACCAATGCACAACAAAAAACCGAACAAGATATTAAAGTAGGATTAGTGTTAAGTGGTGGTGGAGCTAAAGGTTTAGCGCACATTGGAGCGCTTAAAATTATAGATAGTTTAGAAATTAGAATAGATTATGTTGCAGGCACAAGTATGGGAGCAATTATTGGTGCCTTGTATGCTTCGGGATATTCAGGAAAACAATTAGATTCTATTTTCGAGAAAGTAAATTTTAATGACATAATAAGCGACAACCTTCCTAGAGCGTCTAAAACATTTTATGAACGTGACAATTCAGAAAGGTATGCTATAACTCTACCGTTCGAAAAGTTTAAAATCAAATTACCTTCGGGACTTTCTAGTGGTCAGAATTCATTTGGTTTATTTTCAAAACTAACTTTACACGTAAACAACATAAAAGATTTTAGCAAGCTACCAATTCCTTTTTTTTGCATTGCGACTAATGTAGAAACAGGAAAACCAGTTGTATTAGATAAAGGGAATTTAGCACAAGCAATATCAGCAAGTGGAGCATTCCCATCATTATTTCAACCTGTAATAATAGGTGACCAAATATTAATAGATGGAGGCGTAGTAAATAATTATCCAATAGACGAACTTAAAGACAAAGGAGTAGATTTAATTATTGGAGTAGATGTGCAAGACAATTTGGTAAGTAGAAAGAATCTAACCTCTGCTCCAGATATTTTATTTCAAATCAACAATTTTAGAACAATTAAGGATATGGAAATAAAATCTAAAAAAACAGATATTTATATTAAACCAGATATAGATGATTTTAGTGTAATCTCATTTAGCGAAGGAAAAAAAATTATTAGTAATGGAGAAATTGCCACTAGAAAGAATTTAACTGCACTAAAAGAAATCGTTGTTAAACAGTTGGTTAAAAAGAAAGATTTTAAAGTCATTAAAGCCACAGATAGTCTTCAAATTAATAATATAGTAATTGAAGGAAATGAGAAATACACAAGAGCTTATATATTAGGAAAACTTAAATTTAAACCTAATGAAAAAATAAGCTATAGAAATTTTATCTCTGGAGTAAATAATATTGAGGCTACAAATAATTTTGATTATTTTACTTACAGCTTAAATCTAAACGAAAAAAAAGGAGCTTATGATTTATATGTAAAAGTGAATGAAAGCAAAACAACAACATTTATAAAATTAGGACTTCATTATGACGATTTATATAAAAGCGCAGCTTTAGTTAACTTAACAAAAAAACAAACTTTGTTTAAAAATGATGTAACCTCTTTAGATATTATTTTAGGTGATAACGTGAGATATAATTTCGATTATTTTATAGATAAAGGATTTTATTGGAGTGTAGGTTTAAAATCAAGATATAATACATTTCATAAAAGTATAAATGTATCATTATTATTAGATGAAGATGATATAATAGCACAAAGTTTAAATAAAATAGATGTAGAATTAAGCGATCTAACCAATCAGTTTTATTTACAAACATTATTTAGAAAAGACTTTGCGTTAACTCTTGGAGCAGAGCATAAGCGACTAAAAATCACTTCTGAAACCTTTATAGACACTAACACTAATGAAGAAGAAACAACCTTTGAAAGAAGTGATTTTTTTAGCCTTTTCGGAAAGCTAAAATTCGATACTTATAATAATAAGTATTTTCCAAAAGAAGGATTTTTATTTGATGGCGATTTTCATTTATTCTTTTCCTCTTCCGATTTTAATAATAATTTCTCCCAATTTTCTTTTGCTAAAGCAAAAATTGGATATGCGTTTAGTTTGTCAAATAAATTAGCAGTAAATATTGAATCCCAAGGTGGATTTAAAATTGGAGAAGACTCTAATAATTCATTAAATTTTGCTTTAGGAGGTTATGGTAACAATTTCATAAATAACTTTGTTACCTTTTATGGGTACGATTATATATCCATTGCAGGTAGTGGATTTGTAAAAGGAACGATAAATATTGACTATGAGATATTTAAAAACCAGCACTTAATTTTTTCTGCAAACTTTGCTAATGTTGGTGACAATATTTTTGATAATGGGAATTGGTTTTCAACACCAGAATATAGTGGCTATGCTATAGGCTGCTCCACCGAAACATTTTTAGGGCCTATAGAAGTAAAATACACATGGACACCAGACACAAAAAGCGGAAAATGGTTTTTTAATCTTGGGTTTTGGTTTTAAAAACAACTCATATTTTTTTACGATATTTGCACAACATGAAGCTATTTTGGCCAAATTTATTATTGCTGCTCCATTTCCTTATCAAGAGAAACCCGGAATAAGTAGGTGTTTTTATTTCTGCGAAGGCAGGAATCCCTTTAATTTAATTAAAGAACATTATCTTTAATATTAACTTTTAACTTAAAAAAATGCCACGTTATCATACATTGGGTAAAATCCCACACAAAAGACACACCACATTTAAAAAAGAAGATGGAAGCCTTTACCAAGAGGAACTTTTTGGAACAGCTGGTTTTGCAGGAATGTCATCTTTGATTTATCACCTATATCCGCCAACAGTAGTTAGCGAGATCAAGAAAGTGAAAGACTTAACGCCAAAAATTGCGATAGATAAAAACATGAAAGCGTTAAGCTTTAAAGGCTTTTCGTTACAACCAGAAGAAGATTATTTAGAAAGCAGAAAAGTCCTTTTTGTAAATAATGATATGAAAATTGGTTTAGCAGCACCAAAATCATTCTCTAAAGACTATTTCTATAGAAATGGAGATTCTGATGAAATGTTATTTATTCATATTGGTTCTGGTAAGCTAAGAACCATGTATGGAAATTTAGATTTTAAATATGGAGATTATCTTATTATCCCGAAAGGGACGACGTATCAAATAGATTTTGATACTCAAGATAACCGAATTTTATTTATAGAATCAGCAAGTGCAATAACAACTCCTAATCGATATAGAAATAACTATGGACAGTTTTTAGAGCATTCTCCTTTTTGTGAAAGAGACTTCAGGCTACCTAAAGATTTAGTAACTCATGATGAAAAAGGACAGTTTAAAATATTGTCTAAAAAACAAGATGTTCTTTGGGAATATACGCACAAAAACCATCCATTTGATGTAGTGGGCTGGGATGGGTTTAATTATCCCTATGCGTTTTCAATTCACGATTTTGAACCAATTACAGGTAGAGTGCATTTGCCGCCTCCAATTCACCAACATTGGGAAGCGGCAGGCTTTGTGGTTTGTTCATTTGTGCCAAGGCTGTACGATTATCATCCAGAAGCAATTCCAGCACCTTACCATCATAGCAATATAGATTCCGAAGAATTACTCTATTATGTAGATGGTGATTTCATGAGCAGGAATAATATTGAAAAGGGACAAATAACCTTACATCCAGGAGGGATTCCACATGGACCACACCCTGGAGCAATAGAAAGAAGTATTGGTAAAGAAAAAACAGAAGAGTTAGCTGTTATGATAGATCCTTTTAATCCTGTGATGATCACAGAAGAGGCAATGAATTTACAAGTAGATGACTATTATAAGTCGTGGAACCATTAATTATTAAAAACACATTGAAATGTCAGATTTAAAAAACATAGAAAATTTTAATTACGGGTTAGAAAAAATATTTCCTGAAGCGGATGATTTTTTACCAATATTAGGAACAGATTACGTTGAGTATTACGTGGGCAATGCAAAACAAGCAGCACATTTTTATAAAACAGCATTGGGGTTTCAATCTTTAGCCTATTCTGGATTAGAAACAGGAATAAAAGACAGAACATCATATGTTGTCGTTCAGGATAAAATCAAATTAGTATTTACGACACCTATGCCTGGATCGGAAAGCACTGAAATTTTTGATCACATCACCAAACATGGCGACGGTGTAAAAGTAATTGCACTATGGGTAGAAGATGCTGCTAAAGCTTGGGAAGAAACAACTAAAAGAGGGGCCAAATCTTACTTTGAGCCTAGAGTCGAAAAAGATAATGATGGCGAAGTAGTTCGTTCAGGAATTCATACGTACGGAGATACCGTTCATGTTTTTGTAGAACGCAAAAATTACAAAGGTGCTTTTATGCCAAAATTCGAAAAATGGGAATCTCACTATAACCCAACATCATGCGGTTTAAAATATATTGATCATATGGTTGGTAATGTTGATTGGGGCCAAATGGATATTTGGGGTAAATTTTACCGTGAAGTAATGGGATTTGCGCAACTAATTTCTTTTGATGATAAAGATATTTCTACAGAATATACTGCGTTGATGAGCAAAGTAATGACTAATGGAAATGGGAGAATAAAATTCCCAATTAATGAACCTGCGAAAGGTAAAAAGAAATCCCAGATTGAAGAATATATAGATTTTTATGAAGGTGCAGGTTGCCAACATATTGCAGTGGCAACCGATGATATTGTTTTTACTGTTTCTGAAATGAAAAAGCGCGGAGTAGAATTTCTTTATGTTCCGGGAACGTATTACGATACAGTTGGAGAAAGAGTTGGAGAAATTGCCGAAGACATGGAATTATTGAAAAAACATGGAATAATGGTAGATAGAGATGATGAAGGCTATTTGCTTCAAATATTCACTAAGCCATTAACCGATCGGCCAACTTTATTTTTTGAAATAATTCAACGCAAAGGAGCGCAATCTTTCGGGAAAGGAAACTTCCAGGCTTTGTTTGAATCAATAGAAGCTGAACAAGCAAGAAGAGGCACACTGTAACAAAGATTTAATATAAATGAAGCTAAAAACTCTACCATAATTTTGATAGAGTTTTCAGGTTTTATAAAATTGGTAAATTACTGTTAAGAGATTTACATAATAGTAGTTGGTTTTAGGAATTTTTTTATTTTTGGAATAGTAATTGTAATTTAATCAATAATAAAATAATAATTCATCAATTAAGTTACATTACATTAACCTACAATATGAAAAAATTTCAACTTTTTGCAATAGCGTTTTTAATAGCTCAAGGTTCTTTTTCCCAATCGGAATCTGCTTTTGAAACAGGAGAATGGCTTAAATTTAAAATGAGCTATAGTGGCTGGATGAAAGCAGGAAATGCAACCCTTAAAATTAAAGAGAGTGTTATTAACGAAAAACCCGTATATCACGTTGTTGGCAAAGGCTGGACTACTGGAGCAATTAAATGGTTTTTTAAAGTAAAAGACAGATACGAAAGCTATTTTGATAAGCAAACAGGTTTGCCTTATAAGTTTATTAGAAATATTGATGAAGGCGGATATACCAAAAATTTAGAAATAGTTTTTGATCAAGTCAACCAAAAAGCACATATTCATGATAAAAAGCATAATAAAAAATTTATCATTGAAACAAAACCTAATGTTCAAGACCTTGTTTCAGCTTACTATTATTTAAGAAATCAAATAGATGCTAGTAATTTAAAAAAAGGAGATGAATTTACAACCCAGATGTTTTTTGATAAAGAAAATTACAGGTTCAAGCTTAAATATATTGGGGAAGAAGTAATAAGGACTAAATTTGGAAAAGTAAAAACTTTAAAGTTTATACCACATGTTATGGCAGGTCGTGTTTTTAAAGAAGAAGAAGGTTTAACACTTTGGGTGTCTAACGACAAAAACCGCATACCTTTACGCATTAAAGCCGATTTAGCCATAGGCTCATTAAGAGCCGATTTAGAAGCCTTTAAAGGATTAAAGCATTCATTTAAAATAGTAGTTGAATAATTATGTCAGACCAACCAAATTTTGATTTTATATTAAGCGAACTCCAAAAGAAATACGAAAATATAAATCAAGATACTGAAACACATTTAGAAGGATTATTATATAGTAAAACCATAAACTATTGGGATTATATTAAAACAGATGCTTTATTAAGCCTTCAAATACAGCGCACTACATTGCCAGACGAAATGGTGTTTATTGGGTATCATCAAATCAATGAACTTATTTTTAAAATGATTCTTTGGGAAATTCAGCAAGTTGCAGAAAAAGAAGATTTAGATGCTGTTTTTTTTGAAACCAAACTCATGCGTATTAGTCGTTATTTCGATATGCTTTCAACATCATTCAACATAATGAGAGAAGGCATGGAAGTTGAGCAATATATGAAGTTTAGGCAAACACTTACTCCAGCCAGCGGATTTCAAAGTGCACAATATCGTTTAATAGAATTTGCCTCAACCGAGCTTATTAATCTTATAGATTTTAGATTTAGAAAAACTATAGATAGAAATACACCTTTTGAGCATGCTTTAGAGCATCTATATTGGCAAGCGGCAGGCAAAGATTATAAAACTGGAGAAAAATCTACATTGCTTGTTAATTTTGAAAAACGTTATAAAGAAGAGTTTATAACTTTTATGAAAGTGTATAATACTAAAAATTTATGGTCACGTTTTAAAGAATTACCAAAAGCAAACCAAGAAGATAAGAACTTAGTAAAAGCGATGCGTCACTACGATTATACAGTTAATATATCTTGGGTTATGGCACATTATAATGCTGCAAAACATTATATTGAAAGCGAAAACAGCGATGGAGAAGCAACTGGAGGTAGTGACTGGAAAAAATATATGCATCCAAAATACCAGAGGAGAATATTTTTTCCTGAACTTTGGAGCACAGAAGAACTGGATAATTGGGGAAAGAATGTTTAAAAGTATCAATCAAAAATATAGAATGCAATCAAAGCTAATATTAGTCTTATTAATGTTGATTTTTATAACATCATGTAAAAATGATGTAAAGGAAAATACTATTCAAGAAAAAGATTTAGCTCAAATAGAAGAGGTCGAAAAGTTTGAATTTGGATTTAAACTCAACGATTATATTGTAGTGAGAGATACAATAAGAAAAGGAGATAGTTTTGGCGAAATTTTAGAGCGTAACAAAATTGGGTATCCAAAAATTTTTCATATTGCCGAAAAAGCTAAAGACACTTTCGATATCAGGAAACTTCAAGTAGGTAAACCATATACTTTACTTTTTTCTAAAGACTCACTACAATTACCACAATGTTTTATCTATCAACCAAATCGGGAAGAATATGTTGTTATAGATTTTCAAGATTCTATTACGCAAGCATATATTAAAAGGAAGCCAATTAAGTATGTTGAAAAAGAAGCATCAGGAGTAATACCTCATAATTCTAACATTTCAGAAGTACTGGACAATCAAGGATTGAGTGTTGTTTTAGCCTATAAAATGGCAGACGAAATATATGCATGGACCATTGATTTCAACAGACTCCAAGAAGGAGATCGTTTTAAAGTAATTTATACCGATAAGTATATAGATGACACTATTTACGCAGGAATACATCATATTAAAGCAGCGTATTTTGAACATAAAAAAGAACCTTTTTATGCGTTCGATTTTGTAACTGATAGTGTAAAAGGAATGAGTGATTATTTTAACGAAGAGGCAAAAAACCTACGTCGTGCATTTTTAAAAGCCCCAGTACAATTTAGTCGCGTTTCATCTCGATATAATTTGCGACGACGGATTGCTTATTATGGCAATAGAGTAAGGCCACATAAAGGTACCGATTTTGCCGCAAGGGTTGGAACACCAATTTTAGCTACAGCTAATGGAACAGTTGTTGAGTCCACTCGTAAAGGAGGCAATGGTAAATATGTAAAAATTAGACACAATTCTACCTATTCTACACAGTATCTTCATATGAAAAACCGAAATGTAAGAGTTGGCGATTTTGTAAAACAAGGTGATGTAATTGGTTGGGTTGGTATGACTGGAAATACAGGAGGACCACACGTTTGTTATCGTTTCTGGAAAAATGGAAGACAAGTAGATCCGTTTAGGCAAAAACTTCCTGAAGCCGAACCTATTTCAGAGGAACTCAAGCTAAGATATTTAGAATTTATAAAATCCTTAAAAATTCAGATAGATGAAGTAGAATTTTTAAAGGAAGACCATTTAGATGAAGAACTGGAAACCCTTGTAACACAATTAAAATAAAAATGTCGCTTAAAAGTATTAATCCAACACAAACAAAGGCTTGGAGTAAATTGGAAGAACACTTTAACACTACTAAAGATGTTCAAATAAAAGATTGGTTTATTAATGATGCACAAAGAGCAGAACGTTTCACCATTAAATGGGAAGATTTTTATGTTGACTATTCCAAAAACAGAATTACTCAAAAAACCATAGATTTATTTTTAGAATTAGCCGAAGAAGTTGACTTGAAAGATGCGATTTCTAAATATTTTTCTGGAGATAAAATAAATAAAACCGAAAACAGAGCTGTTTTACATACAGCATTACGAGCCAAAGAAACTGATGAGGTCTTTGTAGATGGAGAAAATATAATCCCAGAAATATATAAGGTAAAGGATAAGATAAAAATCTTCACTAATGAAGTTGTAAATGGAACAAAAAAAGGATTTACAGCAAAACCATTCACAGATATAGTAAATATTGGTATTGGAGGTTCAGATCTTGGACCAGCAATGGTTGTAGATGCGCTTCAGTTTTATAAAAACCATTTAACAACACATTTTGTAAGCAATATTGATGGTGATCATGTAAATGAAATTCTAAAAAAACTAAACCCAGAAACCACACTATTTGTAATTGTTTCAAAAACATTTACAACACAAGAAACCCTTTCAAACGCAAATATAATTAAAGAATGGTTTTTAAAATCCTCATCAAAACAAGATATAGCAAAACATTTTGTTGCAGTATCAACTAATATTGAAAAAGTAAAGGCTTTTGGTATTGAACAAGAAAACATTTTCCCAATGTGGAATTGGGTTGGCGGACGGTTTTCATTATGGAGTGCTGTTGGTTTAAGTATAAGTTTATCAATTGGCTATAATAACTTTGAAAGTTTGCTAGAAGGTGCAAATAAAATGGATACACATTTTAAAAGTGAAACATTTGAAAACAATATTCCAGTTATATTAGCTTTTATCAGTATTTGGTATAATAATTTTTTTAAGGCTGAAAGTGAAGCCATAATTCCATATTCACAATATTTAAACCAGTTTGCAACCTATTTACAGCAAGCCATTATGGAAAGCAATGGGAAAAGTGTTGATAGAAATGGAGAAGTTGTGGATTACCAAACAGGAACTATTATTTGGGGAGAGCCTGGCACAAATTCGCAACACGCTTTTTTTCAGTTAATACATCAAGGCACAAAATTAATCCCAGCAGATTTTATTGGATTTGCAAAAGCATTACATGGTAATAAAGACCATCAGGATAAATTAATGTCTAACTTTTTTGCACAAACAGAAGCATTATTAAACGGAAAAACAAAAGAAGAAGTTGTTTTTGAAATGAAAGATTTAAATATAGACGAAGAAAACAACAATCAAATTCCGTTTAAGGTTTTTGAAGGCAACAAACCCACAAACACCATTTTTATTAAAAAACTAACACCTAAAAGTTTAGGCAAACTCATTGCGATGTACGAACATAAAATCTTTGTACAAGGTGTTATTTGGAATATATTTAGCTACGACCAGTTTGGTGTAGAGCTAGGGAAGCAGCTTGCTGGAGAGATTTTAAAAGAGCTTAATACTTCTTCAATTGAGAATCACGATTCTTCAACGACAACCTTAATTGATCACTATAAAAAAAGCATATAAAAAAACTCTGATAATAATTTTAATAGCGAAAACGTTTTAGTTTTGCAAAATATTAGTATCTTCAACCTTGGTAAAATTTGTTAACGTTTAGTTAATAGTATGTAATTAATTTTACATAATTTTGCCATAAAAACAAACCAATCTTAATTTTTAATATGAAAAAAATTACTCAATTTTTATTAATGGCTATCGCGATGGTATTTTCTACTGCCGCCATAGCACAAAGTACAGTTACAGGAACTATTATAGATTCCGAAACTTCAACTCCTCTTCCAGGAGTAAACATAATCGAAAAAGGAACTACAAATGGAGTTTCTGCCGATTTTGATGGAAACTTCACTTTAAAGACACGCTCAAGCAATGCAGTTATTGTAATTACTTATGTAGGGTTTTTAGATAAAGAGATTTCTATTACAGGTGATATCGATCTTGGAACTATTGCTCTAGAGCCAAGTTCTTTTGGATTAGACGAAATTCACATCATTGCCTCTGTAGCGGTCGATAGAAAAACCCCAGTTGCGGTATCTACAGTTAAAGCAGCTGATATAGAATTAAAATTAGGGGCTCAAGAATTTCCTGAAATTTTAAAATCTACTCCAGGTATTTTTGCAACAAGAGCAGGAGGTGGTTTTGGAGATGGTAGAATTAATGTTAGAGGTTTTTCTTCAGTAAATGTTGCCGTATTAATTAATGGTATCCCAATAAACGATATGGAAAACGGTCGTGTATATTGGTCTAACTGGGCTGGTTTAGGCGGTGTAACAAGCCAGATGCAAGTACAAAGAGGTTTGGGAGCTTCAAAATTAGCAGTACCTTCTATTGGTGGTACAATTAATATTATTACAAAAACTACAGATGTAGAAGCTGGTGGAAACGTTTTTGCAGATGTGGGAAATGATGGTCGTAGAAAGTTTGGATTAATGTATTCTACAGGTTTAATGGAAAATGGATTTGCTGTTACAGTTTCTGCAGATAAGACAGATGGTGATGGTTATGTAGATGGAACGGAATTTACTTCAGTTTCTTATTTTCTAAATATATCTAATAGAATTAATGATAGTCATAAATTGTCTTTTACAGCTTTTGGAGCAAAACAACGACATGGACAAAGACAAAATAGAAGCTTAATTTCTGCATATAGAGAGAGTGAAAGAGGAATTAAATACAACCCAGATTGGGGTTATAAAAATGGTCAAGTCACAAATATTGAAGACAACTTTTACAACAAACCACAATTGTCTTTAAATCATTACTGGACAATTAGTGAAAGAACAAGTCTTTCCACAGCACTTTATGCCTCTTGGGGATCTGGTGGTGGTGGTGGAACTCTAGGTAGTGATTTAGATGCTGGTGCTGGTTTTGAAGGTGATGGCAGATTTAAATTTAATAGTCCTGATTATAGAATAGGTAATTATGGTCCTTTAGATTTTGACAGAATTGTAGATGAAAATATTGCAAATGGAGCCAATGGTTCTTCTGCAGCTTTAAGAGCTTCAAGAAATGATCACAATTGGTATGGATTGCTTTCAACTTTAAAAACGAATTTAACCGACGATTTAGTTTTATTAGGCGGATTGGACTGGAGAAGCTATAAAGGAATCCATTTTCAAGAGGTTACCGATTTATTAGGAGGACAATTTGTTCTTGATGATGGAAATGAAAACAATCCTATGAATTTTGCTCAAGTTGGAGATAAGATATCTTACAATAACAATGGCTTAGTTGACTGGTTAGGAGTTTTCGGACAAGTAGAGTACGATGTAAACGAAGACTTAAATACCTTTGCAAATTTAGCTATTTCTAACACATCTTATGTAAGAGAAGATTTTTTTAACTATTTAGATAGTGACCCTTTACAAGTAACAGACCGCTATAACTTTTTTGGATATAGTGCTAAAGGAGGAGCAAATTATCGATTTAAAGAAAAGCATAATGTATTTGCTAATATTGGATATTTTGAAAAAGCACCAAATTTCAGAACTGTTTTTCCTAATTTTAATAATGTAGACATAAATGCTAATGCAGAAAACGAAAAAATTACAAGTTTTGAGCTTGGTTACGGATTAAGAGGGGAGAAGTTTGCAGCAAACGTAAACTTATATAGTACACTATGGGAGGATAGATCATTATCAATTTCCTTCGAACAACCAGATGGTACTTTTGCATCAGCAAATATTTTAGGAGTTAATGCTTTGCATAGAGGAATAGAATTAGATTTTGTATATAAAGCAACCGATAAGTTAACACTTACAGGAATGGCATCTTTTGGAGATTGGAGATGGCAAAACGATTTAACGGATGTTCAAATTTTTGATGAAGACCAAAACCTTATTGACACTGTTAACATTTTTATTAAAGACCTTCGTGTTGGTGATGCTGCTCAAACTACAATGGCACTTGGGATGAATTTAGAAGTAATGCCAAGAACAAATTTTATTGTTGATTATAATTACTTCGATAATTTGTATGCTAGATACAATCCAACTCGTAGAACTACAGAAGGTGCACCAGAAGCTTGGAAATTACCTGATTATGGTACATTTGATGTTTTTTTAAGACATAGTTTTGATTTTTCTGATTTTGAAGCTATTTTAACTGCAAGAATGTATAATGTTTTTGATTCCGAATATATTGCAGATGCTTTAGATGGTAGTGCTTCTAACGCTGCAACAGCACTTGTTTGGTTTGGAAATGGTAGAACGTTTAATTTAGGAGTAAAAGTTAATTTTTAAAAATTTAAATTATGAAAAGAATAATATACTTATTAGCTATTGTAGGAGTAATCTTTACAGGTTGTAATCCTATAGAAGATATATACGATGAAATAGATGCTCGAGACAACCCTATTGTTGGAAGTGCTGAATATACATTAACAAGTGAAGATTATGAAGATTTGGATTTAAATTTTGGAAACTTTAGTTCGGAAGATGATGCTAAAGCAATTCTACCAGGATTTTTAAATGATTTATATCCAATTTGGGGAGAGGGATCCTCTGTTTTAGTTGGCTATAATTTATATATAGGAAATGCTGAAGGTGTTAGCGATTTTACAGGAGCTGATACTTATCAATTAACAAATGACGATTATGCAACATCAGGAAGTGACGCGTTTGGGTTTTACCCCAATATAGATCCTAACGATTTTATACCAGACATTCTGGACGCAGCTATTGCAAGTCCAGTTGAAGGTCAACTAGTACGTGCAGATTACGACCAGTATTTTAACGACCCAGTTGTTGGATTAGCCAATCTTTATCAAGCTTCTTTTCCTGCTAATTTTGATGATTTTGAAAACATAGATGTACTTGGTGCTCAAGGTTGGAGTGCTGGATCTGGTAATGTTCAAGGATCAGGTTGGGATGGCGGTGCTTTTGCTAATGAGGATTGGTTAATTTCACCAGAAATTGATTTGACTGGAGAAACAGATTTGAAGTTTCAAATTAATCAAGAAATTGATTTTTTTGGTGCAGAACCTGAATCAATTGATATTATTATATCTACAGATTATACTACTGGTGGAGACCATACAGCAGCGACTTGGACGACCTTTGATTTTGATAAAACTTTATATGGGAGTTTAACCTTATCTGAAGACTTCGACTTTTCTGCTTATGATGATCAAGTAATTCATGTGGCTTTTAAATATGCGTCTGATGATGTGGCAGCTGCAAGATGGCGTATAGAGTCTTTTGCTATAAAAACACTTGGTGTTGATGGCGATGCTAATAACAAAGGTGATTATTATGTTTATGATGGAGGTTGGGAACTGGCTGACGATGTTTATTATTTAAGCAAAGCAGATTACGATTCTATGGGTGAAAATTCTGGAGAACCGGGAAGGTTTAACAACTTTAGCAGTTCAACACCTGCTGATGCTTATATTCCTACTTTCTTATCTATTAATAACCCGTTTGCTTTTGGTCAGGAAGAAGACCAGATAATTGTCGTTTATAAATATTTTTCAACCTCATGTTTTTGTACTCAAACAAGAGGTAATCAATATACTGTAATAGATGGCGAATGGACGCCTCACTCATCTGTAATAAGTACTACTTTACAATTTGGACATGATGGAGATTCATGGGTTCCTGATAATACTATTAGATATACATTAACAGGTGCCGATGTTTCATTCATCTCAGATACGTTTAGTACTATCTATCCTGGACCTGCCGATAATGTAGGTTTCTTTGGCAGCTTTGATCGAAGACCATCAAGTGATAACTTTTGGAGTGATGACATGTTACTTGAAGCGTTTAATGCTCTTTTAGACAATATAGATCCATCTGCGCAAGAAGGACAGAAATATGTACTTACATTTGTTACATATATTGGATCTGTTGCTGATGAAAGCATGAGTTTGATAAAAACAGGAGGAGTGTGGGTGCTACAATAAAAATTAATTAATGACTAGTCCTAAATAACCATTACAGGTTTATACAAAGACAGTTTTTAAATCTGCGAGAGTTGCAACTCTCGCAGATTTTTGTTTTTATAGGTTTTGATGTTCACTTTATTTTGTTTGTGCATTTGCTTTGGAGTAAGCAAGCTACATGATTTATGAGGTCTAATTTGATTATAAATTTCAATACTTTGTTCGACTAATATTTTCATTGTTCTTAAATATCTAAAACCTGCTCGATCGAGCAGGTTTTTTTATAATTAAAATTCACTATTTTTGGAAATCAAATAATAAATCACTAATTAATTTAACATATTATGTACAACACAGTTAAAATATTACATTCGTATTGGGCTTATTTAGTATTGCTTATTTTAATATTGGCGACACTTAATGCACTTATTAAATTTTTTGCTAAAAAGGAGTATCATGCTAAAGATTTTAGAATTTCGTTATTTACTTTAATTGTGATGCATATTCAATTAATTATAGGAGTAATCTTATTTTTTGTATCAGATTATTTAAGTCATATTAGTGAGGAAGGAATGGGAGGTATTATGAAGAATAGTGCACTAAGATCTAATATTATTGAACATCCCTTTACAATGATACTTGTTGTAATATTAATTACTTTAGGTTATTCTAAACATAAAAAGAAGTTGACCTCTACGTCAAAATTTAAAACTATTGCAATTTTTTATACGTTATCATTATTACTTGTCCTTGCAATGATTCCTTGGAATACATGGTTTAGTTAGAACATACATGTTTAGGGCAACTCAATAATATTACAGATTTTTGTTAATGAAATACTACTGGCTTTTTATTTTTTTTACAGCATTAGTTTGCAAAAGTCAGGCACAAAATATCGATACTTTAGGCACAAAATCCCAAACAACTAACGACTCCATAAAAAAAGCAGAATTTGTAAATTATTTAGGAAATGGTTACTTCCCAACTAAATATTTTAACTTCGATTTAAGGTATCTTATAAAATTTAATCAGCACGAAGGTTTTAGAACAGGACTAGGGGGAGTTACTAATGAAACCTTCTCTGAGAATTTTAGGCTACAAGGCTATACAGTTTACGGCTTTCTCGATCATAGATTTAAATACAGTTTTGGTGGAGGTTTAAATATTGCTAAAAAAACAAACACATGGATTAGTTTATTTTACACAGAAGATCTGGAAGAAACTGGTAGCTCAACCTTTTTGACAGACAAACGATTTTTTCAGTTCTTCGAACCTCGTTTATTAAATATTGATTTGTTCCATCAAAACATTTCTAAAACGTTAATCATCGAACATCAATTACACACAAAAATATTAACCGAAATACAATTTTCTCTTAATAAAATAGACCCAACATATAATTATACTTTTCGACCAAATAGTAGTCAAAACTTTACTAATTTTGACTTAAGCCTTCTAAAGGTTGCAGCACAATGGAGCCCGTTTAGTGAGTTTGATCAAGCTTCAAACAATACCGAAACCATATATGGTTACCCAAAATTCACACTTCAATACACTAAAAGCTTTGCAAACATTATTAATGGGGATTTTAATTTTTCGAAATTAGACTTTAGAGTTATACAGCAATTCGATTATAAAAATGAAGCTTCAACTCAAATTGTTCTCACAAGCGGAATAGCTAATGGCGATGTTCCTATTACCCATTTATACCATGCATATCCTAATAATGTAAATAAAGAAACGATACTCCAACGCTTCTCGGTTGCCGGAATAAACAGTTTTGAAACAATGTATTTTAATGAATTCTTTTCAGATAGGTTTGCTACACTTCAAATAAAACACAAATTAAAACCATTTAATATTTCGCCTTGGTTTAAACCTCAACTGGTTTTAATATCTAGATATGCAATTGGCGATATGAACAATATTGATAGACATGAAAATATAAGCTTTAATACGCTTGAAAAAGGTTTTTCTGAATCTGGATTCGAAATCAATAAACTGTTTTTTGGTTTTGGATTGAGCTTTGCCTATCGATACGGAGCCTATCATCTCCCAGAGTTTGGAGACAATTTTGCATTCAAATTTACTTTTAACATTAGTTTAGAAAAATAACAGATAAACAAGCTGTTTTTACTCATTTTTTTTGCTCTAATTATATACCTTTGCGCCATCAAAATAAGCTATGGCAAAACTATTTTCGGTAGGTTTTTGGGAAACTGTTGCACGATTAATTCTACGGAATAAAGTAGGGATATTAATCAGTATTGCTGTGGCAACTTTATTTTTTGGATTGCAGTGGGAAAAGATGCGTTTTACTTATACCGAAGCTAATCTTTTACCAGACGACCATAAAGAAAATATAAAGTACAACACGTTTCTTGAAATTTTCGGCGAAGAAGGCAATTTAATAGTTCTTGGCGTTAAAGATTCTTCTTTGTTTACCATTGAAAAATTAAATGCTTGGAATAAGCTTTCCGACAGTTTTAAAACTTATAATGAAGTTGAAACCGTAATTTCAATTGGTGATCTTCAAAAACTTGTAAAGAATGAAGCTAAAAAACAATTTGATTTAGAGCCTTTTATAAAAGATTCCATTACTTCTTCTGCACAATTAGAAACATTACAAAAACAGCTTTTTGAACAATATCCTTTTTACGATAATTTTTTATTTAATAAAGAAACTAAAACAGTACGTTCGGCAATTTATTTAGATAAAGAAATAGTTAATACTGCTGCCCGAAAAGATTTTATTGTAGATAAACTTATCCCAAAAATTGAAGCATTTGAAAACACGTATAATCTAGATGTTCGGGTTTCGGGAATGCCTTATATTCGCACACTTAATTCTCAAAATATTATTGATGAAATTGGCACTTTTATTATTGCTGCTTTATTTGTTACATCGCTAATTTTCTTTTTCTTTTTTAGATCGTTTAGAGCAACAATCATTTCCATAGTTGTGGTATTAATTGGAGTAATGTGGACTTTTGGAATTATTGGATTATTGGAATACGAAATCACTGTACTCACAGCTTTAATTCCACCACTAATTATTGTTATAGGAATCCCCAACTGTATTTTTCTTATTAACAAATATCAACATGAAGTACAAAAACACGGCAATAAAGCAAAATCCTTACAGCGAGTAATTACAAAAATTGGAAATGCTACATTAATGACCAATGTTACTACAGCTTCTGGGTTTGCTACTTTTATTATTACAGATAGTAAATTACTAACCGAATTTGGCACAGTAGCATCTTTAAGTATTCTGGCAATATTTATATTGTGTTTGCTCATAATTCCTATTATATACAGTTTTATGCCAATGCCTAAAGACAAACATTTAGAGCATTTAAATAAACGTTGGATTAACGCTTTTGTAGATTGGATGGAACGTATGGTAAAATATAGAAAGATAACAATCTATATCACATCTTTAATTCTATTGGTTGCCAGTATTATTGGGATTTATCAAATAAAAATATCTGGAAGTCTTATAGAAGATATGCCTCAAAAAACTGAATTTTTCAAAGATATTCGTTTTTTTGAAGAAGAATTTAATGGCATTATGCCTTTAGAGATAATGATAGATACCAAGCGTAAAAAAGGCGTAATGAAACTCGCTACGCTAAAGAGGATGAATGAGTTGGAAGATTTAATCATTGAAACTCCAGAATTATCAAAACCTATATCAGTTGTAAGCTTGATAAAATATTCCAAACAAGCCTACTATAACGGTAATCCAAAATATTACCAGCTCCCAACGTCTCAAGAAAATAGCTTCATTTTATCTTATGCTAAAAATTCTTCTTCAGATGTGGATTTGCTAAAAAACTTTGTGGATAGCACAGGACAATATGCTCGAATTACAACCTTTATGAAGGATATAGGAATCGATAAAATGGAGCGCATAGAAGAGAAACTTCAAAATAAAATAGATAAAGTACTACCTAAAGACAAATACAATGTGTCATTAACAGGTAAAGCTTATTTGTTTCAAAAAGGAACCAAATATTTAGTGAACAACTTAATACTTTCATTATCATTAGCTATTTTTTTAATTTCATTATTTATGGCTTACATGTTCAGGTCATTCAGGATGATTATTGTATCGTTAATTCCGAATTTAATTCCATTACTAATAACAGCAGGATTAATGGGATATTTAGGTGTGCCTATTAAGCCTTCAACAATATTGGTTTTTAGTATTGCTTTTGGAATATCTGTAGATGACACCATCCATTTTTTGGCAAAATACAGACAAGAGCTACAAGCAAATCATTGGAAAATACGCAAATCGGTTTATGCTGCTTTACGCGAAACAGGAGTGAGTATGTTTTATACTTCCATAGTTTTATTCTTTGGGTTTTCTGTCTTTATCATTTCTAATTTTGGTGGTACAGTTGCACTTGGCGCATTGGTATCGGCAACCTTACTATTTGCCATGTTAGCCAATTTATTATTGTTACCTTCATTACTGTTATCTTTAGAAAGAAGTATTGCCAATAAAATGGTTTTGAAAGAACCAACCTTTAGGATTATACCAGAAGAAGATAAAACAAAAAAGTGAAAACTCTAATCTCAAATTCCAAAACACAACCATTTAGTATTTAAAAAATTGATATTTCATCATTTGGGGATTAAATAAAACCTGCCATTTTTGCTGCTTTTACCAAATTATAATTATTCCCTTTTTTAACATCAAATAATGTCTTTAACTTGGTTTTTCTTTCCTCGATGGCTCTTTTAGATAATGCAACAAATTTTGGAATATCTTTAAGCTTTTCTCCCATTGATAAATGATATAATATTTGCCTATCAAAATCATCTATAACTATTCCGTTTAAATTTACTTTATTAGAATACGCTTTTATTGTTTTACTGTAATATATTTCATTACTCAAAACAATTACTATTGCATCTATTAAACTTTGCGGTCTAATATCTGTTTTTATTATAAAGCCTTCAGGATTAATTTCTTCAATAATACTGCGAACTCTTAAAGGGTCTGTAATATTAGTTAACACAACTATTTTAGTTTTAGTATGCGTCTTTCTTATTAAAAGCCCTAAATCTTCTCCACAAACATAACGTTCGTTTTTTGAAACTAGCAACTGTAAATCTAACAATACTACGTGAAACTTTTTATGTTTTATTTGCTTTACGGCTTCATCACAATTTTTAGCAAAACATATACTAAAGGCAATATTGGGTATTGTATTTACAATGTTTGCGTAAGCTTCTGCACTAATTGAGTCGTCCTCAATAATAAGTAGGTTAATCTCGTTTTTATGCATCAAATAGTTATTAATCTATTAATCTATTAATCAAATATATAAATAGTTTCTTTAAGGTTTGCAAAAGGGCAAAAATATGTGGTAAAACCACATTTAAGTTATTTAACAAATGTGTTTATTTGCTTATCAAATAATTTGATAGTTATAATTCTTGTTGAGTTATAGTTTTTATTTAACTTAAATTTAATTATTATGAAAAAAATTCTTATTTTATTTGTGCTAATGTTTGGGATTATGTCTTTTGCAAATAGCGATGTTACAGAAAATGCCCTAAAGTTGGATAGTAATCCAAATGAAAAAGTATGTACTACGTGTTGTACCGTTGATGTATATTATATGGGTCAATATCATAGTTCTTACACATCTTGTGCGGCAGGTTGTGGTTCAGCTTCAGAAATTGCGGCTTGTGGTGGTGCATTAGTAAAGGCTAAAAAGGCTATAGAGTAACATAATTTTGTTGAATAAATACTATTAAAAAGATTTCTAATTTCTACGTTAGAAATCTTTTATTAATAAAACTATGAAAATAATTTACTGTTTATTGTTTATTACCTCATTTTGTTATGGACAGAGAGGAATTAAAGAGGGTGTTATTGTAGTTAATTACAACCATACTTTATTTCTTGAGGGAATGCCTAGAGAGACTAGTGTTAATGCTGTTTTAATTGCTAATAAAAGTGTTGCAGCTTATGAAATGGATTTTTTGGGTATTTCTAATTTTATAGATGAAGAAGATAAAGAAGAAGGAGGCATTATTTTACGAATCCGACCTAATAAAAATCCTATAGTTTTTAAAGATTTAAGAAATGGACAATTTTTTATGGATGAACGAATAATGTCTAAGTTTTATCTTGTTAAAGACCATATAAAAATATTTAATTGGTCTCTTAAAGACAATTATAAAGACATATTAGGTTACAAATGTCAAGAAGCAACAACACATTATAGAGGCAGGGATTATAGAGCCTATTTTACAACAAAAGTACAGCTTAATACTGGACCTTGGAAGTTTGGGGGATTGCCAGGTTTAATTTTGAGTGTAGAATCTATTGATGGCGTTTTTAAAATGAATGCGAACACAATAGAAATTAAAAACGTAAAAGCAGAGATAGATAATCCTTTTGTTAAAAACATCGACAAAGCTATTTCCTGGGACGATTTTATTGCTTTGTACAAGCGCAAGTATGAAGAACTTTTGTCTTATACAGATCCAGATGGAGGTTATATGTCAATTCCAAAAAAGAACATTGAAACCTATATTAAAGAATAATATTTTTAAGATTTATAAAAAGAACAAAACCATACTTTTAGGTATGGTTTTGTTCTTTTTCTTTTCTTTTAATTCTTTTGCACAACATATTTTAAAGGGAAATATTACTGAATATGAAACGGAAGAGGTAATACCTTATGTAAATGTTTTAGTAAAAACTTTAGGTGGTAAGTTGATAAACTTTACTTCAACAAATGAAAAGGGATTTTACACAATTGAGTTGCCTGCTGACTTCTCAAAATTAATAATTGAGACTTCTATTATTAGCCATTTATCATTAAGCAATGAGGTTATACTTTTTAATTCAGAAAAACACACCTATAAATTAGATTTTAAATTACAACAGCGTTTAACCGAATTAGAGGAGGTTTTTATTGAAGGAAAGAAAAAACCTATTATAGTTAAAAAAGACACAACGGTTTATAATGTTAATCAATTTAAAGATGGAAGTGAGCGTGTTGTTGAAGATTTATTAAAGAAATTGCCAGGAATTTCTATAAACGAAAAAGGCATTATAAAATTTAAAGGAAAGCAAGTAATAAGAGTTTTATTAGATGGTGACAACTTGTTTAATGGAAACTATATTATTGGCACAAAAAATATAGATTCTGAAATTATTGAAGAAGTACAAGCAATAGAAGATTATAACACCAATCATTTATTAAAAGGTGTTAAAAGTTCCGATGATGTAGCAATAAATCTTATTTTAAAAAAAGGAAAAACAGATATATCTGGCAATGCTGAAATAGGTTTTGGTGCAGAAAATAAAACCTATTTTAAAACCAATCTTATTTCTGTTTCAAAAAAACTGAAAGGGTTTTCAACAATTAGTCATAATAACATTGGAGAAAATTACACGCCTTATAATTTTAATTCTAACTCTTTTGATATAGCTAAATTAAATGAAGTTGCACAAAGAACAAATAACTTGGTTAATAATAACTTTAATTCCAACTTACCAGATAACAGGACAAGAGTAAACAACAACTATTTTGGTAGTATCAATTCACTTTATAAGTTTAGTAAAAAACTATCATTTAGATTTAATTATAATTTATTTAAAGATAAATTAATCAGAAATGAAGTTACCAATACAGTTTATAACTTTGATAATGAACAAATAAATGTTTCAACCCAAAATAATTTTAACAAGAAACCGCTTATCAATACACTTGAATATGAATTGATATATAATATTAACAAAAAATCGCTTCTAACATCAGTAGGGAAACTTGATTCTCAAAATATTGAAAACACATCTAATGGGTTTAATAATGAGAGTAGCTTTAAAAACATTACTGAAAGCAAAGATTTGTTTTTAAAAAATAATTTAGAATACACATATAGAATTAATAATACTAATGTTTTTCAGTTTTCAACAAGCCTTTCTACTAACAGCATACCACAAAGCGTTAACATAATAACAGAAGTTGATAATATACTACAAGATATTAATTTTAAAAAGAATAATTTTAATGCAGAAGCATCATTGTTTTCAAAAATTAAAAAGAATGAAATCTCATTTTCTTTAGGATATGATTTTAAAGAAAATTTTGTTGATTCCGATTTACAAGGCATTCTCATTAATAATACACCTATAACAAATACTATTTATTATAAATTAACTAAAACGTATGCTGATATAAATTATCAATTTAAATATGGAAAATGGAGATTTGCAACCGAAATAAAGAATGAATTATTTAATGTGAACCTTAACGATAATAATATAAACACTAGATTAAATACATCAACCTTTGGTATTTATCCTTTATTGTCTATAAATTATTTTCTAAATAGAGAATCTCATTTTTATACTAATTATAGATTATCAAACCAGTTGCCTAATGCGAATAATGTATATTCTGGATTAATTTTGATTAATAATAGAGCGTTAACCAATAACGAATTTAACTTTAACTTATTCAATAATCAATCATCTACTTTTGGATTTAGAATAAATGATTTTTACAACTTATTTCAATTTAATATAAGTACGACGTATAGCTTTAGAAAATTTGACTATATAAATCAGCTAAATGTTGATGAAGATATTAGCTTTTTTACTTCAAAAGTTAGGATAACAAACAATAACAGATTAGATTTTAGGCTTGATTCTGAGAAGTACATTCATTTTTTAAGATCAACAATTAATGTTAATAGCTCATACTCAATTAGCGAATATCAAAATATTATTAATGATTCTGGATTAAGAAATAACAGAAGCAAATCACTCTTTGGGCAATTTCATATAAGAACTGGGTTTAAAAAACCTCTTAATTTTGAAAACAAAATTTCGTTTAGAAATAATGTGTTTAAAAGCATAGATAGTAATACAACAAATTCATTTACTTCTTTTCAGAATGACTTTAAGGCAAAATACATTAAAGGTAATTTTAAATTTATCCTCAATTCTCAATATTTTAATCCAGATTTAGGAGCAAATATTTCAGGAGATTTATTTATAGATGCATTATTGAGTTATAAACCTAAAAAAGGCAAAATAGAATATTTACTTAAAGCGAACAATTTATTAAATAACAATTTATATAAGAGTATTAATACTTCAGATTTTTCAACTTCTATTTTTGAGTACAATCTTCAAGAACGTTTTTTATTATTATCTATCCTGTTCAAATATTAATACTAAAAAGCTGTTTTTTCTTCTGTAGATACCTGAAAGCCGATTGGCTTTTTTTATCTTTGCACACTAAATTAAATGTATTTACAATGAAGCATACAGTAGCCAAATTATTATCTCAAAGCAAAAAGGAAACTGAAATAGAGATTAAAGGTTGGGTAAGAACCTTTAGAGCAAATCGTTTTATCGCTTTAAATGATGGCTCTACAATTAATAATATACAGTGTGTAATTGATTTTGAAAATACAGATGAATCCATTTTAAAGCGAATTACAACTGGAGCTGCAGTACATATAAAAGGTATTTTGGTAGAAAGCCAAGGCAAAGGGCAAACTGTAGAAATACAAGTTGCATCCATTAACATTCTTGGAGATTCTAATCCTGATGATTATCCTATTCAGCCAAAAAAACATACGTTTGAGTTTTTAAGGGAAAACGCACATCTACGCATAAGAACAAATACCTTTAGTGCTGTTATGCGATTACGTTCAGCTTTGTCTTTTGCTATTCACAAATATTTTAATGATAATGGGTTTTACTATATGCACACTCCAATAATTACAGGAAGTGATGCCGAAGGAGCAGGTGAAATGTTTCGTGTAAGTTTGCTAGATGCAAAAAACCCTCCTTTAAACGATAATGGGGAAGTAGATTACACTCAAGATTTCTTTGGTAAGGAAACCAACCTAACCGTTTCAGGACAATTAGAAGCAGAGACTTATGCCATGTCTTTGGGCAAAGTCTATACATTTGGCCCAACATTTAGAGCAGAAAACTCCAACACATCACGTCATTTATCAGAATTTTGGATGATAGAACCCGAAGTTGCTTTCATGGATTTAGCAGGAAATATGGATTTGGCAGAAGACTTTATGAAATATGTTTTAAATTATGTTCTCGAAAACAATAAAGAAGATTTAGCGTTTTTAGAACAACGCTTAATACAAGAAGATAAAACAAAGCCTCAAACCGAACGTAACGAAATGACCTTAACCGAAAAGTTGAGGTTTGTTGTAGATAATAACTTTAAACGTGTTAGTTATACAGAGGCCATAGATATTTTGCGAAACTGCAAACCCAACAAGAAAAAGAAATTCAAATACATAATTGAAGAATGGGGAGCCGATTTGCAAAGTGAACACGAACGTTTTTTAGTAGAAAAACATTTTAAATGTCCTGTTATTTTGTTTGATTATCCTGCAAATATTAAAGCCTTTTATATGCGTTTAAATGAAGATGGAAAAACAGTTCGTGCCATGGATATCTTATTTCCAGCAATTGGCGAAATTGTTGGAGGTGCACAACGTGAAGAACGATTAGACGTACTTAAAGGAAAAATGGCTGCTTTAGATATTTCTGAAGAAGAGTTATGGTGGTATTTAGACTTACGTAAATATGGAACAGCTGTACATTCTGGATTTGGATTAGGTTTTGAGCGTTTAGTAATGTTTGTAACTGGAATGAGTAATATTAGGGATGTTATTCCTTATCCTAGAACGCCACAAAATGCTGAGTTTTAAAAAACATTAAACCTCACAGGTTTTTAAAACCTGTGAGGTTTTTTTAAATAGTTTCATTACTTTTATTAGATATTCTAAAACAAATTATGCTTAAACAGTTTTTACAATTCAAATTATCTCAAAAATTGTCACCTCAGCAAATCCAGCTGATGAAGCTCATACAATTGCCTACATTAGCCTTTGAGCAGCGTTTAAAACAAGAGCTAGAAGAAAATCCTGCACTTGAAGGCGGAAAAGAGAACACCGATGAATTTGATGATGATCTCTCTAATACTTCCGAAGAAATTAATGATAGTGAAACCATTGCTGCCGATGATATTAATGTTGATGATTATTTAAGCGATGATGAAATACCAGACTATAGAACCCAAGCCAATAATTATAGTGCAGACGATGAGGATAAAAATATTCCTTATGCTTCAGGAATTTCATTTACACAACATTTAATATCGCAATTAAATACATTTAGGCTAGATGAAGAAGAATATAAAATTGCCGAATTTCTTGTAGGCAGTGTAGATAGCAGTGGTTATTTACGTCGCTCTTTAACAGATATTATGGATGATCTGGCATTTACTCAAAACATTTATACAACCGAAGAAAGAATTAAAAGTGTCCTATTAATTGTGCAACAGCTTGAACCTATAGGAGTAGCAGCAAGAAATTTACAGGAATGTTTACTAATTCAATTAAAAAACAAGAAGCAAACGCCTAACGTAGAATTAGCTACATATATTATAGAAAAAGCTTTCGATCAATTTTCAAAAAAGCACTACAAAAAGCTACTTAAAAAATTTAATGTAAACAAGAGTCAACTTAAAGATGCCATTTTAGAAATTGAGCGATTAAACCCAAAACCTGGTGGTTCTTATTCAGGAAATAATAGAATAGCAGAACATGTAGTACCCGATTTTACAATTAAGATTGTTGATACACAGTTAGAGCTTACCTTAAATGGAAGAAATGCACCAGAGCTTCATGTGTCGCGAGAATATAGTAATATGCTCAAAGGTTATAAAGAAGCTAAACAAAAATCGAAATCTCAAAAAGAAGCTGTTCAGTTTATAAAACAAAAATTAGATGCAGCCAAGTGGTTTATTGAAGCCATTAAACAACGTCAACAAACATTATTTGTAACTATGAGTGCTATTATGCATTATCAACGTGACTATTTTTTAACAGGAGATGAGCTTAAGTTAAAACCCATGATTTTAAAAGATATCGCAGATGAAATTGAAATGGATGTTTCCACTGTTTCTAGAGTTGCCAATAGTAAGTATGTAGATACACCATATGGCACAAAATTAATTAAAGAGTTTTTTAGTGAGTCTATGACCAACGACCAAGGTGAAGAAGTCTCAACACGTGAGATTAAAAAAATATTGGAAACCGTAATTGAAAATGAAGACAAGAAAAAACCTTTAACAGACGAAAAATTGGCAATAACCCTAAAAGAAAAAGGATATCCAATTGCGCGACGAACTATTGCAAAATATAGAGAACAGCTAGATATTTCGGTAGCCAGATTAAGAAAACAAATTTAAATGAACGCTCTTTTAAAAAGCATATCATATATTTTTCATCCTTTACTAATGCCTTTTTTAGGTGTTGTTTTTTATTTTTCAAAATCACCTCGATTTATTCCATTACCGATAATTAAGGCCAAATTATTTTCGTTAGCATTACTTACGATCCTCCTTCCAATACTACTTTTTTTTTTATTAAGAACATTAGGTAAAATAAACACGATACATTTAGCAACAACTAAAGAACGTATTCTGCCATTGTTAATAAATTGTGTTATTGTGTTTGTCATTATTCAACGTATTTTTCCAAATAATGAAATTGCAGAACTATATTACTTTTTTGTTGGTGTTTTACTTTCTACACTTACCTGTTTAATATTAGCAGCACTAAACTTTAAAGTAAGCATACACATGATTGCATCAGCAGGTGTGTTTATGTTTTTTATTGCGTTAAGCATTCATTTCAATATTAATGTTAATGGTTTAATTGCTTTATTTACTATTGCAATTGGTGCTATTGCAACATCTAGGCTTCACCTAAAGGTACATACAAATATTGAGTTAATAATAGGATTTTTTGTTGGAGTGATCCCGCAACTAATTTTACTAAACTATTGGTTATAGTAGATTACTTCCCAATGATTATCGGGATTCGCAGGAATAACAAGAATTATAATATATAAAATATTAGCCCAATTTTAATGGCAATAATATCTAAAGGTTCTCCATCAAGATTAGCTTCATTTTTAAAAATAGGGTTAAGCGCATAATATAAATAGGCATTCCATGTATTATAACCAATACTTATAGTTAAACCATATTGAAGCTTTTCAAGTTGGGAAATGTTTTTTTGTTTTATGCTTTGCCCCGAACCCTTAAACTTTGAAGTGGAAGCAAGCAAATATCCTAACTTAAACCCTGAATATATCCTCCAAAATTTATACGAAGTCTCTGTTGAAGACCTCCATCTAAACTCAAGAGGAATTTCAATTAAATGAGTTGAGAATTTATTTTTACTAAATGATGCGCTTTCAAGAAAGCTATAATTTAAGTTCCCTGACTGATCTTTGGAAATTAACAGGTTTTGATTGTACGAATTTGCCGAATATCCTAACCCTAAACCAAATGCCAAAGTTCTACTTTTATTAATAGGCATGTCTCTAATAAAGCCTAAATGAAAACCACTTGAGAACCCATTTTGTGACATGGCTTGCGGCATGTTCCCTAATAGGTTATAGGTAACTCCAAAATAAAATTGATCTTCTCTATAAAGCTTATCGGTTTCTTTAATAATTTCGGTTTGCCCAATTATAGATTGAAAACTTACTAATGTTAGTAATATGAATAATGCCTTTTTCATTTTGTAAAGGTTGAATCAGTTTATTTTAGGGCGACTCATTATAAAGAAAGCGTTTATTTAACCTCTTTAATTACATATACATAAACTGGAAAGTGATCACTAAACCCATTTGTAAAACCACCATCAGCAAAGCTTCTAAAAGGATAGCCTTTCCAGCGTCCTTTTTTATTGATTAAATAATTTTTTCCAAAAATACCAGCTTTATAAAACCGAAACGAAGAA
The DNA here is from genome assembly GCA_021647885.1 of Flavobacteriaceae bacterium. Classification (GTDB taxonomy): domain Bacteria; phylum Bacteroidota; class Bacteroidia; order Flavobacteriales; family Flavobacteriaceae; genus PRS1. Next base: position 125,458 of record JAKITV010000002.1, on the reverse strand, counting down.
TAATCTTTTTCAAGCAGTGGTTTAGTAATTAGAATTTGATCGAACAAACTCCAAGAATCTCTATAAGCATTAGAGCCTAAGCCTTTTTTAGCCATAGCCTCCATAGGATTATAGATGCCTTTTAGTCCAACATCTTTCCTGTCTTTTTTCGCTTTTAAAATATCTTTTATACTTGCATTGGTTGGATTGTCATTAAAATCTCCCATAGTAAAAATCTTAGCATAAGGATCGATAGATTGAAGCGAATCCATAATCCTTTTAGTTAGTTTGGCTGCTGCAATACGTTTAGGTCTGCTTCGTGCTTCACCACCACTTCGTGACGGCCAATGGCTAACAATAATATGAATCATCTCACCTTCTAATTTACCACTAACTAATAATTGGTCTCTTGTATATCTACGTTTTCTAGTAAGATCATCGTAAATTTTAAGCTCATGTGAGCTGGTATAAATAGGCGTAAATAATGATTTCTGATATAATAAACCCACATCAATACCACGAACATCAGGCGAATGAAAATGTACAATACCATAATCTTTTTGCAACAAAAAAGGGTCATTAACAACATCTTCAAGCACTTCTCTGTTTTCTATTTCAGAAACTCCAATAATGGCAGGTGTGTTATGAGTAACATCCGAACCAATATCTGCAATAACACGAGCCATATTATGTACCTTCTTCTTATAGACTTCTGCACGATTAGCCTTCATTTCCATGATAGGGCTACGCTCATCAAACTTAGTTGTGTCATTAATGGTATCAAATAGATTTTCTAAATTATAGAATGCTATAGTATGTATTTTAAACCTCTTTTTTTCTTGTGCAGTTACATTCAAAAAAGTTAGAATGCAAAGCATAATTAACCAATGTTGCCTTTGTTTCATTTAGTAATGTATAGTTTGTTTATTAAGATTCAATCAAATCTTACACCAAAAGTAAATATTAATAATAAATATCTTAAATTTGTTAGCCTTAAATATGAAAATATTTAAGAAAAAGAAATACTAATTATAAAATTAAACATGAAGAAACGTTTATTTATTATTTTATTAGGGATTTTTTCTGCGTTTACAACCTTTGCTCAAGAAACAATAGTAAAAGGTAGTGTGCTTGATGCCACCACAGGAAAACCCATTCCAGATGTAACAATTACTATTGAAGAAACCTCGCAAATCGCTACAACCAATGTAAATGGGGAGTTTCAATTTACAGCAATTCTTCCTTTAGGAGAACAAGTGTTGAAAATTGAGAAAATAGGGTATGTCACCAAGCGTTACCCTATTGTTATTAATGAAGGCAAAACCGTTGATATTAGCGGAATGACTTTAGAGTTTGACAATAGTGACAAAAAAGATTCATTTATTATTTCAATTTCTGATGACGAGTTGAATAGTGAAGATGATGGTTTAACAGACAATATCTCAGGATTATTACAAGCATCAAGAGACGTGTTTTTAAACGCTGCAGCGTTTGATTTTAGTGCAACCTTTTTTAGACCTAGAGGCTTAGATAATGCCAATGGTAAAGTACTTATCAATGGTATTGAAATGAACAAACAATTTAATGGAAGACCGCAATGGGCAAATTGGGGAGGATTAAATGATGTTCAACGTAACCGAGAGTTTACTATGGGTATGTCTGCTAATGATTATATTTTTGGTGATCTTGCAGGTACAAATAATATAGTAATGCGAGCTTCTAAATATAGAAAAGGAGGAAGGGTTTCTTTTGCGAGCGCAAACAGAAGCTATCAAGGACGTGTTATGGGAAGTTATAGTTCTGGACTATTAGAAGGTGGATGGTCTTATTCTATTTTAGCTTCAAGACGATATGGAAATGAAGGTTTTGTAGATGGAACATTATATGATTCTAATTCGTTTTTTGCTTCGGTAGAGAAGAGAATTAATGATAAGCATAGCCTTAATTTCACAGGCATGTATGCTCAAAATAGAAGAGGAAGATCTACAGCAATAACAGAAGAGGTATATAATCTTAAAGGAAGAACATACAACCCATTTTGGGGAGAAGTTGATGGGACACTTAGGAACTCTAGAGTTAGAAAAATTGAAGAACCAATTATAATGCTAAATCATTATTGGGATATTTCATCTAAAACGAGGCTAAATACAAACATTGCTTACCAGTTTGGTAGTATAGGCAATTCTAGAATTGACAATAACGGAACACGTTTAGTAACATTCAATGGGCAAGACACCTATATTGGAGGCGCAAGAAACCCTACGCCAGAGTATTATCAAAACTTACCAAGCTATCTTTTAAGAGATCAAAACCCAACAGCTTATGATTATGAATTAGCGTATTTGGCTCAACAAGAATTTATTAACGATGGTCAATTAAATTGGAATGATTTATATACAGCTAATGCAACTGTAGTAGCACAAGGAGGTAACTCAACGTACATTGTACAAGAAGATAGAAATGATGACAAACAATTATCTATAAATACTATTTTTGACACAGAACTATCAGAAAACATTAAATTAAACGCTACGCTTAGTTATAGGAAACTAAAAAGTGAAAACTATGCAGTAATTACAGACCTTTTAGGAGGAACAGGTTATTTAGATATTGATGCGTTTGCTGAAGAAGAGGCTCAGGATCAAGTATTGGCTACTCTTGCACAAAGTAATCTTAGAAACCCTAATAGAATAGCAAGAGAAGGCGATCGTTATAAATATAATTATGAAATTGATGCTGATGTTGTAAGCGGATTTGTACAAGCACAGTTTAAATACAACAAAGTAGATTTTTATTTAGGTGCTAATATCTCTCAAACCTCATATCAAAGGAATGGTTTGTACGAAAATGGATACTTCCCTAACACTATAAATTCCAATAGAGCAAATTCATTTGGTAAAAGTGAAAAATTAAATTTTTCTAACTATGGTGTAAAAGGTGGATTTACTTATAAAATTACTGGTCGTCATTTAATAGATGTTAATGCTAGTTATTTTACAAAAGCGCCTTCAATTAGAAACTCATTTGGTAATGCCAGACAAAGCAATGAAACAGTTTTTGGATTAGAGAGTGAAAAAGTACAATCTATCGATGTAAGTTATATATTTAGAAGCCCAATAGTAAAAGCGAGATTAACAAGTTTTTATAGTGGTTTTAAAAATGGTACAGATATAGGTTTCTTTTTTACCGAATCCTCTTCTGGTTTTTTTGTTCAAGAAATACAGACCAATATCGAAAGACGCAATATAGGAGCAGAGCTAGGTATTGAAGCACAAGTTACTCCTACTATTAAACTAAAAGGAGCTGCATCTGTTGGTCAATACATATTTACTAACAATCCAAATTTATATTATACAAGTGCAGACCTTCAAAATAGATTAACCTATGGAAGCGGAACAACACAATTAAAAAATTATCGTGTTGCAGGTGGTCCAGAACGTGCATTTCAATTAGGCTTTGAGTATAGAGATCCAAACTATTGGTGGATTGGAGCAACAGCCAACCAGTTCTCTAATGCTTATGTCGATGTTAGTGCTTTAAAACGTTCAGATGCGTTTACTATGGATACCGATTTAATTGATGAAAATCTATTTAGTCAAGGAGGTAACATTAGTGGAAGTCCTTTTAATGATTATGACCCTAATGTTGCAAGGCAATTATTAAAACAAGAACAGTTTGAAGACTACATGTTGGTAAATATTGTTGGAGGGAAATCTTGGAAAATCAAGGATTACTTTGTTGGGTTCTTTGCAGCAATCAATAATGTTTTTAACAAAGAATATAGAACAGGTGGTTTTGAACAATCGAGACGAGTAGATTACAGAAGCCAAATTACAGAACAATCTAATAACGCAGGACCTATATTTGGAAATCGTTACTTTTATGGTAATGGGACAACATATTACCTTAACCTTTACGTAAGATTTTAAAAATGAAAACACAAAATGAAAACAATTTTCTTATCCAAGGAAACGAAAAAAAAATAAAAACTATGAAAACAATTAAATTAAACAAACTTGTTATACTACTATTAAGCTTTGTAGTATTTAACGCTTGTGTTGAAGATGATGATTTCGATACACCAAATGTTTCTGTTCTACCAATAGAATTTGGTAGTGGTGACACATTTACAGATATAGACGCTGTATTAGGAATATATAACCAAGCAGGAGAATTGACAACTTTCGATAATCTACCTAATGGAGATTTGTATATGGAAGCATACGTAATTTCTACAGACGAAGGTGGAAACTTTTTTGAAGAAATTGTATTGCAAGATAAAGCAGAAAACCCAACTGCAGGAATTGTAATACAAGTAGATGTCAATCCTTTATTCACACTTTATGAATTTGGTAGAAAAGTATATATAAAACTCGATGGCCTATCAGTTAGTGAAGACAATGGTGTTATTCAATTAGGTAGAGCAAACGGAAATGATTTAGATAAATTATCTGCCACTCAAAGAAACGAGCATATTCTTAGAGACCCAGAAGTTGCTACAATAGTTCCGTTAGAGGTTAGTATAAGTGATTTTTCAAATGAATTAGAAAATTTATTTATAAGATTAAACGACGTTCAGTTTAATAGAAATGATGTTTTAGGAGAAAACGTATTAACTTTTGCAGCTGAAGACGACGACCAGTTTGATGGAGAGCGTATACTGGAAAGCTGCTCAAATGGGTCAACGGTTATTCTAAGTACAAGTACTTTTTCAGATTTCAAATCACTATTGTTGCCTGCAAATAGAGGAAGTATTGATGGCATTTTAACTAGAGATTATTTTGATGATTTCTATACACTTGTCATTAACTCTCCTGAAGACATAAAGTTTAATAATTCAGAACGTTGCGACCCAGTTGAGTTAGATTGTGGGTTGGCTAGTTCGCAAGCACCAAATAATATTTTTGCAGATGATTTTGAAACGCAATCTGTAGGATCATTAATCTCTGGCAATGGATGGACCAATTATATTCAAGAAGGTACTGAAGGTTTTGAAGCCTATTCTCAAGGAGGCACAAATTCTTCATTAGGAATCTCATGTAGAGTAGGATCTTATAATTCTGGAGACACAAGTTCTATCGCATGGTTAATTACACCAGCAATTGATCTAGACGCTCAAAGCGGAGAGACGTTTTCATTCAAATCGTCTAACAGTTTTTCAGATAGTAGTGAACTAGAACTATTATTCTCTCCAGATTGGGACGGAACAGTAGCCAATATTACCAGTGCGACTTGGGGTGTTTTACCAGCAGCATATATTGTACAAGACAGCGACTTTTATGGCGCTTGGTTTGATTCTGGATTTGTAGATTTATCCTGCGGCACAGGAACAATTCATATAGCATTTAAATATACAGGAAGTGGAGAGTCTGCTTTTGATGGTACTTATGAGTTGGATGAAATAAGTATTGATTCAGAATAATCACAAAGTAGTTATAGAATAATATAAAACCTGCTAAAAACTATTTAGCAGGTTTTATTTTTTAAAGCAGTACTTAAAAACATGACAGGATTCAACCAATTATTTTTTTCAGTTTACTCTTTTTATAAAACGACTTATAAAAAGAAGGCAAGTACTATAGCTTTATTTTATATATCGCTGCTACAAATAAGTCTGGTTTTATTATTAGGAAGCTTCTTTGCAGCGTTTTTTAAACAAATGCATGTAGAGACTCTAACTTCTGGAAATGCTTGGACATTGTTTATTGTGATTTCAATTTTCATCTACTTTAAAAATTGGATATCTTATAATGGTAGGAATCGAATGATTATAAATGCTAAGTTGAGTAAGAAAAAAAAGTTAGGTTATAATATTATATTGCTTTGGTTGCTTCCAATAGCTAGTACTGCACTTTCTATAATTTTATTACGTAGTTTTCTTTAAGACGCATATCCTTTCCTATTAGAGCATAAAAAAAGCCTTAACTTTTTTAGTTAAGGCTTTTAATGTTGATTTATCTTTCTTAAGAATTAGGATTACCATTGGTAATAATAAATTCCGATCTTCTATTTAGTTGGTGATCGTCTTCACTACAGTTGTTTTTACAATCTATATTAGGGTAGCTTTCGCCTTTGCCTTGACCAGAAATCCTGCTAGGATCAATACCTTTGGATATAATATATTGCACAGTGGTTTGAGCACGCCTCTCTGATAATCTCTGGTTATATTGAGCAGATCCTCTATTATCTGTATGCGATTCGGCAGTGATAACCATTTCAGGATATTTATTCATTATTTGAACGAGTTTATCCAATTCGAAGGCAGTTTTTGCTGTAATATTAGATTTATCAAAATCGAAATAGATTGGATTCAGTTCAATTTGATCAGCGACTATTATCTTTTCAATAGGGTCAAGAACGATAGAAACTAACACTTCTTCTTCATTTGATCCAGCTACATTTACTGAATTACTTTCATAATCAGTCATAGTAACATTAAGCTGTGTATCTGTTTCGCATTCAACAATAAACTCGGCAATACCTTTTTCATCTGTTGATTTCCAGCTAATCATATTGCCTTGTGTATCATATATGCCAACAGTTGCACCGCTTAATGGATTTTCTGTTTTGGAATCTGTTACTGTTACAATAATCAGTACATCACAAAGAGGTTGTAATTTTTTAATAGCATAGACATCGTCGCTTCCCAGCCCACCATCTCTGTTGGAAGACACAAAGCCCTTACCCGAATCTTCATTGATATTAAATGCAAAGTCATCTGCATTACTGTTTACAGGAACACCAACATTTCTAATAGGTGCTGTCTTCCCATCTATTTCTTTGGTATAGAACACATCTAAACCACCAAGACCTAAATGCCCATCAGAAGAAAAATATAATGTACCGTTACTGCTTATATAAGGGAACATTTCTTGACCTTCGGTATTTACTTTTTGACCCAAATTAATGGCACTTCCAAGAGAGCCATCTTCAGCAATAGTAGCTTTATAAATATCAAAGTTACCATAGCCATCAGGCATATCGGAAGCAAAATAAAGCATTTTGCCATCTGCACTTACCGAAGGGTTTTTAACAGAGTAATTACTATTGTTAAAACGAAGCGGATCGACATCGCTCCATCCATCAGATAGTTTAATGCTCTTATATAAATTTAGTACACTTACTTTGTTTTTGGTAATAGAATCTTTAACATACATATCGTCATAGAAGCTTTCACGAGAAAAATACATTGTATTTCCATCTGGAGAAAAAGCCACTATACCTTCATGATACTTAGTGTTTATTTTATTGCTTAAGAGTGCTTCTCCTATATACGAACCATCATTAGAAACCGTAAATTCGTAGATATCCAAAAATGGTTCATCGTTCCAGCCATAAGTACGTCTAGCAGTATTCCTAGCCGAAGTGATATAAAGCTTTCCATTATTAAGCGTGCCTCCAAAGTCAGAAGAGGGAGTATTTATCCCTAAATTTTGAACATTGAATTTTTTTCCTTTTTCTAGGATCTTTAGAAGATAATTAGGGTTTTTTCTAAATGCGGTAGCGCGATCGTCACCAGGTCGCATTGATGCAAACTTATCCATTTGCTGGTTTGATTCTTCATATTTTCCATTAGCTTTGAGCATTTGAGAATATTTGTAGATTAATTCTGGATTACTTGAAGATTCAAGAGCTTTTGCATAAAAACGTTCGGCTTCAACTGTTTTGAAAATGTTAAAGTAACATTCTGCCAATTGTGCGTACACATAGCCATCAGCCTTGCCATTTATAACTAATTTTTCATAATCTTCAGCAGCTTCAATAAATTCAAATCTGGAGAAATGTTTATCGGCGTTTTTAGTAGCCTTATTTTGGGCAGTTAAGCTTAAACAACTTAACATTGCTATTGTAAAAAGTGTAATTATATTTTTCATAATGTTCTTTAGCTTAACTTAATTAAAAATAACGAGGTGAACGAGAAACTTTCTTTGAGAAATTAAGGTCGAAATTAATAAATACTTCATGCGAAGCATTTGTTACGATATTGAGTTGGGATTGTATACTATCGTATGCATAACCAATTCTTAAGTTAGGTGAAATAAGAAAATTAACCATTCCGCTAAACGAATCGTCCAAACGATAACCTACACCAACTTCTACCACGTCATACATAAACAGGTTTGCATTAAGGTCAAAACTAATAGGCGTGTCAAAGGCATATTTTAAAAAGCCACTTGGTTTGAGTTTAAAATTTTCAGAAAGGTCAAAAACATAACCAGCAGCAGTAAACAGATGCTGTGATTCAGACCCTATTTTAGTGCCATTAGCATCTAAATGCACAGCATCAAGCATGTTGGGCATGGATACAGAGATATAATATCTGTTAGGTTTATATAGGTAAATACCAGCACCAATATTTGCGGTTGTTTCATTAATGTTATTGGCAAAGAAAGGATCGTCGGGATCAATAAGATCTATTTGATCTGCACGAATACCTATATCATGGAATGTAAAGCCTGCTTTAAGTCCAAAGGCAAGTTTAGTTTCGTCATTAACAGGAATTGTATAAGAGAAATCTGCATAAGCATTGGTTTCTTTTACAGGGCCAATTTCATCAGCGATGATTGAGAAGCCCAGACCTACCTGACTTCCAACAGGAGCATGAATATTAAAGGTGCCTGTTTTAGGTCCTCCATCAAGACCAACCCATTGGCTTCTATATAAAACTCCTATAGCAAGCCCTTCAGTCGATCCAGCATAAGCAGGATTGATGACATTCATATTATACATATATTGAGTATATTGAGGATCTTGCTGTGCTTTTGCATTGTAAGCAAACAAGAATACCAAAAAGATAATATATATTTTTCTCATTGTTTTGTTGTATCTAGTGATTAATAATTTAAGTATATCCAAGCGGCTCGCTGTTTATTATCTTGATATCTCATGACATAAAAATAGGTGCCTACTGGAAGTTTGTCCCCTTCTTTAGATTGGCCAACCCATTCGTTAGTGTAATTTTCTTTTGAGTAAACCAGATTGCCATATCGGTTATATATTTCTAATTTGTGAACATCATAACTGCTCAAGTCAAAACTATCATTATAACCATCTCCATTTGGAGAAATTCCTTGAGGGATTACGCAAGTTTCCAATTCAAAAACAGTTACATCTGCAGAGGATAAACACTCTGTATTGTTAAATGTTACCTCAATAGTATAGTTTCCTTCAGTAAGCACAGGAATTGACAACCCATTTTGACCTGAAATCGGGACGCCATCTTGATACCAGTTAATTGAAACGTCAGACTCAGTGTAGTTTTCTGCAATAGCGACAACATCGATTGGTACAGTTGCATTAGGACAGACCTCATAAACAGTAGAGTTATCAAAAGACGTAAAAGGAACATCATTAACAATTAGATTAAAACTGGTCACAGAATAACAATCTATTGCCTGATTGCTTTCAACTCTTGCATAGATTGTTTGAGGGTTGGAAATATTTTCGTAAATCGGTGTTAATGCATTCGTTCCAGCTACGGCATTAGCTTCGTTAACATAGTAAGTTACAGTGTAAATAGAATCGTCTTGTCCATCTAAAATGTTCAAAGAATGACTATCTAAGTCGAAACTCTCTATTTCATCTCTTGAGCTATCGTCGCATAATTCAAAATTTACACTTGTTGCTGTTGGTGTAGGGCCTGATATAATTAAATCAAAACTTGTTGTACTAAAACAACCAGAATTAGAGCCTACAGCATTAACATCTTCTACTCTAACATATATTGTTTGAGGATTAACAACATTGTAATATGGGGAAGCTAATGGGTTAATTGCTGCTTGCGCATCAGCTAATGATAGGTGGTAAGTCACAACAAATTCTGAAGCATCTTGAGTGCCAAGAATTGTTGAGGTTTGAGAATCAAGATTAAAATCTTCAATTTCATCGCCACTGGCATCGTCACAAGTTACAATATCATCTACAGCATTTGCTACAGCTTCTTGGTAGAATGTTATAGTTGCAGAAGCCTGTGCCGGCTCTTCACAGATATTGTTATCAATCACAACCGTATAAACTCCGGATTCGGTCACTTCTAATGTATTTGATGACTCACCATTAATTACGAACCCATCTAAATACCATGTATAAGTATCTGCATATGCAGATTCTGCTATTAATGTATAGGATGTAAATCCACATAAATCCTGATCTTCACCTAAATCCACATCACATAAAATAGAACAATCTGTAGAGCCAGATCCTACTTGCCCAGTATTTGTTTGAACCAACTGTATAAAACCAGGATCATTGGAGTAGTTAGTAACCAATAACACATAGATTTCACCAGTTTGTGCATTGTCTATGGTAAATGTTTCTACGTCTTGAGGATGAAAACTACAGTCTATAATATTACCATAAGGGTAAAAATTAGGATTTGAAGTATTGTTAGGACAATTTGCAGGATTTGGACACCCTTGATCTAAATTGCCACAAAAAGCTTCTCCTGGAGCAAATGGACCCCAAAGCACAAAATCTACATCTAATCCAGTTCCTATTGGATTTCCATTAGCATCAAAACCCGTATTTTGGATAACATCAACAACAATTTCTCCTGGATCTTGAATTTGGATGAAATACCATGCTGGATTTGGTGCAGAAAATAAACAAGCAATATCAGTATCGTCAGCTATTCCAGTTGTATTAGGAAAAATAATAGAGCCATTTTCATCAGCACAGAAAGGCGAAGAACCAGCACACTCTGTGTTTTCTGGAGCTACTCTAATGCATAATTCAAAATTACTGGTTTGATCTGGTTGGGATGTGTTAGAGAATACTCTTATGTAATAGGTGTTTCCAACTATTAAGCTTATTGCTAAACTACTTGTATCTGACACACAGTACAATTCATTTAAGTTTTCGCAACTACCATCATAAAGGGCATGACCTAAATCTCCAGTGCCTCCATTAATGTTTAACAAAGAAATAACTTGAACCTCATTGAGTGCTATAAATTCAAACCAAACATCATCATCGGGAGTTCCTGTACAAGAGAAAGATGGTACTCCAGAGTCTGTAGCGGCTAATATAGTTCCAGATGTTGAAATTGAACAAAGAGCGTTGTCATTTACACCAGCAATGGTAGCATTAACACAATTATCATTATCTGGAGGACAGGCTAATAGCTGTATTGCACTACTATTGATAACACAATTTACATCTTGGTCATTACTAATCGTAATAATGATATCTGTTAAAAAAGGATAAGGTCCAAATTGAGTAATACCTGTTGTGGTTGTCTGGACAGGAGTAGATCCTTGATTATCAGAAATTGTTAATGATGTAGCATCGCCCAAACTTGTAATATTAACATCAATTAAAAATTGGTCACCATTATTGCAATCATCTATTACTTGATATGTTGCTTGTGGATTGACGCAAGTTGCACAGAAAACAGTAAAGTCCCATTCGGTTCTTGATCCCGACGCACAACTAATGGATCCATCACTGTCTACTTCGAGGAACAAAGAATCTCCAGTGGAATCGAAAGTCAAACCTGCCAAATCGCCACCATTATTTCCTTGATATAATAGTGTCCCTGTATTGTTGGGCCCATCATAGACCAAAATGTCATCACAACAAGATTCAATGGTGCCAGAATTAAACACTAATCTGATTGGACTGCCATCATTGGTAGTAAATAACCAGGATGTAGTATCGTTATTGCCATAACAATATAAGAAATCAACAGGGCCAGCATTACAATCTATAATATTAAGAACACATTGTTCTTGAGTTAGCGAACCGCTTGTTAAAGCACAATTAGCATCATCATCATTGGCAACGGTAATAACAATGTCAGTATTGTTAGCAAAAGGTCCAAAAGTAAATATGCCTGTGGCAGAAGTTGTTTGAGGAGCACTTCCTTGATTGTCAGAAATAGTAATTGAATTGGCAGAACCTAAATCTGTCAAATCTACATCAACAAGAAACTGAGGACCATTAACACAGTCTTCAACAACAGAATATGCTGCAACTGGGTTTACACAAGTTGCACAGGAAACGGTAAAATCCCATTCTGTTCTTGATCCCGACGCACAACTTACAGAGGAATCGCTATCGACTTCCATGAACAAAGAGTCTCCAGTGGAATCGAAAGTCAAACCTGCCAAATCACCACCATTATTCCCCTGATATAATAGTGTCCCCGTATTGTTGGTCCCATCATAGATCAAAATGTCATCACAACAAGATTCGATGGTTCCAGAATTAAATATTAATCTAACTGGACTGCCATCATTGGTAGTAAATAACCAAGATATAGTATCATTGTTACCATAACAATAATTCATTTGAAGTGGAGGTTGTGTACAATCCACAGTAAAGTCTGTTTGGGGTGTTGTTGTAAAGTTAACAGGGCCAACCCAATTGCTAAAACCATTTGCTCCACAATTAGCTCTTACATAAATCTCATAATCAGTAGAAAAGCTTAGTCCTGTTTCAGTAAAAGTTGTTACAATTGTACTATTACCTGATCCAACGGGTTCTCCAATACCTGCCGTTTGCACAACATATTCCCATTCAGTTTCAGATCCTGCTGCTTGCCAACTAATATCAGCTGAATCACCAGTAACATTTGTAGCATTTAACCCACTAATATCTGGACAAGTTGGAGGTGTAACTGAATATATAGTTGGAGAGTCAAAACAAAAACCCCATTCCCAACCTGCGCCACCATTTCCACCATCGTCTAAAAAAGAAATTCTATATTTAAAACCAGAAAGTTGTATTGCAGTAAATCCAGCAATGTTTAATGAATTACTTGTAAAAGCATCTCTAGCACCAGAACAAAAATTATTGGTAGGTGTTGCAGTTGTTTCTAAAAATTGTTGCCACAGTGCCCAAGAATTATTATCAGAATCCCAGTATTCAAGAGTTAATAAATCAGCTAACATGTTGTATGTATAATTTACATCTACAAAAAGCCATGTTTCTCCACCTGTAAATGCAGCAGATAAGTCAATTATTGGAGACTCAGCTGCTATGTCATCATCACTTCCAGATCCAGCATCATCATCATCAAAAGCAAAATTGGCTGAAACAGTTGGATCTGCCTCAAAAGCAGTCGGGTCTGTATTATAAGTTCCTGATAATGTCCAGTTAATATTTGGCCAGTTAGCGGGACTATTTAAAATTTGTGCAGAAACTTGAGAAGACAATGTTAATAAAAACAGTAGTAAAGTAGTTTTCTTCATTGGATTAGATTTATTAAATATTAAAAGTCAATCTATTAAATTGATTTTGATGGTTTATATACTAACGCAAACTATAAGTAAATTTTGATTTATATTCAATTTCAGCCTGTTATGAAATTTTAAAGTAGAAGTGGGTTTCGAAGATAAAAAAAATGAATTCTAACGTATTATTAACAGGACTTTAATAGATTAAAAGTATTTTTTCACCGATTAAAGACGCTTTAGTCTTATTCTAAAAATTGGACGTAAATAAAATTTTGCCAAAAAGATTAATCGGAAACATTTCAGATAGTTCTACTTTAGCTAAATCTACAATCACAGGCAATTTACCAGAAGTTTTAAATCTTATTTTAGATATTGTATATCCTAATTTCCATATCTTTTTTATAGTATTTTGGTGTCCATTTCTTTTCAGAAGTTGACAAAAAGGCGTCATCATGAGCATGTTTATTATCAAATGTATCAAATAAATTTTCAAGATTATAAAATGCTATTGTGAAATATTTATCCATATATAAATCTAAAACACTAAAAACAAAAGCATTCTATTTGTACCTTTACGACTTATATTAAATAATGATAGAAAAAAAGGACATAGCATTAGAGAAAACAGTTTTAATAGGTATTATTACTAGAGATCAAAACGAAGAAAAATCTAAAGAATATTTAGACGAATTGGAGTTTTTAACCTATACTGCTGGAGGAGAAGTCTTTAAACGATTTACTCAAAAACTAGATATGCCTCATCCTAAAACTTTTATTGGTAAAGGAAAAATGGAAGATGTAGGACGATTTATTAAGGATAATGATATAGGGACTGCTATTTTTGATGATGAATTATCTCCAGCCCAAGAGCGAAATATTAGCGAGATTCTTAATTGTAAAGTATTGGACAGAACGAATTTAATACTGGATATTTTTGCGCAACGTGCACAAACAAGCTATGCAAGAACTCAAGTAGAGTTGGCACAATGCGAATATTTACTGCCACGCTTGAAGGGAATGTGGACACATCTTGAAAGACAAAAGGGTGGAATAGGAATGCGTGGACCTGGTGAAACTGAAATAGAAACAGACAGACGTATTGTAAGAGATAAAATCGCGTTGCTTAAAGAGAAGATAAAGACCATAGATAAGCAAATGGCTGTCCAAAGAGGAAATCGTGGTAAAATGGTTCGTGTGGCTTTGGTTGGTTATACCAATGTTGGAAAATCAACATTAATGAATGTAATAAGTAAAAGTAAAGTTTTTGCCGAGAACAAGCTGTTCGCTACTTTAGATACTACAGTTAGAAAAGTGGTTATTAAAAACCTCCCTTTTTTAATGAGTGATACTGTTGGGTTTATTAGAAAACTACCAACGCAACTTGTAGATTCTTTTAAAAGTACTTTAGACGAAGTTCGAGAAGCCGACTTATTATTGCATGTTGTAGATATTGCCCATCCAAATTTTGAAGAACATATTGAAGCTGTAAATAAAACATTAGGCGAAATTAATGGTGCTGAAAAACCAACTATTATGGTTTTTAATAAGATTGATACTTATAAACCAGAACCTTTTGATGATGAAGATTTAATTGCCGTAAGAACCAAAGCGAATTACACTTTACAAGAATGGAAAAATACTTGGATGAGTAAAATAGGGAATAATGCATTATTCATATCTGCTTTAAAAAAGGAAAACCTTGATGATTTTAAAAAACGAGTTTATGATGAAGTGCGGCAAATACATATTACACGTTTTCCATATAATCATCTTTTGTATCCCGATTATGATGAAAATCAAGCATAAAAAAAGGCATCAATTTGATGCCCTTTTTGTACGTTATAAAATTTTTAGAAACTATAACTAAGCCCTAAAGTCCAGTATGTTTGTAAACTATTGTCAATGGTATCAAATGTCGCATTTGTATTACCTAAAGTATTGATGGCATAGTTTAAAGCCTCTTGCTTGCTACTTCTTAATCCAAAATCAAATCCTACACCAATCATTTTCCAGAGTGTATAACTAAAAGAGTTGGTCCATGTCCAGTTTGATAAGTCAGAGCTTTTATAGCTTTGAAACATTGAAAGATTTGATTTGAAACTAATATTACCTATTTTTCTTGTATAATCTGCTAATATTTTTGCGCCTAAAGAAGAATCAAAAATATTACTTTCATTACTAAACACAAAATTATAGTTTAAAGGGTGTATTACAACAACTAGATCTGTGATTGGTGTCCATGTTGCACCAACACCAAGGTCTAAATAACCAGGATCATTAAAGTTATTTAAAAGTGTTGTTCTATATTCAAGTAAACCAGAAACGGCCAATTTTTGGTTTAGTTTCCTTCCATAAAGAGATGATAGGTTAAACACATCAGTAGTAGGATTAAAACTATCACCATCAGTCAGGTTGTCCTTGTCATCTAATTTTACCCAATTTAAATTTGTTGTTAAAGCATTTCTCCAAAAGAATTTTTCTTGAATTAAATTGGCATAAGCATTAACTGTAAAGCCAATATTTCCTGAAGAGTTATTAGGGATTCCTTGTGCATACCAATTGTTAAAGTTAGAAATGCTTCCTCCAATAGTGCCAAATGCTCCTGTTCTCCACCCAGGGAGCGCATCTATTTTGGCTTGTAATGCATTAGCTTTACTCTGTAGTGTTGCAATTGAATCTTTTTTTGTTTGTTGTTCAACTTTTAACTCTTCCTTGGTTTGTGAAAAACTAAAAGAGATTGACAACAAAAATAGTGATGTAAATAATAATTTTTTATTCATGTTTAGGGTTTTAATTGTGGCGCAAATATAGTTTTTATAAGAATTTTATTCAAATATTTTTTCAGCACAATAATTTGGTTGTTAGTGAGATAAAAATAATAAATTATTTGCGTTTATAGAGTGGAACCGAAGAACATGCTTCACCAAACATTATAGACTTAACAACAGGCATAAGTGTAGAAGTTAGTAATATGTAAGCGTTTTTTGGCACAGGTTTGTTGGAGCATCCTTTTATTATAACAGGCTTATCTTTATATTCTGAAACATCTAAATCTGTAATTATATCTTGATAGATTGAAGTTTCGAGGGTTTCCAGATTTCCAACAAGCACTTTTTTTACAAATGGAGCTAAATTTGTTGTAAGTAACATGAAAGCCCAACTCGGAATGATTGCATCTGTAGAACAAGTAAGCGCAATATAATTGCCTTGATATTGAGGCCAATCGTGTGCTTTTACATTTTGTCTAAAGTCTTTTTCGCGTAGCACTAAACCTTCAAACAGCCAATCTTTAATATCAAAAAGGATACGTTTCCCTTCTGGATAAAAATCTTCTAAGTCTATAGTAATTAGTTTACTATTCGCAACGCGATTTATGATTTCGTCAGACATATAAATGTTTATTGTGAAATTACTGCAAAGTGAATACTGTGGACTATCAACTCAATTAAAGCATTCCTAATTCTAATTTAGCTTCTTCGCTCATTAAGTCCTGACTCCAAGGCGGATCGAATGTAATTTCCACTTTGGCACTTTTAACTTCGTCAATAGATCTTATTTTTTCTTCAACTTCTAACGGAAGCGTTTCTGCAACAGGACAATTTGGTGTTGTTAAAGTCATAAGGATTTTTACATCATAATCTTCGTTTACAAAAACATCATATATCAATCCTAGTTCGTAAATATCTACAGGAATTTCGGGATCGAATATGGTTTTTATTACACGTACTATTTTTTCTCCCAATGCTTGGGTGTCTATTGTATTACTCATCTTAATTAAGTTGTGTTTGGTACGCAAGAGCATACATTTTTATTTGTTTTATCATACTTACTAATCCGTTTGCACGAGTTGGAGATAAATGTTCTTTTAACCCAATTTCGTCAATAAAGCTAGTATCTGCCTCAATAATATCTTTTGGTTGCTGATTAGAGAATACTCTTATTAATATGGCTATAATCCCTTTAGTAATAATGGCATCACTATCTGCTGTAAATATTATTTTGCCATCTTTCATTTCAGCATGAACCCAAACTTTACTTTGGCAACCTTTTATAATATTGTCTTCGGTTTTGTATTGGTCGTCAATTAACGGTAAAGACTTACCGAGTTCGATCATATATTCATAACGTTGCATCCAATCGTCAAACATCGAAAACTCATCAATAATTTCGTTTTGTATGTCTTTTATGTTCACGTTTTCAATTTTAAGCAAAAATACAATAAGAATTATTGCTATTCAATGTTTTTAGATTGACTTAAGATTTCTTTAACCAGTACTTTTATTTCTTTTGCAGGATTTCCATGATCAAAACTTGGCACATCATAGGTCATTCCTTTATAAATCACTTTTAAATTAGCGATGTCGGCACCATCGTAAAATCGAGCTTGAGAAGGTGCTTTTAGGGTAGATAAATTGTCAAGGTTAATATTTTTAAACAAAGAAATAATTTTATTCCACTCCTCATTACTGCAAGATTTTGTTATTGCTTTTGAGTCTCTGCTTTTTTGAACTGAAATAGTTTTATTTGAAATTTGTATCATTTTGTAAGCTCCTCCTCTTGAGAGTGTTGTGTATTCAAGAACCATATCATTTTTAACTTTTTCAATGCTTTCTTTTTGAGCTGTTAATAAATTTGTGTCTCCATTTTTAAGGATTAAAGTATCCTCTTTTAGTGAAAATGCATTTATTTCAGATAAGTATTCTAGCATTGAATTTTCTATTTCTTGGGTTTTTTCACAATACATTTTAGTAGCGATTAATTCGCTAAATAAAATAGAATTCTCTTTTATAATATAAGCTCCAGAGTAACGATTACAACCTGAGAATCCTGAAACCCTATTGGAACTTTCATCAAAAGTTAATGTTAGATTTAAAGATTTAATGTTATCCTCTTTTAAAAATGTTACGTAATATGTTCCGGGAAGGTGTTGTTTTTGGGATAAAATATCTTCTTTAATATTATTTACAGAATTTGTTGCTGAAGCATCTTTACTGTTATTGCACTCTTTGGTTATTATTACCAATATAAACAAGCTTAATAAAAATTTCATTTTAAAGTGTTTTAGACTTAATTAATATACAAAAAAGGAGCCAAAAATTTATAATAGCATTGTTTTAGCTTTTTTTACGGCATAAACTAATGCATCTATTTCTTCTTTAGTGTTGTAAAAAGAAAACGAAGCTCTAACAGTTCCCGGAATTTCATAGAAATCCATTATAGGTTGAGCACAATGATGTCCTGTTCTTACTGCAATTCCTAATTTATCTACGATAGTCCCTATATCGTAAGGATGAATTCCTTCAATATTAAATGAAATGACAGAAGTTTTATTTGGTGATGTACCGTAAATTTTTAAGCCTTCTATCTCCAGAAGGTTTTGGGTTGCATAATTAAGCAATTCGTTTTCATATGAAGCAATTGCATCAAATCCAATAGAATTTAAGTAATCTATTGCAACTCCAAAGGCAATACCACCACAAATATTTGGTGTTCCAGCTTCAAATTTATAAGGTAAATCAGCGTAAGTGGTTTTTTCAAAAGTGACTTCTTCAATCATTTCTCCACCACCTTGATAAGGCGGTAATTTGTTGAGCCATGTTGACTTTCCGTAGAGCATTCCAATTCCAGTTGGACCACACATTTTATGAGCCGAAGCTACATAAAAATCCACATCTAATGCTTGTACATCTGGTTTTAAATGTGGACATGCTTGTGCTCCATCCACTAAAACGGCTGCGTTAACATCGTGTGCTTTTTTAATTATTTCTTCTATTGGATTAATGGTTCCTAGAGCATTAGAAATATGATTTACAAAAACCAATTTGGTATTTTCTGAAAGCAATTTATCATATGCTGAAATAATCAATTCTCCCTCTTGATTCATAGGAATCACTTTTAAAATTGCTCCAGTCTGCTCACATAACATTTGCCAAGGCACGATATTACTATGATGCTCTAAAGCAGAAACTATAATTTCGTCATCTTTTTTTAATAAGGAAGAAAACCCGTTGGCAACTAAATTAATTGCGTGTGTTGTGCCAGAAGTGAAAATAATTTCGTGAGAATGTTGAGCATTAAAATGTTTCTGGATTTTTTGTCGCGCTTGCTCATAAGCATCAGTTGCTTCTTGGCTTAACGTATGTACTCCACGATGTATGTTAGCATTATAATTACTGTAATAATTTACAATGGCATCGATTACAACTTGTGGCGTTTGCGATGTCGCAGCATTATCAAAATAAACCAAAGGTTTCCCATTGACTTTTCGAGATAGTATTGGGAAATCTTTACGGATTTTATCGACTTTAAAAGTTATATGTTGATTTGTGGATTTCATTATTAAAGATCAAACCCAATATTTACACCTAATTTATTAGCAATAAGTTTATTGATACGTTGTTTAAGTTTAGGGATTTTTACACTTTCTAAAACATTATTGGCAAAAGCATACATTAATAATGCTTTAGCTTCTTTTTTTGGAATGCCTCGTGCACGTAAATAAAACAGTGCATTTTCGTCTAATTGTCCAATAGTGCAACCATGAGAACATTTTACATCGTCGGCAAAAATTTCCAGTTGAGGTTTTGTGTTTATGGTCGCTTTATCATTAAGCAAAATATTATTATTGGTTTGAAACGCATTGGTTTTTTGCGCTTCTTTTTCAACAATAACTTTACCGTTAAAAACACCAACAGCATTATCTCCAAAAATACCTTTGTAATCTTGATGGCTTTCGCAATTTGGCTCAATATGTTGCACCAAGGTACTATGATCTACATGTTGTTTATCTCCTATAATGGTAATCCCTTTTAAAATTGAATTTATGCGTTCACCATGTTGAAAAAACCTAAGATTGTTACGTGTTAATTTACCTCCAAAAGAAAAAGTGTGAACCGAACAAATGCTTTCTTGTTTTTGCTTAATAAATGTATTGTCTATTAAGGATGCATTTAGATTGTCATTTTGCACTTTATAATAATCTACTATAGCGCGTTTATTGGTAAAAATTTCTGTTACACTATTGGTTAATACAGGGTTTTCTGTTAAACTTTGATGACGTTCTATAATTTGCACATGCGAGTTCTCGTCAACAATAATTAAATTACGTGGCTGTAGCATTGTTGCAGATTCATTTCCTGTCGAAAAGTGTAAGATTTGAATTGGTTTTTGTACCAATTTATTTTTTGGAATATGAATATACGCACCTTCACTCGAAAATGCGGTATTTAAAGAAGTTAAGCTATCTTTTGGCGCAATTTTATTAAAATAATTTTCAATTATTAAATGATATTTTGGTTTAGAAAGCGCTGCAGATGTTAAACAAATATCCATGCCATCGTGTGTAGTTTCAGAAAGATGTGAAGAATATTTTCCATCTATAAATACAATTTTGTAGGAATCTATATCGTGTATAAGATATTTCTTTATATCTCGATACTCTATATCGTATTCCTGTTTAGGAAAAACGGTATAGTCCTCTTTTAAAATTCGATTTAGTGACGTGTATTTCCAATCTTCATCTTTTTTTGAAGGAAACCCTTTGTCTTCAAAAGTTTGTATAGCTTTACTTCTAATATCGTGTACATAAGTATCTACATCGACTTGATTTTCGAAGGCAAGAAAAGATGATATTAATTTTTCTTTTAAATCCATTGTTTTAAGTTTTCAGTCGCAGTGTACAGTATTCAGTGAAAAAGCTGTTTACTATATTTGAAACTGTTTACTGTTTTCTAAATCTTTGAGTATTCAGTTTTGGGTGAACAACTGCAAACTGAGACTGAATACTGCTAACTAATTACGCGTTCACTTCTTCTTTAATCCAATCGTAGCCTTTTTCTTCAAGCTCATGTGCTAATTCTTTTGTGCCAGATTTTACTATTTTCCCATCATATATAACATGAACAAAATCAGGAATAATATAGTCCAGTAAACGTTGATAATGTGTAATTACAACAACTGCGTTGTCTTTACTTTTTAGTTTGTTTACACCATTAGCAACAATGCGAAGTGCATCAATATCCAGCCCAGAATCGGTTTCGTCAAGAATTGCCAATTTTGGCTCTAGCATTGCCATTTGAAAAATTTCATTTCGTTTTTTTTCTCCTCCAGAAAACCCTTGATTTAAAGAACGGGATAAAAACCTTCTATCGATTTCTAAAAGTTCGGCTTTATCTCGAATTAGTTTCAGCATTTTGTTTGCTGGCATATCGTTTAAGCCTTTTGCTTTACGGGTTTCGTTAATGGCTGTTTTTATAAAATTTGTAACTGTAACTCCAGGAATTTCTATTGGATATTGAAACGACATAAATATACCTTTATGTGCGCGATCTTCAGGAGCTAAATCAGCTATATCTTGACCTTCAAAAGTTATCTTGCCCTTTAACACTTCGTAATCTTCTTTGCCGGCAATTACTGATGCCAATGTGCTTTTCCCAGAGCCATTTGGCCCCATTATGGCATGAACTTCTCCAGCTTTCACTTCTAGATTCACACCTTTTAAAATGGTCTTATTATCAATACTTGCGTGTAAATTAGTTATCTTTAACATATTATTCTTTTCCTACTTTAATAACTTCGTTGTCTTGTGGGTTTGGTTTACTAACGTTTAATATTTCTTTAATCTCTACTCTAAAAGGCCAGCCTTCTTCGCCTTCTGGTTTAGGTGTTATTTTTCCGCGAATTTCTACAGGAACCATATCTGTAACCTCTACTTTATATTTTTGAATTTGGTCATTGAGCTCATGCATTTTTTCGTTAATAATTACTCCGTAAACTTCTTTGTGTGTTTGCAACACGGCAGCATCAGCAAAATAAATAAAGTCACCTTTTAAAAGGGTTAGCCCATCATTTTGTTTAGAAGTTTTTTCTACACCATCAGCGGTAATTGTTTCTTTGTTTGTATTCGATTTTGAATCGTTTTTACAGCTTATAAATGCTGAAAGCACTAATACTAATAAAATTATTTTTTTCATTGAAAATTTATTTTCATTTCCGTGAAAACGGAAATCTTTTAATTAAACTTCTTTTATCCTACGCTTCCCTCTAAACTTATTTCTAATAATTTTTGAGCTTCAACGGCAAATTCCATAGGAAGCTTATTTAACACATCTTTACTAAATCCGTTTACAATTAAAGCGATGGCTTTTTCTGTATCGATGCCTCGTTGATTGCAGTAAAAAATTTGGTCTTCACCAATTTTACTGGTTGTGGCTTCATGTTCTATTTGTGCCGATTTGTTTTTTACTTCAATGTATGGAAACGTGTGTGCACCGCATTCATTTCCCATTAACAAACTGTCACATTGCGAAAAATTACGTGCATTTTTTGCTCGAGAATGTATTTGTACTAATCCTCTATAACTATTTTGAGATTTTCCTGCAGAAATACCTTTACTTATAATTGTTGATTTTGTGTTTTTACCCAAATGAATCATTTTGGTTCCAGTGTCTGCTTGCTGGTAATTATTAGTTACAGCAATAGAATAAAATTCACCAACCGAATTATCGCCTTTTAAGATGCAACTAGGATATTTCCAGGTTATAGCACTTCCAGTTTCTACTTGTGTCCAAGAGATTTTTGCATTGTTTTCGCACAAACCACGTTTGGTTACAAAATTATAAACACCACCTTTGCCTTCAGCATTTCCAGGATACCAATTTTGTACTGTACTGTATTTTATTTCGGCATCATCCAGTGCAATAAGCTCTACAACAGCCGCATGTAATTGGTTTTCGTCACGACTTGGAGCTGTACAACCTTCGAGGTAACTTACATAACTACCTTCATCAGCAATAAGAAGTGTACGCTCAAATTGACCAGTACCACCTTCGTTAATTCTGAAATAGGTTGATAGTTCCATTGGGCATTTTATGCCTTTTGGAATATAGCAAAAAGAACCATCGGTAAATACTGCTGAATTGAGTGCTGCATAAAAATTATCTGTTCTCGGAACAATGGTTCCCATATATTTTTTTACCAATTCGGGATGTTCTTGAATTGCTTCAGAAATAGGACAAAAAATGATGCCTTTTTCTTCTAATGTTTTTTTAAAAGTTGTTGCAACAGAAACAGAATCTACAATAATGTCTATTGCAATATTGTTCATCTTTTTTTGTTCATCGATAGATATGCCCAACTTTTTATACATAGCCAAAAGGTCTTCATCTACATCGTCTAATGTTTTATTTGGATCAACTGATTTTGGTGCAGAATAATAACTGATGTCTTGAAAATCGGGTTTTTTGTAGGTTACATTTGCCCATTCAGGTTCATCCATTTTCTCCCAGATTCGAAATGCTTCAAGTCTCCATTCGGTCATCCATTCTGGCTCATTCTTCTTTTTAGAAATCGCTCGAACAACACCTTCATTTAATCCTTTTGGAAATGTATCCGACTCAATATCAGTATAAAATCCATACTCATACTCTTGAGTTTTAAGTTCTTCTCTTAAATCGTCTTCTGTGTACTTACCCATTATCTTAAATTATAAAGAGAAACTTTCTCCACAACCGCAAGTGCGATTGGCGTTAGGATTGTTAAATACAAATCCAGTTCCATTTAATCCTCCTGAATAGTCTAGAGTAGTTCCTATTAGGTATAAAAAACTTTTCTTGTCAACAATAATTTTCACGCCATTATCTTCAAATACTTTATCTTCTTCTTCTTCTTTCTGTTTATCAAATTTTAAATCGTAAGATAAGCCAGAGCAACCACCACTTTTAACACCAACTCTAACAAAGTCGGTTGTATAATTGTAGCCATCATCATGCATGAGTTCGATAACTTTCTTTTTGGCTGTTTCAGAAACTTTAATCATAAATTTTTATATAGATTAATTCTAAATAGAGTGCAAATATACAATTTAAGTCTTGTATTTTGAAAGAACCTAACATTATATTAATAAATGGTTTGATAAGATTTTTTTATTAAAAAGTAAGATAGAGTTTGCGTTCTTTTTATTTAATTAGGACTTTTACGAATAATAAATAATCCTCCTTCAATATCACTTATAATAATATTCCCACTTGGGAAATAAGGATATACACTCCAAGCACCATTAAAAGCAGTAGCATTGTTTTCTGGGTATGTGTCAAAGAAACCAATCTCATTTATTGACTTGCTTGAGATATTTGAAATGTCTAACATTCTAATTCCTGCTGTATAGCTAGCTTGATAGTATAT
Source organism: Flavobacteriaceae bacterium (assembly GCA_021647885.1). Taxonomy (GTDB): domain Bacteria; phylum Bacteroidota; class Bacteroidia; order Flavobacteriales; family Flavobacteriaceae; genus PRS1. The sequence goes on along the minus strand of JAKITV010000002.1, from coordinate 101,120 downwards.
ATTGTCTTTAATATAACCGTTATGATCTATCGCGACAGAAGCACCAAAGTAATCCATATGAAACGTTGGATTGTCCAAATCAGTAAAATCTAAAATTATTGTTCTTGTGTTTGTGCCAGTGCTTATTTCATCTCCTTCATCTCCAATAAAAAAGTAAGTTTGATTTTCATCAAGCCATCCTTGATGCGCATAACTTATGTTATTATAACTAATTGTAGAAATATTTACAGGATTATTTTTATCAGTAATGTCAACTATAACAATTTCATTGCCATTACTCCCAATATATATTTCTTGCTCAGAATAATCACTGTCTGGACCATTATAAGTAACAACTTGCGCATCGTGTGAATCACCACCTGCCGAATAGCCTCCCGCCAGAATTGGATTTGTTGGGTTTTGAATATTAATAAAATGAGGGCCACCACTAAAAGTAGAACTACCTACAACATACGCATAACCACTATCTTCATTAATAACAACATTGTGAGCACTTCCAAATCCAGTATAGAGCGCATCATTAGTAAAAATTTCTGGAGGATTTGCTACATTTCTTAAACGCGTTAAATTGAATACTTGCATACCATAAGATCCAGCATTATCAGCTACTATAAAAGCGTGATTATTATATACTTTAATATCTCTCCATAAATTGTTTATCGTTTCTGTAGGAAGTGTGCCTAGTAATAAAGGTTCAGTCGGATTTGAAATATCAACAAATGCAGAACCAGTTGTTGTGCCTATTAATGCATATTCTTTTCCTGTTGTTGAGTCAGTCCATCCCCAAGAATCATTACCTTCTGCTCCAGAACCTCCTAAATCTTCAATAGGAATGTGTCCCATTAAATCATAATCGTTACAAGGATAAATATCTGCAAAACCGTTTTCACATCTAAATTGTGGAGCAAACGTATTTAAATCATTCGGGTTTAGTGTTTCATTTGAACAATTTGTAATTAAAACAAAAACGGCAAGTAATGAAGCTACTTTAATTAAACTTTTGGGGAGTTTCAAAACAAATTTTTATGCAATTTAATATTTATTTATTGGCAATACTCAAAAAGGATATTATTTTTGCAGCATGATAGAGGACAAAAGTCAACAACATACACCATTAAGTGATTTAGGTGAGTTTGGATTAATTGATCACCTTACTAAAAACTTAAAAATAAAACAAGAATCAACAATAAAGGGAATTGGAGATGATGCTGCAGTTATAGGATGCAATACCAAACAAATGGTAATAACAACAGATTTGCTGGTTGAAGGTGTTCACTTTGACTTGAGTTATATGCCTTTAAAACATTTAGGATATAAGGCGGTTATCGTTAACCTGTCTGATGTTTATGCAATGAATGCAACTGCTACTCAAATTACTGTTTCTATTGCAGTTTCCAATAGATTTCCTTTAGAAGCTCTTGAAGAGTTATATTCTGGAATTGAAACTGCTTCAAATATTTATAACGTGGATGTGGTTGGAGGAGATACAACGTCTTCTAAATCGGGATTATTAATTTCTATTACTGCTATTGGAGAAGTAAATAAAGATGATATAGTCTATAGAAATGAAGCCAAACCTAATGATTTGCTAGTTGTTACTGGAGATTTGGGAGCTGCATATTTAGGGCTGCAAGTATTAGAAAGAGAAAAAGAAGTGTTTAAAGTAAATCCAAAAAATCAACCAGATTTAGATCAATATTCATATATAATAGAGCGCCAATTAAAACCAGAAGCTAGGAAAGATATTGTTAAATTGCTTAAAGATTTAGAAGTTAAGCCTACTGCAATGATTGATATAAGTGACGGTTTGTCTTCAGAAATTATGCATTTATGCAAGCAAAGCAAGGTTGGATGTGATTTGTATGAAAACAAAATACCATTAGATCCACAAGTAATTTCAACATGTGAAGAATTTAAAATTGATAGTACAACAATTGCTTTAAATGGAGGTGAAGATTACGAACTGTTAATGACCATCTCGCAAGAGGATTATCCAAAAATTAAGGCAAATCCTAATTTAACAGTTATTGGTTATATGACAGAAGAAAGTAAAGGTATGCATCTTATTACTAGAGCAGAAACTAAAATTCCAATTACTGCACAAGGCTGGAACGCGCTTACTGATTAAGAATAAGTGATTTTCGTTTAAGTCTATTATAATGAATCCTTTCTAAAACAGAATTGATTTCTTTATACTTTGGAGTTAAAATGGTTAATTTTCCATTACCATTTGTTGTAACTTGTTGATTACATTGTTTGCAAGTGTACTCTTTAACGTGGAAAGTAACTTTTTTAGTTACAATATAGTTATGACCAAATAAGGAACAGTATATGTGTTTCATATATTTCTAAATATTTGAAAGACATTAAATATATGAAAAATACTTTTACGCGTTTGTTTAACTGGCTAATAAATCGATTAAGAGGCTATTTTTTGGTTTAAACGCATCATTCTTCTTGTATGAATACGCTCTAAAAGGAAATTTATTTCCCTAAAGGTTGGTGTTAGCTCGGTTAAATATCCATTGCTATTTGTAGTTAATTGTTTTTTGCAGCATTTACATGTGTATTCTTTAACATGTTTAGTTACTTTTTTTGTAACATCATATTGATGCCCAAAAACATTACAATACAATTTTGAAAAAGATCCTGTGGTTGAAGTAGTTGCTTTCATAAGTAGGTGGAATTAAGGAGTAGTAAACATAAAAATAAATAAACGAAAAACGTTTAAAAGACATAAGTTTTCGATGAAGTGCAATAAATTGTAAGAAAAACTTCTAAAATTTTAATAGGATTTTTTATACTTAAAAAGAAATTCTCGAACGTATACTTCAGTATTTGTGTCTTTTTTTGGAATAGGGAATTTAATCATTTTTTAGAACAGGTTGATTGTTTTTAAGCTACATCTGGTTAATTACTTTTGTTTCACAAAAATTATTTCACAAAAAACTTTATTCAAGAACTAACTCATCAAATCCTCAATTTCCTCAACTTCAATAGGAATATTTTTCATTAAATTAAAAGGCTCACCTTGTGTTTGTATTACTACATCGTCTTCCAAACGAATTCCAAAACCTTCATCAGGAATGTAAATTCCAGGCTCCACAGTAAATACCATATTAGCTTGCATAGGTTCGGTTAAAATACCATAGTCGTGTGTGTCTAATCCCATATGATGTGAAGTGCCATGCATAAAATATTTTTTATAAGCTGGCCAATCTGCGTTTTCGTTTTGTATATCAGCTTTATCAAGCAATCCTAAATCCAATAATTCCGAGGTCATAAGTTTACCAACTTCTACATGATAATCTGCCCAATCTGTTCCAGAAATCAATAATTTAGTGGCTTTATTTTTTACGCGAAGAACAGCATTATAAACTGTTTTTTGTCTGTCGGTAAAGCGTCCGGAAACAGGAATGGTTCGCGTCATGTCACTAGAGTAATTGGCATATTCAGCACCAACATCCATAAGTATTAAATCTCCCGCTTTACATTGTTGATTGTTTTCAATATAGTGTAATACGTTAGCATTGTTCCCAGAAGCTATAATAGGTGTATAAGCAAAGCCTTTAGATTTATTATTTAAAAACTCATGCATAAATTCTGCTTCAATATTGTATTCCCAAACGTTTGGTTTTACAAAATTTAAAACACGACGAAATCCTTTTTCGGTAATATTACAAGCGTTCTGAATTAAGTCTAGTTCTATTTGATCTTTTACTGAACGAAGTCGTTGTAAAATAGGATTGCTTTTTGCTACAGCATGAGCAGGATATTTGTCTTTTAACCATTTTGTGAAACGGTCTTCACGTGTTTCAGTTTCTACTGTAGCTCGATAATGTTCGTTAGTATTAATGTAAATAGTTTCACACTGTGTCATGATTTCAAACATTGTCTTTTCCATATCTTGAAGCCAATACACCGTTTTAATTCCACTTGTTTCAAAAGCTTTCTCCTTTGTTAATTTTTCGCCTTCCCAAACAGCGATATGCTCATTCGTTTCTTTTAAGAATAAAATTTCACGATGTTTTTCTTTTGGGCAATCAGGGAACAACACTAAAATACTCTCTTCTTGATCGACACCACTTAAATAAAAGATATCGCGATGCTGCTCGAAAGGCATTGTACTATCTGCGCTAATTGGATAAATATCATTAGAGTTAAAAACAGCTAAACTGTTAGGTTTCATTAGAGCTGTAAAATTTTTGCGGTTTTTTATAAAAAGAGTTTTTTCTATTGAATTGTATTTCATATTGAAAAGTTTAATAGATAAAATTAAAAAAACAAACCAAACTAATGCAGACTTTTTACTATTTTTGAAAAAACACTTTACATTATGAAAAAAATTACACTTATAAATTTAGTTTTTGTCTTATTATTTAACCTTACAAGTTTTGAGAATGTATTTGCTCAAGTTGGGCTTGTGGAAATATCTCTACAAAAACAAATTGAAGCCTCTAGTTTGGTAGTAGAAGGGAAAGTAATCTCTAAACAATCGTTTTGGGATTCTCAATATAAAAACATATACACAAAAAACACGGTTGAAGTGTTTAAGGTTTTTAAAGGAGCACCAATAGAAACAATTGAAATTATCACTATTGGTGGTGTTGTAGATAATAACGCACTTACAGTTACCCATAGCTTACAACTTTCCTTAAAAGATAAAGGAGTTTTTACACTTATTAATTCGAACACTCAATTGCTAAATGAGAAAAGTAATTTACAAAAATTTAAAGCATATAGCGGAATACAAGGGTTCTATAAATATGATATCATTACTAATAGTGCACATAATGTGTTTAAATCTTATAATGGGATTGAAAATGTTTTTTACCAAGAACTAAAGTCAATAACTAAAACTAATTTGTTTGAATTTAAAAAAAAAGATGTTTCAATAAGCAATAATTCAATTCTAGAACCACAGGTAGTCATTATTACAAATGTTTTACCTACTGCCATAACTGCAGGTACAGAATCTGTACTAACTATTAGTGGTTTTGGATTTGGCACAGTACAAGGAACAGTAAGTTTTAGAGATGCAGATGATGGAGGTGTATCGTTTATTGACGCACTAGATTCACAAATTGTTAGTTGGAATGACACACAAATAGAAGTTAAAGTGCCTCAAAGCGCAGGTTCGGGTAATATTAGAGTAACCCATAATTCTGATGGAACTTTCGGTTTTTCATCTCAAATTTTAACGGTTTCATATTCTATTTTAAATATTGAAACAGGAGGTAACGCTTTTATTAGTCAACATTATAATGAAAATGGTAGTGGAGGATATACTTGGCAAATGTTTACAGGGTTTGATACTAATACACCAGCAAACGAATCTTTTATTCGAGCTTTTGAGACTTGGGTCTGTGAAACGGGAGTTAATTGGGAAATAGGAACTCCCATAGGGATTAATGCTAATTCTTCTGATGGGACTAATATAATTACATTCGATAGTGTTTCTTCACAACTTCCTGTTGGTGTTTTAGGTGTTTCCTTTACATATTTTGCAACAACTTGTGGAACAGAATGGGTAGTTTCTGAACTAGATTTGGTATTCGATAATGATACAAATTGGCAATTTGGACCAGCAAATGCAATAGCTGGACAATTTGATTTTGAGAGTGTTGCGGTACATGAACTTGGACATGCACATCAATTAGGTCATATAATAGATTCTGGTGCAATTATGCATTATAGTATTGGTCCTTCACAGAATAGTAGAGCCTTAAGTACTAATGATATAAACGGTGGAGGTTTTGTTCAAAATAGAAGTACAACAATACAAAATTGCACTTATCCATTAATGACAGACTCTTCTTGCTCTTTAAGTACTAGCGAAGAAGAATTAAATTCTTTTATTAATGTTTATCCCAATCCTAATAATGGAGAGTTTTTCATAAAGAAAACCTCATTTATTAATCTTGAAAAAGCTATTGTATATGATATAAGTGGAAGGCTAATATCTACACATGATATTTCGGATGGGTTAAATATTAAAACTATTAATCTAGAGAGTATCTCAAAAGGCATGTATTTTGTGAGTATCTATTCTGAAAATGCAGTAGTAACTAAAAAAATCATATTAGAATAATTAATTTTCAAGAGTCGTAATTAAAGGATAGTTATAAGTTCTTTTAATTACGACTTTTACTTTATCAGTTACTTTTTAGAAAAGTAAATAATATGTTAAAATCACTTTTTTTCTCCAATGAATTTTGATGCTTTCATCAAGTTTAAGTAATTTCAAAACCTTAAACTAACCAACACATGAAAACCATTAAATTTCTTCTATCATTAAGCCTTCTTTTTACGTTTCAAATTAATGCTCAACAACCATCTTCTACAGCAAAATTGGTTCAAAAAGCATTACTGCAAAAAGAACAAATGCAACAAAACTCAATTGTTAAAAATGTCCCTTTTAAAAATATAGGGCCAACAATTATGAGTGGCCGAGTAACCGATTTGGCTGTAAATCCAAATGATCCAACCGAGTTTTATGTAGCGTATGCTTCAGGAGGTGTATGGCATACAGTAAATAACGGAACAACATTTACTCCAATTCTCGATTCGTCAAACACACAAAATGTTGGAGATATTGCTGTGCATTGGGAAACGAAAACCATTTGGGTTGGTACTGGCGAAAATAATGCTTCACGTTCATCTTACGCAGGAATTGGAATTTTAAAATCTAACGATAATGGTAAAACATGGGAGAACGTTGGACTTCCGGATTCGCATCATATAGGGCGAATTCTTATCAACTCAAACAATCCAAATGAAGTAGTAATTGGAGTTACAGGACATTTATATTCTCCTAATAACCAACGTGGCATATACAAAACTGTTGATGGAGGAAAAACTTGGTTCCAAAAATTATTTGTTGACAATATGAGCGGCATTATTGATGTGCAACATGTACCAAATAACTTCAACATCATGTTTGCATCTTCATGGACAAAAAATAGAAAAGCATGGAATTTTAATGGAAGCGGAAACAATTCAGCAATATATAAAAGTACAGATGCTGGAGAAACATGGACAAAAGTTTCAACCGAAAAGAGTGGTTTTCCAATAGGGCAAGGTGTTGGTAGAATTGGATTGGCAGTTTATGATGATAATATAATTTATGCAATACACGATAGCCAATTTAGAAGATCTTCAGAAGAAGAAAAGCAAAAGACAAACGACTTAACAAAAGAAGATTTTAAGTCAATGACTGCTGAAGCATTTTTGAGTTTAGAAGATAAAAAACTAAACACTTTTTTAAAAACAAATGGTTTTCAAGAAAAATATCGTGCAGCAAATGTAAAGCAACTAGTACGAAGCGGAAGCGTAAAACCTATCGATCTCGCTAAGTATTTAGAAGATGCAAATTCCATGTTGTTTGATACTCCTGTTATCGGAGCTGAAGTATATAAAAGTACAGATGGTGGAATAACCTGGAATAAAACAAATGATGGTTATTTAGACGATTTGTACTATAGTTATGGCTATTATTTTGGGGAAATACGTGTAGATCCTCAAAATGAAAATAATATTTATATTTTGGGTGTACCACTTTTAAAATCTAAAAACAGCGGAAAGAGTTTTACATCAATTAGCAGAGAAAATGTACATGCAGATCACCAAGCTCTTTGGATAAACCCAAACAATCCCAATCATTTAATTGATGGTAACGATGGAGGAATAAATATAACATACGACGATGGGGAGAACTGGATTAAGAACAATTCGCCATCTGTAGGACAGTTTTATGCAATCGCAGTCGATAATGAAAAGCCATATAATGTGTATGGAGGTTTGCAAGATAATGGTGTTTGGGTTGGGGCAAATAATGCAAGAGAAAATAAGTCGTGGCATCAATCAGGTCAATATCCATGGAAAGGTATTATGGGAGGCGATGGTATGCAAGTACAAGTAGATTCCCGAAACGCGAATATTGTTTATACAGGATTTCAATTTGGGAATTATTTTAGAATTAATAGAGAAACAAACAAAACTACACGATTATCTATAAAACACGAGTTAGGAGATAATCCGTATCGATTTAATTGGCAAACACCAATTTTATTATCGCCTCATAACCAAGACATTTTGTATTTAGGAGGGAATAAACTCATGCGTTCTATGAATCAAGGTGATGATTGGGAAGCTATAAGTGACGATCTGACACAAGGAGGAAAGAAAGGAAATGTGGCTTATGGGACTCTAACAGCAATTAGTGAATCTCCATTTCAATTTGGATTGATTTATGCAGGAAGTGATGATGGGTTATTACATATAACAAAAAATGGAGGAGGAAGTTGGGATAATATTTCTGCTTCTTTTCCAAAAGATCTTTGGGTATCGCGAGCTGTAGCTTCGCAACACAAAAAGGAACGTGTTTATGTAACTTTAAATGGATATCGTTGGGACGATTTTAAAGTCTATGTGTATGTGAGTGAAGATTATGGACAAACGTGGAAGAGCATTAGCTCAAATATTCCAATGTCACCAGTAAATGTAATTAGAGAAGATTCTGAAAACGAAAATGTTTTATATCTCGGAACAGATAATGGTGCTTATGTCTCTTTTAACAAAGGCGTTTCTTGGGAAGCGTTTAGTAAAGGATTAACAAGTGTAGCTGTTCACGATATTGCTGTACAAGCTGAAGCAAAAGATTTGCTTTTAGGAACTCACGGAAGAAGTATTTATAAAGCTAATGTGTCAGCATTGCAAAAAATGAATCCTTCTATGAAAACTAAAGCGATAACACTTTTTGAAACTGAAAGTGTACGTTTTTCGCAACGATGGGGAAATTCTTGGAGTAAATGGAGTGATGCTTTTGAGCCATCAATCACATTTAAATTTTATGTGAATGCTTCAGGAACACACATAATTAAAATATTGTCAGAAAGCAATGTAGAATTAAATTCAATAACCGTTGAAGCAGACAAAGGGTTTAATTACGTAAACTATGATTTAACACTTACCGAATCAGGTAAAAAAGAATTACTTAAAGAAAAAACGAATATAGAAATCAATAAGGCCAAAAACGGAAAACATTATTTGCCAAAAGGGGAATATACCATTCAAATAGGTTCTGAAAAAACAACTTTTGAAGTGAAATAAAACAAAGAATTATCTATCTCTTTTAAATTCATTTTAAATAAATAATTAATGACTAAAATCATTTTTCACACAGCACAAGAAGTCTTACATTTGTTGTCTATAAAATTAACTTTTAAATAATGAGCGGATTTTTTAAATCTTCGATTGGAAGAAAAGTAGCCATGGCGCTTTCTGCATTCTTCCTCATGTTTTTCTTATTAATACATATTATTATAAATTTAATATCTGTTTTTAGTGAAGAGACATTTAACACAGTTTCTCATTTTATGGGGACAAATCCTTTAATACAGTTTGGGATGCAACCTGTATTAATTTTTGGCGTGGTTTTTCATTTTATTATGGGATTTGTACTAGAGTTACAAAACAGGAGAGCAGTTGGTGTAAGCTATGCTAAAAATAATGGAGGTGCAAATTCTACATGGATGAGTAGAAACATGATATATAGTGGCGCTGCTATTTTAGCATTTATCGTATTGCATTTTATCGATTTTTGGATTCCAGAAATTAATACAAAATATATTCTAGGAGATATGTCTGGAACAATAGATGGTGTTGAAGGGTTGAGATATTACGAAGAATTAACGCACAAGTTTGAAAGCCCTTTAAGAGTTGGAGCTTATGTTCTTGCTTTTGTGTTTTTAGCACTGCACTTATTACACGGATTTACTTCGGCATTTCAATCGATGGGAGTAACTGCAGGACGAAAAAAAGTACTACAAAATTTAGGGAAAGCCTATTCTATTATTATCCCTTTAGGATTTATTTTTATTGCATTATATCATCACTTTAACCATTAATCTTATTATATATGGCTTTAGATTCAAAAGTACCAAAAGGTCCAATTAAAGATAAATGGACAACTTATAAAGATAAAATTGATTTAGTAAATCCTGCAAACAAACGTAATATCGATATTATAGTAGTAGGCACAGGTTTAGCAGGAGGTTCTGCTGCAGCAACTTTAGCCGAATTAGGCTATAATGTAAAGGCTTTTGCCTATCAAGATTCGCCAAGACGTGCACATTCTATTGCTGCTCAAGGTGGAATTAATGCTTCAAAGAATTATATGGGAGATGGCGACTCTAACTATCGTTTGTTTTACGATACAGTAAAAGGAGGCGATTATCGTTCTCGTGAAGCAAATGTATATCGTTTGGCAGAAGTATCAGGAAATATAATCGATCAATGTGTTGCACAAGGCGTTCCTTTTGCGCGTGATTATGGAGGGCTTTTAGATAATCGTTCGTTTGGAGGAGTTTTAGTATCAAGAACGTTTTATGCCAAAGGACAAACAGGGCAACAATTATTATTGGGTGCATACTCTGCAATGAACAGACAAATTGCACGTGGTAAAATTGAAATGTTTAACCGTCACGAAATGCTTGATGTTGTTTTAGTAGATGGTAAAGCCAGAGGTATTATTACACGTAATTTAATTACTGGAGAAATAGAAAGGCATTCGGCTCATGCAGTAGTAATTGCTACAGGAGGCTACGGAAATGTGTATTTCTTATCTACAAACGCAATGGGATCTAATGTTACGGCAGCATGGAAGATTCATAAAAAAGGAGCGTATTTTGCTAACCCTTGCTTCACTCAAATTCACCCTACATGTATTCCGCGTTCTGGAGATTATCAGTCTAAATTAACATTGATGTCTGAATCATTGCGTAACGATGGACGTATTTGGGTACCAAAACATTTGGATGATGCCAAAGCAATTCAGCAAGGGAAACTTAAACCAACAGAGATAACAGAAGAAAACAGAGATTATTTTTTAGAGCGTCGTTATCCAGCTTTTGGAAACCTTGTACCTCGTGATGTGGCTTCAAGAGCTGCAAAAGAACGTTGCGATGCAGGTTATGGAGTAAATGCAACTGGAGAAGCTGTGTATTTGGATTTTGCTTTTGCTTTTGAACGCTACGGAAAAGAACAAGCAAAAATTCATGGTATTTCAAACCCATCTAAAGAAAAAATTATTGAATTAGGACAGGCCATTATTGAAGAAAAATACGGGAACTTATTCCAAATGTATGAGAAAATAATTGCTGAAAATCCGTACGAAACTCCAATGATGATTTATCCAGCAACACACTACACAATGGGAGGCGTTTGGGTAGATTACAATTTAATGACTACTGTTGAAGGATTGTATTGTATTGGTGAAGCCAATTTCTCCGATCATGGTGCAAATCGTTTGGGAGCTTCGGCATTAATGCAAGGTTTAGCAGATGGCTATTTTGTGTTGCCTTATACTATTGGAGATTATTTATCGGATGATATTCGTACAGGAAAAATCTCGACAGATTCTCCAGAGTTTGAAGAAGCTGAAAAAGAAGTGAAAGGCAGAATTACTTTCTTTATGAATAATAATGGAAGCAAGTCTGTAGATTATTTTCATAAGAAATTAGGGAAAATAATGTGGGACAAAGTAGGAATGGCAAGAAATGCGGAAGGATTAAAAGAAGCAATGGCTGAAATTAAAGCTATTCGTGAAGAATTTTGGAAAGAGGTAAAAGTGCCTGGAGATGCTAACGAAATGAACCTTGAACTAGAAAAAGTGGGACGTGTTGCAGACTTTTTAGAATTAGGAGAATTATTTGCTAAAGATGCTTTAGATAGAAACGAATCTTGTGGAGGACATTTTAGAGAAGAATCTGTAGAGTTAGAAGGCGAACAAAAAGGAGAAGCTAAGCGTAATGATAAAGATTATGCATATGTTTCAGCTTGGGAATATAAAGGCGAACCTGCAGATGCAGTTTTACATAAAGAAGAATTAGAGTTTAAAGATATTGAATTAAAGCAGCGTTCATACAAATAAAAAGCATTATGAATTTAACATTAAAAATCTGGAAGCAAAAAGGGCCACAAGACAAAGGTCGAATGGTCGATTATAAAGTAAACGATATTTCAGAACATATGTCTTTTTTAGAAATGATGGATGTTTTAAATGAACAATTAGTAAACTCTGGTGACGAGCCTGTTGCTTTCGATCACGACTGTCGTGAAGGTATTTGTGGTATGTGTTCTTTGTATATTAATGGTCAGGCACATGGTCCAGATAGAGGGATTACAACTTGCCAGTTACATATGCGAATGTTTAAAGATGGAGACACCATTACTATTGAGCCATTTAGGGCAAAAGCATTTCCTGTTATTAAAGATTTAGTTGTTGATAGAATGTCTTTTGAACGTATCCAACAAGCAGGAGGTTATATTTCGGTAAATACATCTGGTAATACACAAGACGCTAATAACATACTAATTTCTAAACATGCAGCAGATGAAGCTATGGATGCAGCCGCTTGTATAGGTTGTGGTGCTTGTGTAGCTACTTGTAAGAACTCTTCAGCCATGTTATTTGTAGGAGCAAAAGTATCGCAATATGCATTATTACCACAAGGACAAATTGAAGCTGTAGATCGTGTACAAAATATGGTGGTTCAAATGGATTTAGAAGGCTTTGGTAACTGTACTAATACTGGCGCTTGTGAGATAGAATGCCCTAAAGGCATTTCTTTAGATAATATAGCCCGAATGAATAGAGAATTGATGAAAGCGAGTTTAAAATAAAATAATAAGATTTAAAATTCTTAAATGAATCCTAAAACTAATTTTAGTTTTAGGATTTTTTATTAGATTTGACGCCCAATAAAAAAAAATGAACAATAAAATAATCATCCTAAACATTTTAATATTCTTTTTATGTGTTCCATGTAATGGGCAAACAACATCTGAAAAGGAAATAAAGAATCCAACTTTATTTGATGGTGAGCTGTTACTGCAACATGTAAAAATATTATCTTCAGATGAATTTGAAGGAAGACAAACAGGAACACAAGGTGCAACAAAGACTAAGCAATATATTATTAATGAGTTTAGTAAATTAGATATATTACCACTTGGAGAAACTTATGAGCAGGCGTTTTCTTTCTCAAGTAGAAATAAAACGTACAATGGTGTTAATGTATTGGGATTCATTAAGGGAAGTGCTTTTCCAGACAAGTATATTGTTATTAGTGCGCATTATGATCATGAAGGTATTAAGAATGGTAAAATATATAATGGAGCAGATGATAATGCTTCAGGTATAAGTGCATTATTTAGTTTTGCCGAATATTTTAAAAAATATCCGCCTAAACATTCAGTTGTTTTAGCTGCTTTTGATGGCGAAGAATTTGGACTAAAAGGGTCTAAATATTTTGTTGACAATTCAATTATTCCATTAAATAATATAGTTGTCAATATTAACATGGATATGATCAGTCGGAGTGATAAAAATGAATTATTTGTTATAGGTACACGTTATAATCCATCTTTTAAAGAATTGATTACAAGTTTTAATCAGCTGGAAAACATAAAACTTCTTATTGGACATGACGGAACAGATAAAAAACACGATTGGACCTACTCTTCCGATCATGCTTCTTTTTATAGAAAAGAAATTCCTTTTCTGTTCTTTAGTGTAGAAGACCATAAAGATTACCATAAGCCTACAGACGATTACGAAAATATTCATCCTGAATTTTATAAAGAAGCGGTAAACCTTATTTTTTCGGTGTTTAAAAAAATAGATTTATTGTAGATAAAAAAAAGTGTCATCAAAAACAGAAATCCTAAGTTTTATCTTGGGATTTTTTGTTTCTTTATATTTCATTATTATTAAGAATGAAAAACCCGATATCATATTACCAAAATCAGCTTAAAAAATACCAGCTTAAAGTAAAAAGCCTTAATCAAAAGTTAATACGATTAAGCACTTTAAGGCTACTTGTTTTTTTAGCAACTTCAGTAGGACTCTATTTTACATTCAACCAATGGCAATTAGCAATATTTATTGTTGTGTCTGGTGTAATTCTATTTATTTACCTGCTTTCAAAATATACAGACACAAAATCTAAGCAAAATTTAAACAAAGCTTTAGTCGCTATAAATGAAGACGAAATTAAAATTGCTTCTAGCGATTTTTATCATAGAGATGAAGGCTTGAAATTTCAAGACCCAAATCACTTTTACAGTTTGGATATCGATTTATTTGGACGTGGTTCTTTTTTTCAATTTATTAATCGGACTTCTTTAAATGAAGGGACAGAAAAACTGGTAAACGAATTAACAGCCAATAATGTTGATGGTATTGTTACACGTCAAGAAGCGATAAAAGAATTGGCTTCAAAACCAGAATGGCGACAACATTTTTCTGCTATAGCAACATTAATTCATGCTGAAACTCCATCTGTAAAAATTATTGATTGGTTAAAAAACTATCAACCATTTTTGCCAAAAGCAATGCGATGGATTCCGTTAGTATTTACAATAGCTTCAATAGGATTATTTGTGTTACTTTTTTTTAATATTATAGATGGGTCATTGTTAGGTTTTTGGTTGCTTTTAGGGTTGTTAATTACTGGGAACTATGTAAAAAAGACGAACAGCTTATCATCAAAAACAGATAAAGTAAAAGATACATTTAAGCAATATGCCTTATTGTTAGATAAAATTGAAAATGAAAAATTCACTTCAGAATTATTAAAGCAAAAACAGCAACAAATCAATTCAGAAGAAGAGAAAGCCTCCGCAATTTTTAGTGCATTTTCAAAATCTTTAGATGCCTTAGACAATAGAAACAATTTAATTTCTGGCATTTTTGGAAATGGATTTTTATTATCAGACATCAAGAACGCTTATAAAGTTGAGCAGTGGATTATGCAATACAACAACAAGGTTGAAGATTGGTTTGAAGTCGTTTCCTTTTTTGATGCCTGTAACAGTTTGGGCAATTTTGCATTTAATCATCCTAATTATGTATTTCCTAAAATTACAGGAAACAAAACTGTAATTAATGCTCAAGATTTAGGTCATCCTTTATTAGATGTTGATAAAAGGATTGATAGTGACCTTTTAATAAACGATCAGCAATTTTTTATCGTTACTGGAGCAAATATGGCAGGAAAAAGTACGTTTTTAAGAACCGTTTCATTACATATAGTAATGGCTAATGTTGGATTGCCTGTTTGTGCAAAAACGAGTGAATATTCGCCTGTAAAACTTATAACAAGTATGCGAACCACAGATTCGTTAACGGACGACAGTTCGTATTTCTTTTCCGAATTAACACGTTTAAAATTTATTGTAGATGCTATTGCAAAAGAGCCTTATTTTATTGTACTTGACGAGATTTTAAAAGGAACGAATAGCACAGATAAAGCCATTGGTTCTCGCAAGTTTGTCGAGAAATTAGTCGCTTCAAACGCCACAGGAATTATAGCAACTCACGACTTAAGTTTATGTGAAATTGAGAAGGAACTCGATGAAGTAAAAAATTACTATTTTGATGTAGAAATCGTAAACGACGAACTTTATTTTGATTACACTTTTAAAGTAGGTGTTTGCCAAAACATGAATGCTTCTTTTTTGTTGAAGAAAATGGAGATAATATAATTATAAAGTTATGCAACACAAATCCAAACTCCCAAATGTAGCGACCAATATATTTACTGTAATGGGTACATTGGCACATAAGCATAATGCGATTAATTTATCGCAAGGCTTTCCGAATTTTAAGAGCGACCAAAAACTGATTGATTTGGTAAGTAACGCAATGAATTCCGGTTACAATCAATATGCGCCAATGGCTGGGGTTTTAGAATTGCGTGAAGCCATTTCCAATAAATTTGAATTGCTCTACAATACGAGTTATCATCCAGAAACCGAAATTACTATAACAGCAGGAGCAACTCAAGCCATCTACACAATCATTTCAGCATTTATAAGACCAAATGATGAGGTTATTATTTTTCGTCCAGCTTACGATTGTTACGAACCAACCATCGAACTTAATGGAGGGAAAACCATATCTGTTCAGTTGGAAGCACCTTATTATAAAGTAGATTGGGAAGCCGTAAAGCAAAAAATTAATGATAAGACCAAAATGATTATCATTAATACGCCTCAAAATCCAAGTGGTACTATTTTTTCTGAAACTGATATGCTTCAACTTCAAAAGTTGACTCAAGGCACAAACATTATTATTTTGAGTGATGAGGTTTATGAACATATTATTTTTGATGGCGAAAAACACCAAAGTGTATGTTTGTTTCCCGATTTAAAATCACGAAGTTTTGTGGTGGCTTCTTTTGGCAAAACATTTCATAATACAGGCTGGAAAATAGGATATTGTTGCGCACCAAAAGAGTTGATGGAAGAGTTTAAAAAAGTGCATCAGTTTAATGTGTTTTGTATAAATCATCCCATACAAAAAGCATTGGCCGAATATTTACAAGAGCCAAAACATTATTTAGAACTATCGGAGTTTTATGAGGAAAAGAGAGATTTGTTTTTGAGTTTAATAAAGGATTCAAGATTTAGATTTACAGCTTCAAAGGGCACGTATTTTCAAGGGTTGGATTATTCAGAAATCACTAATGAACTTGACATTGATTTCGCAAAGCGATTAACGATAGAAAAGGGAATTGCTTCAATTCCGTTATCAGTATTTAATTATAATAATTTAGATAATAAGATGTTGCGTTTTTGTTTTGCTAAAACGGAAGATACTTTAAAAAAGGCAGCAGAAATTTTAAATAATATTTAACTTGTCATTGCGAACAGAGTGAAGCAATCTGTTTATATTTAATGATTATTTCTTTGTTCTGATTACTATTGGGACATTCAGAATGACAAAAAAATAACAACCATGCAAGACGAATTAAAAGCAGCAATTATCCAAGCCGATTTGGTTTGGGAAAACCCATTAAAAAATAGATATGCTTTTTTAGGTAAAATCGAAGCTCTTCCTGAAGATATTGACTTAATTGTTTTGCCAGAAATGTTTACAACAGGGTTTACAATGAACGTTTCTTCTGTTGCCGAAACCATGGAAGGAGACACTCTAAAATGGATGCAGTATTTGGCTGTTAAAATGAAAGCTGCAATTACAGGAAGTATTATTATTAAAGAAAATAATAACTTTTACAACCGATTGTTTTTTGTGCATCCTTCAAGAAAAGTAGAATATTACGATAAAAGACATACGTTTACGCTTGCAGGAGAACACAAAGTATTTGCTTCTGGCAAAAAAAAACTGATTGTAAATTATAAAGGCTGGAAAATGTGCCCTTTAATTTGTTACGATTTACGCTTTCCTGTTTGGTCAAGAAATGTAGAAGATTATGAGGTGTTAATTTATGTGGCCAATTGGCCAAAACCAAGAATTATGGCTTGGGATACGTTGTTAAAAGCAAGAGCCATAGAAAATATGAGCTATTGTATTGGTGTAAATCGTGTTGGTTTAGATGAAAAAAAGAATGAATATTCAGGACATTCGGCAGTTTATGATGGTTTAGGAAAGCAACTGTCAAATTTTATAGAAGACAAAGAGATGATAGAAATTGTAACTCTATCTAAAGATAATTTAACTACTATTAAAGAAAAATTGAAATTTTTAGATGATAGAGATCGTTTTATTGTAACGTAAATTCGATTATTTCATCCCAACCTGCTCTTACATCTAATAGTTCTGGATAATAACTAATGCGCTCTGGTTGTCTTTTTAAAAGATAAATTCCAGTATCATATTTTTCATTTCCGTTTGCATCAAAGATTACTCTTAAATAATATTTGCCAGGACTTACATTTAAGAAATCCAATACTTCTGGTTTGGTTGAATATTGTTCTTCTTTCACCTCTCCATTCTCACTAGTAAGCTGCACAATTACTGGATAAGCTACGTTTTTAAGAGTCGCTCTTACATTACCATAATCGTCGTAAGATTTTGTGCTCAACGAATAGTTTAAAGTGTCGTTTTTGTTTCTGAAAAAATCAGTAAACGTTTCGGGGAGCATCTGCATTTTGTATCGTTCTTGTTCCTTTTTTTCAAAAATAAATGTATATCGATTATTAAGTTCATCAAAAGCTGTTGTAAAATTCACTTTTGTAGAATCTTTATCCAGCAGACTTATCTTTTCTTTATCAATTGTAGTTAAAGGAATATTGGCTTCAATCTCGAAATTCTCATTAAATGAAAGTGTGCGATTTTGAAGCTGCTTAATTACTAAAGAATCTTTTTCTAGCGTTCTTAATTTAACAGTTAATGTGTCTGTGTAAGATTTGTTAGACACTAAAAACAATAACGAATCTGCTTCAAATTTTGGCTTATACCAATACAATAACGAATCTGCTTCTTGGTCTTTTGTTATTTTACTTTCGTAACCTTCAGGTGTATTTGAGAGTAAGTTAATTTTCATGTTTTTATAATCGCCTTCATATCCAAAAGCAATTTTGTTTTCAGCAATTAGACTTGGTCGTGTAGCTTTAAAATCTATGTCTTCATTAAATAGTTTTAAAGTGTAAGTAGTTAAAGTATCTGTCGAAACAGTTATATAATCTTTTAGAAACCCTATTTTATCCGTTTTTTGCTGAAACGTATAATTGCTGTTTTCGTCTTTTAAGGCAATCATTAAATACTTTCCTGCTTTTAAATTTTCTAGTTTAAATGTAGTTGTACTATCTAATGTATTGGTAATATATTTTGGTTTTTGCTTGTAAATTATGGAATCTGTAAATGTAGAATCTACATCATACAATAACACCGAAACAAACTCGTCTGCTTTTCGATTTACGGCATCTATTATTGTTCCTCTTACACTTAAAGAATCGATGTAATCACCTGTAGAAAACACATATCTGTAATAAGGATAAGGATTTTCTTCGTTGTTATCTACAATACTTTCACCAAAATTAAAAGCATAAGTTGTATTGGGTTGAAGCGTATCAAAAATTTTAATGGTTATGTGTTTACTAGCAGAACCTAAAGGTGTAATTTCGGGTTCTGGATCCATTGGAGGGGAAATTATAAGTTGTTTTTGCAGGTTTTTAATTTTTATATATTCGTCGAAATAGATTTCTATTTCATTGTCTGTAAAATTAATTGAGAAATTTTCAGGAATAGATTTTACAATTACTGGAGGTGTAATGTCTTTATCTCCACCAGTTGGTGTCCCAGGATTATAGCAATTAGCAAAACAAAAACTTATAACTACTATAAAAATTAAATTTGAAAGGGTTTTGCTCATTACCAATTAGGATTTTGCACAAAGAAACAACTTATTTAGGACTAACGAAAAAGTGTTTAAGCAATTGCCATAGTAGCTATACTAATTTTAATACTATTGGCTTTGTTAAGTATATTAGCACAAGCTTCTATGGTTGCTCCAGTTGTAATAATATCGTCAACCAACAAAATATGTTTTCCTTCAATAAGATTTGTATTTGTTATTATGAACATCTCGTTAGTGCTGTCCCAGCGTGAAATGCGTTTTTTAAACACTAGCGTTTTTGTTGCAGTAGTTTTAATTAAAACCGAGTCTATGTATTCTGCGTTTAAGGCTTTAGCAATTTCAACCCCAAATTTTGCCACTTGATTATAGCCTCTTTTTCTGAGTTTGTTTTTATGTAATGGCACAGGAATCACAGCATCAATATTATTATATGCCTCAATGGTTTTTAGTTCATTCCCTAACCATTCGCCTAAAATTGCACCTATGGTTTCATGGCTTCTATATTTTAGATTATGTAGTAGCTGCTGCACAATTCCTTTCTTTTCAAATCTTAAAAGAGCTGTGGCTTGTTCTAATTTTATTCGACCATAAAACACTTTTTCTACAGCATCATTATTTTCAAAATGATAATTGGTAACAGGTAAATTGTGTCTGCAAGTGGTACAAATGTGGATTTCGTTGTCTGTTAATAAATGGCTACAAGCGTAACATACTTTAGGAAAGAATAAATTAACAATTGAGTTGTACATAAAATTAAAAAGATTTAAAATACTAAAAAAAGAAACATAGTTCTAAAAAAACATGCTTATAGTATCAATGGGTTTTTTATTTTTGCACTATGGCAAATCAAGAAGATAAATTTAAGAAGGTAATTTCTCATGCGAAGGAGTATGGTTATGTGTTTCAGAGTAGCGAAATTTATGACGGATTAAGTGCAGTTTATGATTATGCACAAAACGGAGTAGAGCTAAAAAATAATATTCGCGACTATTGGTGGAAAGCTATGGTGCAAATGCACGATAATATTGTAGGTTTAGATACAGCAATATTTATGCATCCAACAACTTGGAAAGCATCAGGGCATGTAGATGCTTTTAGTGATCCTTTAATTGATAATAAGGATTCTAAAAAACGATATAGAGCAGATGTTTTAATTGAAGATTATTGTGCTAAAATTGAAACCAAAATAAACAAGGAAGTAAACAAAGCAGCAAAACGTTTTGGTGATGCTTTTAATAAAGATGAATTTATTTCTACAAACCCTCGCGTTGTTGCTTATCAAGAAAAAATAAACGCTATTCTTTCCAGAATGGCTAAATCTTTAGAGGATGAAGATTTAGCAGATGTAAAAGCATTGATTGAAGAATTAGAAATTGCCGATCCTTTATCTGGAAGTAAAAATTGGACTGATGTTAAGCAGTTCAACTTAATGTTTGGAACAAAATTAGGTGCTTCTGCCGAAACTGCAATGGATTTGTATTTACGTCCAGAAACTGCTCAAGGTATTTTTGTAAACTTTTCGAATGTGCAAAAGACAGGACGCATGAAAATCCCATTTGGGATTGCACAAACAGGAAAAGCATTTAGGAACGAAATTGTTGCAAGGCAATTTATTTTTAGAATGCGTGAGTTTGAGCAAATGGAAATGCAATTTTTTGTAAAACCGGGAACACAAGCCGAATGGTACGAAAAATGGAAAGAAGACAGGTTAAAATGGCATTTGTCTTTAGGAATGGGAGCAGAGAACTATCGTTTCCATGACCACGAAAAATTAGCACATTATGCTGATGCAGCTTCTGACATCGAATTTAAATTCCCATTTGGTTTTAAAGAACTGGAAGGCATACATTCGCGTACAGATTTCGATTTAAAAGCACACGAAGAATTTTCAGGGAAGAAATTACAGTATTTCGATCATGAAGAAAACAAAAGTTATGTGCCTTATGTAGTTGAAACTTCAATTGGTTTAGATCGAATGTTTTTAGCCGTATTCTCACATTCATTAGTAGAAGAAGAATTAGAAAATGGCACCACAAGAACAGTTTTAAAATTACCAGCAGTTTTAGCGCCAACAAAAGCAGCCATTTTACCATTGGTTAAAAAAGATGGCTTACCAGAAATTGCTCATAATATTGTTGAAGATTTAAAATGGGATTTTAATGTGGCTTACGACGAAAAAGATGCCGTTGGAAGACGTTACAGACGGCAAGATGCTGCTGGAACACCTTTTTGTATAACAGTAGATCACGATACTCTAGATGATAATACAGTTACGATAAGACATCGAGATACTATGGAACAACAACGTGTTAAGATTGAAGATTTAAGAGATATTATAAAGCAAGAGGTAGATGTTAAAACTTGGTTGATGAGGATGCTATAAAAAAACCTCACAGGTTTTAAAAACCTGTGAGGTTTGAATAAATCTAATATAAATGAACCCAAGTTTGGGGTTTTGTTTTATTTTAAAAGCGATAGCCAATGGTTATTCCTCCTTTGCCTATAATTTCATTTCCATTTTCTTTAGTGTTAAAGAGATTTCTACCCACACCAAAATTTAACTCTGCTAGAAATCCTCGTTTAGTTATCCATTTACCTCCAACGCCTAGACCAAGTGCAAAATCAGTTTTTTTATTTCCGATGGAGAAGAAGTTAGAATCTTCTCTTGCAGAATTTAGCATACCAAAGCCTTCTACAAAAAATCCTGCTGCATGTTTTTTGCCAAAATACATTCGGTAATAAGGAGAAATATAATAGTCAATATCGTCTTTAACGTCACTATCAATTGGTAAAAACAGAGAGATTCCAATAGCAGATTCCT
The DNA here is from genome assembly GCA_021647885.1 of Flavobacteriaceae bacterium. GTDB lineage: Bacteria > Bacteroidota > Bacteroidia > Flavobacteriales > Flavobacteriaceae > PRS1. The sequence goes on along the minus strand of JAKITV010000002.1, from coordinate 79,133 downwards.
CATTTAAAATTCTTTCAAAAGTGCCTTCAAATGCTCCAAGGATTAAATAGAGACCGTTAATTTTTAATTCATTTTTTTTGAAATCAGTATCATTTGTTTCATTGTTTTGTGCTTTTGCAGAAAAGACAGACAATACTAAAATGGATAATAAAATAATTCTCTTCATAGTTTAAGTTTAAATGTTCACATAAGGTTAACAATAATTATACCATTATAAGATACCAAATATATTAAATGGTTGCGTAAGAAAAAGCCTTTATTTTAAAATCGGATTTTAACCGTACTATTCAATCTGGAATGATTTTATAAGCCTCAGTTTTATAGGAAAATACCACATAAAATTTACGGTTTTACCATAACAAAAAGTCAAGATTTTGTTGTAGCTTTAGCATAGAATCTAAAAGAGATTTATTACAATAAAATTATGTTATGGGTAGCATAATTTCCAAATCTAAACCGTAAACAAAAGCCTGAACTTAAATAAAAGTTCAGGCTTTAACATTAGAAATAAGCCCTTAACTGTACTGTTCCAGTATGTATGGTTTTACTGGTTTTGGTTTTCCTACCAAAATAGGTGAGGTTGAGATTTAAAAATTTGGTTAGTTTCTTTTGTGCTAACAAACTCCACGTAAAGTTTTTTCCAAGCTGTAAGCCTTCCATTATTTGGTAACCACAGGAGAATTAGGGCTGCCTTCAAATGTATTGGAGAAGAGATTAAATTCTTCACTTACAGTAGCTTTTTGATTGTTAGCAAAAGTAAACGACGCACCCTATTTTTTAAATGGTTACGTAATAAAAATACTTTATTTTAATGGCTGCGCTCTCCATCTATGCCATCAATTAAAATCATGTACGCTCCTTTTATTAAAATTTCTCGGTCTTTAATACTTCCCGAGTTTAAAACCTCTATAAAATTTTCAGTTTGTTTGCCAACATCCAATTTTACTTTATCAAAATTATAGGCACCTTCTTCTTTATTATTTAATACTAAAGCAAAATAATCATTATCGATTTTGGCGATAGCATCTTTTGGAAGTGCTAAACTTTGTTTAGAATCACTTATTATTTCAGCTTCTACAAACATCCCAACAATAAAATTCATTTGTTCTTCATCGAGAATATGTCCATGAACTTTAACGGTTCTGTTTTCCTCGTCAATAGATGTTCCTACCAAATGCACTTTTGCTTTAAAAATATCTTTTGATGCTTCTGGGATTTTAAAATTAATGGATTGTTCTTTTTTAACCTTTAAAACATCTTTTTCAAAAACCATTAATTCTAAATGAATATGCTCTGTATTAATGATTTCAATAATTTCATCTGTTGGCGAAACATAGGTTCCCGTACTCACATTGATTTTAGTTATAAACCCTTGTATTGGTGCATATAAATTAATTGTTGTAGAAATATTGCCCTGTTCTACAGAAGTTGGATTGATGTTTATCATAATTAACTTTTTGCGTAGGCCATTATAACGTGCCAACGAGCTTTTATAAGTGCTTTCAGCCTTTAAAAAGTTTTTTTGCGAGCTTATGTTCTCATTGTAAAGCGTTTGTTGCCTTTCAAATTCAGACTTTAAATAATTAAGCTGTTCGGTAACTTCTAAATACTGTTGCTGTATTTCAACAAATTCAGTGTTTTCAAGTGTAACCAAAAGTTGCCCTTTCTTAACCCTATCTCCAATAAGCAAAGGCGTTCTCTTAACATAACCACCTAAAAAAGTACTTACACTTGCTTTATTTTCTGGTGGTGCATCTATCATTCCGTTGGTTTTGATGGTTTCGTTAAAAACCTGATTGGTCAATGAACCTAATTGCATTTTTTCGCCTTCAAATTGCTGTTTTGAAACTACAATTTCATTTGTGTTAAGCTGTTCCTGAATAGTAGTTTCTTTATTTTTTTCTGAATTTCCACAAGCTGCTAAAACAAGTGAAATGAGTAAGATATATAGATGTTTCATTTTATGATTTTATAAGATTAAATAATTGATGGCAATAATGGTTTGATTGTATTTATTAAGGTTTTCAAGGAAATTGAGCTCAATGTCTTTGGCGGTTTCAATACTTTGAATGTATTGAAAGAAATCTATCTCCCCTTCTTTAAAAGTTCGTTCTGCGGTTTTTATAATTTCTTCTGAAAGTGTTTTTCCTTGAATTTCATAATAATTAACAGCCTCATTATACTGCTTAAGTTTAGCCAATAGTGACTGATATTCTATATTCAATTTCACTTTATATTCCTGCTTTTGCTGCTCAACAACATCTTGCGCTATTTTTGATGCTTTTATTTTTGATGCATTACCACTAAACAATAACGGAATTTTTAATCCGAATTGATAGCCTTTAATGTTCGTGTTCAAACCACTGTTTGTGCCTTGAAAATACTCCACACTTAAATCTGGCAGTAAATTTTGTTTTTCCTGTTGATTTAATGCTTTATAATAGGATTTAGAATCTTCAAAATATGATAGTCCGACGTTTTCTTCAGTTGAAATAGATTGTAACTCTAATTTTTTTAATGATCCGTCTATAATCGACAGGCTATCAACTTGAACCACTTTTTTCAATTGTGCGGTCATTAATATAACCTCTTGTTCTGCTTGTTTGTAAAGTGTTTCTAATTGCTTTTGTTTAGACTTTGCGGTAATCATTTCTAAATAATTGCTTTCTCCTAACTCTAATCTGCGTTTTGCTGCATGCGCAAAATTTTGATACAAACTGTCTAAAAACTTATAAGTTTTAGCTTTGTCTTTAGAATAACTCAACTTGTAATACGCTAAATAAACATCACGTTTTAAGGACTGTAACTTGATGTTATGATTAGTTTTCCGTAAGTTATATTGTGCTTTGTTCACTTTTTTATCTGCAAAATAAACCGTTGGAAATTTAAAATCCTGCTGAATGCCGAAGACCTTTAAAGGCTCATTATTTGCTGTAAGATTATTTTCATCGTAATTATAATACACAGAGGTTTTATCAAAAGTAAAAGCACTTCCAATTAATGCATCTGCTTCATCTACTTGTAAAGATGATGCTTTTAAACCTGCATTGTTTTCTATTGCCAAAGCAATGGTTTCATTAATGGTTAAAGGTTTTTGCTGTGCATTTATTGTAAATGAAAACAGTATAACAATTACTGAAACAATTCCTTTTTTATTCAGCTTAACTTCAGTTTTTTCTTCAAACCAAGCATATAATACTGGAAGAACAATAAGTGTTAATACGGTTGCTGATACTAAACCTCCAATTACGACTGTTGCCAAAGGACGCTGTACTTCGGCTCCGACATTTGTAGAGACAGCCATTGGCAAAAAGCCTAAAGCAGCTGCAGCAGCAGTTAACAAAACGGGACGTAAACGTTCAGAAGTCCCTCTTTTAATGCGTTCTTCAATATTCATAATGCCTTGCTTTTTCAGCTCTTTAAAATGCTCTATCAATACGATTCCGTTAAGTACTGCAATACCAAAAAGAGCAATAAACCCAACTCCGGCAGAAATACTAAAAGGCAAATCCCTTAACCACAATAACAAAATGCCTCCAACTGCCGACAACGGAATCGCAGAATATACTATAAGTGCTTCTTTTATTGAGCCAAAGGCAAAATGGAGCATAATAAAAATGAGCAATAAAGCAACAGGAACGGCAACCATTAATCGTGCTTTTGCACTTTGAAGATTTTTAAATTGCCCTCCATACGCAATGGTGTAGCCCGTCGGAAGCTTCACTTTGTTTTCTATAATAGCTTGAACATCATCTACAACCGATTGTAAATCTCGATTTCTAACATTTACACCCACAACAATTCGTCGTTTTGTATCATCTCTCGAAATTTTTGCAGGACCAGTAGTATATTTTATGTCTGCCAATTCGCTTAACGGAATTTTAGTTCCATTTGGTGTATCGACATACAAATTTTGAAGACTTCCTAAGTTTTTCCGGTATTGCTCATCTAATCGAATTACCAGATCGAAACGTTTTTCGCCTTCAAATACACTGCCAACAGCTTCACCTGCAAATCCCATAGAAATATACTGATTCAAATCGGCAATATTTAAACCATAGCGCGCAATTTTACTTCGGTTGTATGTCACGCTCATTTGTGGTAAGCCTTCAACCTTTTCAATTGTTATATCTGAAGCACCTTCCACATCCTGAATAAGTGTTTTTATTTCATCTGCTTTCTTTGCCAAAACAGATAAATCTTCACCAAAAATTTTAATAGCGACATCTGCCCTTACTCCAGTAATTAACTCATTAAAACGCATCTCAATTGGTTGTGTGAATTCAACTTCCATTCCTGGAATAACAGCTAAAGCTTCTTTAAATTTATCGGCTAATTCATCTTTGCTTGAAGCCGAAGTCCATTCTTTTTTGGGTTTTAATTTGATAATAACATCGCTTTCCTCCATAGACATTGGGTCTGTTGGGACTTCGGCAGCACCAATTCTACTTACAACTTGGTCAACTTCTGGGAAGTTATCTAATAAGATTCGTTCAATTTTAGTTGTGATTTCTATGGTTTTACTTAATGATGTCCCTGTTTTTAAAACGGGCTGAATAACAAAATCCCCTTCGTCTAAAGTGGGCACAAATTCGCCTCCCATTCTACTAAAAACAAAAATACTTGAAGCCAATAAAATTACTGAAAGCGAAATCACAACTTTTTTATTGGAAAGAGCCCAATGAATAACTGGGTTATACCATTTTGTAAAGAATTTCATTAAACGAACAGAAATATTTTTTTCGCTTTGTTTGTTGGGTTTTAAAAACATTGAGGAAATTACAGGAACATAGGTTAAACAAAAAATCATGGCTCCAATAAGTGCAAAACTGAAGGTTAATGCCATAGGTTTAAACATTTTTCCTTCCACACCACTTAATGATAGAATAGGAATGAAAACGATGAGAATGATGAGTTGGCCAAATATTGCAGAATTCATCATTTTGGAGGCGCTTTTTTGAGTAATTGCATCAATATTAGCTTGTTGATCTTCTTTAGAAAGTGATTTTATTTTTGCACTTTGAGAGGTAATTTGAAAGGCAATATATTCTACAATAATCACAGCTCCATCAATAATGATTCCAAAATCTATGGCTCCAAGGCTCATTAAATTAGCATCTATTCCAAAAATATTCATAAATGAAATGGCAAACAGTAAACTTAAAGGTATTACTGAAGCCACCACCAAACCAGAGCGCCAATTGCCCAATAATAAAACCACTACAAAAATAACGATAAGTGAACCTAATATTAAGTTTTCGGCAACTGTAAAAGTGGTTTTGTTAATCAATTCACTTCGCTCTAAAAACCCATTGATATAAACACCTTCAGGCAAGGTGTTTTGTATGGAAGCGATACGTTCTTTAACAGCATCTATAATCTGTTTTGAGTTTCCGTCTTTAAGCATCATAATTTGCCCAAGCACTTTTTCGCCTTCGCCATTTCCAGTTATGGCACCAAATCTTGTAGCACTTCCAAAGCCAACTTTAGCAATATCTTTAATGTAAATTGGTAAGCCGTCATTTTTAACAACAATGTTTTCAATGTCGTTTAATGATGTAACCAATCCTTCACCACGAATAAAAAAGGCTTCATTTGTTTTTTCAATATAACCACCACCTGCAACACTATTGTTCTTTTCCAGAGCAATATAAATATCTGAAAGAACAATGTTCATGGCTTTTAGCTTTTGCGGATTTATGGCGACTTCGTATTGTTTTAAAAACCCACCCCAAGTATTGATTTCTACCACTCCAGGAATACCAGACAGTTGCCGTTTTACAATCCAATCCTGAATGGTACGAAGTTCGGTAATTGAGTATCTGTCTTTATAACCTGGTTTTACATCTAAAATGTATTGGTAAATTTCTCCCAAACCAGTGGTTATTGGCCCCATTTTAGGTGTTCCAAATTCTTTTGGGATTTTCTCTGAAGCCGATTTTATTTTTTCGGCAATAAGTTGTCGTGGTAAATAGGTTCCTAAATCATCATCAAAAACAATGGTTACTACCGAAAGCCCAAATTTTGAAATTGAACGGATTTCAATAACTCCAGGCAAATTTGCCATTTCAAGCTCAATGGGATAAGTGATAAACTGCTCCACATCTTGAGTGGATAAATTTCGTGATGTGGTAATAACCTGCACTTGGTTATTAGTAATGTCTGGAACTGCTCCAATGGATATTCTGGTTAAAGAAAAAATCCCGAAGCCAATGACAAAAGCAATAAAAAGAAGAACAATGAGCTTATTTTTTAAGCTGAATTTTATAATATTTTCTAACATGATCCATAGATAAAAAGTGATGTAAGCTATTGATGAATAGCTTTTAAAAAACGATTTTAATCAGTAATGAGCTATGAGAATTTAGGAGGTTGGAAAATGGATGGTCTTTCAAAAGAAGAAAAGAATTCTTTGTAAAAGAAATTAAAAGGAAATTTGGTAAATGTTTGAAGTTCTATATCAAAAGTCGGTGTGTTGAATGTAAATGAAGCATTAGTATGAACACCAGTTTTAAAAGGTAAATCGTCATGCTCTTCATGGCTGTTGCCATAAGCAATTTTGGAATTACCATAATGCTCTGTTAAAAATTCAAAAAAACTATCGCCATAATTTTCCTGATGATATTCAGCATGTTCTAATAAGACCTTGAATTTTGAAACATCTTCAAAACCAATGTTAAAACTTTGAATAAGTATCAAACTCGAATATAATATGGCAGCTATTTTACTCATAATAGTTTGCGAAGGTACAAAAAATTACAATTTAACAAAGCAACCTAAATTACAACACTCTAAAAATATGCCCTTAACTGTACTGTTCCTGTATGTATGGTTTTACTGGTTTCGGTTTTCCTACCAAAATAGGTCAGGTTGAGATCTAAAAATTTGGTTAGTTTCTTTTGTGCCAATAAACTCCACGTAAAGTTTTTTCCAGGCTGTAAGCCTTCCATCATTTGGTAACCAACAGGAGAATTTGGATTACCTTCAAATGTATTGGAGAAGACATTAAATTCACCACTCACAGCAGCTTTTTGGTTGTTAGCAAAAGTAAATGACACTCCATATTTTTGTTGTTCTAAGCTTTCAAAACCTTCAATAGTGTTATCCTTATTTGTATATTGATAAAAGACATCAAAACGCGTGTTATCATTTAATAAATAGGATAGTTTTGGATTGAAACGCACTTCATCAATATTAAAATTTTTGCTCAAAAAATTCTCGCTAACACTTTCGTTTACATCAAAACTAGAATGTAAATTAATAAGCCAACTTGTTGCAAACTTATGATTAAAGTCTAGTTGATGGCTTTTTAAATTATTTTCAATAAATCCAATAGATAAGATGTTGCGAGATTTGTTAGACAAATAAGTGTAAGATGTTGTATAGTTTTGTTTTCCTCTATTAAAGAACAACACATTTCTGAAATTTAATTGTAATCCTAATTGATTTTCGGCATCACTTTTAAAAGGGTTGATGTTAAAATTATTGCCATCACGTTTTATTTTTCTATCGACCAAATAAGACGTTTGGTTATAAAAATGAGACCAGAATTTTTTTACTCCATTTTCCTCTCCAATCCATTGTTGAAAGTTAATGGTTAAGGTTTGGCTCAACCTATTTTGATATGTTTTTATAAATACTCGATTTGGCAACAACACTCTAATATAACTGCCTTGATCTTGAAATTGTGCTATTTCAAACTCTTCTAATTCTTGTATGCCATTTTCGTTATAATCAATCCATGTATAAGTGCCTTGTCCAGCTTCAACTTCTACATAAGTAAAATCTTGTTGAGCCAAAGAACCAGAATTGGTTTCAAAAACAGTATTCCATTGTACAAGCTGTTTAAAAAACCGCTGACTGTATTGTAATCTTGAATTTAATGATTGTTCATCCTCAATAGTTTCGTCTTCGTTCTTAAGCGTTCTATAGTTTATATAAAGTGAAAGATTTGTGCTTTCATTTTGAACAATTTTAGAATTTATATAATACGTGTTAGACGTATTAACTTTTTGTAAATTGTTATTTCTAATACTATCATTAACCCTGTTTTTATAACCAATTTCTGCAAATACTTTAGTGCTGTCACCAACACCTACAAAAAACTCGTAAGACGAAAATTTCTGACTTAAAGGCGTTAATTCTTCAGTGATTTTGTCTTTTTGTTCGTTGTCTTCAACAGCGAGTTTTGTGCCTACCCAACCTTTATTATAATTATATGTAATTTTATTAAATGTTCTAAAAAAAGTTGAGGTATTCAAGTCGGATTTAGCATTTAATATACTGGAGTTTGAAAAAATATTAAACCTGTTTAATTGTAAATTAGCACTAGCTACATGTCGATTGCCGTTAAAATTTTCAGAATAGTTTAAGTGCTCAAATTGATAACTGGCTATTCCTTTTTTAGGATGAAATAATTGTAATCCTGAAATTAATAATTGTTGGTCACCAAGAGGGTTTTCTATATTCCAATCCCGATTAAATTCGGCACGATATAAGCGTTCTATGGTTCTAAAATCATTTTGAATAAAATTACCATCTATAATAGCGTTTAAATTCCAAAGACTATCATTTTTAACAATGCTTTGCTCTACTTTTAAACGTCCTGCAAAGCCATCGTTATTAGCATCATCTAAAGCAGAAAATAAATTTAAATCGTTTTTACTTCCTGAAATTTCAAAATTAACAGTCGTTTTTTCTGTGGGTTTATAGCTTCCGTTAACCACAGCAATTTGAAGTTTTGTTGGGGCAATTAGCTGTACAATAGGTTCATAATTACCTTGTGGAATTCCAGCTACAGGTTCAACATATTCATAGATATTACTAATGGCATTAATGCTACTTATAATATAATTGCCTTGATTTTCCCCAACCAAAGAAAATTTCACACTAAATAATTCATCATCTGGATTGTTTGAAAACACAAAAGCTTCTATACCACTTATGAATTCTTTTCTATATAAGATTCTATTTTCATTAAAAATTTCAGGAACACCAGAAGGAGCAACCATTAATGAACTATTATCTCCAGCATTCGATAAAATTTGTACTTGTTCAGGCGATAAATTTTGTTGTAAGGGTTGGTTTTTAGCATCATTTTCAGAATATACCGAAACACCAATGTTTAGTTTTTCGCCTTCATGTTTTCCTCCACCATAAGCCACCAAACGAGAATAATTACGGTCGCTAAACTGGTAATCTACAGTAATCCGCATTTCGGAAGTTATTGGAAATGTAGAGTTGAAAATAATTTCTCCAGCGTTATAATCTATAATATATTCCTTGTTTTCGCCACGCTCTACAACAACACCATTTACATAAACGGTTTCACTTCCTGAAACAATAAGCACAAATAATTCACCATTTGAACCTTGTAATTTATAAGGACCTTGATTGCCTTCTTGAGCAGTAAACTGACTGGTTTCAAACTGTCCTCTAACAATAGCACCTGAAGCAAAAAGATTAGATTTAGATTCTGGATGGTCTAAATTTATATTAACAGAAAGACCTTGTACACGCTTAGAAAAGTTAGCAAAATAGGAATCTGTATTTAGCAAGTCGATATCTCCTGCTCTAATATTCCAATCCTTACTAAACAACTCGATAAACACTTGATCAAATTCATCCAATCGTTGTGAATAACCACTTTCCTGAAGCGGAATATTGGCATCTTGAATCGATGCTCTTAAAGACACTTTATCGTTTAATTTACCTGTAATTTGTAAATCCAATTCGCTGTTTAAAACCGAGTTTTGATTGTTGCCAATCGTAACACCTCGAGAAATACTTCCCGAAGTTGTTAAACCATCAAAAGGTGTAAAAATCCTAGTTTCGCTTGGTTGTGATAATTTATATAACTTGTCAAGATTACTCGTATTTTCTACAATAATGCTCTCGTCTAATTGCTTATACGTTTTTGTTAAAAATTCTGGATAACGCAAATACTCTATAATTATGGAATCGGTTTCAATAGGTTTTTTAAAAATCAGTAATGCTTTTACAAAATCTATTTTATAAAAAGAAGAATCTATTATAGTGTTATCTTTTTGTCGAAGTATAAACTTGCTCGAGTTTATGCTCACACTATCTATAACAATAGAATCTTTTACAGCAACTTTTTTAGTTCTATAATTGGAAGTTTGGTCTTGTGCAAAAGCGCAAAAACTAAATAAAAAAAGTATAAAAAAGATAACAATTCTCATAAAGTAAAAATAACAGTTAAGAAATGAAATTATTGCAAAAGTATTCTCTAAATAAAAAACCAAAATTTATACTTATAGTTAACGCAATAGTTTTGTAATACATTTCTTAAAAATAATTACGCAAAAACCGTAAATTCTTCCAATAATCGAAAAAATGAATTTAATAATTTGTAATTACATTTTTTTTAAAGGAGCTTTATAGAAATTAACTTTAAAACTTATTTAGTTATGAAAAATTATTATGTGTTATTTGTATTTATGATTTCAATTGTTTTTCAATCATGTGAAACATCTGAATTTGATTCACTAGAAACCTCATCAATTGACATAGTTAAAATTCAAAGTGTCATAGATTTATCAGGAGATGAGCAAAGAGTTGCCTTTAGATTATTGAATAATGAAAGTAAAGCTTTTCTCTGGAAGAAAAAGATAAACAATGTTTTGAAAAGTCAAAATTTGACAGCAATTCAAAAAAAACTTGTTGTTGAATTGCAAACTTATATTAAGGCAAGTTTATATAATACAGGTAGTAAAGAATATTTTGAATTAGATGAAAAAGTAAAAAATTGGGCTTCAAAAATTGAAGAGCATTTTGTAAAAGAGCAAATTGTTAATTATTTTACCACATTAAGTGAATTAAATGTAACCAATGGAGGACCAGTATTTGAAGGAGATAATAATTGCGCATGTAATACTTCTGAAGATTATTGTTTATGGAGTACCTGTGACAGTGGTTTAGAATGTGAGACAAGTTATACAGGTTGTGGAATACTGTGGGCTTCACCATGTAATGGATTATGTGATTAGGTAATATTTTAAAAAAGTAAATGTTTAAAACATATAAAAAAGCAATTGTTTTTACAATAATAGCCACGCTTATTGCAATTTTTAGTGGTGCTGTTAATTGGGTGTTTCAGTTTACATGTATTGGTTTAGTATATTTTTTTGCCTCTTTATGTATATTAAGAAACGACAAACCGAAAAATAAAGTAATAAGTCTAGCAATTCTAATCTCTCCTTTTTTATTGATTTACGGATTTGTTTTAATTCCTAAACTACTTGAATTCAAACGCTTACACGTTTTGCCTATTTTAATATTTCCTGTTGTTAATGCTTTTTTTGGCTACCTGTTTTATAAAGTAAAAGCAAAACCATATTCAAAGGTAATATATGTAGGCATAATTATAATTATGGGATATATTGGAATGCCAAATTGGTTAAATTTTTCTTTTGATGAAGAAAATCCGATTGATAAACCTTTTCCTAAATTAAAACTAAATGATATCTATGATAATACTTTCCAATTTGAAAAAGATAAAGTTATTGTTTTAGATTTATGGTCAACAGCTTGTGGAATTTGTATCAAAAAATTTCCAGATTTTGAAGCGTTAAAACTTAAATATAAAGATGATAAAAGCATAGAGTTTTACGCCCTATATCTCCCTTTAAAAAGAGATTCTATTATAGATGTAAAATCTTACGTAAAAGACTATAAGTTTAATTCACTATTTGCTATAGAAATAAGCTCATGGAAAACTTTAGATAATAGAACAGTGCCTAAACTATTAATTTTAAATAAAGACCAAAGAATCGTTTATAAAGGAAGAATGAATGATAAATGGTATCATTTTTATAATAATATAAACTCATTAATTGAAAAATATATAAATGATTAAAAAAATAGTTATATGTTTTCTTTTTTTTGTATCATGTAAAAAGGAAGTTTCAGAAAAACTAATCACTGAAATTGAAATTACTCCAGAAATATTTGAATTCGGAGAGATAAACATGACTGATACTTTGATTAAGGTTTTTAAAATAAAAAACTTAACAAATAATCCATTAAAAATAGATTCGATCGGTGTTGCTTGTGGTTGTACAACTTTTCGATATTATAAGGAGGAAATTTTTAAAAATGAAATAGTAGATATAACTATACAATTCATTCCAAATGAAAAAGGAGTAATTAAAAAGGCTATAGTAGTAGAAGCAAACACAAATCCTCCTTTTAACATGTTTTATTTAAAAGGAAAAGTAAACTAATAAAGAGTCCTGTTTTAAACAGGGTTTTTTATTTTAGCTGAAATTCTAAAGAATTAAGGTTGAAAATAATCTCTTATAATGTTAATGGTATTAGAGCTGCTGTAAATAAAGGTTTTATAAATTGGCTTAAAAGTGCTAATCCAGACGTGATTTGTTTACAGGAAATAAAGGCTTTAAAAGAACAATTGGATTTGGATATTTTTGCAGAAGCTGGCTACCAATATAACTATTGGTTTAGTGCTCAAAAAAAAGGCTATAGTGGCGTTGCAATTTTAAGTAAAACAGAACCTAAGCATATTGAATATGGAACAGGAATTGAATCTATGGATTTTGAAGGCAGAAATCTTAGAGTTGATTTTGATGGTGTTTCGGTTATGAGTTTGTATTTACCTTCAGGAACAAATATGGCACGTTTAGAGCATAAACTGGAATATATGGCAATGTTTCAGGAGTATATAAATGAGTTAAAGCAAGATTATCCAAACTTAATTATTTGTGGCGATTATAATATTTGCCACGAAGAAATAGATATTCATAATCCAAAAGGGTTAAAAAACACTTCAGGGTTTTTGCCAATAGAACGCGAGTGGATTGGAAATTTTATAAACAGTGGATTTATAGATTCGTTTAGACATTTAAATGATGCGCCACACCATTACAGTTGGTGGAGTTATCGTGCAAATGCAAGAGCCAATAATAAGGGTTGGCGATTAGATTATGCAATGGTGGCAAACCCTTTACAAGAAAATATAAAAAGAGCCGTTATACTATCTGAAGCAGTGCATAGTGACCATTGTCCGATTTTAGTAGAAATAGGAAATCAGTAAACAGTTCTCAGTTTGCAGTAAGCAGTTTTTAACAATTTAGGATACTGTAAACTGAATACGGCAAGCTTTATAAATTTAAAAATCAAATCAATCATGAAAAAAAACATTTCACTTTTGTTATTCTTAACTTTTTTATTTACAAGTTGTGTATCACCAAAAGTATATAAGGATTTAGAAGGAAAGTATAATAATTTAAAAAAGGAGAACAGAACACTTTCCGATGAAAATGAAACGCTCTTAAGTGCAAAAAACAAGGCTGAAAACAGTTTAAAACAACTTCAAAAAGAATATGATGAAGCCGTAGCGCAACGCGATAAATTGCAAAGCGATTACAAAGCAACAAAGTCAAATTATGAAAATTTAAAAGCATCATATGATGCATTAGAAGAAAACAGTTCGGTTTCTATTGCCAAAAACGCAAAAAAGAACAGGGAATTATTAGCTCAATTAGAAGTTAAAGAACAGGCACTTGCTACTGAAAATGCACGCTTAAAGAAACTAAAAAAGGAATTAGAAAATAGGTCGAAACGTGTTGAAGAATTAGAGAGTCTTATCGCAGCAAAAGATGCAGCAATGACTAATTTAAAAAATGCAATTTCCAGAGCTTTAACCGATTTTGAAGGTAAAGGATTAACCATCGAGCAACGCGATGGAAAAGTTTATGTTTCTATGGAAAACAAACTTTTATTTGGTTCTGGCAGTTGGGCAGTTGGTGCAGAAGGACGTAGAGCTGTACAACAATTAGGAAACGTGTTAGGAGATAATCCAGACATAGCAGTTTTAATTGAAGGACATACAGATAATGTGCCTTACAAAGGAAGTGCACAATTAAGTGGTAATTGGGATTTATCAACCAAACGTGCTACAGCAATTGTTAATATTCTTAGAGAAAACACTTCAATTAATCCTGAAAATTTAACAGCAGCTGGACGTGGAGAATTTGCACCAATAGCAACTAACGATACAGCAGAAGGGAAAGCAAAGAACAGACGTATTGAAGTTATTTTAACGCCAAAGTTGGATGAGATATCTAAACTTTTGAATGAGATTTAACTAGGTGTCAGGTTGAGCGCAATCGAAACCTATTTTTAAATTAAGTTTTAAATTATGTAAGATTTCCGCCTTCGCGGAAATGACAAAAAAACAAAAAGTAGGATGAGATTCCTGCTTTCGCAGGAAATATATGAAATACACCACACTTCCAAATACCAATATAAAAGTTAGTAAAATATGCTTGGGTTCCATGACTTGGGGAAACCAAAACACAGAAGCTGAAGGTCATGAACAATTAGATTACGCTTTTGAACAAGGTGTGAACTTTATTGATACAGCAGAATTATATCCTGTTCCTGCGGAAGCAAAAACAAGCGGAAGGACTAGTGAAATTATTGGAACTTGGTTACAAAAAACAGGAAATAGAGATAAAGTAGTTTTGGCTTCAAAAATTGCAGGTCCAGGTGAATATACAGCTCATATTCGAACAACCGGATTTAGCCCAGATGCTATAAAAGATGCTGTTAATAAAGAATTAATCAGACTTCAAACCGATTATATTGATCTATATCAATTACATTGGCCAGAACGACAAACAAATACGTTTGGGATTAGAGATTACAGTCATAATCCAAATGATGCTTGGGAAGATAATTTTAAAACCATTTTACAAACTTTAGATAGTATTATCAAAGAAGGAAAAATTCGTCAAGTAGGTTTATCTAACGAAAAAGCTTGGGGAACAATGCGTTATTTAGAAGAATCTAAAACACATAACCTTCCGAGAATGATTACTGTTCAAAATGCATATTCATTATTAAACAGACCTTTTGAAGGCGATATGGCTGAAGTTGCTATACGCGAAAATATAGGCTTATTAGCCTATTCGCCATTAGCATTTGGAGTGCTTTCTGGCAAGTATATTAGAGGAACAGCAGCAGAAAATTCTAGATTAAAATTGTTTCCAACATTTGCAAGATATAGCAGTGAGCAATCAACCGAAGCAACACAAAAATATCTTAAAATTGCTGAAAACAATAATTTAAGTTTAACTCAAATGTCTTTAGCTTTTGTAAATCAACAACCATTTATTACAAGTACTATTATTGGAGCTACAAATTTAAATCAACTTAAAGAAAATATTTCAAGTATTAATGTAGTATTGAGTAAAGAAATTATAGAAGATATTAATACAGTACATGCTGCTATACCAAATCCAGCACCTTAAAATTTAAACGATAAATTTGTTTTAGAACCAGCGTGCAAATGGTTTAAATTAAACAAATCAATTAAAAAGTAAACTCTTACAGGGCAAACTCATACTTTTATTTGAGTAAATTTATCATGTTTTTTTGCCACAAATGCACTAATAATTTGTTTAAAACAATAAAATTATAATTTCACTAATAAAAAATCCGTAGGATTTTTAAAAATTTGTGTAATTTTCTCAATATTCTTCATATGAAATAAAAAATTCGTGAATTAGTGGCTTTTTTAACAAAGTATGAGTCTGCCCTGTAAACTCTTATAAGCTTTATTTTATAGTTATAATATTATATGTACTTTTGTGTCTTTAAAAAGAGGAAAAATTTGTCTGATTGCAACCTCATAAAAAAATGCTAAAGCAGTTAATCACCAACTTCTTTAGTAACCTTGTAATCCTTCAAATATTTCCTTATTATTACTAAAATTTAAAAAGGAAAATATGTCATATTTATTTACTTCGGAAAGCGTTTCTGAAGGACATCCAGATAAAGTAGCAGATCAAATTAGTGATGCTTTAATCGATCATTTTTTAGCGTTTGACAAAGATTCTAAAGTCGCTTGTGAAACACTTGTAACCACTGGGCAAGTCGTACTTGCAGGAGAGGTTAAATCCAACACCTATTTAGATGTTCAAAAAATTGCAAGAGACACTATAAATGCTATTGGTTATACTAAAAGCGAATATATGTTTGATGGTAATTCCTGCGGTGTGTTTTCTGCAATTCATGAACAGTCCGATGATATTAATCGTGGAGTAGATAGAGATGAAAAAGAGCAACAAGGTGCTGGAGATCAAGGCATGATGTTTGGCTATGCTACTCGTGAAACCGATAATTATATGCCTTTGGCTTTAGATTTGGCACATCGTATTTTAATAGAACTTGCCGCTTTACGCAGAGAAAATAAAGACATTACCTATTTAAGACCAGACTCTAAAAGTCAAGTCACTATTGAGTATAGCGATGACAACATACCTCAACGCATAGATGCAATTGTAGTTTCTACACAGCATGACGATTTTGATGAAGATGAAGCAATGCTTGCAAAAATCAGAAAAGATATTGTTGAGATTTTAATACCAAGAGTTGTTGCAAAACTTCCTGATGCTATTAAAGTGTTATTTACTGAAAATATTGAGTATCACATAAACCCAACAGGAAAATTTGTAATTGGAGGTCCTCATGGAGACACAGGACTTACGGGACGAAAAATTATAGTTGATACTTATGGCGGAAAAGGTGCTCATGGTGGAGGTGCTTTTTCTGGTAAAGATCCAAGCAAGGTAGATAGAAGTGCAGCTTATGCCACACGGCATATAGCAAAAAATTTAGTTGCTGCTGGTGTTTGTGATGAAATTTTAGTACAAGTAAGTTATGCTATTGGAGTCGTTGAGCCTATGGGAATTTTTGTAGATACTTATGGTACTTGCCCTTTTAATATGACAGATGGCGAAATTGCAAAAAAGGTATCGCAAATATTCGATATGCGACCAGCTTCAATAGAAGAGCGTTTAAAACTACGTCAGCCTATGTATTTAGAGACTGCAGCTTACGGACATATGGGACGCCAAAATGAAGTCGTTACCAAAACATTTACCCAACCCAATGGAGAAACCAAAACACTTGAAATCGAACTCTTTACTTGGGAAAAATTAGATTATGTAGATAAAGTGAAAGAAGTATTTGGATTATAAAACACTTAACATTTTAAAGTATTTTAAACCTCATAACCAATATTGGTTATGAGGTTTTTATTTGTACCTCTTTTTGACTTTGCAAGAAAAACAACTAATTTCGTTTAACTATTCTTATAAATGTATAAATGAAATTAACTACAGAAATCGCTAAACGATTTAGAGAAATCCTATTAAATGGTGATTGGGTTGCAGCTACTAATTTTAAAGACCAATTATCTGACCTGACTTGGGAACAAGCTACAACCAAAGTCGGGACACTAAATACCATTGCGATTCTTACCTTCCATATCAATTACTATATAGCTGGAATATTAAATGTATTTGAAGGTGGTTCACTCGATATTAGAGATAAATATAGCTTTGATCTTCCTCCAATCAAATCACAAGAAGATTGGGAAAAATTATTGGATAAAATGTGGAGTGACGCAGAAAAGTTTGCTAATATAGTAGAACTTATGCCAGACAAAAAACTAGAAGAAGTGTTTGTAGATAAAAAATATGGAAGCTATAAAAGAAATATTGATGCAATGATTGAGCATAGCTACTATCACTTAGGACAGATTACTTTAATCAAGAAAATGTTATTGGCAGCAGATAAAATTGGTTAAAATACTACTACAAACAATACCTATAATCCTCCTTTTCTTGTTGGTGACTTTTGTTTTGGCCAAGTTTTGTGTTTTCCTGTATTAGCATCTATTGGCAAAACACTTCTTTCGTTAGATGCTCTGTTTGGATCTTCGGAAGCCATATATGTTAATATTGCGGTTAAAATTGCATTGTTTCGTACATCATCAAAGATAATTTTATCGTAAGTGTCACGATTTGTATGCCAAGTATAATTTCTATAAGACCAATTTAAAGAGCTTAATCTAAAACCTAATGCGCCAGCAGCAACAAAAGACGCATGGTCTGATCCTCCTCCACTTGGTGAGCCTGGAAAAACAGTCTCAATATGTTGTGTAATTTCTTCTGGAACGGCATTAAGCCATCGTTTTAAGAACTCATAAGAATGTAAATATCCTGATCCATCAATATTTACAATCCTACCTGTGCCATTATCCTGATTAAAAACAGCTTGAATGTTTTTTACAATCTCTGGATTATCTTCTACAAATGCTCTTGAACCATTTAAACCTTGTTCTTCACTTCCCCAATGTCCAGCTAAAATAGTTCGTTTAGGGTTTGGATACATTTTTTTTAAAATCCGCATGGCTTCCATCATAATGATTGTTCCTGTTCCATTATCGGTTGCTCCTGTTGCGCCATCCCAAGAATCGAAATGTGCCGAAAGTATTACATATTCGTCTGGTTTTTCTGTGCCTTTTATTTCTGCAATGGTATTAAATGTTGGAACTCTTCCTAATTCTTTAGATTTTGCTACAATATTAATTTTTGGTTTATCTCCATATTCTACCATTCGATAAAGCATTGTATAATCCTCTAATGCTAAATCTACTGTAGGAATATTTTTTGTTCTTGAACTAAATATTTTATTAACACCAAACCCTCTAGACCATCTGCTGGAAACAATGCCTACTGCACCTGCATCTTCTAAAGCTGCTATTATTGTACGTCCGTTATAACCTGTATTTCTATAGTTTTCTCGCCATAATTTTGTTTGTTCATCTCTTGCATCTTTCATTTTAGTAAAAGACTCTTCGGTTGCAAATTCTTCCCAATTATAATCTGGACGACCAGTAGGTTGTTTCATAGAAATCATGACGAACTTTCCTTTTACATTGGGTAACCAATTTTGAAAAGAATACGAATTGATGAACTCTGGAAAAACAATTAATTCGGCAGTGACTCCTTTATTTATGGTACTCGGACTCCAAGCAAGTTGTGTGCCTTCAAGAGTCTGTACTCGTGGATAAACCATGTCTATATGAGTAACTCCGCGTTCCCAACCACGCCATGTTCCCCACGCTTCATTTTTTGCTGAAATGTCCCATTCGGCATATTGAGCTACTGCCCAATCATTAGCTTGTTTCATTTGTGGTGTTCCTACAAGTCTTGGTCCAATGACATCCAAAAGTTCGTGTGCCAAACGTTCTAACTGTGAATTAGTATTGGCTTCATTAATAATATTATCTATTACTGAATCTTGTACTTGAGCATTATTTATAGTACTATTTAGCAATAATGCTACAAGAAATAATTTGAAAGCATTTTTCATTTTAATACAGTCTATTTAAAATTTATCGAGAATTTAATTTAGCCAACTAAAATAACTAATTATTACTATAAAAAATGTTAATAGAACCATCTTTATTTGTGTTAAGCCTGCCTGACGGTAGGCAGCAGGAATGGAAGTGGCATCCTTTTATTTTTTGATTGAGACATTTTAACTACACTCAATGTGACAAAGAACAAAAAATATAATGTACAGCCTGACATGAGCAAGGCGAGTTTAACACCCAAAAACTACAAATCGTACTTTATACTAAACATGACATATCTTGGCTGAATAAAATACTCGCTTGTACTTGTAAATAATGTGTTTGTACTGTCTTGATTAAGAGATGCTGTATCTAACAAATTAGTGGCGCCAAGTTTGTATTCCCATTTACTATCCTTTTTTTGATACGCCAAACTTGCATCTAAAAAGCTATAGTTATTTAAAGTTTCTATTTCACTTCTGTAATTAAAATAAGAATAATCTGCCCTAAACGTAAAGCTTTTTAAAATATAGGCATCAAAATTTATAAATGGACTGTTTGTAAAGAATTTTGAGAGACGCCCACCTTGCTCGTATTCATTAATAGTAAGATTGTAACCAATTTCGATATTTGGTGCATTTCTAAAATTTGTGCTTAAACGTGTTCGGTAAGATTGAGTAAAAGACTCATTTACACTTCTCTCGTTATTAACAAATTGGTTGAATTTTGAGTAAGACAAACTGCTACCAACCGAAGCTTTAATCTTGCCAAAAGTGCGCTCGAAACGTCCATTAGCACTAAAAGTCTCGTCTGCAAAGTTAGAGTTGAATGGTGATGAAATACGATTGGTTGTTTGTATGTCTGGTTCTCCAGGAATTGGATTCGGAATTGTTAAAAAATTAGATTGTGATCTTATTTGGTCAATACGTTTGCTATAATTTAAAAATGCATGAACATTGGTGTAATTAAACATGTTAAAACTAAAATAGCTTAACCTTAGATTGTGAGATAAGGATTCTTCTAAGTTTCTGTTTCCTTGATACAATGTATTATAATTATTAAGCACACTGCCTTCTGCTAACTGATTTATGTCTGTAAAACTGTTTTGCATGTTATATCTAAAGTTAAGATTTTCACTCTTTTTCAGCTGAATTCTAGTATTAAAATCTGGAAGTAGTTTAAAAAAGTTGTCTTTAACTTCTGTTCCTAACTGTTCGTTTTTAACAGTATATGAGTGTACAGAGAAACCAGGAGTGATTGTAAATATTCCTGTTTTTAATCTATAATGAAAGCCTAAATACACATCGCTAAAATTATATTTTACATTGTTGACAACATCTGTTTGGGCATTGTCTAACGTGAATTTACTACCATTATCTAAAATTTGAAATATTTCTGAATTGAATTTTTGTGAACTCAATAATGCGCCAAAAGTAAAATTGATATTACTTTTATTATTTAACACATACCAATAATCTAATTTAGCATCCAGCTTATTCGTTTTTACACGTTTGTCTTGAGCAATATTGAATCCTGATTGATTAGTATCTAATCCCAAAATTCCATCAAATTGAAACTGATTGGTTTGCTCTAAAGCTGCATTGTAAAAAGGATCTTCGTCTTGCCATAAATGCTGTGCTGAAAAAGCAAAAATATTTTTTTCGTTTAAGGTATAGTAATAGTTAAAATTTTGATTGATACTAAATGGGTTTTGCTCTTGAGTTTCATCTATATTAGATAAAATGGAAGAGTAAAAATCTTGAAATTCGTTTTGTTTTGAAACTCTTCCAAAAACATCATAATCCAAGTGATTATTACTGTTTGGTTTATAACTTGCGCTTAATTTAAATAATCCTAAATCACTTTTTTGATGTGTATTACTTGTTGTAGTTTCATCTGGAAGGGCAATATTGGTATTATCCGATTGAATGTATTGCCTTATGCTGTTTTGCTGAATATCTGTTCGTGTTCCTGAATAAATCGCAAAACCACTTAAATCCAAGGATTTTTTAGGTGAATAGCTAAAGTTTGCTGCGCCAAATTTTGTGTCTATCGCTTTTGCTCTATTGTTTTGTGTGGTTAAAAAACCCATATCACTAGAAGTAACGTTAAAGTTAGTGCCGCTATTACTATGTATGCCTCTAAATCCTCCACTAAAATTAAAATAGTCTCGTCTTGTAAATGGGACTTCTCCAATATTATTCATGTCTGTAATAATATTGATGCTGTATTTTGGGCTGTAATAAAACAGTTTTGGATGTACTAAATAACGCTCATCAGGCCCAGTACTTGCTGTAACTTCGCCAAACCAAAAACTTTTTTTACCTTCTTTAAGTTTTATGTTTATAGCAATTCTATCTTCATTACTTCTAACACTTCGAAGTTGTCCTACATCATCATAATTTTTTAATACTTGAACTTTATCTATAGCATCTGCAGGTATGTTTTTAATAGCCAATTTGGTATCGCCATCAAAAAAATCTTTGCCTTCTACCATAATTTTTTCTACTACTTTCCCTTCTACTTCAATTTCACCATCATCATTTATATCAACTCCTGGAAGCCGTTTTAAAACATCTTCCAACTTTTTATCTGTTTCTCTTTTAAAGGAATCGGCATTGTAAATTAAAGTATCTCCTTTTATCGAAACTGGCATTTCGTAGGTGAGTTCCACTTCGTCTAACAGGTTGTCGTTTTGCAAAGTAAAATCCTTTGTTAAGTCTATGTCTGTAGTATTTATAACTTCTTCAAAGGTTTTTTTGCCAATATAGCTAACTTGAAGTTTGTAAGATGCGTTAGATTTTAAATTAAGTTTATAGCGTCCTTTGTCGTTTGTAATTCCGTAAGAATCCAAAGCTTTAGTCTGTTGATTAATGGCTATAACATTGGCTAATTCTAAAGGATTACCAATACTATCTTTTACAACACCTTCTACTTTGATTTGAGCAAAAGTCACACTTGCTATAAGGCATAGCATAATAGTAATAATATATTTCATGTATGTGTTTTTGACTGATTCGTTTTTTGACTTTTTTAATGTCTTATTCGCATTCCTCCACGACCACGACCTCCATACATTTCTCGCATTTCTTCCATTTTCTTTTTCATAATATCGTTGTATTCTTGCTTGGTTACTTCTTTTCCTTTTGTTGGAGCTTTAATCTCAACTTTCTCGCTTGGGTTCATAATAATTTTAGAACATAAAATGGTTGTTCTATCTGCACTAACTTCAAGAATTAATCCTGGAAGCCCCCAATATCCTCCAGGCCCTTGATTAATTGATATTTGTGGTGTGTACCAAGCTGTAACTATAATTTCTTTTGGGACTTCTATCTCATCCATTACATCTTTTGTCGCGGTAGAATCTTGATCTTTTTCATTATCTGCATCTTGGTTACGTCTTCTCATACTTCTAAAATCCATTTCGTCAACTTTTTTTATTGCTGTTGCTTTAAAGCACAAGTATTTCCCTATTTGTTTCGTTTCACTTTCCAGTTTCCATTCCAGTTTTGGTAATGAATCTTTAATTAAAAATTGCTTCCCGAAAAATTCCTGCTCTTGTAATAGTTGATGCTCTTTTACATTTTTATATTGTTTGCCGCCTGTAAAACTACCCATCATCATTCTAAAGCCACCACCTTGTCCAGGTGTTTCTAATTTTTCTTCTTCTTTGTAAATAGATTCGGTTTTATTAAAGGTTAACACATAAGTTTTTTCGAACATGTTTTTCATACGTTCAACAATCTGTTTCTTCATGTCTTCGCTCATTTCTCTTCCTCCAAAATTAGACATATCAATAGCCGTTTTAGATTGATAAATTGCCTTGCCTTGAAAATCTTGTTGAGCGTTTATAGAAAAAACGATAAAAAATGTTAAGCAGCTAATTATTAGTTTAATGGAATTGGTTTTCATTATATAGAAGTCTTTGAGTTAAGTGTTAAAAATACGTTTTTAACACTAAATAAGACCTTTAAAATAAAGTAAAGTTTAATTGTTAAATGTTAAACTCTTCATAATATTAACCACCTATTTTAATCATTATACTTTCTCCGTCTCCTCTTCTAGATTGAAAACGCTCCATCATTTCTTTATTCTTTTTTTCCATGATTTCATCAAACTTTTGTTGCGTTACTATTTTTCCTTTTGTAGGCTCTTTAATGTTAACTTTCTCTGTTGGGTTAATCACAATTTTACTGCAAATTAAGGTTAATTGTCCATCATTGATTTCGAGGATTAATCCTGGAAGCCCATGATAATTTTCTGGTCCATTATTTACTGAAATCTGTGGTGTGTACCAAGCGATAGTTGTTCTTTCTTTTGTTACGGTCTCAATTTCATTGTTATCATTAATCGTTTGCGTAGTGTAATCTTCACTAAAAATTGCTTTAAAGCAGGTGTACTCACCAATGTTTTTGGTTTCGTTTACCAATTCCCAATTATTGATTCGCAAACTGTCCTTTATTAAAAATTGTTTTCCATAAATTTCAGTCTTTTCTGTAAACCTATTCTCTTTTATATTCTTATATAATATATCTGCACCACCTTGTGAAATTTGAATTTGAATTCCAGTTACACGTGGAGAAGGTGCTTCTAATTTTTCGTTTTGCTTATATGTAGATTCGTTTTTATTAAAAACCAACGTGTATTCTTGCTGAAACTGCTTACTTAATTGTTCTTGTATTGATTTTTGCATTTCAGAATTCTCATTACCTTCATTTATTTTTAAGTCTATTTTTCGATGAGATTTATAGGTTGCCACACCTTGAAAATCTTGAGCGATTGCTGTACCAGTTACTATTAGCATGACAATTATTATGGCTATGTGTTTCATATATTTATTGTTTTACTTGAGTTTAATACCAAAATTATTTATTTAAGTAATTTTTCTAAAATTTCTTCGAATTCTATTGCGCTTTCTATACGATGTTCGCCATTATCAGACATTATATAAGGCAATCCTCCTTCTGCGTATTGAACAATACCTTCTTTATCTATAAATAAAGAGGTTGGATAGGCTTGAATTTTAAGTTTATCTGTATAATCTTTAGCAGCTATTAATTTTTCAAAAATAAAAGGAAATTTACTTATAAGTTTCTCTACTTTGTCTTTGTCGTCAAAAGTTATAGATATAAAATTAGCACGATTAGAATATTTACTTTTCAAACTGTTTAATGCTGGAAACCCATCAATGCAAGGTTTACAATTTGTAAACCAAAAATTAATCATAGTTGGTTTTCCTACTATATCCTCTAAGTTATATGGATTCCCATTTATATTTTTTAAGGTTTCCATTGGTAACTTTTTGCCTACTAAATGATCTCCAAAGTTAGGAACTAATTTAGGTTTAATTGTTCCATTGTCATCTAACGACAAAATATCTATTTTGAAGGTTTTAATAATTGAATCTTTTGTTTTCCTAATATTTAAAATAACACCAACTGCTTTAATATTAATATTTTGCTTTTTAAAGCCTAAAACCACTTTTGTTTTTAAATCATCAAACTCTTTTTGAGATAAAAATGCTCCTTTCACATCTTTATAATATACTTTTTGAGCATTAGATTGTGCAAAACTCAATGTAAAAAACAGTAATAAGACTAAGGCTATTGTAAATTTCATTTTGAAATAGATTTTAATTTATTAATACTACAAATATGAGGCATAAAAACAACCTTAAAGGTTAACTAATGTTAATGTATGTTAAGAGTATTAATCAAAATTATAGAAACATTCATGAGATTCCCACTTTCGTGGGAATGAAGTGTTAACGTGTGTTAAGCGATTCGTTTTTTTACAATTTAACATTTACTTTTGAAATATGAATGATAAAAAATATAAATGGCTTTTATATTTAATAATAATTACAATTGGTCTTACAATAGCTGTACAAGGATACTGGAACTATAAAAACTACCTGCTTAATAAACAGAATTTCATTAACCAAGTACAAATAAGTTTAGACAATGCTTTAGATACATATTATGCAGATTTGGCTGAAAGTAACCAAATGACATTTATAGATATGGAATCTGACACATTATTTTTTAATGAAAAATTGAAGCATCTTAATCCAGATTCTATTTTAGAGAAATTTCAAATAGAATATAAAAACCTACCTGATAAAGAAGTTTATGGAGTCACTCAAATTACAAGTAACAATGAAGGGTTTACATTTTCTAAAACCGATAAAAAACTCACTCAAGTTAAAGTTATACATGGAAAAAAAGCTACAGATAGCATTAAACTTTTAAAAGGCATTACTGCCATATATATTTCCATACACAATGATACATTAGATTTTTTTAAGCTTAACCCTTTAATTGATACAGAATTTAATAGAAAAAAATTCAACATTCCCCATGCATTAAGACTTTATAAAAACGAAAGTGTTATTAATTCGTATAATACTGAAAATATAAAATCTGGCTTTTTAAAAACAACTGCAAAATCATCCTTTCTAAAAAATGATGAAACATTAGAATTGGTATATCCTAATGCTACAAGAATTATATTAATGCAAGGCTTATCAGGTATATTGTTATCACTGTTATTGTCCTTGGCAATTATTTCTTCGCTGTTTTATTTACTAAAAATCATAAAACATCAAAAACAGTTAGCCGAAGTTAAAAACGACCTCATTAGTAATATTAC
Organism: Flavobacteriaceae bacterium; assembly: GCA_021647885.1. Lineage (GTDB taxonomy): Bacteria > Bacteroidota > Bacteroidia > Flavobacteriales > Flavobacteriaceae > PRS1. The sequence goes on along the minus strand of JAKITV010000002.1, from coordinate 53,293 downwards.
TCACGAATTTAAAACACCAATTGCGACTATAAGTGTTGCTCTGGAAAGCATTAAGAAATTTAATGTAATTGATGATAAAGAAAAGACTAAAACCTATTTAGATATGTCTAACAATCAGCTCACAAAACTTAATATAATGGTTGAAAAACTTTTAGAAACGGCTACTTTAGACAGTAACAGCTTAGACTTAAATAAAGAACCTGTAAATATTTCTGATTTACTCAGCACAATAATTGATAAACATCAAATGCAAAACGAAGCTAAAACCATAAGTTTTAATACTTCAAAAGAGGAGATTATTGCTAATGTTGATGTATTTCATTTTGAAAATGCCATAAACAACATCATTGACAATGCCATAAAATATGGTGGCGAAATAATTTCGATTTATTTAAAAAAGCAAACCAATCAAATTAACATAACTATTTCCGATAATGGAAACTCTTTAACTAAAGCCAATAAAGACAAAATTTTCGAAAAATTTTATCGTGTTCCAAAAGGCAATACACACGATGTAAAAGGCTTCGGGATTGGCTTGTATTACGCCAAAAAAATTATAGAGAAACATAACGGAAGCATTCATTTAGACTTGAATAACAATTTAACAACTTTTAAAATTTCGCTTCCAAATGAATAGCACAACAACCATACTTTTAGCCGAGGACGAACCTGCTTTAGGGCTCATTATTAAAGAAAGTCTGGAAACGAGGAATTTTAAGGTTTTTTTAGCCGAAAATGGAGTTGAAGCTTATACCATTTACCAAAAGGAAGACATTGAACTTTTGGTACTCGATGTTATGATGCCAAAAAAAGATGGATTTACATTAGCTAAAGAAATTAGGATGGAAGATGATACCATTCCTATTATTTTCCTTACTGCTAAATCTCAAACTCAAGATGTTGTTGAAGGCTTTGCCATTGGCGGAAACGACTATTTAAAAAAGCCATTTAGTATGGAAGAGCTTATTGTAAGAATTAACAATCTACTAAACAGAACCAAGCTTCAAAAAACTTCTGAAACATTAAAAATTGGCACTTTTACATTCAATTTTCCAAAACAAACACTTCAATATAAAGAAGATGAAAAAACACAACTCACTCATCGCGAAGCACATTTACTATTTCACTTAATAAAAAACAAAAATAAAGTTTTAGAACGGTCACTAATTTTAAACAAACTCTGGGGAAATGACGACTTTTTTAATGCACGAAGTATGGATGTTTTTATTACAAAACTTCGTAAAAAACTAAAACAAGACGAAACCATCCAAATTGTAAATGTTCGCGGATTTGGTTATAAATTAATTTGTTGATTAGTCTTAAGATTATAAACGTGTTACTTCGTCCCAAGAAAAAATTTGTGCAATAGTTCGTTTTTGAGATTCATTTCCGCCAAAAATAAGATATTTTTTTACTGAAAAATCGCTGGCTAATTTTTCAAAACGATTCAGGCTTTTAAAAAAATCTGTTTTAATTGTTTTCCCAGATTTAATCTCCACGATTTTCAGGCTTTTACCTTCTTCTATCAACAAGTCTATTTCATTTCCACTACTATCTCTCCAAAAATAAGATGCGAATTGAAGCCCATTATTCCATCTGTTTTTTAGATGCTCATTAATGATATAATTTTCAAATAAAGCTCCTTTTGTAAAATGTAAAGTTATTTCTTTTTTATTTTTCAATCCCAGCAAATAACAAGCTAATCCTGTATCGTAAAAATATATTTTTGGCGATTTTATTGTGCGTTTATTAAAATTTGTATGCCAAGGTTGCAACCTATAAACAATAAAACTTGCCTCTAATAAGGACAGCCAACTCATAACCGTTTTATGGTCAACACCTAATTCATTTGCAATATTGGACGAATTAAAAATCTGACCTATTCTACCTGCACATAATTTTAAAAATGCTCCAAACTTATTGATGTTTTTTACATTCAAAATATTTCTCACGTCACGTTCTAAATACGTTTGTGTATAAGATGGGAAAAAATCTGATGGAAGAATGTCTTTATCATAAATTCTAGGATATCCTCCTTTAAATATATTTGCTAAAAGCCCTTGTTTATATTTTACATTTAATTCAGAATAACTAAAAGGTAACAAATGATAAATATAAATTCTTCCTGCCAATGTTTGACTGATTTTTTCTAGTAGCAAAAAGTTTTGAGAACCAGTTAGAATATATTGTCCTGCTTTTCCACTTTCATCTACAAGACCTTGTATGTATGAAAATAATTCAGGTACATTTTGAACTTCATCTATAATTACATTGTCATTATATTCATCTAAAAAACCTTTTGGATCTGACTGCGCAAACTCTTTATTATCAGGGTTTTCTAAAGTTACATAACGATAGTCGTTGAATAGCTTTTTACACAAGGTTGTTTTTCCTGATTGTCGAGGCCCAGTAATGGCTAGCACAGGAAATTTTGTCGCCATTTCTAATAATTTATGTTCTATTGTTCGATCTAACATAGTACAAATATAATAAATATTCTGCAAATAGGGAATTGTATTCCCGATTTACATATATTTAAATGAAATAATTAAAATTGTAAACGTTCGTGGATTTGGATACAAATTGATTTGTTGAAATTGATTACTAAAATTGACTCCGTTTTTGTACTTTTAAAATCGGAATGAAAGCTTTTAAATATCTACTCTTTTTGCTCACCTTTTCTATGTTTGCTCAACAAAGTATAGAAGTTAATTTTGTAAAACAAATTAAGCTTAATGTTGAAACTCTTGTTGGGGTCGATAATTTTGAGACTACATACTACACTATCAACAATATATTTCACAAAAAAATTAAGGACAAAATTATCACTTACAGTAATATCCAACTTGGTCAAATAACAACTGCTAATTCATTTAATCCTTTAAAAATCAATCTATTTTACAGAGCTTTTAATACTGTAGTTATTTTAGACAATCGTTTATCCGAAATGTTTAGAATCGATTTTAATTCAATACAACCCTTTAAAGACGTTACACATGTTTCTGCTGGAAACGACAATACGATTTGGTTATTTAATCAAAATATGCAGCAATTAGAAAATTACGATTACAAAACCAATACTACTCGTGTTCAAACCTTACCAATACAGGGAGAAATTTTAGATTTAAAAAGCAATTACAATTTTTGTTGGCTACTAACTAAAGACTATATACTCACCTATAATTATGTTGGAAGTTTGCTTTCGAAAATTAAGAATACTGGCTTCACAAATCTTGTGGAAATGAATGGAAATTTAATCCTTCAAAAAGAAAACCAGCTATTTTATTTAAACAAAGACACCAAAATATTTACAGAACTAAAAACCCAAAAATTGTTAATAAAACAGTTTTTAGTAACCAACCAAACCTTGTATATTTACGACGATGAATATCTCCATCAGTACCAAATAAAAACAAATTAAGATTATGCACATAGCCATTGCCGGAAATATTGGCGCAGGAAAAACCACACTAACTAAATTACTTGCAAAACATTATAAATGGGAAGCACAGCTCGAAGATGTTGTTGATAATCCTTATCTGGACGACTTTTATAACCAAATGGAGCGTTGGAGTTTCAATTTGCAAGTGTATTTTTTAAACAGTCGTTTTCGTCAGGTTTCACTAATTCGCGAAAGCGGTAAAGACATTATTCAAGACAGGACTATTTACGAAGACGCACATATTTTTGCGCCTAACCTTCATGCGATGGGTTTAATGACCAATCGTGATTTCGAAAATTACCGATCGCTTTTCGATTTAATGGAATCTTTTGTGCAAGGTCCTGATTTATTGATTTATTTGCGCAGTTCTATCCCAAATTTAGTGTCTCAAATTCACAAACGAGGTCGTGATTACGAAAACTCAATAAGCATCGATTATTTAAGCAGATTGAATGAGCGTTACGAAGCATGGATTTCTAAATACGACAAAGGCAACCTTCTTGTTATAGATGTTGACCCATTAGATTTTGTAGATAATCCAGAGGATTTAGGTGAAATTATTAATAAGGTTGAAGCAGAAATTTATGGCTTGTTTTAGGGCGTTCCGTTTTAGTTCCTAAAACGTCAGGCTGTTCATTATATCTTTTTCGTGCTGAACTTGTTTCAGCATCTCAAAAGGATGTCATTTTCATCCCTGCCTACCGACAGGCAGACTTAACGCAAACAAAAAACCACGCTTTCGGAAGCATGGTTTTTTAGTGTATTTTGAAAAAATTAGTTGTTCTCTTTAGTTTCTTATACTTCTTCAACAACTTCTTTTACTACTTTTTTTGTTTTCTCAACATTAACAGAAATATTTTCTTCTAAGGCATCAACTTTAGCTTTAACTTCTTCAAGAGTACCTTCAATTATTTTTTCTTCAGTTACTACTTCACCATTTTCGGTTGTAGTAGTAGTTATAATTGCTTTAGCCATTTCTCCGTTTTCAGAAGTCATTTCAACTCTTATCTCATTTGTATTCATAGCAGAATCATTATCCAAAGAAAGTGCAATACTTGGCGCAATAACCAATGCCACAACCGACATTAACTTTAATAAGATGTTTAACGATGGGCCTGAAGTATCTTTAAATGGATCTCCAACGGTATCTCCAACAACCGATGCTTTATGTGCTTCTGTTCCTTTTCTTCCTTCTTCTTCAATGGTTTTCTTGGCATTATCCCAAGCTCCACCAGCATTTGATTGAAAGATAGCCATAAGCACACCACATGTTGTTACTCCTGCCAATAAGCCTCCAAGCATTTCTGCACCTCCAATAAAACCAACTGATACTGGAGCTGCTAAAGCCAATAAGCCTGGCAACACCATTTCCTTTATCGATGCTTTTGTTGAAATATCAATACACTTACTATAATCTGCAACACCATCTGCTTCATCAAATATTTTTCTATCCGCTTCAGATGCTTTAGACATATCAGAATCGTATTTACGCATCACAACTAAAGCCGCTTTTAATTGTGGAATTTCTCTAAACTGACGACGAACTTCTTCAATCATTGCCATTGCAGCACGACCAACAGCATTTATAGACAATGCCGAGAATACAAAAGGCAACATTCCACCTACTAAAAGTCCAGCCATAATCTTTGGTTGCGAAACATCAATAGAAGTCACATTAGCCGTTTTCATAAAGGCAGCAAATAATGCTAATGCAGTTAATGCTGCAGAAGCAATGGCGAACCCTTTTCCAACAGCTGCAGTTGAATTACCAACAGCGTCTAATTTATCTGTACGCTTACGTACTTCTTTTGGTAATTCTGCCATTTCAGCAATTCCTCCAGCATTATCACAAATTGGTCCATAAGCATCTATTGCTAATTGAATTCCTGTATTTGCTAACATTCCAACCGCAGCAATTGCAATTCCATACATTCCTGCAAAATGGTGAGAGACCATAATAGCTGTGGCAATTATTAAAATTGGAAACATTGTTGACATCATCCCAACACCTAATCCAGCAATAATATTTGTTGCCGATCCTGTTTCAGATTGTTTTACTATTGACATTACAGGTCTTTTTCCTGTAGCTGTATAATATTCGGTTACTTTACCAACTAATAATCCAGCAACTAAACCTGCTATTGTAGCCCAAAATACTCCCATAGCTCCAAATGGTAAACCTTCAACCGTTTCAGGAATTAACTCATTAATAATAAAATAGGATGCTACAACCATTAATACTGCCGAGCCATACTCTCCTATGTTTAGTGCTGTTTGAGGGTTTCCGCCATCTTTTACTTTCACAAAAAATGTTCCTATAATAGACATTACAATTCCTACTGCAGCTAAAACCAATGGTAAATAAACAGCTCCTAAACCTTCAAAATTTGGAGTTAAAATAAAAGCACCTAAAACCATTGTACCAATAATAGAACCAACATACGATTCGAATAAATCGGCTCCCATTCCTGCAACATCACCAACATTATCGCCAACATTATCAGCAATAGTAGCTGGGTTTAATGGATGGTCTTCTGGAATACCAGCTTCAACTTTACCAACTAAATCTGCACCAACATCGGCAGCTTTGGTATAAATACCTCCACCAACACGCGCAAATAATGCTATTGAAGATGCTCCTAATGAAAAACCAGAAAGCACATTTAATACCATTGATAAATTATCTGCTCCAGACCACATTTCTTGATAAAGTGCAAATAATCCACTTAATCCTAAAACGCCTAATCCTACAACACCTAATCCCATTACTGCACCTCCAGCAAAAGCAACTTCTAATGCTCTACCTAAAGAGGTTCTTGCAGCCTGAGTTGTTCTTACATTGGCTTTAGTAGCAACTTTCATTCCTATAAAACCTGCTAACGCCGAGCAAATAGCACCTACTATAAATGATATTGCTACCATTCCGTTAGAGCCTTCTTCAGCATTACCTTTAAAGTATAATAAGACTGCAACTGCTGCCACAAAAATTGCTAAAACTCTGTATTCTGCTTTTAAAAATGACATTGCACCTTCGGCAATATTCTTGGCAATACGCACCATTTTAGCATCACCTTGCTCTTGTTTAGACACCCAAATGTTTTTTATAAAAACAAAGATTAGAGCTAAAACTCCAAAGGCTGGTAAAAATTTTATTAATAATTCCATGTGTTAATTGTTTATTTTTTTGAATGCGGCAAAAATAGTAAAATATAGTAGATAAAAAAACCGCTTTCCAAATTATTAAAAGTGATTTTTACTAAAAAATAATTCAATAACACTCTAAGTGTTTGTTTTTTGAACTTGACTTTTACAAGAAAATAGACGACCTTCGTTATCGGAAGATATAGTTTGTCCTGTGCTCAACTTGATTGAGTATAAAGCAGAACCATATCTTATCCATTGGCAGTAATTATGAAATGAACGACACTTGGCACTTTTTAAGAGAGTTTGAAAGTAAAGATTTAGTAAAAAGATATATTAAGAAAAAATATGACTTTGAAATAAATTCAGCTAAAGCGTATGAAATAATTTCTGCATTCAAACAAGGACGAAGCTATTTTGAATCTGTCAAAGTAGCTGATATTTCCGTAAAGCCATTACTTCTATATTATGGGATTGTTTCTTTGAGTAGAGGCCTTATTTTAATTTTAAATAAAGAAGCAAGAGAAAATAATATTAAGCCATCTCACGGATTAAAAATAACGAATTGGTCAGACATTGCAGAATCTGGAAAATTAGAAGATATCATTGTAAAAAGTTCTAACGGAACTTTTAGAGAATTAATTATTGCAACTAAAAACAAATCTTATTTTCGGGCAGGAAGTAGTGGAATTAATTGGCACTCTGAATATCTTATTCATGATAGTGACTATGAGTTTAGTTTAAAAGAATTGTCTTATTCTTTTCCTGATTTAAAAAAATCAGCTGAATCTTGGTTAGGATTGGAAATTCCTTCAAGACAATTAAATAACCTAAAACATAAAGAAGTCTTAAAAACGGAAATTGAGGTTCAAGGAAAAGGGTTATTAGATATTATATTTCCTGATAATTTATTTAAGAATCCTGTAATCACAGAAGCAAGTCATACTTCTAAAATAGTTTATGACGGGGAATTTCATCCGCATTTATGTCAAAAGTGGGCAAGCTCTTTTGAAGTAATAGGTGACACCTATGTAATTCCACCTTTTAGTGGATATATTCTAATAAATGATATTTCTAAAATGTTTGCAGTTTCTTTTATTTTTGGAACAATATCAAGGTATTATCCAACGACGTGGAACAATATTAATAGTGGAATTAAGAATGACAGTGTTCTTCCTTTTACTACTAATCTAATGGACTTTTTACAACAAAAATATCCGCAGATAATTATGGGCTTTATCGAATCTCCATATGAATTTGAAAAGTAAAAACTATTGCCAACACCGTAAAAAAATTGCTGGTGTTTGGCTTAAACAAAGGTCGTTGCTTGTTTTGTTACGTCTGAATTTCCTTCGGAAATTCCTCGCACACAAATCCGCAACTAACCATACACAAAACCGATAACGAAACCTCTAAAAATGAAACCCAAATGTTCCTGTAACACCAAACTTTCTGGCATCAGGATTATCGAGATAATTGCCTCTAAAGTTGAAGTCTAGTCTAAATATCTTAAAAATATTACCAACACCAAGACTATATTCCCAATATACTTTATCATTTGGTGCTTGGTATATTAATCCAGAAGCATTTAAGGTTCTGTTTTCGTCGGATATTTCTCCCCAAACTCCACGAATACTTACAATTTCCCGAAGATTAAATTTTCGTAAAAATGGAATTCTGGAAAACAAACGACCATTAAAATTATGCTGTAAATTTAACGAGGTATAAGTATCTGTTACAAACTCGTAAAAATCTAACTGCGAAAAGGTATTATAAATTGAAAAATACGATTGATTACCTGGCACTACACTTAATAAGCCTAAAGGGACTTCTCCAAATGTTTTTCCTGCTTCTATAGTAGAATACAACCTGCCGAAACCACCTAGTTGCCAAGGTTGAGTATAAGAAAATTGTACTTTGGTGTAATTAAAATCACTATCTAATATACTTTTATCACCTCGACTTATTTGTGCAAAAATACGTGCAAAATCATCGTTAGCTTCATGGCGTTCTACACCAAAACCTGTCATTTTTCGTTTTGGAAAATAGGATACTGATAAAGAGGTTTCGTATTGTTTTACTTCTGAAGATATTCCTGTTGGCGAATCGTCATCAAAATAATCTAAGCTAAAAGTTGGCGAAGCCGATTCTAAAGTTCTATAATTACCACCAAGTCTAAAAATTATATTTCGCCAAGGTTCCAACTCTATGGCAAGTGTGGTTAAGTTTATATTGGTAAGCTTATCATTAACTGCGGTATTAACTACTGATGAGGAGGCTAAGTTTCGTCCTAAAACATCAGTAGATGTGGTAAGACTTGCTCCCATTTGTTCTATATCGCGACGGTTTCCTCCAGAAATAATGAGTCTGCTTTTTTTATCTAAAAGCCATTTTCCTGAAATTCCATATTTAAACTTATCATCTCTAAATCCGTATGCCAAAAATCCTTCTAAACGCCATATGTCATTTCTTCCAAAATAAGTTCTTATACCTGTTCGTAATCGTGTTCCTTCTACTTCATTATAACCAAAGGTTGAAAAAATAGGTCCATAATCTAAAGGAAGTGTATTAAACTCAATATATCCTGAAGACAAAATGCTCCCAAGATTATACAACTGTTTAAATTTTTTAACAGTTTTAAGCGTATCTAGCATTTTATAAACGCCTTGTTCGTCCTTACTTAAAGCCTCCATTCGATTTGTATCCCAAAAATCATCATCTCTATCATAGATATCTTTATCGTAATAATATACTTCTTGATCGTAGAATTTTTTATCCTTTACTTTATCAAATTCATAGTTATTATATAATGTTGTTCTTTTTCCATAAACACCTCTTGACTTCTCCTTTTTACTGAAGGCAAAATCAGACATCATATAATCGCGCTTAACGAGAAACAAAGAATCGTTTAAGACTTCAAATTCTTGTTCGATATATATTTCCTTAATCCAGTTTATATTGGCGCTTTTTGTAGCTTGAAGGTTAATCTCTTTTATGGCATAGGTTGTGTCATTTACCCAAAAATCGCCTTTAAAAGTAAGTTCGTTTTTGCGTCTTGGATAATAAATAATATTATAGCACCATTTGTTATCTATATATGCACTATCTAAAAGCACATAATTATATGTGTTAATTCCAGTTGTAGATAATGGACTCATAAAACTTTTATCAAAAAACTTTAGGTAATTATCATACACATTATAATCGGAATATAAATCACCAATAAAATCTATGATAATTTGATTATCGCTAAATCCTGAATTTTTATTCCCTTTTAAAACAGTTTTTTCTTTATTAAGCGTATTGTCTCCATAAACTTTAGTTACAGCTTCGTTAATAAACATTGGTAAATACGTTTTACCTGTAACCCTAGAGGTATCAACTTGTTCGAAAACAAATTCCATGCCTCTAAAAAGTTTGCTTTTTATTAATGAACTATCAATAGTATTGAGATCGAATTCTACTTTCTCGTATTTATCGTATTCATATTGCTTAAATTGTTTTAAACCATTTTTTCGTTTATGCTCCCAAACTTTTCGAAGAATATCTATTGCTGGATTATTTTTTTTGGGTTGTTTACCAGCAATTATTACTATCTCGCCTAGTTGAGCGGCTGTTTCTTTTATAGTAAGTTTTAAATCGTAATTTACCTTTTTATCGAGTTTAAATTCTATAGTTTCATATCCAATAAAAGTGACTTTAAGAGTGTCCCAAGTTTCATCAGATTCTAAATAAAATCTTCCGTTTTCATTAGTAATTGTACCAATTGAAGAGCCTTTAAATACAACGTTAGCAAACGAAACTGGTTCGTTGTTTTCATCAAACACATGACCACTAACTTTTGTTTGGGCAAAAAGGGAAACTATTCCGAAGAAAAAAAATGTTGTAAGTAGTTTATACTTCATATTAATAAAAAACTTCATCAACAATCATGCTAACGAAGTTTATATAACGCAAAAATTTATGTTTTATTTATACATTACTTTTTTTACAGCCTTAATAACGTCGTTACTGTTTGGCAACCATTCTTTAAGTAAAACTGGAGAAAAAGGTGCAGGTGTATCTGCTGTATTGATTCTTACTATTGGAGCATCCAGATAATCAAAAGCTTGAGACTGTACTTGGTATGTGATTTCTGAAGCTACATTGCCAAAAGGCCAAGCTTCTTCAAGAATGACTAATCTGTTGGTTTTTTTAACCGAAGTTAAAATGGTTTTATGATCCATTGGGCGAACAGTTCGTAAATCTATAATTTCGCAAGAAATTTCTTCTTTTTCAAGCTCGTCTGCTGCTTTATACGCTTCTTTTATAATCTTTCCAAAAGACACAATAGTTACATCTTTACCTTTGCGCTTAATATCTGCAACGCCTATCGGAATCGTGTATTCGCCTTCAGGAACTTCGCCTTTATCGCCATACATTTGCTCACTTTCCATAAAAATCACAGGATCATCATCTCTAATAGCAGCCTTTAACAAGCCTTTAGCATCGTATGGATTTGATGGTACAACTACTTTTAAACCTGGTGTATTGGCAAACCAACTTTCAAACGCTTGCGAGTGTGTTGCTCCTAATTGTCCTGCAGATCCTGTTGGACCACGAAATACTATAGGACATTTAAATTGTCCGCCAGACATTTGTCTGATTTTAGCAGCATTATTAATAATTTGATCAATGCCAACCAAAGCAAAGTTAAAAGTCATATACTCTACAATTGGTCTATTGCCTGTCATGGTAGAACCAACAGCAATACCAGAAAAACCAAGTTCTGAAATTGGTGTATCAATAACACGTTTTGCTCCAAATTCATCCAACATGCCTTTAGAAGCTTTATAAGCGCCATTATATTCTGCCACTTCTTCACCCATTAAATAAATGCTTTCATCTCTGCGCATTTCTTCACTCATTGCCTCGCAAATGGCTTCCCTAAACTGAATTGTCTTCATATATAATTATAATAATGCAATGGCAAAAATAGTAATAATTGTATAACAATTTGTTAAACTCTTTCTTAAAAATTTATTATGCATGCATAGGAAATTATTATTAATTTAACTATCTTCGTACTCTCAAAAAATTATACTTAGTTTCAGTAATAAAACAATATAACATATGAAAATTTTAGTGTGCATAAGTCATGTTCCAGACACAACTTCTAAAATCAATTTCACAGATGGAGATTCAAAGTTTGACGCTAATGGAGTGCAATTTGTAATTAATCCTAATGACGAATTTGGTTTAACTCGTGCCATGTGGTTTAAAGAGAAACAAGGTGCTTCTGTAGATGTTGTGACTGTTGGTGGCGCAGAAGTTGAGCCAACTTTAAGAAAAGCCCTTGCAATAGGAGCAGATGCAGCCATAAGAGTAAACACTGTTGCAACCGATGGTTTTACAGTAGCAAAACAATTGGCAAAAGTGGTTCGAGAAGGTGGTTACGATTTGGTAATTGCTGGTCGTGAGTCTCTCGATTATAATGGTGGAATGGTTCCAGGAATGGTTGCAGCTTTAACCGAATCCAATTTTGTTAATAATTGTATTGGTCTAGAAGTTGATGGAACTAATGCAACCGTTTCAAGAGAGATTGATGGAGGAAAAGAAATCGTTTCTACGTCTTTCCCTTTGGTAATTGGTGGACAAAAAGGTATTGTTGAAGAAAGCGATTTACGAATTCCAAACATGAGAGGAATTATGATGGCTCGTAAAAAACCTTTAACTATTGTTGATCCAGTAGATGCAAGTCCAGAAACAACCTCAATGTCTTTTGAAAAGCCAGAAGCAAAAGGTACAGTTACATTAGTGTCGCCAGATAATTTAGATGAATTAATAAACTTACTTCATAACGAAGCTAAGGTGATTTAAAAATAAATCCCAACATTCAAATTCCAAATTCCAAATATATAAAATTGGATTTTGGTGCTTGAAATTTTAAATATTAATAAAATTATGTCCGTTTTAGTATATACCGAATCCGAACAAGGAAAATTTAAAAAAGTAGCTTTAGAAGTTGCTTCATACGCAAAAGCTGTTGCCAATCAATTAGGAACTACAGTTACTGCAGTTTCAATTAACGCAAGTAATACTTCAGAATTAGGAAACTATGGTGTTGATAAAGTGTTACACGTAACTAACTCACAGTTAGAAAATTTCAACGCTAATGCTTATGCCAATGTTATTAAGCAAGCGGCTGAAAAAGAAGATGCTAAAGTTGTTATTATTAGCTCAAGTATAAACAGTAAATACCTTGCGCCACTTTTGGCAGTAGGTTTAGATGCTGGCTATGCTTCAAATGTTGTGGCAGTTCCAACAAACACTTCACCATTTACAGTAAAACGAACTGCTTTTACAAATAAAGCTTTCGAAATGTGCCAAATAAACACAGATGTTAAACTAATAGGTGTTTCTAAAAATACTTATGGCGTGTTTGAAAATCCTGCAAGTGCAACAAGTGAAGAATTTTCGCCTTCTATTCCAGATTTTGGTGTAACTGTAGAATCTGTTGATACAGCTACTGATAAAGTAACTATTGCAGATGCAGAGATAGTTGTGTCTGGAGGTCGTGGATTAAAAGGTCCGGAAAATTGGGGAATGATTGAAGAGTTAGCCGAAGTTTTAGGAGCTGCAACTGCTTGCTCAAAACCTGTTTCCGATTTAGGTTGGAGACCTCATAGCGAACACGTTGGGCAAACAGGAAAACCTGTTGCTTCTAACTTATATATTGCTATAGGGATTTCTGGAGCAATTCAGCATTTGGCTGGTATTAACGCTTCTAAAGTAAAAGTTGTTTTTAATACAGATCCTGAAGCTCCTTTCTTTAAAGCTGCAGATTATGGCGTAATTGGTGATGCTTTTGAAGTCGTACCAAAATTTATAGAAAAATTAAAAGCCTTTAAAGCACAACAATAACACCAATTTAATTTCAAGATGGCTGATAAATAAATTTAAATATATTTTTTCTTTTTTGAAGCAAAAATTCTTTGCATAGCTGTAGTTACGGAAATAATTTTTAACGATAAAAAAGGGGAATAGAAATGATTTATATCGGTTGTTTTGATGTTAAATTGGTATAAATATTTTTTTTATAAATTGTTTTTGCTAAAAGATTAATTAAATTAGCATTAAAAACTTAATGCCTTTGGCGTTGGTAAAGTCCTAATTTAAACAGTTCTTTACGTCTTATAAATTATGAGTTTAGTTCGTCTTAATATAAAAGGAATATCTTACAGCCAAACACAAAATGGCGCTTATGCTTTAATTTTAAACGAGGTAGATGGCGACCGAAAACTTCCTATTGTTATTGGAGCTTTCGAGGCTCAATCTATTGCTATTGCTCTTGAAAAAGAAATTAGGCCTCCTAGACCTTTAACACACGACCTTTTTAAAAATTTTTCTGACAGATTTGATATCGTAGTAAAACAAGTTATTATTCATAAACTGGTAGATGGTGTGTTTTATTCGAGCTTAATTTGTGAGCGCGATAAAATTGAAGAAATCATTGATGCACGTACAAGTGACGCTATTGCTTTAGCACTTCGCTTTCAAGCACCAATTTTTACCTATAAAAATATTTTAGATAAAGCTGGGATTTATCTTAAGGTTAATCCTGAAAAAGAAGAAGGAGATTCTGAAGATAATATATTGTTAGACGAAATTTTAGCAGAAGAAATTGAATCAAAATCACCCGAAACCTTTAAAGGTAAAACTTTAGAAGAACTTCACAATATTTTAGAAGAAGCCGTCGCTAATGAAGATTATGAAACTGCCGCAAGAATAAGAGACGAAATATCTAAACGATAAAAATAATTGATTAACATATTTTATGAGTATAAAATTCCGCTTAACAGTTTTAAATTTTTTCGAATTTTTTGTGTTTGGGGCTTGGCTTATTTCGTTAGGTGGATATTTAGGAGGGCAATTACAATTTTCAGGTGCTCAAATTGGGAAAATATTTATGACATTAGGTATCGCTTCAATAGTAATGCCTGCTGTTGTAGGGATTATTGCTGATAAATATATAAATGCACAAAAACTTTTTGGAATACTTCATATTTTAGGAGCTGGGTTTTTATATTATTTATCGCAAGTAAACGATTATGACACCTTCTTTTGGGTAATGTTAGGTTATTTAATGCTATATATGCCTACCATTGGCTTGGCTAATGCAGTATCATATAGTATTCTTGATGACAACAAATACGATGTTATAAAGGTTTTTCCACCAATACGTGTTTGGGGAACTATCGGATTTATAGTGGCAATGTGGGCAGTCGATTTTTTAGAATGGACACAAAGTCCTTATCAATTTTATTTTGCTGCTGGGTTCTCTTTAATATTGGGAATTTATTCATTTACACTACCTAATGTACCTTTATCAACATCGGAAAATAAATCTTTTGCTCAACGTTTAGGTTTAGATGCTTTTGCATTATTTAAAGATTACAAAATGGCAGTATTCTTTATTTTTTCCATGTTATTAGGTGTGGTTTTACAAATATCCAATGCTTGGGCATCCGAATTTTTGCGAAGTTTTACTGAAAGTTTTCCAGATTCATTTGCAGTAAAACGTTCAAATATTTTAATCTCGTTATCTCAAATATCTGAAACCGTATTTATCTTAACCATTCCGTTTTTCTTAAAACGTTTTGGCATAAAAATCGTAATGTTATTAAGTATGTTTGCTTGGGCTTTACGATTTGCTTTATTCGGAATAGGAAATCCTGAAGGTATTGGTTTAGGCTTTTTAATTTTATCAATGGTTATCTATGGCATGGCATTCGATTTCTTTAATATTTCCGGCTCATTATATGTTGAAACTGAAACCAGTAATAAGTACAGAAGTAGTGCGCAAGGCTTATTTATTTTACTCACAAATGGTGTAGGAGCTTTAATAGGTGGCTATACAAGCGGACTTATTGTTGACTATTATACAAATGATGGATTTAGGGACTGGACAACTATTTGGTTAGTATTCGCAGGTTATGCTTTAATTTTAGCAATACTATTTTGGCTCATATTCAAATACAAACACAATCCCGATAAAATTGGAGAAGTGAGGCATTAAGTAATTTGCAATAGTTTAAGTTAATAACTTTTAAAATAATTTAAAGCTTCATTCTTTTATATTTGAGGCTTTTTTTATTTTTATCGTCGAATAATTTTGTCATTTCGAGTATAGCGAGAAATCACATAATAATTATATTAACCTTAATAAGATTCCCACTTTCGTGGGAAAAAATATGAAACAATATTTAGACCTTGTTAAACACGTTTTAGAAAACGGAAACGAAAAAAAAGATCGTACAGGAACAGGAACCAAAAGTGTATTTGGTTACCAAATGCGTTTCGATTTAAGTAAAGGATTCCCAATGGTTACTACTAAAAAACTTCACTTAAAATCTATAATTTACGAATTACTTTGGTTTTTAAAAGGAGATACAAATATTAACTATTTAACCAAAAACGGCGTGCGTATTTGGAACAGTTGGGCAGACGAAAATGGAGATTTAGGGCCAGTTTACGGACAGCAATGGCGCAATTGGAATAACGATGATATTGACCAAATAAAGGACGTGATTCATTCATTAAAAAACAATCCTGATAGTCGTAGAATGATAGTTTCTGCTTGGAACCCTTCGGTTTTGCCTGACACATCAATATCGTTTAGTGAGAATGTTGCCAATGGTAAAGCGGCTTTACCACCTTGTCATGCGTTTTTTCAGTTTTATGTTGCTGATGGAAAATTATCTTGTCAACTCTATCAACGTAGTGCAGACATTTTTCTTGGCGTACCCTTTAATATTGCTTCTTATGCATTATTTACAATGATGATGGCTCAAGTTTGTGGATACGAAGCAGGAGAGTTTATCCATACGTTTGGCGATGCACATATTTACAGCAATCATTATGAGCAATTAGAGTTACAACTATCTCGCGATTTAAGAACGCTACCAAAAATGATTTTAAATCCTAAAGTTAAAGATATTTTTGATTTTAAATTTGAAGACTTTACTTTAGTAGATTACAATCCGCATCCAAATATTAAAGGTGCAATTGCTGTTTAATTAAAATTATTATGAAATACACTTTCTTATTATTGCTTCTTGCTTTCAGCACAGTTACATTTTCACAAGCTGAAAAAAAAATTGTTGAAGCAACAGAAGACACCGAAGAAGTTCCTTTTGCTATAATAGAGGAAGTTCCTGTATATAAAGGCTGTCGTGAAAATTTAGCAAATGAATCACAAAGAAAATGTATGTCTGATGCCATAACAAAACACATTTTAAAAAAGTTTAATATAAACGTTGCTAAAGATTTAGGCCTGCCTGATGGCATAGCGAGAATTAGTGTGATTTTTAAAGTCGGCTTAGATGGTACTATTTCTGGAATTAGAGCTAGAGCTCCAAAGCCTGAGTTAGAAGCAGAAGCTATTCGTGTTATAAAACTAATTCCTAAATTAACTAAACCAGGATACCAAAGAGGAAAGCCTGTTACTGTACCTTATTCTTTGCCTATTGTTTTTAAAATTGATAATACCAAATATCTTTCGAAAAAAGAGTTGCGTAAACTTAAGAAACAAAAGAAAAAAGCTAATCAGTAATGTTCAGCAAAAAGAAGAAAAACATACCACAAATAGATAAAGACCAACTAGAGTTAATCCAGAATGCACAACGTCGTGTGAAACAAAAAAAACGCTTATACATTCACTTCGTTGTTTTTTTAATTGGCTCTCTGTTTATAATTCTTGCTAATTTAGTTTTAGGTATTGGTGAAGATGTTAAACTTTTTGAAATCGATTGGTTTGTATTTGCCATTTTGGTTTGGTTGTTTTTATTCTTATATCATACATTCAATGTATTTGTAACTCATAAATTTATGGGTAAACAATGGGAACAAGAACAGTTAGATAAGTTAACAGCCCAACAGCAACAACGTATCGAAAAATTAAAACAAAAATTTATTAAAGAGGAAACACTTATGGCACAAAGCGAAGCCTACAATGAAACAAAAGCTGTTTCAAAGAAACTTTCTGACCTTACCATCATTGCTGCTGCTGGAGAAAACGATGCTATTGGTAAAGGCAACAAATTAATTTGGCATTTAAGTGATGATCTAAAACACTTTAAAAAACTAACTAATGGACATCACATTATAATGGGTCGTAAAACTTTTGAGAGTTTCCCAAAACCTTTACCAAACCGAACTCATGTTGTAATTACCAGACAAAGTAAATATCATGTTCCCGAAGGAGTGATTGTAGTTAACTCGATTGAAGATGCAATTGATGCTACAAAAAACGACAGTCAACCATTCGTTATTGGTGGTGGCGAAATTTATAGACAAGCTATGGCTTTTGCGCATAAAATTGAACTGACTCGTGTGCATGAAAATTTTGAAGCAGATGCATTCTTTCCTAAAATTGACAGTTCTGTTTGGAAAGAAACCAATAACACCTTTCATGATAAAGATGACAAACACGAACATGCCTTTTCGTTTTTAACTTACGAAAGAAAATAAGCTTGACCTTTATTAAAAAATAGCCTACAAACAACCTCAGTAAATACTATTCTTTTTAAGGTTATAAAGACAAGTAAAGTAAGATTTCTCAAGATTATTATTTTTGGCTTAAGTGAACATTAAGGCACATAGAAAGGATTAAAAACGATTTAGTTTTTTTGGCATTAATATTAAAAACACACACAATTGCAATAAGATTGTTTAATTAAATGCTTATATTCAAAACAACTTAGAAATCACAAACTGCAATTTTGGAAAAAAATCTAATAATTAATTTTACTCCAACAGGTATGATTCCTACTAAGGAGATGACCTCACACGTTCCTGTTAGCGTTTCAGAAATAATTGAGGATGTGCATAAAGCTAGCGAGGTTGGAATTACAATGGTGCATTTGCATGCCAGAGACCCTATTTCTGGAAAACCTGCTTATGAAAAAGAAATTTATGCTGAAATTATTAGTGGAATTCGAAAATATGCTCCAACGCTGGTTATTTGTGTTTCGCTCAGCGGTCGAGATTTTAGTGAATTAGCGCAGCGTTCAGATGCAATCTATCTAGCCGATTCCGTAAAACCAGACATGGGAAGTTTAACTTTAAGCTCATTAAATTTCAATAATATGGCTAGCATAAATTCGCCTCAAATGGTTCAGGATCTAGCGAATGTTATGAAGGATAATAATATTGTGCCCGAATTAGAGGTTTTTGATGCAGGTATGATTAATTATGCTAAATATCTTGAAAGGAAGAATCTTATACAACCTCCATATTATTTTAATCTTTTACTTGGTAATATTGCATGTGCACAGGCCGATATTCTTCATACTGGCGTAATGATTAATGATCTTCCAAAAGGGTCTTATTGGAGTTTGGCAGGAATAGGAAACAATCAACTTAAAATGAATTCTCTCTCAATTGCGATTGGAGGAGGTGTAAGAGTTGGGATTGAAGACAACATTTGGTATGATACAGCTAGAACAAAATTGGCAACAAACTTAGAATTAATCCAAAGAATCCATGTTATAGCTGAAGCTAATGAACGTAAAATCATGAGTCCTGAGGAATTCCGAACAAAGATGAATTTATTACCTGGAAATGGGAGTTATGGACGTAAGTTCGAATAATTATATTATTAACGAATTTGAAGAAAAAGAGGTCACCATATAGTGTCAAGTTAATTTGGCAATTAATTAAACATGGTTTAATTCTACAAGGCGTAAGATATGCTTTTGCAAAAACTGGCATAGACATAATGCCATATTATTGGGTTCAAGAAGAAGCAAGTTTATCTCAAAAACCGTTGATTAAAACTGATTCTCAAGATTTTATTTTTAAAAGTTTAAATAATGAAGATATAAAATTAATCCTTGAGAAGTCGGATGCAATAAATGAAAAAAAAATCATCCAAAGTTTAGATAAAGGACAAGAATGTGTAGGCCTTAAATTTGGCAATCAAATCGCAGCTTATATGTTTATCGAATTAAACGATTTTATTTTTAATAATAGAACTTTTAAAATAAAAGAAAACGAAGCGTATCTTTTAAACATGTTTACATTTGAAACCTATAGAGGGAAAAACTTAGCTCCATATCTTCGTTACTGTTGCTATAGATATTTAGAAAATAGAAATATTGTGGTTAAATTTAGTATTAGCAACTATTTTAATAAGTCAGCCATTAAATTCAAGAAAAAGCTAAATTCCAAGCATATTAGATTAGATGTCAATATTGAATTATTTAAAAGATTACAATGGCATTTTACGCTAAAAAAATATACGTAATACCAATTTAATTTTGTGATGTCGTAATAATTGTATTGAGTTATTTTTTGCAAGATTGAAGAGAAAATTATTTAGCATAGCCTTTGTTATGGTAAATAATTTTTACAAAAATATTGTGAAAAAGAAACAATATAATGCGACCTTATAAATTTAAATTGGTATAAATCATTATTGATAAGAAAATTTTGCTCAAGTCAGCCGTTAATAGATTTTATGCAATACCATTAAACAAAACTCCAAAATTCTTTTTTTAACTCTTATTCCAAATTTAAGTATTTTCGCAATATGATAAAAGAGATTCAGCTTCGTGTAACACTTCAGGAAGAAAAACAAGACGATATTCTACTAAAAAAGGCTATAAAATTTCTTCATATCAATCCTAAAGATATTACTGGAATTAAAATACTTCGTAAATCTATCGATGCTAGGAAAGCTAAAATTATATTCAATTATAAAGTTGCTGTTTACATTAAAGAGCAAATGCCAGAATCTTCAACATATTCATTCAACTATAAAGATGTATCCAATGCCAAAGCGGTTCATATTATTGGTTTTGGACCAGCAGGAATGTATGCTGCGTTGCGTTGCATAGAATTAGGATATAAACCCATTGTGTTAGAACGTGGTAAAAATGTGCAAGACAGACGTCGCGATTTAAAAGCCATTAACCAAAACCATTTTGTTAACGAAGATTCTAATTATTGCTTTGGTGAAGGTGGTGCAGGTACCTATTCCGACGGAAAATTATACACACGTAGTTTAAAGCGTGGAGACGTACGACGCATTTTTGAAAACCTCGTGTTTCATGGTGCAACGCAACAAATCTTAATAGATGCTCATCCACATATTGGCACTAACAAACTCCCAAAAGTGGTTCAGAATATTCGGGAAACTATTTTAAAATATGGTGGAGAAATTCATTTTGAAAGTCGCGTTATTGATTTTACCATTAAAGGCAACAAGATAAATGCCATTCAGTTACAAAACAATATAGAGATGGCTGTTGAACGCGTTATTTTAGCAACAGGGCATTCGGCAAGAGACATCTATTATTTGTTGCATAAAAAGAATATAGCACTAAAAGCAAAATCCTTTGCAATGGGAGTTCGAGTCGAACATCCACAACATATTATAGATTCTATACAATATCATTGTAGTGGCAAACGAAATGAATTATTGCCAGCAGCAGCTTACAGTTTAGTGCATCAAGTAAATGAACGAGGAGTGTACTCGTTTTGCATGTGTCCTGGCGGATTTATTGTTCCTGCAGCAACTGCAAATGGCGAAGTTGTTGTAAATGGAATGTCGCCATCAAAACGAAATAACCCCTTTGCCAATTCTGGAATCGTGGTAGAAATAAATGTTGATAAAGATTTACCAAAATATGAACAATTTGGCGTTTTAAAAGGATTGGAATATCAAAAGGACTTAGAACGATTGGCCTTTACTTCTGGTGGAAGAAGTCAAACAGCTCCTGCACAACGCTTAACCGATTTTGTTGAAGGTCGCTTTTCAAATAGTTTAAATGAAACGTCTTACCAACCAGGATTAAAGTCGGCACCACTACACTCCTTATTACCAAAATTAATAGGAAGTAAATTAAGAAAGGGTTTTGAAGTCTTCGGACAAAAAATGAAAGGTTACTATACTGCTCAAGCCAATATTGTTGGAGTGGAATCACGAACATCGTCTCCTGTAAATATTCCAAGAAATGAACATTTAGAACATCCCGAAATTGAAGGTCTTTTCCCTTGCGGCGAAGGAGGAGGTTATGCTGGCGGAATTGTATCTGCAGCAATGGATGGCGAACGTTGTGCAGAAGCTGCGACAAATGGATTGTAAAAATTAAGTCTTTTGTCTTAAAGCGAAGTGGTCTTTCATCTTTTTAAAAGATATTATTCCTATTTTTGCAGCAGAAAATTTTTAAATTAAAAAGCTCTTCCCTTTGGGAAGATGGAAGATGGGTATGAACGCATATATATTTCCAGGTCAAGGTGCACAATTCTCAGGAATGGGTTTAGATCTTTATGAAAATTCCCCTTTAGCTCAAGAACTATTTGAAAAAGCAAATCATATTCTTGGTTTTAACATTACAGATATTATGTTTGAAGGCTCTGCTGAAGACCTTAAGCAAACCAAAGTTACCCAACCAGCCATTTTTTTGCATTCCGTTATTTTAGCAAAAACATTAGGTGAAAACTTCAAACCAGATATGGTTGCTGGACATTCGCTTGGTGAGTTTTCGGCATTGGTTACAAATGGAGCTTTAAATTTCGAAGATGGTTTAAAACTCGTATCACAACGTGCACAAGCGATGCAAAAAGCTTGCGAATTACAACCTAGTACAATGGCTGCAGTTTTAGGTTTAGAAGATGCAGTTGTAGAAAAAATATGTGCTGAAACAGAAGGTATTGTAGTTGCTGCAAATTATAATTGTCCTGGACAACTCGTTATTTCTGGTGATATTGATGCTATAGATAGAGCTTGTGAAACTTTAAAAGAAGCAGGTGCTCGTCGTGCTTTGGTACTTCCTGTTGGTGGCGCTTTTCACTCACCTTTAATGGAACCTGCTAGAGAAGAATTAGCTGCTGCAATTGAAAATACAACATTTAGCAAACCTAATTGTCCTATATATCAAAATGTGACTGCAAATGCTGTTACAGATGAAGCTCAAATAAAAGCAAATTTAATTTTACAATTAACGTCTCCTGTACGTTGGACACAAACCGTTCAACAAATGATTACAGATGGTGCAACACATTTCACCGAAGTTGGTCCAGGAAAAGTTTTGCAAGGTTTAGTACGAAAAATTAACAGAGAAGTTGAAACAGCTTCAGCAATTTTTGAAACACAAGTTTAGCTTATGAAACGAGCATGCTAAAAAGTTTATCACACAAGGAAATGATTAATAGCGAACCTGTCTGCGGCAGGCAGGCAGCATGTGACCTTTGCAAAACAATAAATATAAACACATGAAATTATCTCGTCGTTCTATTCTTATTTGGGTAATAATCGTTTTTAACATTGCTATCGATCAAATCTCAAAATTTTGGGTTCGCGATAATGTAACAAAGGGAAGTGAATCGGAAATTATCGGAAATTATTTCACACTTCATAATATTGAAAATTCTGGTGCTTTTCTTGGTATGGGAAGTGATTTAAACCCAACTTTAAAAATAATTTTACTCCTTATTTTACCAATTGCAGTATTAGGGTTTGTATTACGTTATGTTTTTAAAGATAAAACAATAGACAAACTTTCTTTAATAGGTTTTTCTTGTATTTTAGGAGGAGGTTTTGCTAATATTTATGATAGAATTACGCGTAGTGAAGTAACCGATTTTTTCCATATTGATTTAGGTGGTGTCTTTAGAACAGGTATTTTTAATATGGCAGATTTATCTGTATCTACTGGAATGATTATGATACTTACTGCAAGTTTTATACATCGAAAAAAGAACGTTTCTGAATAATAAAAAAACTATCTATAAATACACTTATTGCTTATACACTTTCCCTTCTTTCATTACAAAAACAATAGTTTCCATAGTATGAATGTTTTGGGTTGGATCTTCATCTGTTGCTACAATATCAGCAAGAAATCCAACAGCTATTTGTCCTAAATTATCTAACTCTAAAACTTTAGCGTTGGTAATCGTTGCAGATTGTATAGTTTCAATTGCTGGCATTCCAGCTTCAACCATATAACCAAATTCTTTTCCGTTTTCGCCATGGTCAAAAACACCAGCATCTGTACCAAATGCTATGTTTACTCCTTTGGCATAAGCCTTCCCAAATGTATCCTGAATTTTAGGCCCAATTGCTAATGCTTTAGGGACAATTATTTCTGGAAAAAAACCTTTGATTTTTGCTTTAGCTTCTACCGATTTCCCTGCAGTAATTGTTGGCACATAATATACATCGTGTTTTATCATTAACGCCATTGTTTCTTCACTCATTAAAGTGCCATGTTCAATGGTTTTAACACCTCCCAAAATAGCACGTTGTATACCTTCATCTCCATGAGCATGAGCAGCGACATGCATTCCGTAATCTTTAGCTGTGTCACAAATGGCTTTAATCTCTTCAATAGTGAATTGAGGATTTTGGCCACTCTTTGCAACACTTAAAACACCACCTGTAGCAGTTATTTTAATCATATCTGCACCATTTTTATAACGTTGTCTTACTGCTTTTCTTGCATCATCAACACTATTTATAACACCTTCTTTTGGTCCTGGATCTCCCATCAATGCTTTGCTTCTACCATTTGTTGGATCGGCATGACCTCCTGTTGTTCCTATGGCTTTTTCTGCTGTTAGGATTCTTGGACCTACGACCTTATGTTGATTGATAGCATTACGCAAAGAAATATTAACTCCGCTGCCTCCCAAATCCCTAACTGTAGTAAAACCTGCCATTAGTGTAGTTTTAGCATAATTTTGTGCATTAAAAGCGACATCAGCATCATTAAGTGTAAAAGGTTCTATATATCTTTTTGGGCTTAATTCTCCTTCTATATGTACATGCATATCAATGAGTCCAGGCATTACAGTTTTATCCTTTAAATCGATAACAATATCTTCTGAATTTTCTGGTGTTACAAAACCATCTTGAATTGATAAAATAGTTTTGCCTGAAACTACAATGGTTTTATTTGTGAGTACTTTACCATTTTTGGTGTCAATCAATTTACCACAATGTAGATAAGTGTTTTGCGCTGTAATACCGAAAGAGAACAGTATTGCCAAAAGAAAAAGGAATTTTTTCATGATGATTAATTTAGTGTTTGATAATGTGTTATAAAATATTTAGTTGTTTTTTCTTATTTGTTGCTCCCATTTCCAAGCAGATTGCATCGCGTCATCCAAAGTTAATTTTGCTTTCCAACCTAATTCATTATTTGCTTTAGTAGTG
The DNA here is from genome assembly GCA_021647885.1 of Flavobacteriaceae bacterium. Classification (GTDB taxonomy): domain Bacteria; phylum Bacteroidota; class Bacteroidia; order Flavobacteriales; family Flavobacteriaceae; genus PRS1. The sequence continues at coordinate 28,505 of JAKITV010000002.1, read as the reverse complement.
TCAGCATAGGCCGAAATAATATCTCCCGATCTTCGGTTTGTAATTTTATAATTTAATTTTTGTCCTGAAACCTTTTCGAAAGATTTTATAACTTCCAATACAGAACTCCCTGTGCCAGTGCCAACATTAAAGGTTTCGTAATTGAACTTATTGGTCCTATTTATTAAACGCTGTAAAGCTACAACGTGTGCTTTTGCGAGATCCACCACATGAATATAATCGCGAATGCAGGTCCCGTCTAGTGTTGGGTAATCATCTCCAAACACCGAAAGTTGCTCTCTAATTCCCATTGCTGTTTGTGTAATAAAAGGTATGAGGTTTTGTGGAACACCAATTGGCAATTCTCCAATTTTAGCACTTTCATGAGCGCCAACTGGGTTAAAATAACGCAAAGCAATAGCATTTATATTTTCATTTACTTTACATGAATCTTCTATGATTTCTTCACCAATTTGTTTGGTGTTTCCATAAGGGGATTCAGCTTTTTTAATTGGAGCATTTTCGGTTATTGGCATCTTATCGGCTTGTCCATAAACAGTACACGAAGAACTGAAAATAAAATTAGAGGTTTCTAATTTTTGCAATTCTTGAAGCACATAAATTAGTGTGCTGATATTGTTTTCGTAATATAATAGTGGTTTTTCAACACTTTCACCAACAGCTTTACTGGCAGCAAAATGAATAACACCTTCTATATCTTGATGTACTTTAAAAAACGCTTGTACTTTAGGTTTATCCTTTAAATCTAATTGTTCAAAAATTGGTGATATTCCTGTAATTGAAGTAATTCCTTTTAAAACACCTATTGAAGAATTAGACAAATCGTCTATAATAACAACTTCAAAACCTTCATTTTGAAGTTCTACAGCAGTATGTGAACCTATAAATCCTAAACCTCCTGTTACTAATATTTTACCCATTTACAAATGTTATAATTGTTTTTGTAATAAATTCTATTTGTTCGTCATCAAGCTCGGTGTGCATTGGTAAAGAAATGACCTCTTTTACTAATTGATTAGTTACTGGAAAATCAGCTTCATTATAGCGTGAATCTTGATATGCTTTTTGATTATGTAGAGGAATAGGATAATATACGCCACAAGGAATTCCATTATCATTTAAATGTTGAGCCAATGCATCTCTATTTGCCCCTTGAATCTTTAAAGTATATTGATGGAACACATGATTGTCTTCACTACCATTTCTAAAAGGGATTGTGATTTTTTCTTGCCCTTTAAATGCTTCGTTATATTTGTTAGCAGCTTCTTTTCGCTTATTACAATATTCATCCAAAAGAGGTAATTTTGTATTTAAAACGGCTGCTTGTATAGAGTCCAAACGTGAATTTACACCAACTACATCATGATGATAGCGTTTGTACATACCATGATTTACAATTCCACGAATAATGTGTGCTAAATCGTCATCGTTTGTGAAAATTGCACCTCCATCTCCATAACAACCTAAATTTTTTGATGGAAAAAATGAAGTAGAAGCAACATGACTAATTGCTCCTGCTTTTGTTTTTGTTCCATCCTTTGAAGTATATGTTGCTCCAATAGCTTGAGCATTATCTTCAATTACATACAAATTATGTGCATTGGCAATTTCCATGATGGCATCCATATCCGCACATTGCCCAAATAAATGCACTGGAACAATGGCTTTGGTTTTTGGCGTAATTGCTTTTTTTATGGCTTCTATATCTATATTAAAATCGTTTGGATTTACATCGACCAAAACAGGGGTTAATTGTAAAAGTGCAATGACTTCTACTGTAGCAGCAAAGGTAAAATCGGCAGTAATAACCTCATCTCCTGGTTTTAAACCCAATCCCATCATAGCAATTTGCAAAGCATCTGTACCATTGGCACAAGGGATTACATGTTTTACACCTAAATAGTTTTCTAAATTCTTTTGAAACTCATGAACTTGAGGGCCATTTATAAAAGCTGTAGATTCAATAACATTTAAAACAGAGGCATTAACACTATCTTTTATTGCTTCATATTGACCTTTTAAGTCAACCATTTGAATTTTTTTCATACGTAGATTTTGTAGTTCACAAAATGAGTAGATTACATTTGATAGGTAGCGAAAATACAAAATTCATTCGTGTATGCCAATGAATTTAAGATAAAGAAATGTATTTTAGCTCTAAAGAAAAACTTTGAAAATTCTCTATAACATACTGATATACGTTGTAGCTTTTCATTTAAAAATCATTGCGCTTTTTAATGAAAAAATTCGTCTAGGTGTTAGAGGAAGAGCGAATACTTTTAATATTTTAAAAGCCAAAATTACAAGTAAGGACAAAGTGTTATGGTTTCATTGTGCTTCTCTAGGCGAATATGAGCAAGGACTTCCTGTGTTTGAGGAACTTAAGGAATTATATCACAATCATAAAATAGTACTTAGTTTTTTTTCGCCTTCTGGATTCGAAATTCGTAAGAAGAATCCACTAACTGATATTGTCGTGTATTTACCTTTGGATACAAAATATAATGCAATAACATTCTTGAATTTAGCACATCCAGAATTAGTGATTTTTGTGAAGTATGAAATCTGGCCAAATTATTTGAATGAATTAAATCGAAGAAAAATTAAATCGATATTAATTTCTGCACTATTTAGAAAAGATCAATCATTTTTCAAATTTTATGGAGGTTTGATGCGCAAATCCCTAAATGCTTTTGAGCATATTTTTGTTCAAAATGAAAGCTCAAAAAAACTATTGGAAACTATTGGCTTTAACAACATTACTACATCTGGAGATACAAGGTTCGATCGTGTATCCAATCAGTTAAAAACGGATAACACTTTAGATTTTATTGACAAGTTTAAACAAAACAAATTATGTATAGTAGCAGGAAGCACTTGGACAGAAGATGAAAACTTATTGATTGATTATATTAATTCTTCTTCCGAAGATTTAAAATTTATTATTGCGCCTCATAATATAAAATCACAGCAAATGGGGGTTTTAAAAACTTCAATTAAAAAGAAAACTATTCTGTTTTCAGAAAAAGAAAAGTTTGATGTTTCTAAATATCAAGTTTTTATTATTGATGCAATTGGGTTTTTGTCTAAAATATATAGTTATGCTGATATTGCTTTTGTAGGAGGAGCAACTGGAACCACAGGTCTCCACAATACTTTAGAACCTGCAGCTTTTGGAGTGCCAATTATTATTGGTAAAAATTATAAGAAGTTTCCAGAGGCTCATGAAATGAAAGAAAATGGTGGTATGTATTCTATTTCAAATCAATTAGAATTAAATTCTACTTTGGATTCGTTAATTCTCAATACTGAAAAAAGAATTCAATCTGGCAAAGCAAACGCATCATATATATCAAGAAATCGTGGTGCCGTAATCCAAATCATAGATTATATACGTAAATAGGTTGAAAAACATACGCTTTTGACAATATCTTAAAAAAATGTTAAAAATATTTAGTTTATACACGTTAGATGTTATTAATTGCATAATAATTAACTTTAAAACACTAGAGATGAAAAAACTAATTTTAAGTTCTGTACTAGTATTGGCATTAAGTTTGTCATTTACATCTTGTAGAGAAAAGAAAGAAGCTGATAAAGCTGAAGACACTAAAGAAGCAACTGTTGAAGAAACAACTGAAGCTGCTGAAGAAGTTGTTGCAGACTCTATAGGTACTGTAGAAGGAGCTATAGACGATGCTAAAGAAGCTGTAGAAGGAGCTGTAGATGACGCTAAAGAAGCTGCTGAAGAAGTTGTTGATGATGCTAAAGAAAAAGCTGCAAACGAGTTAGAAAAAGCTGCTGCTAAATTGAAGAAAGATAATTAATCTATAGCTTAATTTTTTTAAGATTTAAAGCCTTACATCGTCATGTAAGGCTTTTTTTTGCTAACTAACTCAAAATCATTAAGTATTATCGACAACTGTGGCTTTAGGCGCATTACTTCTAACTGAAGCAATACCATTTTCCATAGCTGATGCCGATGAATACATTTCACTATTTCCAATTACTTGTCCATTAGAAGATTTTAAGCAAAAATAAGGGCTACCATTTTTTGCAGTACATCTATCAAACATACTATCGTTTTGTGAATTCTTTCTAACAGATTCAATGCCATTTTCACAGCCTGATTTTGAAGAATAACCTTGGCTAGTTAAAATAACTTGGCCATTGCCTGATTTTAAATTAAATCTGTGTTTTCCAGATTTATCAGTTTTAATTTCAAATTTCCCCATATAATATTTGTTTTTAAGATTAATGCTTTAAAAATAAGCAAATCACATAAGATATCTGCTTTTCGTATAAAAAATTCTTCATATTTAACTGAATTTCTTATATTTAGTAAATTTAAACTTTAGCGCACCATGGGAAACGGAATAAAAATGCTATTAGTTCTTGCATTAATGTTTGGCGGAATATATCTTTTTTCAATTTCACATAGATATATAAAAGCTGCAAAACGAAAGAGAGTTATAGAAAGAAAAAGGGAAAAAAGGGAAAAGTTTAAAAATGAGAGAATGAGGTTACAAAGCATTAGAGAAGAGAAGGCAAGACTTATAGAATTAAGACGAGAAGAGATTAAGCAACATTTTAACTGGCTAGAAGGAATGAACAAAATGATTAAAATAAAACAAGAATAGAATAATTAAACATCGTTTTGCTAATTATTTCAGAACAGGATATAAAAACAAAAAAAGCCTTACTAAAATTAGTAAGGCTTTTTTATTATTTAATTTTTTTACCATTTTTATCAAAAAAATGATATTCTAGATATGTGTAAGCATCTCTTGGTAATATATTTACCCATTTTTTGTGTTCAAAAAACCATTTTGAACGCATAGATGGAAAGCCTTTTGTTAAATAGGCTGCTATAAAAGGATGTGTGTTTAAAGTCAGCTTTTTATAGTCTTTTTTTAATAGTTGTTCCAGATCCTGCGAAATCTTTTGTATAATTCCGATAGGAGCTTCAACTTCTAGAGCATTAAAACCATTAGGATCTTCCTCTCTGGTTTTAATATTCATTTCTGGTCTTACTCGTTGTCTGGTTATTTGTATCAACCCAAATTTACTTGGAGGTAAAATTTTGTGTTTTGCTCTATCATCTTTCATTTCTTCCCGAAGATGATTAAAGAGCTTCTTTCTATGTTCAGCTTTAGACATATCAATAAAATCGACTACAATTATTCCGCCCATATCACGTAAACGTAACTGTCGAGCAAGTTCGGTAGCTGAAATTAAATTAACTTCTAATGCTGTATCCTCTTGGTTTTTTGCTTTGTTAGAGCGATTTCCGCTGTTTACATCTATAACATGAAGTGCTTCTGTATGTTCTATTATAAGATAAGCACCTTTTGCCATAGATACGGTTTTGCCAAAGGATGTTTTAATTTGTCTCTCTATTCCATATTTTTCAAAAATTGGAACATTAGACTGATACAACTTAACTATTGATTCTTTTTTAGGTGCAATTTCTTGCACATAATCTTTTATTTGAATGTAAAGCACTTCATCATCTACTATTATTGAAGTAAAGGAGTCATTAAATATATCTCTTAAAATTGAAGAGGCTTTATTCATTTCTCCTAATACTTTACTGGGATGATGTGCTTTATGTAGCTTTTTACACATTGCGGTCCAACGACCATACAAATTTTGTAAATCTCTGTCTAGTTCGGCTACTTTTTTGCCTTCTGCAACAGTACGAACTATAACTCCGAATCCTTTTGGAGTAATACTTTTAAGTAAACGTTTAAGTCTGTCTTTTTCTTCTTTGCTTTCAATTTTTTGTGAAATTGAAATACGATCGGAAAAAGGGACTAAAACTAAATATCTACCAGCTATTGAAAGCTCCGAACTGATTCTTGGTCCTTTAGTGGATATTGGTTCTTTTACTATTTGTACCAATACAGATTGATTTGATTTTATCGCGTCAGCAATGCTGCCGTTTTTATCAATATCTTTTTCAAATGGGAAATTTTTTAAAGAATAATCTCTAAGTTTACCTGTGCTTACACGTTTTACGAATTTTAAAAGTGAAGGGAGTTTTGGGCCTAAATCATGATAATGCAAAAATGCATCTTTTTCATAACCAACATTTACAAATGCTGCATTTAAACCTGCGACAGATTTTCTAATTTTGGCAATAAACACATCGCCAACCGAAAAATTACTGTCATCCTCATCTCTTTGTAATTCAATAAGTTTTCCATCTTTTAATAAGGCAAAATCAACATTGTTAGAACTAGAACGAATTATTAATTCTTTATTCATTTAGTTAATTTTTATCCATCACAATTTAGCGTGACAGATGGATTATACATATTTATTTGATTCACAGGTTCCGATAATTATCGGAATTAATCTGTAAAATTTATAACTACGCTAAGGTGAAAGCATAAAATAATTATAAATTTAATATCAAAGAACGATTTTAATAAAACTGAAAAAGTAGTGTAACAACTACTTTTTCGTATTATTTTTTCTTGTGACGATTTGCTCTCCGTCTTTTTTTACGCTTATGCGTTGCAACCTTGTGTCTTTTTCGTTTTTTACCACTTGGCATAAATTAATACTTTTTTTAAATTAATATTTTATTTAATCCCAACATTAGCTTTTACACTTTCTACAAAAACTTTTGCTGGTTTAAATGCTGGTATATTGTGAGCTGGGATTTTAATAGTTGTATTTTTTGAAATATTTCTACCTGTTTTTTCTGCTCTTGCTTTAATGATGAAACTACCGAAACCTCTAAGATATACATTGTCACCACCTTCTAGAGATGTTTTAACTTCACTCATAAATGTTTCTACTGTTGCTTGAACATCGCCTTTTTCTATTCCTAGTTTTTCAGAAATTTTTGCTACTATATCAGCTTTAGTCATTGTTTGTTAGTTTTTAAAGTTATTAATCAGTTATTAGGGTTGCAAATATATGTATTTTATATTCAATATTTCAAGCCTAATTAATTAAAATTTAACCTAATAAACGTTTATTTTTGCCATTCAAGGAATTTTTAAAATGAATTTCACAAAAATTTTAAAATACTGGTATTCAGATTATAAGAGAGAGCTTCCTTGGAGAGAAACGCAAAATCCTTACTATATATGGCTGTCTGAAATTATAATGCAGCAAACTCAAATTAAGCAAGGATTACCATATTATGAAGATTTTGTTGCTAATTTCCCTACTGTTTTTGATCTTGCTAGAGCTAAAGAAAGTGATGTTTTAAAACTATGGCAAGGGTTGGGTTATTATTCTCGAGCACGAAACCTTCATCATTCAGCAAATAATATTGTAAACGAATTAAATGGAGAGTTTCCAAAAACCTATAAAGACTTATTAAAACTAAAAGGAGTTGGTGATTATACAGCAAGTGCTATTGCTTCAATTTGTTACAATGAACCTGTTGCAGTTGTAGATGGTAATGTGTACAGGGTTTTGTCGCGATATTTTGGAATTGATACACCAATTAATTCATCTCAAGGTATAAAAACGTTTAAAGCTCTTGCACAAACTTTACTGCCAAAAAACAATATTGGAGATTACAATCAAGCTATTATGGAGTTTGGTGCAACACAATGTAAACCAAAGTCGCCTAATTGTAAAATCTGTCCTTTAAAAAAGAAGTGTATTGCATTTCAACTAAACAGAATAACAGCGTTTCCTGTAAAAATCAATAAAACTAAAATATCGAAGAAACACTTTAATTTTTTGGTTTTTATTTCAGAAAACAATAAAACCATTTTAGAGCAGAGAATTAAAAAAGGTATTTGGCAAAATTTGTATCAGTTTCCTTTAATTGAGACTAATGAAAGTTTAACAGAAGAAAGTTTCAAGCAAAATCAGGATTTAAAATCATTTTTAAATGGGACGGAATTTAGTTTTAGTTTGTATAATGAAAAGGAAATCGTTCATAAACTTTCGCATCAACATTTATATACAAAGTTTTGGATTCTTACAGTTAAGAAGCTTCCTCAAAAAGGAATGGATATTTTAAAGATAAAGTCTTATCCAGTTCCTATTTTAATAAGTAGGTTTATAGATGAGTTTAACTTTTAACCCTTTTTCAAAAAGTTTATTTTTTTTTATTACTTTTAAAAAAGTCTATTATAAAACGATTAAATTTGCACTATATATTAAATTAAATAATTATGTCAGGAACATTAAATAAAGTAATGCTAATAGGGCATTTAGGAGACGAAGTAAAAATGCATTATTTTGAAGATGGAGGTTGTATAGGTCGTTTTCCTATTGCAACAAACGAAACGTATGTAAATAAACAAACCAACGAACGTGTTTCTAATACAGAATGGCATAATATAGTCGTTAGAAATAAAGCTGCAGAGGTTTGCGAAAAGTATTTAAGCAAAGGCGACAAGGTTTATATAGAAGGACGTATAAAAACACGTAAGTGGCAAGATGATAAAGGAATGGATCGTTTTTCTACCGAAATTCAGTGTAAAGAGTTTACATTTTTAACCACAAAAAGTGAAAGCACTTCAGCAGGAGTTGCTCCTCAAGAAGCGCAATCGCCTGTACAAAAAAACCAAGATGTTGAAAGTGTGCCTTCTAAAGAAAATGATGATTTACCATTTTAATTGTTTAATAAATACGATAACATTTGGATCTTGACCCCATTAGTTTAATTGTTTACGTTAACACAATTGATATCTCAATTGTATCTGGTTTTGTGATTTTGTTTTTGCTCTTATTATGTTCTGCTTTAATTTCTGGAGCCGAAGTTGCTTTATTTTCGCTTACACAAGTAGATATTGATAATGCATTAGAAGAAAAATCTAAACCTATCGAGATTGTTTCTAATTTACTGCAAAAGCCTCAAAAACTGTTAGCTACAATATTAGTCGCCAACAATTTTATAAATATTGCTATAGTTATTTTGTTTGCTTCAATAAGCGATGTTTTATTTAAAAATGTTAATACTGTTATTAATCTTTATTTTTTTGAAGTTCAAGTTGTATTCTTTTTAAAGTTAATAATTGCTACCTTTTTAATTTTATTTTTTGGTGAAATCTTACCCAAAATTTATGCCAGCAGAAATAACCTAAAATTTTCAAAGTTTATGGCTTATCCACTAAAAGTGTTGGATGTCATTTTTTCACCTTTAAGTTTACCAATGCAAGGAATTACAAAAACAATTAACAATAAACTAAAAAAACAAAAATCTAATTTAAGCGTAGATCAATTATCACAAGCATTAGAGTTAACTAGTGAAGACGACACAACTAAAGAAGAGCATAAAATATTGCAAGGGATTGTGTCTTTTGGAAACACCGATACTAAACAAGTTATGCGACCACGAATAGACATTTTTGCTTTAGATGAAAGTTTAAAATATAGTGAGATTATTCCTGAAATAATTAAACATGGGTATTCTAGGATTCCTGTTTATAAGGATAATGTAGATACGATTTTAGGTATTTTGTATGTAAAAGATTTATTACCTTATATAGATGAAGAAAATTTTGATTGGACAAGTTTACTTCGCGAACCTTTTTTTGTTCCCGAAAACAAAAAGTTAGATGATTTAATGGTCGAGTTTCAAGAAAAGAAAGTTCATCTTGCCATTGTAGTTGATGAGTATGGTGGAACTTCTGGACTAGTGTCCCTAGAAGATGTTATAGAAGAAATTGTGGGCGACATTAGCGATGAGTTTGATGTAGATGATTTAGTGTATTCTAAACTCGATGACAACAATTTTGTATTTGAAGGAAAGACTACATTAAAAGATTTTTATAAAATAATTAAGCTAGAAGATGAGGCTATTTTTGAAACTCGAAAAGGAGAAGCAGAAACTATTGCTGGATTTATACTAGAGGTATCTGGGGGTTTTCCTAAATTAGGTAGTAAAATAAAATTTAACAATTACGTTTTTACAATAGAAGCGTTAGATAAAAAGCGCATAAAACAAATAAAAGTTACAATTAAAAATTAATGAAAAAGTTATTGCTTCTTTTTACGATAGTCTTATGTATTTCTTGTGGTAGCGATCCTGTTCCAAAACCTAAAGCATTTTTGAGATTAGACTATCCGAAACCACAATATGAAGAAGTAAAAACAAATCTTCCTTTCACTTTTGAAAAAAACAGTATAGCTAATGGCATAGGAAAAATAAAAACATCGACAAACCAAAAAACTTTAGGTTTAGAAATAACCTATCCTTCTATTAAAGGAACCATTTATTTAACCTATAAAAAAATAGATAGCTCTAGTTTGCAAAGCCACATAGTAGATGCTCAAAATATCACTCAATCACATGCTGTCAAAGCAAATGCAATAACAGCGCAGCCTTTTGCAAATTTCGAACATCAAGTTTATGGAATGCTTTATGAGGTTGATGGTAATGCAGCATCACAATCACAGTTTTATGTAACAGACAGTATCAATCATTTTTTAACTGGAGCTTTGTATTTTTATATAAAACCTAATTACGATTCTATTCTTCCTGCGGCAAATTATATCAAGAAAGATATACAACACATTATGGAAACCTTAAAATGGAATCAATAAAAAATCAGATTAGTTTTAGCAGTCAATTTTACAGTTTTTTTATTAATAGAGATAACTACTTTCAAGATTTTTCCCTCTCCTTTTTTGGCTTAAAAATAAAAGCACTGCCAAATTTCTTTTTAACTTTTAATAAAGCGCGATCAGCTTCTAGGCGTGTTTTAAAATTACCAATCCAAATTTTATAGTTTGGCGTTTCATATTTTATTTTTGTGGACCAATCACTAAATGATTTTTCAAACTCTAATCTTGCTTCTTCAGCACCAGATCTATTACCATTGTATATTTGAATTTTATAGTTAGATTCAGTGCTGTTAATCTCTTTTTTTAAACTTAAGAGTCTATCTATTTGTTTATCTTGATTAACAGTTACAACAGCATTTTGAGCTTGTATATTGCATACACTTAATAAGAACAATATTGAGAAAAATAAAAGGGAATTAGCTGGTATTCTTATCATAAAAAATTAAATTTGGTGTAAATGTAAAGTATATAAACTTAAACAAGTACAATTTTATTATTTAGAATGGTTATAAATTAACCCCTAACAGTATTGTAACATTTTCAAAATCGACATTAAATGTTATTTTTGTCCGAGATTTTTATAACCGAATATTTTTCTATGTGTATGAAATAATCATACCAAAGTTTAGGAGACAATTCTACTAACGACATGAAATGCGCAATAACAATACTTTAATGTTTGAAGAATCAATTAATTGCGAATTCATTCAGACCGTTAAAAAAAATAAGTATCAACAGATGGCACAGGTGGCAAACCGTAAATTAAACTCAAAATTTCTACTTTTAAGTTTATTTTTTTTAATACTATTTTCAACTTCTTCATTTGCTCAAGATGGTGACCCTGTAAAGGGAAAGGCATTATTTAATACAAATTGTGCTGCTTGTCATTCGCTTGATAAAAAGCTAACAGGGCCAGCGCTTCGAGATTTTGAAACAAGATTAAGTGATGAGCAAGGTTTAGATAGAGATTGGATTAACGCATGGATAAGAAACAGTTCGGCAGTTATTAAGTCTGGAGATGCTTATGCGGTAAAGATTTATGCAGAATACAACAATGCAGCAATGACTCCAATGCCTCAACTATCAGATGAGGATATAAATAATATTTTAGCTTATACTGCGCAACCAAAAGCTGCTCCTCTAGCAGGAGTCGAGACTGCTGCACAAGCAGATGAACAATCATCTTCAGGCATATCGAATGAAATAATTCTTGCTGCTTTAGCTATACTATTTATGTTGTTGGCTATTGGTTTGTATTTAGTTAATAAAACATTACGTCGCTTTGCGGTTGCTAATCAAGTAGAGATACCTACCACTAAAAAGGGAACGCCTCTTTGGAAGGCTATTGTGAAAAATCAATTTTTGGTTTTAGTTGTATCCATATTCTTTTTATTAGCTAGTGCTTATTATGCCTATGGTTATTTTATGCAGCTAGGTGTCGATCAAGGATATCAGCCAGTACAACCAATACATTTTTCTCATAAAATTCATACTGGAGACAATAAAATAGATTGTAAATATTGTCACTCGTCTTCGAGAGTTAGTAAAACTTCAGGAATCCCTTCATTAAATGTATGTATGAATTGCCATAAATCTATTTTTGAATATAACGGAGCAACTACAGCTGAATACACTAAAGAGTTTTATGATGGAGAAATAAATAAATTGTATGCCGCAGTTGGTTGGGACGATGCGAATCAGCAATATACAGGAGAAACACAACCCGTAAAATGGATTAGAGTGCATAATCTTCCAGATTTTGTTTACTATAACCACTCGCAACACGTTTCTGTAGCAGGAATAGAATGTCAAACATGTCATGGTCCAGTTGAAGAAATGGAAGAGGTATATCAATTTTCTCCTTTAACAATGGCTTGGTGTCTTGATTGCCACAAAAAAACGAATGTGAATGTTCAAGGCAACGAGTATTATGCTAAAATACACGAAGAGTTATCAATAAAATATGGTGTTGATCAGCTAACTGTTGCCCAAATGGGAGGACTAGAATGCGGAAAATGTCATTACTAAAACTTGTTTTTAGTATTTCCGTGAAAACGGAAATCTTTATTAAATTAAAGAATAAATTAAATATTAAGAAGTTAATTTAATTATAAATATGTCATCAAACAAGAAGTACTGGAAAAGTATTGGAGAGCTAAACGAAAGCAACAGCTCAATGGTTGAGGCTCTCAAGCATAAAGAGTTTGTACAAGAGATTCCAGTAGATGAATTTTTAGGCGATAAAAACACTTTGGAATCATCTTCTACTTCACGTCGTGATTTCTTAAAGTATGTTGGGTTTAGTACAGCAGCAGCATCATTAGCAGCTTGCGAAGGACCAGTAATTAAGTCTATTCCTTATGTAGTTCAACCAGATCAAATTATTCCTGGTGTTGCAAATTACTATGCAACTGCAATTGCCAACGGATTTGATTTTGCCAATGTTTTAGTTAAAACGCGTGAAGGTCGTCCAATAAAAATCGAAAATAACGATTTAGCAGTTAGTAATGCTAATGCCAGAGTGCAAGCTTCGGTTTTAGATTTATACGATAGTTTAAGAGTAGCAGGTCCTTTAAAAGATGGTGAAGCTATTTCTTGGGATGATTTCGATATAGAAATAGCTCAAAAGTTAAATGCCTTAAAGGATAGTGGAAAAGATATTGTTTTATTAACTCAAACTTTTGCAAGCCCATCTACGTCAAAGTTAATTTCAGAATTTACAGAAAGATATGGTAATGTTCGTCATGTAGTATATGATGCCATTTCAGAATCTTCTGCTATTGAAGCTTATCAAAACAAATATGGAGAACGTGGTTTAGTAAATTACGATTTTTCTAAAGCAAGTACTATTGTTTCAGTTGGTGCCGACTTTTTAGGGGATTGGCAAGGTGGCGGATTCGATTCTGGTTATGCAAAAGGACGTATTCCCACCAAAGGAAAAATGTCACGACATATTCAGTTTGAGTCAAACATGTCTTTAACAGGAGCAAATGCAGATAAGCGTGTACCTTTAAAACCAAGTGAACAAAAAATTGCTTTAGCAAAATTATATGGTAAAATTACTGGAAGCGCAGTTTCTGGAAATTTACCAGCTCATATTGAAGAAGCTGTAGAAAAAGCGGCTTCAGAATTGTTAAAGGCTGGAAGTAATGCAGTTGTTGTAACAGGTATTCAAGATGTAAATGCACAAAGTGTTGCACTTGCTATTAACGAAACTCTTGGCAGTAAAGCTTTTAATACTACTTCGGTAATCAAAACAAGACAAGGTAATGATAAAGCAGTAGCTAAATTAGTTGCCGATATGAATGCTGGAACTGTTGGTGCTGTAATTATGAGTGGTGTTAATCCAATGTACACATTACCAAATGCTTCAGAATTTGCTTCAGGATTAGAAAAAACAGATTTAACCGTTGCTTTCACTATGAAAGCTGATGAAACAGCTTTGAATGTTCAATATGTTGGTGCTACACCTCATTATTTGGAATCTTGGGGAGATATTGAAATGACCAAAGGCAATTATGGCTTAATACAACCAGCAATACGTTCTTTATTTGATACAAGACAATTTCAAGAAGGGTTATTATCAATTATGGGTAATGACATTTCTTATCACGATTATATAAAAGATAACTGGAACGCAAATATTTTAAATGGTAGTTCTTGGAGTCAAGCATTACATGATGGCGTGTTTGTTGGAAGTGAATTAGCTTCTGAAAATATAGAAGATTTAACAGAAGATTCTACAGAATCTGATACAATAGTAGATGCTGGAGCAGCAGCAAGAGCATTAGCCTCTACGTCTTCAAACGGATTTGAACTTACTTTATACCCTAAAACAGGAATGGGAGATGGACAACAAGCCAATAACCCTTGGCTACAAGAGTTTCCAGATCCTTTAACAAGAGCAACTTGGGATAACTATTTAACCGTATCTGAAGCAGATGCTAAAGAATTAGGATTATACCTAGAAGAAAGTACGTTCTTTTCAGAAAACAGACATGATGCTACAGGAGGACTCAACGGTAAATATGCAAATATCACTGTTAATGGAGTTACCTTAAAAGTTCCGGTAATGATTCAGCCAGGACAAGCAAACGGTTCTGCTGGACTATCGTTTGGTTATGGTAGAACAGAAGGATTAAAAACCGAAATGCAAACTGGTGTTAACGCTTATCCTTTATATGCCAACTTTAACAATGTTCAAGATATAATTATTGAAGCTGTTTCAGGTAAACATGAATTTGCTTGTGTACAATTACACAATACTTTAATGGGTCGTGGAGATATTATTCACGAGACAACACTAGAAGTATTTAATTCGCAAGATTACAGAGTGTGGAATCCAATGCCACAAGTATCTAAAGATCATAAGATGATTGATGCAACTTCACCTGATGCGAATCTTTGGGATGAGTTTGATCGTTCAATAGGTCACCATTTTAATTTATCGATAGATTTAAATGCTTGTACAGGATGCGGATCATGTGTAATAGCATGCCATGCAGAAAACAATGTGCCAGTAGTAGGTAAAGAAGAAATACGTCGTAGTCGTGATTTGCACTGGTTGCGTATAGATAGGTATTATTCTTCAGAAGCAACCTTTGGTAAAGATGATGAGAAGCAAGATAACAGTAAAGGATTAAGTAGTACCTTAAGTGCTTTTGCTGAATTGGAAAATCCTTCAGCAAACCCTCAAGTGGCTTTCCAACCAATTATGTGTCAGCATTGTAACCATGCACCTTGTGAAACAGTTTGCCCAGTTGCAGCTACATCGCATGGTCGTCAAGGTCAAAATCACATGGCATATAACCGTTGTGTAGGAACAAGATATTGTGCTAATAACTGTCCTTATAAAGTACGTCGTTTTAACTGGTTCTTATATAATGGAAATGATGAATTCGATTTCCATATGAATGATGACTTAGGACGTATGGTAATTAATCCAGATGTTGTAGTGCGTTCTCGTGGTGTAATGGAAAAATGTTCAATGTGTATTCAAATGACACAAAAAACAATTCTTGACGCTAAACGCGATGGAAAAGAAGTAAAACCAAACGAATTTGCAACAGCTTGTTCAGCAGCATGTAGCACTGGAGCAATGATGTTTGGAGATATTAATAATAAACATGACGATATTGTTGCATTGAAAGATGATGATAGAGCTTATCATTTGTTAGAAAGCGTTGGTACAAAACCAAATGTAGTATATCAAACGAAAGTTAGAAATACAAACGAAGCATAAATTAATTAAGAAACAATTATAAAAAATTATGGCGTCTCATTACGAAGCACCTATTAGAAGACCTTTAGTAACAGGAGAAAAATCGTATCACGATGTCTCAGTTGATGTAGCTAGACCTGTTGAAGGGAAAGCAAATAAACACTGGTGGATTGTTTTTTCTATTTCACTTGCAGCTTTTCTTTGGGGAATAGGTTGTATAATTTATACAATATCTACTGGTATTGGTACTTGGGGATTGAACAAAACCGTAGGTTGGGCTTGGGATATTACTAATTTTGTATGGTGGATTGGTATTGGTCATGCAGGAACACTTATTTCTGCTGTACTATTGCTATTCCGTCAAAAATGGAGAATGGGAATTAACCGTTCTGCCGAAGCAATGACGATTTTCTCTGTAATTCAAGCTGGTTTATTTCCAATAATACACATGGGACGACCTTGGTTAGGATATTGGGTATTACCAATTCCAAACCAATTTGGGTCGCTTTGGGTAAACTTTAATTCACCTTTACTTTGGGATGTATTTGCAATTTCAACATATTTATCTGTTTCATTAGTGTTCTGGTGGACAGGGTTATTACCAGATTTTGCAATGATTCGTGATAGAGCGGTAAAACCTTTTCAAAAGAAAATATATAGTTTATTAAGTTTTGGATGGTCTGGAAGAGCTAAAGATTGGCAACGTTTTGAAGAAGTATCTTTAGTCCTTGCTGGTTTGGCAACTCCGCTTGTACTTTCGGTACACACCATTGTATCTTATGATTTTGCCACTTCTGTAATTCCAGGATGGCATACAACAATTTTTCCCCCTTATTTTGTGGCTGGAGCAGTGTTCTCTGGGTTTGCGATGGTTAACACACTGCTTATTATAATGAGAAAAGTGTGTAATTTAGAAGATTATATTACAGTGCAGCACATCGAATTAATGAACATTGTAATAATGATTACAGGTTCTATTGTAGGTGTAGCTTATATGACAGAGTTATTTATCGCATGGTACTCGGGAGTAGAATACGAACAATATGCGTTCCTAAACAGGGCAACAGGCCCTTATGCCTGGGCTTATTGGGCAATGATGACTTGTAACGTGTTTTCTCCACAATTTATGTGGTTTAAAAAGTTAAGAACCAGTATTATGTTTTCGTTCGTTATTTCTATTGTTGTAAATGTAGGAATGTGGTTTGAACGTTTTGTAATTATTGTGACATCTATACATAGAGATTATTTACCATCATCGTGGTCTATGTTCTCGCCAACATTTGTAGATATTGGAATATTTATAGGAACTATTGGATTCTTTTTCTTACTATTCTTATTATATGCAAGAACATTCCCTGTAATTGCACAGGCAGAAGTGAAAACAATTTTAAAGTCTTCTGGAGAACGCTATAAAAAGATTAGAGAAGCAGGACAAAGTTTAGTGGGAACTGGAGTTGATGAAAGAACATCTAACGTTGCTGAGGATAATTCTAAAAATTTAAAAAACTAAGATAGTATGGAATCTTCAAAAGTAATTCAGGCTATTTATAACGACGACGATGTGTTAATGGCTGCTGTAAAAAAGGTCAAAGCCGAGAAGCATCATATAGAAGAAATATATACACCTTTTCCGGTTCATGGACTCGATAAAGCTATGGGGTTAGCGCCAACAAGACTTGCTATTGCATCATTTATATATGGATGTATTGGTTTAATAATTGCAGTTCTCATGATGAATTATATGATGATTAGCGATTGGCCACAAAACATAGGTGGGAAACCTAGTTTTAGTTATATTGAAAACATGCCAGCTTTTGTGCCAATCATGTTTGAGCTAACGGTGTTTTTTGCTGCTCATTTAATGGTAATTACATTTTATTTAAGAAGTAGAATGTGGCCATTTAAAAAAGCAGAAAACCCTGACCCAAGAACTACAGACGATCATTTTTTAATGGAGTTGGCTGTTCATGGAAATGAAAAGGAGTTAGAAAACCTGCTAAAAGAAACTGGTGCAGTTGAAATTAATATAGTAGATAAAGAAGCACATTAATTTATTATGAAGAGCATAATTAAAATTTTAGTATTAGTCATAATGATAACTTCGGTTTACTCTTGTAAAAAAGACTCAAAGCCTAATTATCAATTCTTTCCAGATATGGTTAAACCGGTAGGTTACGAAACTTATGGCGAATACGAAGTTTTCCCAGAAGAACAATCGGCAATGTTAACAGCAGAAGGAACAATAGCAAGAGGATATTCATTATTCGAATATGAAAATACTAATGAAGATTACGAAAGAGCAAAATTAGAATTAATGAGTCCTTTGGATTCTACACAAGTAGATTTAGTAAAAGGAAAAGAATTATATAATATTTACTGTGGTATTTGTCATGGCAACAAAGGAGATGGTCAAGGCAACTTGGTTAAGCGAGAGAAAATTCTTGGAATACCAAAATACAATGATGCCGCAAGAGCAATTACAGCAGGCAGTATTTATCATGTAATATATTACGGCAAAAATGCAATGGGTTCTCATGCCAATCAAATTAATGAAGAAGAGCGTTGGCAAGTTGTAGAGTATGTGTTAAAATTAAAAGAAGATTTAAAATAATAAGTTAGATAAAGTTTTTATAACAATATGTACACGTTTTCAAATAAGTTAAAGACATTTTCTATCATCTTAATGGTCTTAGGATTTTTAGGAGTTGGATATGGTTTTATGACATCTCATAAATCTTTAGATGAAGTAAAAATAATTCTGGCAGAAGAACATGGAGGTAGTCATGCAGAAGAAGATACTAATAATGTCATTGCTGTTGACAGTTCTACAGAAGCTCAAAAAGCAGATGAGCATGCAAAACATGTCCAGCATCAAATAGAAAACAGACCTTGGGCAGCACTATATGTAGCAGCTTTCTTTTTTATGATGATAGCTTTGGGTGTTTTGGCTTTTTACGGCATTCAAAGAGCATCACAAGCAGGGTGGTCTCCAGTTCTTTTTAGAGTTATGGAAGGCATTACAGCATATCTGCTCCCTGGAGCTTTAATAGTTTTAGCTATTGCAGTAGCATCTGGCACAATAGGACATTACAACTTGTTTGTTTGGATGGATCCAGACGTTGTTGCCAATGATAAAATCATTCAAAATAAATCAGGGTTTTTAAATATAACCGGTTTCATCATTCGAGGATTAATATTTATTACTGGATGGAGTTTATATAGATATTTTGCGCGTAAGTTTTCAATAGCTCAAGATACTGCTGAAGATAATAAAAACTTTAAAAAGGCATTCCGTATTTCAGCAGCATTTTTAGTATTCTATATTTATACAGAATCTATGATGTCTTGGGATTGGATTATGAGTGTAGATCCACATTGGTTTAGTACATTATTTGGATGGTATGTGTTTGCTAGTATGATTGTAAGCGGTATTACAGTAATTGCACTATTAGCAATTTTCTTAAAAGCAAAAGGGTATTTAGAATTTGTTAACGATAGTCATCTGCATGATTTAGCAAAGTATATGTTTGGGTTTAGTATCTTCTGGACCTATTTATGGTTCTCTCAATTTATGTTAATTTGGTATGCTAATATTCCTGAAGAGGTAACCTATTTTGTAACACGAATAGAAGATTTTAATTTGCCATTTTTCGGAATGCTAATTCTTAACTTTGTTTTCCCATTTTTACTCTTAATGAATAGCGATTTTAAACGAGTTCCATGGTTTATAGTCTTAACAGGTATTGTAGTTTTGTTAGGTCATTATATAGACATATTCGTTATGATTATGCCAGCAACTGTTGGAGATAGATGGTTTATAGGAATTCCTGAAATAAGTTCAGTATTATTTTTTGCAGGATTATTTCTTTTTATCATATTTACAGCTTTAACTAAAGCACCACTACTTGCAAAAGGAAACCCTTTTATTAAAGAAAGTGAAAATTTCCATTATTAATTAAATTAAATAAAGACGAAACACAACAATGACTGCTTTATTAACAATTATAGTTTTAATATTTATTACAGTTGCAATTTGGCAAATGGTTAAAATCTTCGATTTAGCTCACGCTAATAATGAGGACACTCAAATTGCAAATGATAAGGATAATAGAATAAATGGATATTTAATGATGGTTTTTTTAGCCTTCATTTATATTATTACAATAGTATGTTTTGTAAAATGGGGCGACCTGCCTTTAATGTATAATGCAGCATCAGAACATGGTGTTAAAGTAGATAATTTAATGGTTATCTCAATGGTGCTCATTTTTTTCGTGCAAACCGTTACACAGTTTCTATTACATTATTTTGCTTTTAAATACAAAGGGGAAAAAGGAAGAAAAGCCTTGTTCTATGCAGATAATGATAAGCTGGAATTTATCTGGACTATTATCCCTACAATTACTTTAGCTGGACTAATTATTTATGGGCTTTTCACTTGGAATGAAATTATGAATGTTAGTGAAGATGATGATCCTATAGTAATCGAGCTATATGCGCAACAGTTTAACTGGAAAGCTCGTTACGCAGGTGAAGACAATACTTTAGGGATGGCTAATGTTAGGTTAATAGATATTGATAGAGCTAATATTTTAGGTGTGGATGAGTCCGATCCTAATGCTCAAGACGATATAATTACAACAGAAGTTCACTTACCAGTTGGTAAATTAGTATTATTTAAAATGCGTTCTCAAGACGTGTTACACTCTGCATATATGCCTCACTTTAGAGCACAAATGAATTGTGTTCCAGGCATGATTACTCAATTTGGTTTTACACCAATAATGACAACTGCAGAAATGCGACAAACTCCAGAAATGATTGAAAAAGTTGCAAATATTAACAGAATACGTGTAGAAAACAGTAAAAGTTTAATTGAAAAAGGAGAAGAACCATTAGAGCCTTACGAATTTGATTATTTATTATTGTGTAATAAAATTTGCGGTAAGTCACATTACAATATGCAAATGAAAATTATTGTAGAAACACAGGAAGAATATGATGCTTGGATAAAAGAGCAAAAATTATTTAAAAATTCATTAGTTCAAAATTAATAGATAACTAAAGATTAAAAACACAGATAGATTATGTCAGCACACGCAGATACTCACGCACACGACGATCATGGACATCATCATAAAGAAACTTTTGTAACTAAATATATATTTAGTCAAGATCATAAAATGATTGCAAAACAGTATCTTATTACAGGTACTATTATGGGAGTTATTGGCGTAATAATGTCACTTATGATTCGTATGCAAATTGCATGGCCTGAAGAACCTAACGTAATCTTTGAAGCACTATTAGGCAAATGGGCACCAGATGGCGTTATGGATGCCGATATTTATTTAGCATTAGTAACCATACACGGAACAATCATGGTTTTCTTTGTGCTTACTGCTGGATTAAGCGGAACCTTCAGTAATTTATTGATCCCGTTACAAATTGGAGCACGAGATATGGCTTCTGGATTCCTAAATATGGTATCCTATTGGTTGTTTTTCTTGTCTAGTGTAATTATGATTATTTCACTATTTGTTGAAGCTGGTCCAGCAGCAGCAGGTTGGACTATCTATCCACCTTTAAGTGCTCTCCCTTTAGCTCAATCAGGTTCTGGAATGGGTATGACTTTATGGTTAGTTTCTATGGCAATATTTATTGCATCATCATTATTAGGGTCGTTAAACTACATTGTTACAATAATAAATTTACGCACAAAGGGAATGTCTATGACGCGCTTGCCATTAACCATTTGGACATTTTTGGTAACTGCAATTATAGGTGTAGTATCTTTCCCTGTTTTATTAGCTGCAGCATTATTATTAATAATGGATAGAAGTTTTGGAACATCATTCTTCTTGTCAGATATATTTATACAAGGTGAAGTCTTACACTATCAAGGAGGATCTCCTGTATTGTTCGAGCACCTGTTTTGGTTTTTAGGGCATCCAGAAGTATATATTGTTATTCTACCTGCAATGGGTATTGTTTCCGAAGTTATAGCAACCAATTCTCGTAAGCCAATCTTTGGGTATCGCGCAATGGTGGCTGCAATATTAGCAATTGCATTTTTATCTACAATTGTTTGGGGACACCACATGTTTGTTTCAGGAATGAATCCATTTTTAGGTTCAGTATTTACGTTTACAACTTTATTGATTGCTATCCCTTCTGCAATAAAAGCATTTAACTGGATTACCACGATATGGAAAGGAAACCTTCAGTTTAATCCTGCAATGCTGTTTTCTATAGGATTAGTATCAACATTTATTTCTGGAGGGTTAACTGGTATTATTCTTGGTGATAGCGCATTAGATATTAATGTACATGATACTTACTTTGTGGTAGCTCACTTCCATTTGGTAATGGGTATTTCTGCTCTCTACGGAATGTTTGCAGGAATTTACCATTGGTATCCTAAAATGTTTAAACGTATGCTTAATAAAAATTTAGGCTATATCCATTTTTGGATTACTGCAATTTGTGCTTATGGTGTGTTTTTCCCTATGCATTTTATAGGAATGGCAGGACTACCTAGACGTTATTATACAAATAGTAATTTCCCTTTATTTGATGATTTATCTGATGTGAATGTTATCATTACCTTATTTGCCTTAATTGGAGGCGTTGCTCAGTTGGTGTTCTTATGGAACTTCTTTTACAGTATTTTCTACGGAAAGAAAACAGTTCAAAATCCTTGGAGATCTAATACGTTAGAGTGGACAGCGCCAATAAAACATATTCATGGTAACTGGGAAGGTGAGATTCCTCATGTACACCGTTGGGCTTACGATTATAGTAAACCAGGACATGATGAAGATTTTGTGCCTCAAAATGTTCCGTTAAAAGAAGGTGAAGAAGAACTTCAACACTAATAAATTCCTGCGAAGGCAGGAATCTCATAATCAATATAAGAAGGCCTTTCTGTTTTAAAGAAAGGCTTTTTGTTTATATTTGATGAGTAGCTTTTTTGTCTTTTCCGCGAAGGCGGAAATTGTATATAATTAAGTGCAATTAAAATAAACGAATTAATTTAAACGAGATTTCCACTTTCGTGGGAAATGAGTATGAACGAAAATCTTAATCCTTCAAGCGAAAATTTTTCTCCAGAAGAAAACGAAATAGAAAGAGCATTAAGACCACTTTCTTTCGATGATTTTGCTGGTCAAGATCAGGTTTTAGAAAACTTAAACATATTTGTTGAAGCATCTAACTTAAGAGGCGATGCTTTAGATCACACTTTATTTCATGGCCCACCAGGATTAGGAAAAACCACTTTAGCACATATTTTAGCTAATGAATTAAGTGTTGGGATTAAAGTAACCTCTGGGCCTGTTATAGATAAACCAGGAGATTTAGCAGGATTGCTCACAAATCTTGAAGAACGCGATGTATTGTTTATAGATGAAATCCATCGTTTAAGTCCAATCGTAGAAGAGTATTTATATTCTGCAATGGAAGATTACAAAATTGATATCATGATCGAATCTGGCCCAAATGCAAGAACGGTTCAAATCAATTTAAACCCATTTACTTTGGTTGGCGCAACCACACGTTCGGGATTGCTTACTGCGCCAATGAGAGCGCGTTTTGGGATTACAAGTAGATTACAATATTATAATACCGAAATATTAACATCAATAGTACAACGTAGCGCACATATTTTAGAAGTCCCAATTTCTATGGAAGCTGCAATAGAAATTGCTGGAAGAAGTAGAGGAACACCAAGGATTTCTAATGCTTTGCTGCGTCGAGTTCGTGATTTTGCACAAATAAAAGGTGATGGAAACATTGATATTAAAATAGCTAAATTTGCTCTCGAAGCTCTTAATGTAGATGCTCATGGTTTGGACGAAATGGATAATAAAATCTTAACAACTATTATCGATAAATTTAAGGGAGGACCTGTTGGTATCACAACTATTGCAACTGCAGTAAGTGAAAGTGTGGAAACTATTGAAGAGGTTTACGAACCTTTTTTGATACAAGAAGGCTTTATTATGCGAACACCTCGCGGACGGGAAGTTACCGAATTAGCCTATAAACATTTAGGCAGAGTTAAAAGCGCAACTCAAGGAGGATTGTTTTAGTACGAAGTGCCATCTTGACTAGTTTTCTTTTGTCAGGCTGAACACAGTCGAAGCCTTGATAAAGAGTATTTCAAATGTCAGGCTGAGCGCAGTCGAAGCCCTAATAAATGATAATCACTATGTATTACAGCTATATTGTTTATATTCTTAAATGTTTAGATGATTCCTATTACACAGGAATTACGAATAATTTAGAAAAACGATTTAAGGAACATCAGTTTGGACTTGATAAATCTTGTTATACATATTCTAGAAGACCTCTTCAATTAAAATTTCATCAAGAGTTTAATAATGTTTTGCAGGCAATTTATTTCGAAAAGAAAATAAAGGGATGGACAAGAGCTAAAAAACTTGCATTAATAAAAGGGGATTTTAATATGTTACAAATTCTTTCAGAATGTAGAAATGCAACTCACTATAAATACAATAATTGAGTTAATAATCACTTCGATTTTAGTTTATCTTGAGCGCAGTCGAAAGGCTTAGTGAGACATCGAAGTTTTATTTAAATACGATTCTATTATCAGGCTGAGCGTAGTCGAAGCCCTTTTGTAAATGAATTTAAAAGCAACACACACTAAACGCATCAAAACCGAAGCCAAACGCCTAGGTTTTTTGTCTTGTGGCATTAGTAAAGCAGCATTTTTAAAAGAAGAGGCGCCTCGTTTAGAAAAATGGTTAAACCAGAACATGAATGGCAAAATGCAGTATATGGAAAACCATTTTGATAAACGTTTGGATCCAACAAAATTGGTGCAAGATTCTAAAAGTGTAATTTCATTATTATTTAATTATTATCCACAAGAAGAACAAAATCAAAACACTTTTAAGCTCTCTAAATATGCTTATGGAACAGATTATCATTTCGTAATTAAAGACAGACTCAAACAACTTTTAAACTATATTCAGGATGAAATTGGTGAAGTATGTGGACGTGCTTTTGTAGATTCTGCTCCAGTACTCGATAAAGCTTGGGCAGCAAAATCTGGTTTAGGATGGATTGGAAAACACAGTAATTTATTAACGCAACAAGTAGGTTCGTTTTATTTTATTGCAGAATTAATTATTGATTTAGAATTGGAATATGATATGCCAATAACAGACCATTGTGGAGAATGTACAGCATGTATAGAAGCTTGTCCAACAAAAGCTATAGTAGAACCTTATGTGGTAGATGGCAGTAAATGTATTTCGTATTTTACAATTGAGTTAAAAGAAAATATTCCAATAGAATATAAAGGTCAGTTTGAGGATTGGATTTTTGGTTGCGATATATGTCAAGACGTTTGCCCTTGGAATCGATTTTCAAAACCACATCAAGAACCGCTTTTTAATCCGAAAGCAGAATTGCTTTCAATGACGAAAAAAGATTGGGAAGAAATTACCAAAGATGTTTTTAATAAGGTATTTAAAGATTCAGCAGTAAAACGCACTAAATTTTCTGGATTACATAGGAATATTGAATTTTTGAGTGATTAAATATAAAATCAAAAAATGATAACTATAATTAACAAAAAACCATTATATTTGTTAACTATAATTAACAAACATGAAAAAACTATTCAGTGTATCAAGATCAAAAATTGAGCGAGCACCTACAGTATTTAAACGATTTCTATTTAAAGCTATTAATTGGAACAATCAATTAATTAGTATAAAAGGAGCAAGAGGTGTTGGTAAAACCACCTTATTATTACAACACATAAAATTAAATTTGCCAAAAGATGATACAGTGTTGTACGTGTCAATGGATGATTTGTTTTTTACAGACACAAATCTAATTGATTTAGCAAACGATTTTGTTATAAATGGAGGCAAACACTTGTTTTTGGACGAAGTCCATAAATATAAAAATTGGTCTAGAGAAATAAAATTGATATACGATAATTTCCCAGAGTTGCAACTTGTCTTTACATCGTCTTCAATACTAGAAATATATCAATCAGAATCAGATTTATCTCGACGAGCAGTAAGTTATTTGCTACCAGAGATGTCTTTAAGAGAATATGTTGAATTAGAAACGAAAATTAAATTTCCTTCTTATTCATTAGATGAAATTTTAAAAAACCATATACAAATTGCAACAACAATACATCAAAAAATAAAACCAATATTAATGTATAATCAATACAATAAGTTTGGTGCTTACCCTTATTTTATTCAAGGAACAGAAGATTTTCAACAAAAACTAATAAACACTATTAATTTAATTATTGAAGTCGATATTTTAGCAGTAAAAAATATTGATTTCAACCAGATTGTAAAAATAAAAAAATTGCTTTTTGCTATAGCTACAAGCGTACCCTTTACTCCTAATATAAGTAAAATCGCTGAAAAAGTTGGTATGTCAAGACAGAGTCTTGTTAAAGCATTGCATTATTTAGATAAAGCAAGACTAATACATTTAGCCAATAAACCAAGTAAAGGTATAACAGCATTAAATAAACCAGATAAAATATATTTAAATAACACAAATATCATTAAAGCCATTGCAGCTAATAGTGAAAATTCTGGAAATATACGTGAAACCTTTTTTTTAAATCATTTGCTAACAGTAGCATTAACACAAATTGCTACAAAAGGGGATTTTATTGTAAATCAAAAATACACTTTTGAAATTGGAGGTAAAAACAAAACATATAAGCAGCTAACAGATGTTAATAATGCTTTTGTGGTTAAGGATAATATTGAATATGGAAGCCATACTACAATTCCATTATGGCTGTTTGGGTTTTTGTATTAACAATTTTTAATCCACATCCAGAACTACTATCCATGACGAAAAAAGATTGGAAGGATATTACAAAAGATGTATTAAAAAAAATGTTTAAAGATTCAGCAGTAAAACGCACTAAATTTTTGGGTTTAAAAAAAAAACATCAATTTTTTGGAAGATTAACTTGAATCCCGAATTACTAATTCTGTTTGCAAAATGATTTTTTGAGGTTTTACATTTATCCCTTTTTGTTTGCCTTTAATTTCTTGTAATAAAAGTTGAGAAGCTTTTCTGCCTATTTCATAACCATGTTGCTCAACTGTTGAAAGTGCAGGAGTAATCACAGAAGACATAAACCAATTACTAAATCCAAATACAGCAATACTTTCAGGTACTTTAATTTTATGATCGGAAAGGTATTTTAGAGCACCTATAGCAATAACATCTGTAATAGTAAAAATAGCATCTACAGAATCTCCATGTTCTTTTAATAATTGATTAGTAGTATCATAACCATCTTTAAAATCAGAATTCTTGTTGCATATATAAACTAAAGAAGGATCAAAGGCAATATTATGGTCAAGTAAGGCTCTTTTATAACCTAAAAACCTATCGATGGAATTTTGGGGATCTAAACCTCCTCTAAAATGAGCAATGCGTTTATAACCTTTTTTAATTAAATAAGTTACAACATCGTAAGCAGCTTTTCTGTCATCAATCATAACTTTAGAACAATTAATTACTTTGCTAACTTTATCAAAAAGAACTAATGGAATACTGTGATTCATTATTTTTTTTAGATGTAAAAAATTATTGGTTTTATTAGATAATGAAACTAAAATTCCATCGACTCCTTTGCTAATGAGTAAATCAACCTGTTTTTTTTCAAGCTCAAAAATTTCGTTAGATTGCATTATTATTACTAAATAACCTTTTTTTTCAGCTTCATCTAAAATTCCATTAATAACAGTAGTGAAAAAATAATGAACTATATCTGGAATAATAACACCTATAGTTTTAGATTGTTGTGTCCTTAAATGTACAGCACTTGAATTTGGAATATAATTTAACTTTATCACTAAATCATGAACCAATTTTTTTGTTTTTTTGCTTATATCAGGATAATCTTTAAGTGCTTTAGAGACTGTAGCAATAGAAAGGTTTAACTCTTGGGCAATTTGTTTTAAAGTTACAACTTTCATGTACTTATAAATATTATATTACTTAAACAATGATAATGAAAAATGTGGAAGATTCAAAAAGCATCTTTATTAGATTATATAATAACTAAAAGTATTAAAAAGAATATCAAACTTCTGAAAGATTAGTTATTCACATTATAGTATTGTTATCTTTGTATGTCAAAAAAGAATTCCTCGATGTAAAGCATTAAAGATTCATTTAAAAACTGTCATTCTCACATGGTCATTGAGTACAGTCGAAATAGAAAGTGAGAATCCATAAACATATAAATTTATGAGTAAGGAAAGTAAACGTCTCGAAGCCCTAAACTATCACGCCAAACCAACTCCAGGGAAAATTAAAGTTGTGCCTACGAAAAAATATGCGACGCAAAGAGACTTGTCTTTAGCATATTCTCCAGGAGTTGCAGAACCTTGTCTGGAAATAGAAAAAGATAAAAGCAATGCTTATAAATATACTGCTAAAGGAAATTTGGTAGCCGTAATTTCTAACGGAACAGCGGTTTTAGGTCTTGGTAACATTGGGCCAGAAGCCTCAAAACCAGTAATGGAAGGTAAAGGATTATTATTCAAAATTTTTGCAGATATAGATGTTTTTGATATAGAAGTTGACACAGAAAATATTGAAGAATTTGTTCAAACTGTAAAGATGATTGCTCCAACTTTTGGAGGCATTAACCTTGAAGATATAAAAGCTCCTGAAGCCTTTGAAATAGAAAGAAGGT
>JAKITV010000040.1 GCA_021647885.1 Flavobacteriaceae bacterium | reverse complement strand
ATCTTCAATATTAATTAGTTTGAGATGTTGTCCAACTTTTATCGAAAAACGTTTTTTGTAGTCACGATCTATAGGATTGATAAGCAACTTTTTAATGTCGTCAAAATCTAAGGTAACCGGTTGACTTTGTGGCAAACGTTCGTTGTATTTATTAATCGCTTTTGCAAGTTCTACTTCATCAATGGGTTTTAACAAATAATCAATACTATTAAGTTTAAAGGCTTGCAAAGCATACTCATCGTAAGCAGTCGTAAAAATTATTGCTGATTTAATCTCTATAGCTTCAAATATTTCAAAAGATAAACCATCACTTAATTGTATATCCAGAAAAATTAAATCGGGATGTTCGTTATTTTTAAACCATGCGATAGATTCTTCAACCGAATGCAGCATTGTTTCAGCTTTTACATCTAAAACATTAAGCATCCGTTGTAGTCGTCTTGCTGAAGGTTTTTCGTCTTCAATTATTATAACATTCATATTTATTTTCCACGAAAGTGGAAATCTTTTTTAATTAATATTAGTTTAATGTGCTACCATCCCGATAGCTATCGGGACACAAATATTTGTTTATTATACTTTTAAAACTACATACTGAATACTGAACATTATTCCCAATGTCTTTTGTCTTTATTCATAAACTCATCTATCTTACGTTCTTCCCAGCCTTTACCAAATAATAAATCTGGTCCAAATACGCCAAAAAAATGAAAGGCAAGTCCTATTCCCCAAAAAATTGCAGTTGCAAAAGTTTTAAATTGCCAGAAAGATTCATTTTCATCTAAATGCGTGGTAAACATAATAATTAAAAATATATTCACTATAATATAAGACGCTAAATGCCAATAAAATCCTATCAGTTTATCCAACTTCTTTTTTGCTCTTAAATATGCTTCTTCTTTATTATAATTGTCTTGAGCATTAGTATAACTCTCATTAACATTATTATATTTTTCCATCTTATCGTCTATTAGAATTAATATCGCGTTCGTCTTCTTCCATAAACTGCTTAATTTTATTTTCTTCCCAGTTTTGCCCAAATAAATAGCCTGTACCAAATACAGCAAACGCATGAAACGCCAAACCTATTCCCCAAAACAACCATATTCCATAAAAATCTATATCTAAAAATGCTTCAGAAAAGGTTTCGCCATGAGTTAAATTCCTTATAATTTTCATGCCAAAAATCAATGAGTTTATAATTATATAAGCAGCTAAATGCTTATAAAAGCCTTTTAATCTATTTACCTTATGTTTTGCTCTTGAATAAGTATCGTTATGACTTAACTTTTTCATCTTATTAAATTTTTAGAATTTTAATTCCAATTCTGTTTTTCTTCATCTTTCATGAATTCATCTATTTTACGCTTCTCCCAATTTCGTCCTAAAACACCATCGTCTACATAAACTTTATAGGCTTGAAATACTAATCCAATTCCCCAACCAAACATTGGCCACCAAAACCATTGATAGTGCCATGATGTCCAATAATTGACAAAAATTAAAAATGGAATAACAACGCAATAAGAGATTAAACTGTAATAAAACTCTTTTAAATCTTCCACATGCTTACGTGCTCTCACATAACCATCGTGCATTCTAGATGTTGATTGTGTTCTCATAATTGATATTTGTTTAGTTAGCATTGGTATCGCAACTGCAAAACGTCTTGTTTCTTTAATAATATTTACTTTTTTATCGGTTAATAATTGGTAGCGCTGCATGATATTACTTAAACCCACTCCACTCCCCTTTTTTACTATTTGTTTAGGTTGGAAATTATTTTCTACAACCAGAGTTCCATTGTGTTCGTACACTTTTATATGCAAAGGTTTGTTTGCTGTAACTGTATTATGTTTTACAGCGTTTTCTAGCAATAACTGTAATGATAATGGCACTACTTTGCTTTCTGGGTTTGAAGCCTTTTCTGGAATATCGAAAATAATACTATCTTCAAAACGCATTTTTAGTAAAGACATATAGGTTTTTGCAAACTCTAGTTCTTCGTCTACAGTTACTAATTCTTTATTTTTTTGTTCTAACACATAACGATATACTTTAGATAAAGACGTTGTAAATTTTTGTGCATTATTTGGGTTTTCTTCTATTAAACTTGTGAGTACATTTAAGCTATTAAATAGAAAGTGAGGATCTAACTGATTTTTCAAGGCATCAAATTTGGCACTTGCAGTTCCAGCAATTACTTTTTGTTCTTTAATTTTATTTTGTTGATACTTATTATAAAAATATATAAAATGAAAAATAACAACAATCGTTAAAGTAATCCATAAACCAAATTGATAAGACTCTAGGGTTTCATTTGCTATAAACTCTTCAAATGTTTTACCAAAATATATGGTTACTGTAAATGCCCTAAGAAAAAATAAACCGATTAGAGTTATAATTACAGAACCAAAAATTCCTATTAAAATTCGCTTTATACTTTCATTCTTTTTCCAAGTTCGTTTCTCTAAATATTCAAAGTAATACATATTAGAATAGCCCAATACAAATGAATACAGCTGATAAAAACTAAACTCAATTAAAAACTCATTAAGGTTTTTAAAATCAAAACCATCATAAAGTGCATTACCAATAACGAATACTATAATTCCTATAATAAAAACAATGAGTAAATTTTTAGCTGTTTTGGTCATGAGTAAGAAGTTGAAAAATTATCTTTTATTTTTTACAAGATTCTAATATTTGTCTTGCACGTTCTTTTCCCCATTTTGGGTGAAACGCCGTTTCTGGTTTAAAGTTAGCAAAAAGTTCTAAAGCTTTTTCCACATCTGCACAAAAAGGTGCTGTGTCTTGACCAAAAAAGCGCGCACTTCCCATTGCCCAATCTGCTTTATTTAAGACCACTCTTGGGTTTTGTGGAGCTATTTGCTCAGCTTGTGCATATAAAGCAGTGATTTTTCCAGACAAAGTCATACCATAAGTAGCTCCATCGTAAGCTACCCAAGCTGTGTTTAACATAGCTTCCATAACCAATATTTCAGGATTATTTTTAGAAATAGCTTTAGATATATTAAGTAACTCTTGTGCTTTGCCAAGTTGAGCGGTTAGTTTTTCTTTGTCTTGCTCACCAAAACTATTTACAATATTAATTTGTGCTGCATAGTAACTTGGCAACCAATTATCTGGTTCTGCTGTTGCAATACGCTCAAAAAGATTTGAAGCTTCTGCTGGATTGCTTCCCCAAAGTTCGAAGGCTTTTTGCATCCCTTTTTCATAATTTGTTTGTGCACTTAATAATTGAATAATAAATAGTGCTAAAATAATTGCTAACTTTTGCATAATAATTCGTTTTATTAATTATGATACAAATGTCTTTAGTTTGTTTAATCATTAAAAAAGAGAATGACCGAATTGTAATTTTATGAGGATGACTTGTATTAATTTCTAAAATACTTTTGAAAATGTGTAACTTAGTACACCTATACAAGTTATATCTTGTTATAAAACTCAATACCAATCAATATGAAAAAATTATTGTCTTCCGTTTTTTTGCTTCTTTTAATAACCTCAACAATTGCTCAAACCGACAAACGCCTTGAAGGACTTGAAAAAGAATTGAATGAAATTCTTGAAGCTACAAACGCTGCAGGATTTGCAGTTGCAGTAGTTGAAAAAGATAAAATAATATATGCCAAAGGTTTTGGATATAGAGATTATGAAAATAAAATCCCTGTGGATGCAAATACATTATTTGCTATTGGTTCATGTACTAAAGCGTTTACTTCATCTATTCTTGGACAACTTAGAAATGAAGATAAATTGTCGTTTGATGACAGTCCGATAAAATATATTCCTGAACTTAAATTCTATAACAATGATATGAATAACAATATCATTATAAAAGATTTGATGAGTCATCGCACAGGATTACCACGTCATGATTATTCTTGGTATTTATTTCCAACATTTGATAAAGACAGCTTATTGCAACGAATTGAATATCAAGAACCATTTACAGGAATTAGACAACAATGGTATTACAACAATTTTATGTTTTTAGTACAAGGTGTGATAGCAGAGAGAATAACTGGAAAAAGTTGGGAAGATAATATTAAAGAACGATTTTTTAAACCATTAAATATGACACGTTCTAATGTTAGTATTGACGAACTAGAAAAAAGCACGAATGCCGCTTTTGGTTATTTACATAAAAATGATAGTATTATTGAAAAAACAGATTATTATAAAATTGCAGGAATGCGTCCAGCTGGAAGTATTAATAGTAGTGTTAACGATATGTCTAATTGGCTTATAGCTTGGATTAACAAAGGAAAGTTTAAAGGTGAAGAAATTTTACCCGAAGTTTATGTTAACGAAGCGATAAGCTCGCACATGGTAGTGAGTGATGGATTACCTGATGATGAATTTCCTGATATGTATATAGCAAATTATGGATACGCTTGGAGTATTTCTTCTTATAGAGGGCACTATCGTGTAGAGCATGGTGGAGCAATTGATGGATTTAGAGCAAGTACAGCTTTTTTTCCAACCGACAGTTTAGGAATAGTTGTACTAACCAATCAAGCAGGAAAACCAGTTACTAATATGGTTAGAAATACTATTGCTGATAGAATGTTGAAAGTAACTAAAACTGATTGGATACAGCGTTTTATTGATGCAAAGGAAAAAGCCGAAAAAGCGAAAAAAGAAGCTGAAGAATCTAAAACATCGGAGAGAATTAAAAACACAAAACCATCTCATATTAAACAAGAATATGCAGGAACTTATTCTCATCCTGGTTACGGATTGTTTGAAATAAAAGTAGAACGCGATTCTCTTTTTGCAGAATTCAAGTTGATGAAGATGTGGTTAAAACATTATCATTATGATATATTTGAACCTTATGAAGTAAAAGAAACTGGAATTGACACTACTGATTCTGGTTCTCTACGATTTAATTTTATAACAAATAATGCAGGTGAAATTTCAGGATTAAAATCAAAGATTGAACCTGCTTTACCAGATCCAATTGAATTTAAACGTAAACCTAATACCATTAAAGTTGATAAAGCAACTTTAGAAAAATATATTGGGGAATTTGAACTAGCAGGAACAATTATGAAATTTTACATTAAAAATGATGATACACTATATTTGTTTGTAGCTGGTCAACCTGAATATCAATTATTAGCAACTGCAAAACACAAATTTGCCTTAAAAATATTAGAAGGTTTTAAACTAGAATTTTTTGAAGATGACAAAGGAGCAATTAATGAAGTTTTAATGATACAACCAAATGGTTCTTTTAAAGCAAAACGTAAGGAATAGATAATACAACTAAGATTTGTTAATAATACTAATTATAAAATATAACACGTAAATTTATCAGGAGCAAAAAATTAAAGCCTTATATACTTATGAAAACAAATCTCCTATTATTCTTATTAATTTTAATAGTATCCTGCGAGAGCAAAAAAACGCAATTCAATATTGATGATGCTTACATTACCAAATTTGAAGAAAATAAAGTCACCAGAGCACAAAATAGAATTAATTATCTACAGCTTACAGGTCTGTTTAAATTAGATTCTTTAGAAAACACTTTCGGAAAAGATACATTAAATGATTTTGTATTAAACATTACTACTTTACCAGAAACCATTGGAACTATTTCTGTTTTAAAGGAAAGCATAGTATTTAATGCATCCAAAGATGTAATTATAAAAACAAATAAAGATTCAATTGTAACTACTATTCCATTACAATTAAATGAGTATGGCAGCTCGATTAAATTATACCATGACCAATTAAACTGGCAAGTTATTACACGCTCCAAACAGCTTTATCTTAGAGTTTGGGACACAAAAAATCCTGCTATAGATGCGTTTAAAGGTTTCGAACTTTATAAGTTGAATCCCAATTTTATTTTTGAAGGACAATTTAATTATTATGACAAAGTAAAAACCGAATCTGTAAATTCGCAGTTAGGCGTTAAAACAAGTACAGACTTTATTGGGAAAGTAACTTTTACATTTCAAGATCAGCCCTATGGATTAGATGTTGGAGAAAATGGATTTACAATGGTTAGCGACGAAACTACAGGAGATGAAACCTATGGAGGTGGTAGGTATATTTATCTTGACCTCCCAAAAACTGATGGAGCTGTAAGGTTGGATTTTAATTATTTGTATAATCCACCTTGTTCATTTTCTAAATTCACAACTTGTCTTTATCCACCAAGACAAAATAATTTACCTTTTAAAATTTTGGCTGGAGAAAAACAATTTCTTTTAACGTTTTAGGTATTTTAATAATACTAACATTCTTTTTAGGGTAGTTTTTTTTATTGACTTTGTGAGAAAAAACAGCTACCTTCGTTTAACAACCGATAAAATCAATTAAAACTGAATTTATCTTAACATTAAACGAAACCTCCAAAACTGAACTTTCCTGAAATAGGTTGACTAAAAATTAAACATTTAATTATAGTCACTTATGAAACAACAAAAACAAACCTATCTAGAATAATATAATGATAACAAAAAGTATCAAATATAGAACTAATCTGTTTTCTTAAAAACCACCTCTTTCGAAGTTTTAGGTATCTTAATAATACAATAAGGCTGTGTCATTACAGAAGTTACCATCTCTCCAGCTTTTGGAGAAGTTATTCTATAGACAACATTAACCTTATCATCAACATTCATAATTTGTTCTACAGCAATCGAGTATCCACCAGAATTTTTTTCACCAAGAAATAGTGCAATAACCGTTTCCTGTTCAAAATTTATAATAGGTGTTTTTAATACAGGTATTTTACCCTCATTTATTAAATTATAAATCGTGTCTAAAGTCTTTTCATTTTTAATAACCATAAATTTGGAATCTGTCATTCCACCGTAAAAGTCTTGAGCAAGTGTCTCAAAAGCAATTGTGCTTTGATGTAAGGGCTTTGTGTTTTTATTAATTCCAGAACCACAAGACGAAAATAGGAAAATACAAATTGCAACTAAACGAATCATATTATTGAGAATTTATCTAATACATTTTTATAAATAGCTTCATAATAAGGTACAATGCTATGGATATCAAATTGGTTGGCTTCTTTTCTGGCATTCAATTTAAAAACTTTTAATACGTCTTCATCTTGGAGAATATGAAGCGCATTTTTTGTCATATCTTCAACATCGCCAACATTACTTAAAAAGCCCGAAACTCCTTGTATATTAACTTCAGGGATTCCTCCTGTATTACTCGAAATAACAGGAACACCACAAGCCATAGCCTCTAATGCCGCCAATCCAAAACTTTCGGTTTCAGAAGGCAATAAGAATAAGTCACTAAAACAAAGGATTTTATCTATTTCATGGCTTTTTCCAAAAAATATGACTTTATCTTCAATACCAAGTTTTTTACATAACTGCTCTGCAGGTTCTTTTTCAGGGCCATCACCAACCATCATAAGTTTGGCAGGAATTTCTTTTTGAATGTTGTAAAAAATGTTGATGACATCATCTATTCGCTTTACTGGTCTAAAATTACTAATATGAGTAATTATTTTTTCGTCAGCATTAGCCATCATTTCACGTTGGCAATCTGTAAAAGAATGCGTGTATTTACTTAAATCTATAAAATTAGGAACAACTTCAATCTCTCTTTTAATATCGAACAAGCGAATAGTATCATCCTTTAAACTTTGAGATACAGATGTCACAGCATCAGATTTATTAATACTGAAAGTTACTGCCGATTTATAAAAAGGATGACTACCAACAAGAGTTATATCTGTACCATGAAGGGTTGTTACAATAGGCAAATCTATACCTTCTTCCTGTAGCATTTTTTTTGCCATGTATGCAGCATAAGCGTGAGGTATTGCATAATGTACATGTAATACTTCAATTTTGTGAAGCTTTACCATATCTACCAATTTACTAGATAATGCTAATTCATAAGGTTGATAATGAAACAGAGGATATTCTGGAACATTTACTTCATGATAGTGTACATTATTGCTCAACAATTCTAGTCTAACTGGTTGGCTATAGGTAATAAAATGTACTTCATGTCCACGTTTAGATAATTCTAAACCTAGTTCGGTTGCAACTACTCCACTTCCACCAAAAGTTGGATAACAAACAATTCCTATTTTCATATTTTAAGTTTTAAGTGCCTAAAGTTTTAAGTGCCTAAAGTTGTATATCCAACTTTAAATACTTTTAACTTATAACTTCAAGTACTTCTATTCATCTATTGCTTCATAAATTAAGCGTTGTATCTCTGTTCTTATACTTTCTTTTAATAATCTGTTTTTTCCAGCTTTTGGATATGTTCTATTTGCTAAAAATACATATACAATCTCTTCTTCTGGATCTGCCCAAGCATATGTTCCTGTAAAACCTGAATGTCCAAAACTGGTCATGGAAATACAGCCACATGTTGGACCTTCGTCTTCAAGCTGAGGCTTATCAAATCCAATACCACGTCTATTATCATTTTCGCAAAAATAGCACGTATTAAACTTATCTATTGTTTCTGTTTTAAAATAACGTTTTCCACCATAATATCCTTTTTGCAAATACATTTGCATTATTTTGGCAACATCGTTCGCATTACTAAAAATGCCTGCATGACCTCCTACTCCATTTTGCATTGCTGCTCCCATATCGTGAACATAACCTTGTATTTTTTCATAACGAAAATAGTCATCAATTTCTGTAGGCACAATTTGCGTATCACTAAATTTATTATTAGGGTTATATGTTGTAAAATTAGCTCCTAAAGATTTATAAAAATGCTGTTGCACCAATTTATCCAAGGATTGGTCGTAATGGTTTTCAATAAATTTCTTTAAAATATAATAAGGTAAATCACTATAACGGTATTTTAGCTTATCCAGCATTTCACTTTCTTTAATTATCTCTTGAATTGAGTCTTGATAATCTGATCTTAAAAACAAACTTTCAGTAACTTCAATGTTAAATGCTTTGCTTTGCTTTGTTCTGTAATACTTAGCATCTGGTCGTTTTGTAACCGAGTCTATGGTGTGATAATAAAAAGGAATCCAAGGTCTCAATTTTGCATAATGTGACAACATCTTTTTAATAGTGACATCTTTTTTATTAGAATTCTTGTATTCTGGTAGTAGTTGCGATAATTTAGAATCTAATGAAACTATACTTTGTTCTTCTAATTCCATAAGCAATGGCAATGTTGCCAATATTTTTGTTAATGAAGCGACATCGTAAATATCGTTAAATTTCACTTTTTCTTTCCCAGCGTAAGTATGTTTACCAAAACTCTTATTATAAACCACTTTACCTTTTCTAGCAACTATTAGCTGAATTCCTGGTGTCATTAAAGAATCTATTGCGTATTGTGCAACAGAATCCAGTTTTTTTAATCGTTCTGAATTCATTCCGACACGCTCGGGCAAACCATAACTTAACCTACTTGCAGATGGGAAATGTATGCCATGACCAGCTTTAAAATCGTTTCCTATTGAAACTGGTAAAACTCCTTTGGCCTGAATACCTCCAAAAATTAATTGTGCCGTTTTTTGTTGTGCAATTTTACTGTTTTGATACGATAGCACAATACTTTCAAAATTTTTAGTCGTTTTTAAATCTAAAAGTGCGTATGGTTTTGCAAATACATTTAAAATAACGGTATTAGTTCTAGCTATTTCGTAAAGCCAAACTAATTCTTTATCGCTAAACTTGTAAGATTTCCAAGGGTTTGCATTCGATTTATGAAAACCAATAATAACAGTATTGTAGTTATTTAATTTAGTAATAAGAGCATCTAATTTATCTGCTTTAATCTCGTGTACTTTGGTGTACTTTTTTAATTCATTTAAAAACACCGAACCATCATCGTCTCCCAGTTTTACATAAGCGATTTTTTTAGTTTCTAATCTCAATAATGGTAAAACTTCTGCTTCATTTTTAACAACGGTTATCGCATTCTCCATTAACTCTTCATGCAGTGCTTCATCTTCAATTCTATTTAAATCTTCAACTAAATTATATGTTCCAATGGGTTTATAATCATGTAAACCGACTTTGTATTTAGCCAATAATATTTTTTTTACTGAATGTGCCAAACGCTCTTCAGAAATATCGCCATCTGCATATGCTGCAATAATTTTAGCAATACCTTTAGAAATATCTTCAGATATTAATAAAACATCACTTCCTGCTTTAAAAGCTGCCAGATCAATATCTCCTGTTTCGTTAAAATTTGAAACTCCTTTCATTTCTAAAGCATCGGTAAAAATTAAGCCCTTAAACTTTAATTTTGTTTTTAAGAGGTCGGTTACAATTGGTTTTGATAACGATGAAGGAAAGTCTGCACGTGATTCTAAACTCGGCACATTTAAATGAGCAACCATAACACTAGACAAACCTTCTTTTATTAAAGTTTTGTATGGATAAAGTTCTACCGAATCTATCCGTTTTTCACTAAAACTTATAGTTGGCAAAGTTTTATGAGAGTCGGTTTCGGTATCTCCATGTCCTGGAAAATGTTTTGCATTTGCTAATACTCCAGCGCTTTGCATTCCTTTCATAAAAGCCAATGCTTTTTCGGTTACATTATCCCTGTCTTCTCCAAAAGAGCGATTTCCAATAATTGGGTTTTTAGGGTTTGTATTTATATCTACAACAGGAGCAAAATTAAAATGAACTCCTAATCTTTTGCAGTGTTCTCCTATTTGGTAACCAACTTTTTTAATTAAAGCATTATCTTTAATCGCTCCCAATGTCATATTCCAAGGAAAAGCATAGGTAGAATCTAATCGCATACTTAAACCCCATTCTGCATCCATACCAATTAGTAACGGTATTTTTGAAATAGCTTGCAATTCGTTATTTAACTTTGCTTGACGTATTGGTCCACCATTGGAATAAATTAATCCTCCAATTTTATAGTTGTTTATTAAATCTCTAATAGATTTTTCATGCGCTAGTCCTTGATTAGAGAAGGCTCTTGCCATAAATAATTGTCCAACTTTTTCTTCGATAGTCATGGCAGAATACACACTATCAACCCATTTTTGCTGAGCTTCAAAATCTTGTGCAAGTAATGGAGATTTGGTGTCTTGCCCAATTGCTATATTTGAGAAACTTACAATAAAAA
The DNA here is from genome assembly GCA_021647885.1 of Flavobacteriaceae bacterium. Classification (GTDB taxonomy): domain Bacteria; phylum Bacteroidota; class Bacteroidia; order Flavobacteriales; family Flavobacteriaceae; genus PRS1. The sequence continues at coordinate 14,792 of JAKITV010000040.1, read as the reverse complement.
CAAGTAAAATTATAATTCGCATAAATGTTGGATTAATATGAATACTTTACAGTAAAGTATATAACGTAAAACTATGCCAAAATAACATTTTTACTATGAAGAATTATAAATTTTAAGATAGTTTTATAAACTGCGTTTTAAACAATTTAAAATATGCTTAATCCATAACAAATTTAAAAGCAGCAGATATTAAGTTTGAACTCAAACTATTATCTCTATCGTAGTTATTATACTTTAAATCAATACTCTTTAATCCAAATTTCCAAATATGGAGCTTGGCAAAAATATCCTTATAGGAAATTCCAAAACCTATTTGGTTAGCATCATAAGCTGATAAATCAAAATCTGAAGTGTAAAACTCTTCAGTGGATAAATGAGTTTCATAAGGTGCAAAATAATCGGCTGCAGTTTGTATATAATAACGATAAGATGGATATAGGGTAAACTTTGGTGATATTTTGATTGGTATTTCAATACTTGCTGTATGTGAACCAATTCCCCAATCATCTGTATAAAATCTGTAATAGGTTCTTAATACAAAGGTTTCATTTATATAATAATTTAATCGACCACCAAAAGCAAATTTTAATCGCAAATCTGGAAGCGTTTCAACAGCATCAGCTAAATGGAATTCTTCAATAAATGAATCGTCAACATCGGCAAAATAAATGCGATGAAAAGGAGTTGACAACAACCCTTTTTGTTGTATAATATCAAACAATAATGATCCTTGCAAGTTTTTGCTTAGTATTTGAGAGAAGCCTAAACCAAGTGAGTAAGAGTTTCTTGATTTGTTATTAAACTCATTAAACTGTGGGTTGTAATTTGGGTTTCCTGTTATTACATAATCTGATAAATTAAAATCATCGTCATCATCATCATCACTATTCTCATTTAATGGTCTTAATTCTATTGGATAATATGTACTCCAAGTATCTAAATACACATTTGCTGAAATTGATAATTCTGTGTTTTTTTGATTAAACAGCTTTGTATAACTTCCTCCAAAACCAATAGAAAAATAATCGTATTCTGAAGATACAGATAGTTTTCCTGTCCAGATATTGTTTCTATCGTCAGAGCTATGACTATAAATTCCTGTTAAATTAACCCAAAGATCTGAGATTGAAGCTCCAGAAGATGCCTGAAATGGGTTTGCTGTTCCACCATCGAAAGGATTTATATTACTGGTTGATGCTGAAGTGTAAGCAGATAATCCTAAATCTATAGTTAGGACATCATCATCATTCATTGGCATTCTCACTACAAACGCAGCAGTAACATCTGTTAATTCTTCTGTTCCAATTCCGCCAGAAACAGCTGCATTATCTCCATCTTGAGAATAATAACTCGATAAAAAATCTATTTCAGTTTTTTCTAAAACACGCTTCTTATAGATTTTTGTAGAATCTTGTTGTGCAAAAGAAAATGTAGTAAGCACAACTAACACTATTGTTAAAAGGTTTTTCATTTAAAAAATTATCTAAAATATATTAAGATTTCTGCTTTTATTAAAATAAAATGAGATTCCTGCCTATGCAGGAATTTGTTAATTACAACCACAACCTCCTCCAGTTTTTCCGCCATTTGCACCAGCAGAAGCTTCTCTGTAGGCTTGCGAAGTTATTTCAAAACGATCTACACTTCTCGAAGATAAAACCATATCTGGATCATTTAAGTTTATCTTTTCATATTCTTTTACAGCTACACAAGATGAAAAGCTGCAAATAATTGTAACTAATACTACAAGTTTTTTCATATTATTCTGGTTGTTTTATGTCAATATTATTTGACGTTATAATTTTATTGTCTGCATCAATAATAATGCACTCTACACCTTTTAATTGATTAATAAAATCTAACCCTGTTTCTGTTCCCATAACAAAAATTGACGTTGCTAAAGCATCGGCTAATTCTGCAGTTTTTGTAAAAACAGTTACACTCAAAATACCTTTACTTGGATAACCAGTTCGAGGATCAATGATATGAGAATATAATTCGCCATTAAATTTTACATATTTTTCATAGTTACCAGAAGTCACTACAGCATTGTTATGTACTGGAAACCAAGAAAATACTTTTTCTTTGTTTAGAGGGTTCACAATAGCAACCATCCAATCTTTTCCGTTAGGTTGTTTTCCCCAAGCATTTAAATCTCCTGATGCATTAATAATACCTGCTTCAACACCTTTCTCAATTAATAATGCTTTTGCTTTGTCTGCAGCATAGCCTTTACCTATAGCACCAAAACCAATCTTCATGCCTTTGAGTTTTAAAAATACTGTTTGATTTTCGGTATCGAGAAGAATATTTTGATAGCCAACTTTCTCTACAGATTTCTTTATAATATCTACTGAAGGTATTGTTGACATGCTTCCATCGAACTTCCAAATTTTATCCATTGAAGCAAAGCTTATATCAAAAGCTCCATTGGTTAGTTTTGAAACTTTTAAAGCTCGTTCAATTAATTGGAATAATTCTTTATCAACTTTTACTGGTTTTAATCCAGAGTTTTTATTGATTAAAGACGTTTGAGAATTTTTGTCCCAAGAAGAAATAAGTTTTTCTATTCTACTAATTTCTGAAATAGCTAAATCTATATACTTATTCCCTTCGTTCTCATTGTTTGCAACAACAGTAACATCAAAACGACTTCCCATTAACTTAAAGGTTCTCTTATATGCTTGTTGCGAAAATGCAAGAGAAGAAATAAATATGGTTAGTATTATAAGTTTTCCTTTCAAACTAAAATGCAGTTAGTTTTTTAAAGTATTCTTTTGGAGAAATTTTTTCATAACCCATTTTTCCAAGAACTTTGCCTTTATAATCTAAAATCACCACAAGTGGAAAAAATCCTTGGTTGTTATATTTTTCGGCTAATAAGTTGTTTTGTTGTCTTAAACTTTCGGACAATTTATTTGCTTTTTTACGTGGAAAATCTGCTTGTAGCATCACAAAATGATCTTTTGATAGTTTTTGAAATTCTTCGTTACTCCAAATCTCTTTATCCAACTTAATACATGGTGCACACCAATCTGAACCTTGAAATACTAAAATAATATTTTTATTATTAGCAGCAGCTTCTTTTTTAGCGTCTTCAAAATTTGTTTGCCATTCTTGCGCAAAACCATTTATAGAAATGAACAGAAAAAGTACTGTAGAAAATAAATACTTCATAAAAATATTTTTGGTTTAATAGTCTAAAAACTGCTATAATTACAATTTATTATATTTTAAAACAAATTTGCTTTACAACTAAACTCATTACTTTTACATAACAGCCTTGGTCTATTTTTTCCTACCATAAAGTTTATGAATTTTAACTCAAAAACCGATTATGCCAACTGTCTTTTGCAGGAACTTCCCAGTTTTCTTTATATTCAGCAATATTAGTTACCAAATTATTAAATACTATCGTGTTTTTAGATACTGCTTTTTGCTTTGCCATTTTCCGGAAATCTTTAAGTGTTTTATAAGCAACAAACTCTCCTTGCTTATAGGACACATTCATCTTATCTAACAAATCGACATTATAATCTTGTTCCAACTGCTGAATAAAATGCACAGATGCATCAATAGAACAACCAGAAGCATTTGTTAAGCTTTGGTTTAACCCAAGAATAATGAAACGTTTATATTTAATTTCGTAACCCGATTGCAAATCACTACCATGTGCAGTCCAATTCTCAATAAATATATTTAATTTTGAAGTTATTTCTTCCAATTCGTTTTCGGTAAACGAACGACTGGCTTGGTATATCCAAACCTTTGAAGTTTCAGGTAAAGTATTGAAATCTACTAACATTTTTTGATTTATGAATTACGATTACAGCTTTTTAATTTATTAAATTGATTACTTCCCGATAGCTTTCGGGATTCACAGGAATGACAACAATTATAAATCTTGAGCATTAGCAATTAGTTCGGCTATATCCATTACAGCAACATCAGCTTCTTTTTCTTTAATTTTGATACCATCAGTTATCATGGTATTACAAAATGGACAACCAGCAGCAATAATTTCCGGTTTTATATCCAGTGCTTGTTCTGTGCGTTCTACATTTATTTCTTTATCACCTTTTTCGGCATCTTTAAACATTTGTGCTCCACCTGCTCCACAACATAAACCATCTTGCTTGCAGCTTTTCATCTCTACTAATTCGGCTTCTAGTTTCTTGATTAATTCACGAGGTGCTTCATATATATTATTTGCTCTACCTAAATAACAAGGATCATGAAAGGTTATACGCTTACCTTTAAATTTTCCGCCTTCAATGGTTAAGCGTCCATCATCTAACAAACTCTTTAAAAATTGTGTGTGATGCACAACCTCATAATTTCCACCTAAAGAAGGATATTCGTTTTTTAAGGTATTGAAACAATGAGGGCAAGTGGTAACAATCTTTTTAACTTCGTAAGCATTTAAAACCTCAATGTTGGTTACCGCTTGCATTTGAAACAAAAACTCGTTTCCTGCTCTTTTTGCAGGATCTCCAGTACAGCTTTCTTCGGTACCCAAAACCGCAAATTCTATATTTGCCTTATTAAGTAACTTGACAAATGCTTTTGTGATTTTTTTTGCTCTATCATCGAAACTCCCAGCACAACCAACCCAAAACAATACTTCAGGTTGTTTGCCTTGAGCCATATACTCTGCCATTGTTGGTACTTTTAATGTTTCGCTCATGTCTTTAAAAACTAGTTGTTATTAATGCTTACCGTCGTCAAACACTTCTATAGTTACATCTTTGGTTACCAAATCGGTAAATTTACCTCTATAGCGTGTTGCTTTTACCAAATGATTATCTATCCAATGGTAATTTCCACCTCTAGGTTTACCCATAAGTAAGCTATGATACTTAAAGCCATGCTTTTTTAACCAAATTTCGGTGTACTCACGATGTGCTTCTGTTCTTGAAGTAAAATAACAAATCATGTGCCCTTCGTCATACCATTTATTACAAGTCGCTAAAGCATCTGGATACACCTCTGCAGTTAGCATACGCTCTGGTTCTTCATTTGGAATATCTTCTCCAATTGTACCATCTATATCTATAAGATAGTTCTTTATTCCTTCTGGCAATACTGGACTTATATGCAATCCAGCTTCTACTTTTTCATGCAATAATTTTTCTACTTCTTCTCTTTTCATGCTTTTTCTAAACTTTTTTCTTTAATTATTATCTTCTTTTATAGCAATAAAATCTTTTTTGGAAACTCTTATAATTATTGCAAATTTTCGAATACCATTAACCATTCTTTTTTTTGGATTATACCTATCGTAAAATGCTAGTTCTTTAGCTTTTACTTTTAATGCTTCAATTTGATTTTCAGAACAATAATCACAAAATACTTTTTTAACTGTAATTTCTTTCGAATAACTATTGACATATTCAATTTCGGTATATACTTTTATACGTAAGGAATCTTTATCAAAACTCCTTTTTTGTGCTATGCTATAATTAAAACTAAAACAGCATAAAATTAATGCTACTATATAATATGGAATCTTTACAAACTTCATTTTAATATTCTATTCATTCTTCCAATTTAATCTATCCATTTGATTATATGGCCAAGGTGCTCCATTGTTTTCGATATTCGTCATCATATTATTTAATTCTGTTGGTGCAGCAGACTGTTCCATTACCAAATAACGACGCATATCCATTATAATCGATAATGGATTTATACTTACTGGACAAGCCTCTACACAAGCATTACAAGATGTGCAAGCCCAAAGCTCTTCTCGTGTTATGTAATCGTCTAATAACTGTTTTCTATCATCTTTAAACTCTCCTTTATTTGCATCAATATTTTTTCCTACTTCTTCTAATCGATCTCGAGTATCCATCATGATCTTACGAGGCGATAATTTTTTTCCTGTAAGGTTGGCTGGACATTGACTTGTGCAACGTCCACATTCGGTACACGTATAAGCATTGAGTAATTGTACCCAGTTTAAATCTTGTACATCGCTTGCTCCAAATTTTGCTGGTTCGTTTTCTTCCTCGCCTTCTGCTGGTGCTGCAAAAGGATCTGCATTTGGATCCATCATTAGCATCACTTCTTTGGTTACAGCTTCTAAATTATTGAGTTCTCCTTTTGGTTTTAAATTGGCATAAAATGTATTTGGAAATGCTAAAAGAATATGCAAGTGTTTCGAAAAATAGAGATAATTTAAAAATATTAAAATACCAATAATATGAATCCACCATGCACTTCTTTCAATAATATGAATAGTGTTTTCAGAAAAATCGCCAAACCAAGGTGCTATAAATTGTGAAACTATGTTTCCTGAATTCATACCTTGAAATAAAACATCAGTAGCATTCATTATTAAAAACAATGACATTAATACCATTTCGAAATAGAGTATGTTTAAGGCATCATTTTTTGGCCATTTGGTCATTTCTTTATTCCAGAAACGAGGAATACGTAGTACCATTCTTCTAATCCAAAAAACAATGACGGAAACTAAAACCAATACTGCTAAAATTTCAAAAGAACCTATTAATACTCCATATAGATTTCCTATTCCAGAAAATATACGATGTGTGCCAAATATTCCATCAATGATTATTTCTAATACTTCAATATTTATTATGATAAAACCAACATAAACAATAATGTGAAGAATTCCAGCCACAGGACGACGCAGCATTTTACTTTGTCCCAGAGCAATTAAGCCCATGTTTTTCCAACGTTGTGACGTATTATCGCTTACATCGATATCTTGACCTAGCTTTATATTACGAATGAGTTTCCTAATATTTTTAACAAAATAGCCAATACCTATAATAAGTGTAATAGCAAAGAGTATGTTGGGAATATAATCCATTATTTAGATATTGTTTATTTACTCTTTGTTATAAGGAATTTCTTTTTTAGATAAGATTCTGAAATAGCGTTTTGGATGCAATTTAATATCCCTTAATAACTCTTCCATTTCTTTTGAGGCTCCTTTAAGGTTGTTATACAAAGCATCATCTTTTAAAAGTTTTCCGATTGATCCTTCACCCTTTTCGATACTAGAAAGAATCTTATCGAAATTATTAATTGTTAATTGTAAACTCTTTATGGTTTCGCCTAGATTTGCATTAGCGATAGAATCCGTTATTTTTAATAAGTTAGTTGAGATATTATCAACATTGCTTAACGTGCTAGTCAATTTTTCTTGGTTATCTGTTATTAATTTATTTATAGATACAGAAGTATTTTTAAACGACTCTATAGTTGTGCTTAACTCTGCTATACTTTTTTTAAGGTTTGCCTTTGTTTGCACATCGAACACAGTATTTATATTGGTAAGTAATGAATCTGCACTTACCATCATAGTTTCAATTTTTTCTTGAAGTGGTGTTAAACGCTGATTTACAAGCGCAGTCAATCCTGCTTTTACAGTACCTTCCAGATAATCTCCTTTTTTTGCGTTTTTGGCATTATCAAAGGCAGGAACAATAGCAATGGCTTTCCCTCCAATTAGTCCAGCTTCATATAATTCGGCTTTGCTATTTTTAGAAAACTTAAAATCACTATCTACCAAAAGTTTAACTTTTATTTTTCCAGAACCATCATTTGTAAAGCCAATTTCTTGCACTTTACCAACAGTAAGACCGTTAATCGTTACAGGCGTTGATGAAGCAAGTCCTTCTACATTATCGTAAACTGCATAGAATGTTCGTGAAGAATCAAGGATGTTTTCCCCTTTTAAATAATTAAACATGAAAATAAACAACAGTATTCCCGAAATAACCAATACTGCTGTCTTTACTTCTCTAGATATTTTCAAAAGATTTAATGTTTTGATTTGATTAGTAACAAAATTAACAATTAATTTAAAAACAACATGCCTAATTTGATGGAGTTTTTAATGCTTGGGTTAAACTGATTTTTTCTCCATTTCTAAAAGCAACGATAAAACAAGTATCATATCCTTTTTTTAAAGCTTCATTTTGTTGTTCTTTTATCTTTGAATAATCTGAAGTTGCTCCATAAAAATACTTATAGATATTGCCAATTCTATCTCTTGAGATTTCGTTAAGCCCATTAAAGTTATAAGGTTTTGGCATTAATTTTCTTGAACTTGCTGCAATTTGCACTTTAAATGTAATTTCAGGATAAACTGTTAAAGACTCTTCTGCACCTCTAGTAGTTTCAACAATTACAGAATCATCAAAACTTAAATTTAGGTTTTCTTTATATTTTAGGATTGCATCTTTTATAGCTATTCCCATTTCTGTCTGTCCTCTTCTAGAATTAAGATAAACACCTTCCTTTTTATACGATAAAAACCCTGTTTCTACCAAAACACTTGGCATATAAGTTTGATGTAACACTATAAAGCCTTCTTGTTTTACACCTCGATTACGGCGTTTTAATTTATTAGTGAAATTATCTTGTATATAACTCGCCAACAATATACTTTGGTCTAGATAATCTTCCATCATTAAAGTAATCCCTATCAAAGATTCAGGATTATTTGGATCAAATCCTTCATAGTTTTTTTCGTGATCTTCTTCCAAAAAAATAACTTCATTTTCCATTTTGGCGACATTAAAATTAGTCTCACTTCTTTTGGTTCCTAAAACAAAAGTTTCGGTTCCATGCACTTGTGTATGAAACGAATTGCAATGCACAGAAACAAATAAATCGGCATCAGCTTTATTTGCTATAGCACCTCGCATATGTAAATCTACAAACACATCCGTTTTACGAGTATAAATAACCTTTATGTCTTTATATGTTTCAAGTGCTGCACCTATTTTTAATACAATACTTAAAGCTATATCTTTTTCTTTAAATCCGCTGCCTAAATTTCCAGGATCTTTTCCACCATGTCCAGCGTCTAAAACCACAACAAATTTATCGGTTGTTTTTTGGGCAAAAGAGTAAGTTGTTAATAAAACTATAAAAGATAATAAAAAATATTTTATATACGTTTGCATAGAGACTTTAACGGCTTATATACTTGGTTTATTACCCAATCTAGTTGAGCACAAGTTTAATTTTTAATTTTGTTTGAATATTAAAAATAATCACAAAAAAATATATGTAACTTTGGCAATTCAAAAACCGAGCCATACTTTTACAAAAATACACCTAAAAGCATTGCAAACAAATATCTTTCAAATACTTTTCACCTTAAGTTTTACAGTGCTTATAAACACTTTTAGCTTTGCACAAGATGTACCTAAAACAAAACCAATTATTAATCCTGAAGCTACAAAAGATTCAATAAACATTAGTGTAGATTCTTTATTGGTAAACCCAGTAAATCCTAGGTTACAAGATTCGATAATTCAAGATAGTATTCCAAAAAAGAAGGGATTGTTAGAAGATATAATGACATATACTGCAAAAGATTATGTCTCTATAAACCAAAAGAAGGAAAAAATATTTCTCTATAATGAAGCAAAAATGCTTTATCAAGACATGGAGATTACTGCTGGGGAAATTGTGATTAATTATGCTAAAAATTTGGTTTTTGCAAAGGGAATAAAAGATAGTTTGGGCGAATATACCCAAGCACCAATATTTAAACAGGCTGGCGATGTTGTAGAACCAGATTCTTTAATCTTTAATACAAAAACGCAAAAAGCATTAATATATAACTCGAAGACTGAGCAAGAAGGTGGTTTAATAATTTCTGAAATTACCAAAAAAGAAAACGATTCGGTTTACTTTGTTAATCGCGCAAAATTCACAACATCTGAAGATCCCGAAAATCCTGAATATTATATTTTGCTGCGTAAGGCAAAAATTGTTCCTGGCAAAAAAGTAGTTACTGGCTTAACCAATTTATTTATTGCAGATGTACCAACTCCAATAGGTTTGCCTTTTGCATTCTTTCCTTTAACAAAAAAACGGACTTCTGGAGTAATTTTCCCTGCGTTTGGCGAAGACAGCAATAGAGGCTATAATATACAAAATGGAGGCTATTATTTTGCAATAAATGATTATGTAGATCTTGCTGTATTAGGAGACTATTTTACCAATGGAAGTTATGGCTTACGTTTACAAAGTGCCTATGCATTGCGCTATAAATTTAGAGGTAATCTTAGTTTTAGGTTTGAAAACCTAATTACAAGCGAACGCGGTTTTCCAGATTATGCTAAAAGCTCTGTATATAATATTAGGTGGTCGCATAGTAAAGATGGTAAGGCAAACCCAAATTCAAGTTTTTCGGCATCTGTAAATTTAGGAAGCAGCACGTATTTTCAACAATCTATCAATCAACTAAACACGTCTAATTTTTTAAACAATACATTATCATCCTCTATTTCATATTCAAAAAGGTTTCAAGGTGAGCCACAGGTAAATATGAACCTGACTGCAACGCACTCTCAAAACACCAATACAGAAACCATAAATATGACACTGCCAACTTTTCAAGCCAGTGTAGATCGTGTTTTTCCTTTTGCACCTAAAGTTGGAAGTAAAAAAGGTTTCTTTCAAAATATAAACTTACAATATAATGTTCGTGGCGAAAACAGGATTCAAACCACAGATTCCTTATTTTTTAAAAAGGAAATGTTTGAAGATGCCAAAGTTGGGATGCAACATAGTATTCCGTTAAGTACAAACTTTAAGGTATTTAAATATTTAAGTGTTAGTACGAGTGCTAATTTTCAAGAAACCTGGACATTAAATACTATTAATAAAACGTTCGACTCAGGTTTATTAGAAGTAGTTACAACCGAAAATAATAAGTTTGATGCTTTTAGAACCTATAATTTCAGTGCCAGTTTGGGAACAACCATTTATGGAATGTTCGATTTTGGAGAAGATAAAAAAATTCAAGCATTTAGGCATGTTATGCGTCCTTCTATTAGTTATAATATTTCTCCAGCTTTTAGTAAATATTATGATACTTATGAAGTAGTTGATGCAGATGGCACATTAATAGAGGAAGTAGATTTTACACGTTTTGAAGAATCCATTTTTGGAGCACCTGGCAATAATTTTTCAAGTTCTATAGGCTTCTCTTTAGGTAATAACTTTGAAGCAAAAGTAAGAGATAAAGATAGTACAGCTACTGAAGCTAAAAAAATTAAGCTACTTAACAATTTAAACTTTTCTACTTCTTACAACATTGCTGGAGATTCTTTAAAATTTAGTCCTGTTAGAATGACAGGAGGCACTCAACTTTTTGATAATAAAGTAAGCATAAACTTTGGTGCAACTCTAGATCCTTATGCATTAGATAATAACAATAATAAAATCAATACATTTAATATAGATAATGGCGGAAGCCTTTTTAGACTAACCAGTGCCAATCTAACCATGAACTATACCTTATCCAGCAAAGATTTTGATACGTCTAAAAATGAAAACCAAGCTGCAAACGAAGAGTCTTTAAGAAGTGGTGGTCGTGACGACGACCTCTTTGGAAGACCAGAAGATTTTGCAGATCAAAGACTGAGTTCTGATAAAGATAACTCCAAAGAAGAAGAACCTGGTGCATTATATTCTTATAAAATGCCTTGGAGTTTGCGAATTGCCTATGCAGTAAATTATAGTAATACACGACGACAAAATGAGATTTCATCGCATTCTTTAATGTTTTCGGGAGATGTAGATATATCACCAAGGTGGAGTATTGGAGCATCTTCGGGTTACGATTTAAAAAGCAAAGGCGTTACCTATACACAATTACGTTTTGAGAGAGATTTATTAAGTTGGCGTATGAATTTTTCTTGGGTTCCCTTTAGCTCACGTAGTTCATGGAATTTCTTTATAGGTATAAGATCCAGCATACTTAAAGATCTTAAATACGAAAAACGTAAAGTGAGAGATAGACAGCTTTAGAATTTAAAAATTTATAAAATAAGATGAAAAAAATAATAACCACAACAAAAGCTCCTGCTCCAATTGGCTCTTATAATCAGGCAATATTAAGCGGAAATACCCTTTACACTTCAGGTCAAATTGCATTGCATCCTGAAACTGGCGAATTGGTTTTAGACAATATTAAATCTGAAACTACCCAAGTCATGGAAAATATGAAAGCTGTTCTTGAAGCTGCAAACATGACTTTTGATAATGTCGTGAAGACTTCAATTTTCATAAGTGATATGAATAACTTCTCACAAATAAATGAAGTATATAGTAACTATTTTGATGATGCAAATGCACCAGCTCGTGAAACTGTAGAAGTTGCCAACCTGCCAAAGTATGTTAATGTAGAGATTAGCATGATTGCTGTAAAGTAAAGATCGACTCCTCATTTTGTTAATAAATTATTTTTGAAAAATACTCGCTGTAAATTTCAAAAGTTATAACTTTGAATGTAACCAAATACATCAAGAATAATGCGAATAGAAAGTGACCTAAAACTAGGCTTCAAAGATGTTATGATTCGCCCTAAACGTTCAACTTTAAAGAGCAGATCTCAAGTTTCACTACAAAGAGAATTCAAATTTTTACACGCAAATAACAATTGGCAAGGGATTCCAATTATAGCTGCAAATATGGATACTGTAGGCACTTTCGAAATGGCTACAGCTCTGGCTAAAAACAAACTTATTACTGCAGTACACAAACACTACTCTATTGCAGATTGGAATATGTTCATGTCAAATACTTCAAAAAGTATTGGAGATTATATTGCAATAAGTACAGGAATAAAACCCAATGATATTGAAAAATTAGCATCTATAATAAACTCAAACCCAACCATTAAATTTATTTGTATTGACGTTGCTAATGGTTATAGCGAACATTTTATAGATTTTGTAAAGCGTATCCGTGAAATGTTACCCAAAACAACCATCATGGCAGGTAATGTTGTCACTGGTGAAATGGTTGAAGAGCTTGTATTATCAGGTGTTGATGTTGTAAAAGTCGGGATTGGACCCGGAAGTGTTTGCACAACACGCAAGATGACCGGTGTTGGTTATCCGCAGCTATCTGCGGTTATAGAATGTGCGGACGCGTCGCATGGGCTTGGTGGCTTAATTTGCGCGGATGGCGGCTGCACTGTTCCGGGTGATATTGCCAAGGCGTTTGGCGCGGGCGCGGATTTTATCATGCTCGGCGGTATGCTTGCCGGTCATGATCAAGCCGAGCAGAGCATCATTGAAGAAGATGGTGAAAAGTACGTTGCTTTCTATGGAATGAGTAGCGATGTTGCCATGAAAAAACATAAAGGCGGTGTTGCTGAATATCGCGCCAGTGAAGGTAAAACTGTAAAAATTCCTTATCGTGGGGATGTGTCTGGTACGTTGCAAGATATTACGGGTGGGGTGCGCTCGGCCTGTACCTATGTTGGAGCAACACAATTGAAGGAGCTGTCTAAGCGCACTACATTTATTCGTGTGACGCAGCAGATCAATAATATTTTTGGTGCGTCATAAGACTTGCGCAATCAAATTGAAATAGATACTCTGTCTGACTTAATATAATTATTTTTTAAAGGAATACTTTAATGGAAGACATTCAAGCACGGCTGGAAGAAACATCACAAAATTGTTTGAAGGCTTATGCGGCGTGGGTTAGTCAAAAGAAAGATCCAAAAGCAAAGGGTGAGCTTCATTCAAGTATTCATGAACTTCGCAAAGTGTCCTCTCGTTTGGAAATTGAACTCGCAATTAGTGAGCGTGATTCGGTAACATCAAAGCCATTGCCTATTCCCTCGCATCGTTCAAATTCAAAGGGGGAGCCTGGCTCATCTATTTTAGATGGAGGCGATGAGGTGCAAAAGCCTGCAGTTCAGTTAAAGACAATTAAAAGAAGAAGTGGCTCTCGAAAGCCATCAGATCGTCAGGGCGGCGATAAAACTTAATTTTAAAAACTATCTTTCTTTTGGCGAAGCGCGGAAAATTCTTCTGCGCTTTTTGCTTTCATAAAGATATTTGTTTCTTTTTCAAGCTCAATTGTCGTTGGTAATGTGGGCTGGTTATTCGCCCTTAGGTCTTTAACTTGTTCTATACGCGCTTTTAGGGCTGGGTTTTCTCTGTCTTGAGAGAGACAGAATCCGGCATTACCGCGCGTATATTCATGTCCGCAATATACTTTTGTATCATCGGGCAGGGCGCGTAGTTTTTGAAACGAGGCAAACATGTCTTGCGCTGTTCCTTCAAATAAACGTCCGCAGCCTAGTGAAAATAAAGTATCGCCTGTGAAAACGATCCCGCTTTGCTTAAAGTAAAAACATATACCGCCCGCCGTATGACCTGGCGTTTCAATGATGTGCGCGCTGTCATCACCAAATTCAAATCTATCACCCTCATGCAGGGCAATATCAACGTCTTTGATTGCGCGTGCTTCTTTTGCGGGGGCGACGATTTGCGCGTTATATTTTCCCTTTAACGCAGTATTACCATCGGTGTGATCGCCGTGATGGTGTGTATTTAAGATATAATCGAGCGTTAGGCCTTGTGCTTCAAGAACATCAATTACAGGATTTGCTTCACCTGGATCGATAATCGCGGTCAGGCCATTTTCACTGCGTATAAGATAGGTGTAATTATCACGCAGTATCGGTATGATTTGGACATTAATCATGGTTTTGCCTTTTCATCTGTTTTGAGTACTGTAACCTCTGTCTTCACTTCATATTTTCCGAAGGTGCCCGACCACTTATCCTCGATTCCTTTTTCGAAATTTTTTGCCGCAGACGATGCAACTCCATCCCTTAAGCCAGATTCATTCTTGAACATGACTGTTACTGCGATCTCAACCGGTGTTACAATCCGATAGCTAGAACCGAAATAACCATTTCCCTTTCCAACGTTAGTTAACCGAGGTTTTCCCACTGTAACCTTCGCGTATAAACCCAATGGATCATA